>NZ_JBHVQB010000004.1:0-624438 GCF_042887015.1 Paenibacillus sp. NPDC057967
GCCCAATAATTCCGGACAACGCTTGCCCCCTACGTATTACCGCGGCTGCTGGCACGTAGTTAGCCGGGGCTTTCTTCTCAGGTACCGTCACCTTGGGAGCAGTTACTCTCCCAAGCGTTCTTCCCTGGCAACAGAGCTTTACGATCCGAAAACCTTCATCACTCACGCGGCGTTGCTCCGTCAGGCTTTCGCCCATTGCGGAAGATTCCCTACTGCTGCCTCCCGTAGGAGTCTGGGCCGTGTCTCAGTCCCAGTGTGGCCGATCACCCTCTCAGGTCGGCTACGCATCGTCGCCTTGGTGAGCCGTTACCTCACCAACTAGCTAATGCGCCGCAGGTCCATCTGTAAGTGACAGATTGCTCCGTCTTTCCCGAATCAGTCATGCGACCGATTCGCGTATCCGGTATTAGCATTCGTTTCCGAATGTTATCCCAGTCTTACAGGCAGGTTACCTACGTGTTACTCACCCGTCCGCCGCTAACCCCACGTTTCCGAAGAAACGTTAGGTCCGCTCGACTTGCATGTATTAGGCACGCCGCCAGCGTTCGTCCTGAGCCAGGATCAAACTCTCCATAAAAGTTAGTTTGAAATGCTCATTACGTTGTTGCTTCGAAGTTCTTCACACTGACCAAGGTCAATGTGAGCTCTTCTTCTATCTATTAATTCCTTAGAATTAACAGGGCAGTTTCGCTCGTTGTTCAGTTTTCAAAGAACAATCTCTTTCGTATCCGCCGTTTGTATCTCGCGGCCGGACTAATAATATAACATGGCTGTTTCACAATAGCTACAGGTAATTAATTACATATGTGTAGGAACGATATTTCTCAGAACAACTCCAATTTTAGTTTTTTAAAATAATATAGCTTGGTGAAGACATATTCATATAAAACGAGTGAGGCTATGCCTGCCTCTATTCCGAACGATCAGGAGCCATAGTTCATGAGCAATTCCACAACCAGAAAGTTGAGAACTTGTCAGCACTAGAACCTGCGAATGCAAAAGGCGTTGACTAAATGAGTATTGGATCGGTATTCAGGTTGCTCGAGCTGGTAGTATAACAAACGATATCCATCCATAACCGACCAATAAGAAGAGATAGGACGAGCATTTTCCTCGCCTGTAATACGCTAGATTTTTCATAACTTTCATGTTGATTGATGGGTTCCGTACCCCAAATCATGCCTAACCCCGTTCGCAGTCAGTAGCCCTGGAAGATCTGCATCATCCCGCAGACAGCAGCATAATTTCGGTCGCTAGTCAGACGATCCAGCCCTGTAGCGGATGATAGTTGTAGTTCTGTTAATTATGCATCCTGTTTTGATTCAAACTAATGTTATGCACCCACTTTTGTTTCAACGGTCAGTATTCTTGTTGTCCCAAGACAAAGAATGAAACCCGTCAAATTAGAGTTTCATCCTTTTCCAATAAAATGAGACATTGATTTGGGGTCATTTGATTTTTTTTCGATAGCTTTTAATATGACAGTTACCGATTCCGCCCTGGTTGCATGGGCTTGGGGTTTCATCGTGTTATCCGGATAACCGGCAATCATTCCATGCTCTACTGCGACAACGACCGCCTTCTGTGCCCATGTAGAAACGCCCAGTGGCCATTCAAATCGTTAAAGTGAACTCCATATTCATTTTCCGCTACAGGTTTCGAAATACTGCAAATTTGGTAAAGTGGTCGGTTGTACCGCTTACGACACCCTTCTCCCATTCGATCCCGATAGTATTCAGTTCTATCCATTCATTCGTTTCTTCATTGAACCAGTAAAGGCTGATTTCAACGTTATCGTCTCGAAGTGATGGAGAGAGATATCTCCCTCTCATTGCTCTCATTCCATTCGCTTCACCTTTCATTGCCGGTTTTACCCCGCCTTTGTTGATAGGTTTGTTTCAACTTCAACCTATCCCCTAATTATAAATGAATTCATAGATCATGAAATCTAACGGCGGTTATCGCTATAAAATGTACGATGGATATGGCGTCAGTAGGGCGCTCTTCAACTATACTCTTTGGAAGGAGCGAATATATCTGAGGCAAACACAAGATATATCCATAATAATGAAGTCAACTTGTTTCATTATTTAACCATATTAATCATCACCCGCTTCATTACCATTTTCCTGTCAGCCACAAAACGGACTCACCATCAATCATAGTGAATGTCCCAACATATTTGGCTCTACTCCCCCGCTTTATCCATCTGCGCATATGAGTGTTCAATCAAATCCAAAGTCTCGATATGCTGAATAACATTGGTGCATAGCGTAACAATAATGAACAAAAGGATCAGGCCGATACTCACTTTCCCTTGGTCCAGCTGCATGACGAACCGGGCGGCCAAATGGAAGAAGTATGGCGCTTAGATTAAAAGTAAATAAAGGATATATAGGGCCGCTCCTCTCATAACGAACGGTTGTCTCTGATATGTCCTTCCTATCGCTTGCATATGTTCAATACTAGCTGCAAAATGCCGCTATAATGCGCTTTCATCTTAAATTATTCATGCTTTTTTTTGCGCCATCATAACATATTGTCAACAGCTTTCATGACGAAAGCTGCTTTTCATTTGATTGAACTTGAAAACGCTTACGTATTATGATGACTACAGCTTCAAGAAAGCATTTATGAATAATTAACCCTATTAAGGAGGTCAACTGATCATGAGTCAACAACAGCACTCCGCTTCCGAGCAAGGCGGTGCCAAAGTCGCTATTCAGAAATTTGGACGATTCTTGAGCGGCATGGTTATGCCTAATATCGGCGCTTTTATTGCTTGGGGCTTGATCACGGCCCTGTTCATTCCAACCGGATGGTTCCCGAATGAAAGTCTGGCGACACTCGTCGGACCGATGATTACCTATCTTCTGCCGATTCTGATCGGCTATACCGGCGGCCAAATGATTCACGGCACGCGCGGTGGTGTCATCGGCGCTGTGGCTACGATGGGGGTTATTATCGGCTCAGACATTCCGATGTTCCTCGGAGCCATGATTATCGGCCCGCTGGCCGCATGGATACTTAAAAAGTTCGATCAGTCGATCGAAGGCAAGATTCCTTCCGGCTTCGAGATGCTGATCAACAACTTCTCCTCCGGGATTATCGGCGGACTTCTGGCGCTCGGTGCCTACAAAGGCATTGGCCCGGTAGTCGAGATGATCAGCAAAGGGCTCGCTAACGGCGTTCAATGGCTGATTGACGCGGGACTGCTGCCGCTCACGAATATCATTATTGAGCCGGCCAAAGTATTGTTCCTGAACAATGCCATTAACCACGGCGTGCTAGGCCCGATCGCGCTTGATCAAGCGACGAAAACTGGGCAATCGATTATTTTCATGCTGGAATCGAATCCAGGCCCGGGTCTTGGCATCCTGCTCGCCTTCTGGCTGTTCGGACGCGGAGCTGCCAAGCAATCTGCTCCAGGCGCGGTTGTCATTCATTTCTTGGGCGGTATTCACGAGATCTACTTCCCGTACATCCTGATGAACCCGAGACTGATTTTGGCAGCGATTGCCGGCGGTGTTGCTGGTACGTTCACCTTCGTTCTGTTTGGAGCAGGCCTTGTAGCCACCCCTTCACCGGGCAGTATCTTCGCTTACTTTGCCATGACGCCAAAGGGCGGATGGCTGCCGATGCTTAGCGGTGTTGTTGTAGCAACGATTGTATCGTTCCTCGTCGCTGCCCTGCTGATGAAGACATCCAAGCAAAAAGAGGATGGCGAAGATCTGGAATCTGCACAGACCAAAATGAAAGAAATGAAAGCTCAGGCGAAAGGGACAGCGGTAGCGTCCCCAGCTCCAGAAGCGGCGCCTAAAACGATCGAAAACGTTCAAAAAATCGTATTTGCCTGCGATGCGGGCATGGGCTCAAGCGCGATGGGCGCCTCCATCCTGCGGAAGAAGATGACGAAAGCAGGCATTGATGTGACGGTCATTAATACGGCGATCAACGATCTTCCAAGTGACGCTGATATCGTCATTACGCATAAGACACTGACAGATCGGGCGCGGCTGAAGGTTCCTGCAGCGGAGCATATCTCCATCGATGACTTCCTGAAAAGCCCGCAGTATGACGAGTTAGTAAGCCGATTAGGCACATAATAAGAAATCGTAACGCTGGCGTGCAGATACGCCCGCGTTACGTTAATTTTCCGTAAAGGAGGCCGCCGGACTATGAAAGTATCCAATAGACAACGCAAAATATTGGAGCTGCTGCTTAGCCGGCAGGACGATATTACAGCCGATCAGCTGGGTCAGACCATTGGGATTAGCTCCAGAACGGTTCATCGGGAGCTTCAAATACTAGACCCCGTACTGGCTGGCTATGATATAGCACTTGTCAAAAAATCCGGCTCCGGCATTAAGCTCATGGGCGATCAGCGCAGCCTCAGCGAGTTTCAAGAGCAGCTGCGGAGATCCGATACCGAGACGTATTCCCCTGAAGAACGCAAGGTGCTCATCCTCTGTCAACTCCTTAGTCAGGATGAACCGATCAAGCTCTTCTCTCTCGCAAGCGAGGTTCAAGCGGCGATTCCTACCGTCAGCCGTGACCTGGAAGAGCTGGAGACATCACTGACGAACAGCGGTCTTGCTCTCGTTCGCAGGCGCGGGTACGGCATAGAGATTACGGGTGAGGAAACAGACCGCCGCAATTTCATTGTCAAGCTGGCGGAGGAATATATCGATGATTTTCTTGGCGCCTTATCCCGAAAAGAAATATGGCCAACCACTCATGAGCTGCTGAAGCTAGTAGGCCATGATGCCTTGTTTTCGGTAGAGCGCACTTTATGGCAGCTGGACGAGAATTGGGTCAGGCGGCTAAGAGAAGCCGACTATAACCGGCTCCTTGTACGGTTATCCGTTGCCTTTATCCGTATCCAAAAAGGACATTTGATCTCGTCTGCTGCCCGTCTATCCTCCGTCCAAATCAGTGAGGAAAGCAAACAAAAGCTGAATGCCCTCTCCTCCTCCCTCGGGATCGACGCAATGCCTGATGAGGAGCTTAGCTATATGCAGTCACTGCTGGATCAGGCCAAAGAAAAAGAAAAGCGCAGCGCATCTGCACTGCTGGAGCAATACGGGCTTGGACTCGCCGAGCGTGCGATATCACTCATACGCTTGATGGAGGAAGAAACCGGTACCCCTTTTCACAAAGATCGAACGCTGCTTGAAGGCTTGATCAGCCATCTGGGACATGCGCTGGAGCGGCTGCAACAGGGTGAAGCGATTCGCAATCCCCTGCTCGCTCAAATCAAAAACGACTATGAATCCTTGTTGGAGTCGACTATTCGCAGTGCTGCGAAAGCATGGACGGACCTTGTTATACCCGAAGAAGAAGCAGGCTATCTAGCTATGCATTTCGGCGCAGCCATGGAGCGTTGGAAGCTTGTTCCAAGACAAGTGCGGGCCTTGCTCGTTTGCACGAGCGGCATCGGCTCCTCCAAGCTGCTTGCCGTTCGCATCGTCAAGGAAGTGCCGCAAGTGGAGCTGCTTGGGCACTACTCCTGGTATGAAGCGTCACGCATGCCGAGTGAGAAATATGATTTGATCATATCTACAGTCGATTTGCCGATTGAGACTGATCGTTATATTAAGCTCAGTCCCCTTCTGACTAAGGATGAAGCCGAACGGCTGCGCAGTCATATTCGCGAGTTATCGGTATCCCCTGAGATCGTGGATGAGAAGGATGATAGGCAAGATGCATGGCAAAGGCTTAATTTGCTCAACCGTTATGCAATGGAAACGGTGATGATTTTGGAGTCGTTCCATGTCTATGAGCTGGACCACGGGCGTACTCCAAAGCTTGATGGGCTGCTGAAGGATGCGCTGCCGCTCATGCTTAAGGAAGACGATCGACAGCATACGAATGCGATTGCCAATCTGCTCATTCAGCGCGAGCAGCAAGGCAGCGTGTTTATCCCGGATACGAGCCTGGCCATGTTCCATACCCGAAGCGAGCTTATCACAAAGCCGTTGATATCGCTGTTCCGCCTGCAAGAGCCGCTTCTCATGAATGAACAGGAACAGCAGCTTGCCTCGCAATTTCTTATTATGCTGGCTCCGGCAGGCTTGAACCGGATCGCATTGGAGCTGCTCAGTGAGATTAGTGCGATGCTGCTTCAGCCAGAGATGAACCAGCTATTGAATGAAGGCATAGCGGAGCGAATCCGCTCCTTCATGTCACGCCAACTAGAGATATATATGAAATCCAAATTGGAATGGAGAGAACCATCATGAGCATACTGACAACAAACACCATTATTTTGAACGCATCCGTTGCCGATAAATTCGAAGCGATCCGCCTTGCCGGACAGCTGCTGGTCGATGCGGGCCACGTACCTGCCGCCTATGTGGACAAAATGATTGAGCGTGAGCAAGTCTCCTCTACCTACCTGGGCGGCGGGCTCGCTATGCCCCATGGCACAAATGATTCCAAAAGCTTGATTCAATCGACAGGCATCTCCGTCGTTGTACTGGCGAATGAAGTGGACTTCGGCGGTGAAGCCGCTCGTCTTGTCATCGGTCTTGCCGCCGTAGGCGATGAGCATCTGGAGCTGCTGTCCAGCCTGGCCGTTCTTGTATCGGATGAAGACGATATGGAGCGGATTCTGAACGCTTCGAGCAAAGAAGAGCTTCTTGGCATCTTTGCAGAAGGTATGGAATAATGAAGGCCGTACATTTTGGCGGAGGCAACATCGGGCGCGGTTTTATTGGCCTGCTGTTGTCTCAAGCCGGCTATCAAGTCACATTTGTAGATGTGGATCAAGAGCTTGTCCGGCTGCTTCAGGAGCGTAGGCAATATTCCGTCGTGTATGCCGGTGACGAGCAACAATCCTTTACAGTAGATCATGTCACCGCCATTCATGGCAGTGACCAGGCGCAAGTCGCCGAGGCGGTTGCCGGGGCCGATCTGGTCACAACAGCCGTAGGCGTGAATGTGCTTAAGCATATTGCCGGTTCAATTGCCTCGGGTATCGTTAGAAGGCTCGAGCAGTCAGGCGGCCCGCTAGTCCTCATTGCCTGCGAGAATGCCATTGGCGGAAGCAGACAGCTTCAAGAGCTTGTCTATAGCCATCTTACGGAGCAGCAACAAGCAGAGGCAAGCCGAATGGCTTTCTTCCCCGACGCTGCGGTTGACCGCATTGTTCCTCTTCAGCAGCATGAGGATCGTCTCAAAGTGCTTGTCGAACCTTACTACGAGTGGGAAGTAGACCGCTCTTCCCTGCCACCCAGTCATAAAGAGATTCCGGGTGTTCACTATGCGGATCAGCTGGAGCCTTACATTGAGCGCAAGCTGTTCACCGTGAATACCGGACATTGCTGCGCAGCCTATCATGGCTATCTGCAAGGCTTGGGCACCATACAAGAGGTTATGAGGCAGCCGTCTATTGTGGCGCAAGTAGAAGGCGCCATGCAAGAGACGGGCAGTGCGCTAATCGCACAATATGGCTTTGATGCAGATGAGCATAAACGTTATACTCAAACTATTCTGGAGCGGTTCCGTAATCCGCATCTGACCGATGAGGTTGTTCGGGTTGGCCGTTCCCCGATTCGCAAGCTTTCTCCAAATGATAGACTCGTACGTCCTGCCCTATCCGCCTATGAGTTTGGGATTGAAACGCCGTACCTGGCCCAAGCGATGGCAGCTGCGCTGCTCTTTGATTCTCAGGATGATCCGGAAGCGGTGCAGATTCAGGAAACGATTAGCCGGGATGGGATCTCCTCTGCGGTGACTGAGTTCACCGGCCTTGATGAGAATCACCCGCTTCATGCCGCTGTACTGGAAGCTTACAATACCTTGAAGAAGGAAAGGAGTGATCGCATATGACACGGTTATTGCAAGGCATTAAGGCATCGCCAGGCATGGCAGTCGCACCGATCTTGATCTATCGCAACAGTCAGCCCGTCATTGAAGAAACAACCATTACAGATACCAAGTCGGAAATCGAGCGGCTGCAGGCTGCGCTGCGCGAGACACGGGCAGAGCTGGAGCAGCTTCGCGACTCCGTGAAAGCTAAGCTTGGTGAAGAAAAAGCGGAAATCTTCGAGGGTCATCTCATGATATTGGAAGACCCCGATCTTATAGATGCAGTTATAGAAGCGATCCAAAATGAATCGGTCAATGCCGAATATGCGGTACACACCGCCTCCTCTTCCTTCATCGAAGTTTTAAAGCAGATGGACGACGAGTATCTGAGAGAACGCGCGGCTGATGTTCGTGACGTATCCGGCAAGCTGATCGGACGCTTGAGCGGCGTCACACAAACCGATCTATCGCAATTAACGGAACCTTGTATTATCGTTGCGAACGATCTTGCACCTTCAGATACCGCTAAGCTGGATATAGGGGTGGTCAAAGGTTTTATTACTGAAATCGGCAGCCGAACCTCGCATTCGGCCATTATGGCCCGTTCGCTGGGTATTCCCGCGATTGTTGGTGTCGGAGCGCTAAGCGATGATATCCAGACAGGAGCGTTGGCGCTGCTTGACGCAACGAATGGGACAGTCACGATTAACCCGAGCGAGCAGCAGCAGCAAGATTTCACAGGCAAAAAAGAACAATACGACCAGCAGCAAGCGGAGCTGGCCAAGTGGGTTAGCCGCCCTTCCCTTTCCGATGACGGCCATCGCGTAGAGCTGGCTGCCAACATCGGCAAGCTGGAGGATGTTCAGAAGGCTCTGGACAATGGCGCTGAGGCGATTGGCTTATTCCGAACCGAGTTTCTCTATATGGGCCGCAGCTCGCTGCCTACAGAAGATGAACAGTTCACCAGCTACAAATATGTGCTGGAGAAAATGAACGGCAAGCCGGTAGTTATCCGAACGCTCGATATCGGCGGCGACAAAGAGCTCCCTTATTTGGAATTACCGAAGGAAGCAAATCCGTTTCTTGGACAGCGTGCATTGCGCCTATGTCTGGAGCGTCCCGATCTATTCCGTACACAGCTGCGCGCGCTTCTGCGGGCAAGCAGCTATGGAAACTTGAAGATTATGTTCCCGATGATAGCCGTATGGAGTGAATTGCGGGATGCCAAGGCGCTTCTGGAAGAAGAAAAAGCCAAGCTTCTGGCAGAAGGAATCCCTGTCTCAGATACAATCGAAATCGGAATGATGGTCGAGATTCCGGCGGCGGCGGTATCCGCTGATTTGTTCGCCAAGGAAGTAGATTTTTTCAGCATCGGCACGAACGACTTGATCCAGTATACAATGGCGGCCGATCGTATGAATGAAACCGTCTCTTATCTGTACCAGCCATGTAATCCCTCAGTCCTTCGCCTTGTTCGAATGGTTATTGAAGCAGCGCGCAAGGAAGGTAAATGGGTCGGCATGTGCGGGGAGATGGCTGGCGACGAGTCGGCTATTCCCTTGCTGCTCGGTCTTGGACTGCATGAATTCAGCATGAGTGCAAGCTCGATTCTGCCCGCAAGAGCACAGATCGGCCGTCTCACCTATGAGCGCTGGTCGCAGCTAGCTGAACAGGCATTAACAAAGGCTACACAAGATGAGATTCAAGACTTCGTTAGAAGCCAATCTTAAGGAGGCAACGTTATGATTAGCAAAACATTTACGATTATCAATCCGACAGGATTCCACGTACGACCTGCCAAAGCGTTTGTTCAAGCGGCATCCGCCTTCCCTTGCACGATTAAAGTCGAAAACAAAGGCAAAAAAGTGAACGGCAAAAGCTCGCTCAGCATGCTTACCCTTGGCATAGCCGCACAGGATGAGGTTACGCTTGAAATTGACGGGGACCAAGAGCAAGAAGCAATGGAGCGGCTCGGCAAGCTGCTGACGGATATTTACGAATAAACAACGAGAATCCCCCTATCACGCTAACAAGCGTTGAATGGGGGATTTGTTTTTTAAGGGAGATTCAGCTCCGTGAATTACGTAATAAATATTATGTTAACTAATACCATTAAATGATTTGTGTATGAAAAAAAGCGAACCGTATCATGCGGTCCGCTCGATCATTTCTCGTCGTCGAATGTGATTAATCAGCTGCAATCTCGCTCATGAACGCTCTGAATTGCTCTGTAATCTCTTTGGAATACTGGTGATGCAAGTAATGAGTACCGTCCTCCATCGTTACGACTTTCCCATTAATCGAATCTTTGACCTGTTCTTCATGCATCGGAATCCAGTTTTCTACATCCGTCGAACTTCCGTCAAGGAAGAAAATGAGTGGCAGATCTGCTGGGAATTGCTTGTGCTCTACCGCTTTGAAGTTATCGTCAAAGTACTTGGATTCGTTGGCGATGTTGGCATTCATCATATTTCGAAGGGTGAGTATTCGAATCTGCTCTTTTGTCTCCTCGTCGACGTCTGGGGCAATCACTTGGTCTGGAGATAATTTTAAAAGCAGACGGTAAAATCCTGAATCCTTCAACATTTTCATGGCATCAACAGGCAGCTCTTCTCCTCCGCCTTGTGCTGGAACACTGGTGTCGATCCCCACAAACGCACTAACTTCATTCCGGTATTGATTGACATACTCTAACCCGTATATACCGGAGATAGAATGCCCCATGAGGATATAGCGATCAATCTTTAACTGCTGTAGAGCTTCATGAAGCTCGGAAGTTATATTCTCTATCGTACGTTCTTTTTCAGTGATATCACTTAATCCGTAGCCGAATGGCTCCACAACAACGACCTTATAGAATGGAGCAAGCTCGTCCACGAGCGGCTTGAAATCAAGTGCCGGCGCTGCAGTGCCATATCCAGGAAACAGCACAATCGTTTCTTCCCCGCTGCCTTGAATGAGCACATTCATATTTTTTCCGTCAACCGTCACATGCTGGCCATACGACTGTATTTTAGCCTCCTCTGACCGGTTGCTAACCGCATTAACGGCATACATAATCACCAATAAAGCGATGATGACTAGCAAAATGATGCCCAATACTTTTAACAAAACGAAAAGTGTCTTCTTCATCACGTAATTCCTCCCTGTATCGTCATGCTTGTGTGAGTCTAATGTAACAAATTAGCTTAAATTCAAATAAAACAGAAGCTTAACGCTATCTTAATTCTCCCTGTAGGATACAATTCCAAAAAAAATAAGCGCCTCCCGCTCCGGCGCTTATCCAATCATGCTCATTTTCTTATTTCTTTTCTGCATTCATAACAGTATCTCTACAAGTCGCAGCCTTTACGGCTTTCTTCTAACCCAGACAAAGCCGATCACAGCCATTCCGATACTTAATGTCATAAAATAAATCGGCATCGTCATCAGTGATCCGGTATGGAGCAGTCCCATTCCCATTGTAATGAGACTGACGAGTACATAATAGCCCGAGCTGAAGATAGCCCCTGCTGTTCCCACCACATCGCGGAAGTCGACAAGCGCCAGACTTAGGCAATTCGGCAATGCCATGCCTGCACCTAACAGCATGATGAATAGTGAAACAATTATCGACCAGAACAAAACGCTATCAGCCATCTCCATGGCATTCACGCCAACCAGCAACAATGCACCGCCTGTCATGACCGCCAATCCTAGATGAATGATCGTCTCCGGACGATAATGAGGCAGTAACCGCCTAGAGTACATCGCTCCTGCTGCTGTCGCTAATGCAACCATAATGCCTAGAAAGCCATATAAGCCAGTCGACAGCTTAAAGTGGTCGATAAAAATAAACGGAGCTTCGGCGTAATAACTGAAGAGCACGCCGTTAATGCCGCCTATTAGCAACGCAAAGGCGATCACCCGCGGTGAGGTGATCATCCGCTTTATAACCGGAACCACAGCTGCACGAACTCTGGCATCAGGCGGATGTGTCTCCGGCAGCTTGGCGTAGGCATACGCGAATAGCCCTACACTTATGGCGACCAGTACGAAGAATACCGCTTCGAATCCCCAGATTTGGTCCACCCAGCCGCCAATAAGCGGCCCTACCGCAGGTGTAAAAGCGATAACCGCCGAGATTTGGGCAAACACGGCATTTCGTGCATTCCCTGAAAAGCTCTCGCGCAGGATCGTCTGCGTAATGATAGAGCCTGTTGCTGCGCCGAACGCTTGTACGAGTCTGCTCACGAGCAGCCACTCGATAGTTGGCGACAGTAAGCACATCAGACTGCCGATGCCATAGCACACAAGACCGGCAAGCATGGCAGGTCTTCTCCCGATCAGATCGGACATCCAGCCCCAGCAGAATACGCCTAGCGCAAATCCGATGAAGTAAATGCTTAACGTCATTTGAACCAGACGATTCGATGCGTCGAAAGCATCCGAGATGTCCGGCAACGACGGGGTATAAATCGTTTCGCTAATTTGCGGAAACGCGACTAATACAATCATTAACAATAAAGATGGTGCTGCCTTTTTATTCACGTTGTATGCCCTCCTACAAGCATGGTCTATTGGTTAGTTATAGGAGGAGCGTAGCTAGGGAAATGGCGGGACCATCGTTAAGATGCGTTCGTACGATGTCATGTCAATCACCTTTTTGGAATGGTTTTAGGAGGGCTTGCTCATTAGGCTACTATATCTTAAATCCTGGCGGGTGAAAAGCACCTTGTGAGATGCGTGGTAGGAGCGGCAATTCATAAGTTCTGTAAAAGGGGAAAACGGGAAGCAGCAATGTACACTTTTTCTCTGGGGAAATGTGACGCATAATGGAAGCATGACAAGAGAAAAGGGAGTTGGCAACCATGTTCATGAATGATTACGTATCGCATCAGCTGTGGAAAGTTCGTGAAGCCGAATGGGAGAAGCAAGTTCGCTTTACCCAAACCTGGTTTACAAACCTGAAACGCAAGCTAAGCGCGTAAAGGAAGAGATGCCGTCCCATACGCTTCAGACATAGATATTTAAAGGTAATCGTAACTAGCACAAAGCCGACGCGTATGCGACGGCTTTTTCTTCCATTCAGCTGATTACGATACTGGCATCCCCCATTGCACCTGAATCCATATCTAACTTCGAACAAATGTTCTCTCCCCCGATTTTTCGCTACTCGTAGCTTCTTTGAAGCCGATCCGTCAAATTCGCACGAACCTCCGGCCACTCTTCAGCAAGTATCGAGTAATAGGCTGTATCCCGTATTCCGCCATGACTTGCGGGCACATGGGCTCTTCGTATCCCTTCATATAACGCGCCGATCCGTTCGATCGCCTGCCTAGACCGCATGTTGCGGGCATCCGTCTTAAGTGTCACACGAACTGAACGCCATACCTCGAACGCATGACTAAGCAGAAGCAGCTTGCATTCCGTATTGACGCCTGTCCGCTGAGCTGTGGCCGAATACCAGGTACTTCCGATTTCCGCTACGGTTGGCGGATTTGCATCAGATGGCGATAACCCTTTCGTTACGCCTGGCGGCCATGGCGGAGGCCAGCCAAACACGTCCAAATCAAGAAATCTCGTTGATCCAATGATACGGTCTGATTCCATATGGCGCACGACAAACGGCAGCATACGGCCCGCTTCCCAACCGGACAAAGCGCCCTGTATGTAAGCTTGCGCTTCCTGAGCACTCTCCGGTACATTGGTATACGAATAAGTTGCCCGGTCCTCCATAGCTGCGGCATATAGATCGCCCGCATGATCGATGGTCATAGGTTCTAGCCGGATAATATTTCCTTGAAGCGTGACTGGAGTTAGCATGGAATCCCTGCTTTCTAGATGAAGTAGTAGTATCTATTCTTCCTTGTGAATGTGCTATTTCCACAGTATCATGAGAGCTTGATCTGCGCCAAGCCCTTTGTCACTGATTTGTTTTGAGCATGAAAGATCCAGCCGTGCTTACTGAATTCATAACAAGGCAACAATAAGAACAAAAAGAGTTGAAGGATGAACGCAATGGCCTTATTAGTTGGTTCTCATGTATCGATGTCCGGCAAAAAAATGCTGCTTCAAGCGAGTGAAGAAGCGGCTTCTTATGGTGCGAATACGTTTCTGATCTATTCGGGAGCCCCGCATAATACGCGGCGCAAGCCATTAACCGAGCTTAATGTAGAGGCTGGGCATGCGCATATGAAGGAACATGGCATTAGCCATATCGTCGTCCACGCCCCTTTCATCATTAATTTAGGCAATACGACAGACCCCGGCCGTTTTGAGCACGGGGTTGAATTTCTGCGTTCGGAGGTTGAACGGACAGAATACCTCGGTTCAGATCAGATTGTCGTTCATCCGGGATCGCATGGCGGAGCGGGTACAGTTCCCGGTTTGCTGAAGATTATAGAAGGTTTAAACGAAATATTAACCGAGAAGCGCAATGTCCAGATCGCACTAGAGACGATGGCGGGCAAAGGAACGGAATGCGGCCGTACTTTTGAGGAAATCGCAGCGATCATGATGGGCGTAAAACACAATGAGCGTTTATCCGTATGTATGGACACCTGCCATATTCATGATGCGGGCTACAAGGTGAAAGAGGACTTTGACGGCGTACTGGAGGAGTTTGACCGTATCATCGGGATTGACCGGATTAAGGTCATTCACGTCAATGATTCCAAAAATCCCCGCGGCTCCCACAAGGATCGCCACGAGAATATTGGTCATGGCTATATTGGGCTTGAGGCGCTGAGATACGTGGTCCATCATCCGCAATTAGATGACATTCCGAAGCTGCTGGAGACTCCATCGATTGGCGAGAAGAAATATAGCAACCCGCCCTACAAGCATGAAATCGCCTTGCTTCGCGGTGAAGTCGACGAGCCGATTCAGAAACCCAAGTAGTTCATTACTAGGGGTTATCACATTCTCACCTTATCGGTTTCCACGCACTAATGTCCATGTTATCTTGCAGCTCTTGCCGGAATCTCTGCACCCATAGCTCTGACGGGATTTCCAAATAATCTAGTATGCGCTCACGACAAACAACCCGAGTGGAAAATGAGCTGCACTCGGGTTGCAAATCCTGTATGTGAACGGACATGGCCTCAATAAGCGCGCAGAATATGAAGCAAATATTCTTTCCGATTCAACGGATTGTAATCGGTTCGCTCTCTTGTCGGAAAATCGCCGTTCATCCTGATGAATCCGGCCGGCTCGACCAGCATGACGCCTTCACCCCGGGTAAATGTACGCAAGCTTCTCTTGAAGCTTTCTGTGGCGGCTACGGGGATGGTGCCTGTTATATAAAACGTGTCGTTATGAATAGCTGTTTCGTGTACAACCGCACGTACTGCGGATAGTTTGAATACCGCTTTGCTCATCATCTCTGCTGGCACCGTTAACTCGAACACAAGAATAGGCTCATATACAGCGGTACCCGCTTGCGCAAGCGCCTCCATCAATACAAGAGGCACCAGCTTTCTGAAATCGCCCGCTGCAGATACCGGGCTGAAATAACCGGTTTGGGTCAAGGAGACGACAATATCGGTGACTTCCCAGCCGTACAAGCCTTGTTTCAAAGTAGTGCAAACCGTCTCCTCAATGGCTTTATGGAAGGCAAGCGGCAGCGAGCCGGGCTCGACTTCCAGGCGGTAGTCGAGCCCGCTTCCTGGAAAGCCGGGCTCGACTTTTAGTCCGACAGTCGCATAAAAAGGGTTATTGCCCTCCATGATGATCTCTAGCGCCTGCCCCGTTCCTGCCGGTTTTTCCAAGCAGATGGTTCTCGTCTCCGAGAACCGGACATCTAATTCATAATCCTCCTGCAACACCGCCTCAATTACTTCTTTTTGCACTTCGCCAAAAATGCGGATATACAGGTCTTGATGAACATCATCTTTCACCACTTGGATTAACGGATCTTCCTCCGACATGCCAATAAGCGCCTGGTACAGCTGATGCGCTTTGTTTGGTTCTACCGGTTCGATTCGCGTCTCCATTTGCGGAACGGCGAAGCTGAAGCGCTTGATCGTATCGGACTGTTCGCCGATGATATCCCCGATCTGCACGTTCTCGAGTCCCCATACTTTGCCCAAATCCCCGGAGGTTACTTTGGCAGCGGGAACTGACTTTCCGTTTATTAGGGCATGCAGTTTTTTGATTTTGCAGATTCGCGTCTCATATTCGTCCTGCTTGTTTTTTCGCTGTAGCTTTATTTGTTCCCTCATGTTCATGCTGCCTGAGAACAGTCTGACATAAGCCGCTTTTTCGCCTGACGGTTCCTTTTCGAGCTTGAACACGACACCCGACAACGCCTCTTTCTCCGTATGCTTATTCACCGGAAACCACTCGGATACACCGACGAGTAAATGGGATACGCCCTTTCCCGTCACGGCGGAACCGAAATAAACCGGATATACATTCCCTTGTCTGACTTGCTTAGCAAATGCTTCCTTTACTTGCCCTTCCGAAATAAATTCGCCGTTAACGTAAGACTCCAACAATTCTTCGTCATACTCTGCCACGAGTTCGATGCATTGTTCCAGAAATGCTGGTTCCGTCTTCCAATCAAAAGAGTGTTCGGAAACAGACGCCAACTTCGTTCCTGCATGTTCAACTCGGCAGAGAGAAATAACGTTGGGGGTCAGTTTGTCGCGGATCCGCATGTTCGTGGCATCGAATTGAGCGCCAGGGAGATCCATTTTGTTCACGAATAGAATCGTAGGAATCCCCATTTTATTCAAGACGGAAAACAGTATTTTGGTTTGCGCTTGTACACCCTCCACCGCCGAAACAACCAGGATAACACCGTCTAATACGCTCAGAGACCGCTCCACTTCCGCGATGAAATCCGCATGGCCCGGCGTGTCGATTAAATTGATCTTCAAACCATGGGCGAAAAAAGAAACGACGGACGCCTTGATCGTGATGCCTCTTTTTTGCTCCAATTCCATCGCATCCATCTGTGTATTTCCATGATCGACCTTTCCCAGCTCGTTAATGACATGCGTATCGAACAAAATACGCTCAGCCAGACTCGTCTTCCCGGCGTCTACGTGCGCGAGAATCCCTATATTCATAATATGCATTCGTTAAAATCCTCTTTTCTTTGTCCATGTCATAATGCTCCTTTCGATTGTGGTTGAATTGCCGCATACCAATCACTCCTATTCAAGTTTTATGCCCTTTAACTGTTTTTGATCGACAAATAAATCCGTTCACGTAACTTTCTCAAACTGTCAATTTCACTTGGCTGTCCAACATGTTGTTCGATAACATGACCGCCAAAATCATGTATCAATAATCCGTTAAAAACAAGCTCGGTTATTTCATCAATACTGTAATTGCCAAAGTAGCCTGTCATAAATGCTGTATCAAATTGAAATAATTCACACGCAATCAATGCATGTTCATAGACAACGGGAGCAAGTACGGCATCGGCAAAATCAATGATATACAGCTTTTGATCAGGGGTAAGTAAAAGGTTATCGCCATTTAAGTCCCCGTGAACAAATACTTTTTCGCCAAATTCATGAGAATGAATATAATTCAGCCGTTCTTTTCTGAAATGCTTCGTGTATTTTTCCCATCGGTTATGTCTATCTTTATCGTGGATAACATCAATACCATTAAACGAACTACAAGGTGTGTTTATTGCATCAGTTATTAAACGTAACCTCTCACCTATCGTAACCTTCTCTTCAAAAGTAAGGCTTTTGTTTAATTTGTTTATTTCAGTACCTTCGATATAGTCCATAATCATATATGAAAATCTGTATTTGTCTTGTATAAATCCGCTTGTGACAAGTTTTGGTACAGAGACACCAAGCGTAAAAGCTCTATGCATAGCGAATGATTCGGTTTCAAAATCTGCTGTGCTGTCTATGCCGGATTCCTTTGGTGCAAATATTTTTATCACATAACCTCCCACCTTAAATACTGCATTAGTACCGGGAGTACAATGTTCTATTTTTGTAAAATGAAGCTTTTCTTTAACAAATATACTTCTTATCAAAGGTTCAAAGGCAGAGATCGTTTGATATAATTTGCCCCATGAATCCCATCCGTTAATTTCGCTCGCAAATAAATTCATATTCATTTTCTCCTCCCTTTCTCAAACTCAGGGTTCCTTTCTTCTATGACAGTTTAACTGTGCTTTCATGTGGTTTCCAGGTATTGTTTGATTTAAGGCAATATTACGGCCTTACTACTGGCGTAACACGGGTGTGAAAGCGAATGAACGAGAGATATGTCACGTAACGTTCTCCAATCACTCATTTTAGGCTCTTTTTTCCGAAAAAAAGGTGTGATAAAATTGCATTAAATCTATATTTAATGCAACTTTGATTACAAACAACGAGAACAGGTGTGACTTGATGACTTATCCATCCGAAACGTATGAGCGAGAGCTTCAATTGTTCCAAATGTACATGAAAGACCGGGAATATGCCAAGGATACCCAGGCGGCTTATCTTCACGATCTGAAGCATTTTCTGATCAACATAGACGGCAAAAAAATAACGGACGTCACGAACATTGATATTATGAACCATCTCACCCTCGTGCGCGAAACGGGAGCGGGTGCCCGCTATCGCAACCGATGCCAATCTGCTATTCGCCTCTTCTATAAGGTGATGATTAAGTTCAACGCGGCATCGGCCAATCCCGCGATGGATATTGAGAAAGCCAAGGTGGACAAAAACCGTAAGCCCGCCTTTCTGGAAAAGCAGTACCTGGATTCTTGCATGGGGCTGATCGAGGGCAAATATCGTGTACGTGATGTATCTATTGTTGCTTTAATGGCTTATGCCGGTCTGCGCGTCAGCGAAATCGTAAAGCTGAATACGATCGATATCAGCGGGAACACGCTAAGCGTTCGGGGCAAAGGCGACAAGTGGCGCCACATCCCCCTCCCCCCGGAGCTGCTGGAGCTGCTGCAGCATTACTTGACTGACGAACGGCTCGAACCGCGCAACAAGAAAGACGAGCATGCGTTTTTTATATCGCAATTCGGACGCCGCATTAGCAAGCGAATGGTTCAGACCGTTACAGAAGCGACATTTGACGCCTTGAAGGAGCAATTTCCGCATTTAAAAGGCATGCCGCTCTCTTCGCATAAGCTCAGACACTCCTTTGCAACCGATCTGCTGCGCAGCGGTGTTGACCTTCGTGCAGTTCAGGAGTTATTGGGCCATGAAGACATATCGACAACGCAAATTTATACGCATGTGCTCGACGAGACGAAGCAGCGTGCGATGAGCAGCGTCCGTCCTTCCATTCCAAGCTTTGCCGCAAGCGAATTATGAATTTAGCTAAAATACAGCTGCAAGCACAAGAGGCTGGACGAGATGATCAGCCTCTTCTTCCAATTATGGAGTTCATGATCCCTCTACACACTTTTTGAAGGGAATCCGCCAATAATTGGGAATAACTTTAATTCTAGTTACAATACACCACTTGATTCATTTTTAAATGTTACTAATATAATAATTGTGAACGTAACTATTTTTATGTAAACTTAATCTCATTAATTAAAATCAACAAACGACCGCACCGATTTTCGATGCAGTCGTCTGAAGCTTACCTTATTTTTTTAATAACCATATACCCCGAAGTTGTACAGGGAGTAACCGTATGGCGTTCCGCGTTCTGTAGCGCTTAATCGTACAAAACGCCCGTTCCCGCTCACTGAAATCGTTTCCGTACCGCCCGCTCCTGTTACAGTGCTGTACAGATCGGTCCAGTCTGAGCCGTCACTCGATACTTGCAGCTTGAAAGACTTGCTGTATGCCGTCTCCCAATTCAGCTCGATGCGGGTCAGCGTTCGTGCTTGCCCTAAGTCTACGCTGATCCACTCTTCATCATTGCCGAGCTGGGATGCCCAGCGTGTAGCGCTGTCTCCGTCGAATGCTAGGCTAGCGTCAAACGGGACTTCAATAGAGGAAGCCGAAGCGGTTTTGCCTTGCGACAGCAAGGACTCCGATGGTAGATTGCCCCCTCCGTATACCTCCAGCTCATAAATGGAATATCCGTAAGGTGTAGCTCGCTCCGTCGCATAGACGCGCACATGACGAGCGCTGCCGCTTACTGCGATCTCGTCGACGCCTCCGTCCCCTGTCGTTGTGCTATAGATATCGTTCCAAGATGATCCGTCGTTCGAGAATTGAATTTTATAGGATTTAGCATATGCTGCTTCCCAGGTTAGCTTGATAGAGCTGATCGTTTTTTCGCTGCCGAGATCGACTGCGATCCACTCCGGATTCGTGCTGTATTGGGATGCCCAGCGCGTGCCAGGGTCACCGTCAACTGCTCCGCCGCCTGCGAAAGGACCTTCAACTGAAGAGACGGTCGTTGGACGATTTAACGCCAGATTCACATCGGGCTGCTCGCCGCCGGAGCCGTCTCCGCCATCCCACTCGACCCAATCGTCTGCGGCATTCGTGTTTTGCAGCGGGTTAACGGATACAAGCGATTTGGGTCCGACAATCGCGGTGCCAGTTGTACCTGAGCTGTTTTTGAACGTTACCGTTACCGCGCTGGAAGTCGGGTTCCAGATCTGAGCGGTATATTGTCCGTTTTTCTTGTATACGGAAGCTCCGCTCCAGCCGGTTGCCCAGACATCCGTTGTTCTCTCGCCAAGCGATGCCATGTTGTTAACGAACCAATACGTGTTGAAAATCTCATTGCGCTGCATAGTCGTCGTTTGCCACTTGGCCAGAACGGCTTGCGGATCGCTTAGCGCCTGAATCGGCCAAATAATATGCTGCCAATCCGTCTCCGGGCCGCCATTGTCGGCTACGAATCCAGCGTACAGATCAGCTGCTTTGGATTTGTTAAAGGCATAGCTCGTCAAATATTCGCTAGTAGGCAGCCAGTGGATGCCGTAGATATGCTCATCTTCACCGCTGAAGAATGTGCCGTAGAAATACGAAGTGCCATACACTTGGCCCACCGACTTATGCGTCCATTCTGGCAGCCAGTTGTCCCCGTCATAATTAAACCAATATTGCTCAATCGCTTTCAGCTCTGTGGTAAAGCCATAGATGGAGGCGTCGCGGTTCGCCGTATCGCCTTGCAGCAAGCTCCACATGTATTGGCCAACCCAGCCGAACAAGGATTCTCCGGCTGCCTCCTGATTGTTGCCGTTCGGATTGTCCGCGTATCCCCCTGCCCATGAATGGCCCTGATACGGATCGAAGGCACGGAAGCGCGGATAGAGCGGGTCGTTGTCCGACGGATTCGCATAATCGCGGATGAGATGATCAATCATTGGCTCATAATCCTGACGGAAGCCGTCATCGAAGGTAGACAGAACAGCAGATGCGAATACGTAGTAGCCATAGGTGAAGTGATGGTCGGTTATGCCGTAGTTGGCGCCAAATTCGCTCGTTTTGTAGTACATCGTGCCCCAATGCGGATCATAGTAGAAGAAGTAGTCCGGTTCGCCGTCGGTATACGTATACCAATCAATTAGGATCAATTTGATCCGGCTTAGGAACTTATCCCGCAGTGTGATTTCGCCCATCTCATTGGCAGCCAGTGCGCTCATTGCCAGCGGATGAAGCCGCTTGCCCTGCCAGTATGCGTCTGCCGCCATCAGATTTCCAGATGTTTCCTCGTCCAGAATTTCCAGATACTCTACCATCTGCGCACGCGAGTATTCCGAATTCGCAGGTTCCGTGAATTGCGGTATCATGCCGTAGAAGCGGTCCACGGTGGTAAAGGAATTGCCCTCGCGCACCTTCAGCGTACCGCGAATGGACGGATACGAATGTGAGGTGAGTGCGGACGTCGTCATTTTCCACTGATGAGGATACAGCGCCAGCAGCGTCTGGTTCGAGAAACCGCTGCGTACGAGCTGCGTCTCTGCTTGGAAATTCGTAGTAACGGTAGCATCCGCTGAATTGTAGCTGTACGTTACACCGGTATCTGTTACGAACGCATAAGCATGCTGGTAATAGAAATCAAGTGCAGAAGCGGATGGCAGTGAAGCCAGCGATACATAGTTGCCTCCGCTTCCGAGCTGAAGCTTCAGCTTGGCCCCCGCTTTTTGGAACACGGTGCCTGGCGGTACGAACATGCCATAATATCTGGTCTGGATCGTACCTTGCGGACTGCCGTCCGTATTGGCAATGCGAATCCCAATCCGGTCGCCCGTGAACGTCGCGCCGTCAGAAGCGAGAATCGGTGTTCCGTTTCCGTCAGTAATTTGCGTAATGAGCGATGAGTACAGTTCTACCGAATTAGCGTCGCTGAACCGGCTGAACACATACGGCGAGCCTTTTACGAAAGTTACTTTCATCTTATCCGTAGTGTCGTCGCTCAGTACAGCATCTACGGCGAAGTCGCTATAGCCTGTTACGCGGTTCGACATTTTGGAGGTGTTGATATTGTTCGCCATCAGATACAGGTCCGGCGGACCGTCTGCGTTCACCGCATTGCCTGCGCTGTCCATCCATCCCGTACCCGGATTCAGAATGCTAAGTCCTTGCGGCGTAAAGCGGGACTTCAGCGGCAACGTAATGATGGGATCACCCAAAGGCTTGATGAGCATCGACTGCCACCAGTCATTGGAGGCGATCGGCGTATTGACGTTTGATGTTTTGTATTGTGGATAATTAGGCTGGGGCATGCCGATATCATTCGTCAGGTAGCTGCCTTCACCGGCCTGCACAATACTGCGCTGCGGTAAAGCCGGGATCGGATGCGAAGGCTGCGGATGGCCCGCCACATAATCGTAAACTTCAAACTCAAAGAGCGAGTAGCCGAAGCTGGTTGCCCGGCTAATGCCCTTCATGCGTACGTATTGCCCGGAGGCATAAACCTGAATATCTTGCTTGCCGCCGGCTCCGTACAGCTCCCTGTAGATCGGCGTCCAGTTCTGGGCATCATCCGACACTTCCAGATCATACGTACGGCCCCCAGCTTCCCATTGAAGCACAATGCGCCCGATTGTGCGCTTGCTGCCAAGGTCGACATAGATCCATTCATTATTCGTGTGGTTCGAACTCCACCGTGTCGCAGGGTTGCCGTCTACCGCATGTGCCGGAAGAGTGGAATTTGGCGGCAAGTATGCGGATTGCTCATAAGAAGAAGCGACGACTGGCCGGCTCAGAGCGACATTGGGACCATATTGCAGAGGCGGTTCGTTAATGCCGCCCGTACCGTATACTTCAAACTCGAAGATGGAGTAGCCGTATGCGCTAAGCGCTCTCTCCAATCCCAGGATGCGGACGAACCGGCCTTGGCCTTCGATCGCCAGATCATCAACGCCCCCATCACCGTTCACTACAGTATGAATGTCTGACCAATTCATTTCGTTATTGGAGGTTTGAATCTTGTATGCGCTTGCATAAGCGCCCTCCCATTGAATTTTGATGCGGTCAATCGTTGCCTGTGCTCCCAGATCGACATAAATCCATTCGTCGTCCGAGCCCCACGCGCTCGACCATCGCGTACCTGAATTTCCGTCAACGGCTTGATTGGGCGTCATGCCGCTTTCACTTGACGATGCGTAGGCGGTCCTGTTTTGTGAAAGCAGGTAGGAATCCGCCGCATGCACCGGATCAGGTGAAGCGAAACTGATGAGCGGCGTCATAAGCGCCGCGGCAAGCATAGTAAGCAGTCCCTTCCGTATCCCGGAAGGTTTCTTTCTCTTAATCGTCTCCATCATGTACCTCCTCATTGGTATTGAGCAAGGCGTTAACCTGCTCACTATGAGTGTAAAAGGATAGAGACCTCGGTTGAACTGCACGAATCAACGGAAATTGTAACAATAATCTGGTGTTCTCTCATCACGTAACGGTCCAGCTCGGCTACATTCTCTTCCGGTAACTACCCGGCGACATGCCGGAATAGGTTTTGAACGCCCTGCTGAAATACGTCAAGCTGTTATAGCCGACTTGCTCCGCCACCTCGTAAATCATGAGTCCCGGAGACAGCAGCAGCTCCTTAGCGCGATTCATCCTTTCCCTGACGATATAATCGCTGAAGCTCACCCCGGCATGCTCCTTGAACAAATAGCTGAAATGGCTTTGTGAATAGGAAAAAGCGTCAGCTACCTCCTTCAGCGACAAGTCGCTCCTGAGTCGAGTTTGCACATAGCTCTCAATTTCCGGAAGCAATTCCCATTGATTGGTTTCTTCCTTCCGCTGCATCGTCTCGGATAGCTCGAAAGCCGTTCGTCTGAGCCAAGATTTGATTTCGCCAATCGTTTCGAATCGTTCTATCGCAGCCATCTCCCTATGACCCCAGTCTCCGCCCTTGTTCACGGACTCCTCGTTTTCTTGAACATAGTCCTCTAGCTTGGTCATTAACAGCATCGTGAAACGGCGGATGCGGACGGGATCACCATGAACACTCGCCTCGTTATATAATTCGTCAATCGTGTCGCATACCGCAACCAGTCGGTAGCCAGTAACGGCATCGAGCAACTGGTCGGTTAATGCTTTGACATCAGTTGAGCCATGAACGGTTCCAAGCCTGATGTGGCCAGGCGGAATAATCCGGTTTTTGCCCGCGAACATTTTGCTGTCCATTGCTTCCGACGCTTCCCGATAAGGACGCGGCAATTCGTTTAGTTGCGGGACATGGCTGCCATACGCCGCCGTTAGCGTGTAGGATGTCTTACTTTGTACCGAGCGGCGAACTTGTTCGATTTCCGGCTCTAAAGAATCGGGAGTTCCCGCATAGACCATCGCAGCCCGATAGACCGATAGCCGGCAGCCGAAGCCAAAAGCCAGTCGGGCTAATTGATTGCTGAATTGAAGCAGCACCCAGTCAATCGTCTTGTGGTTTTCTAAGTCCGCCTCCACATGATCAATCTCAATTAGAACGACATGATAAGGCCCAGTATGTACGACCGGCATATAGGTATCCAGCAGTTGATGCAGCGTATCGTCAGTCATGGTCCCTTCCAGCAGCCGGCGAAGCATGTCCTGTCGTATGATGCCATAGTTAGGCAAGCGTCGTGAAGGTTGTCTTGCTTCTTCCAGCTCAGATAAGATAACGCGGATCTTCTCCGCAATTTCTCGTTCGTCTACGGGCTTCAGCAGGTAGCCGTCCGCTCTTAGATGCAGTGCCTGCTTCGCAAAGTCGAAGTCTTGATGTCCGCTAATAAACAGCGTTTTGAGCTCAGGCTGCAACTCTATGGAAAGCCGGGCTAATTCAATTCCCGACATGAGGGGCATTTTAATATCAGTGACCAGCAAATCAATCTTATGATTTTGGATATAGAGCAGCGCAGCCATCGATTTATTTGTACTAAATACAATCTCGACGCCCAGCGATCGCCACGGCACCAGTTGTTGCATTCCGATTAGATCGTAAGTTTCATCATCTACAAGAACGGCTTTATACATCTGCCAACACGCCCTTCCCGCCTTTATCGCGACCTTCGATTGTTTTTATCTGCCTGAGTTATAACGTTTCCGAAACCGCTATTGTGAACGCTTTCACACTCTAATAGCCTCCTTTCATTATCCGTCCGATGCACGGCAATTGCCCGCCGTCAACGTATTAATAAAGTGCCTTTATTGTCGCTCACCTTCTCCTTTTCCGTCAAACCCGAAATGTGCTCAAGTTATTTGTGATTTTGGTGTCTGATTCATTAGGCCTTATCTATTTTATCGAGGAAATGGAATCCGAAATGAATATGATCCTCCAATAATTAATGTAGTTAAATTAAAATAATTAACATAGTTAAATGATTTATGTGTAGAAAATGAAATGATGCAGTCTAAACCCAGATGAACGAATCGCAACATAACTAATATTATGTTAACTAATATAGGGTGATCAGTCTGGAATGAACATCCATCTCCCCACTTGGAGGCTTTTTGTACGCAGCGACTTAGTCTAGCTATGGCTCGCACAAGCAGCTTCAGTCTTTGCACAACAAAAAACCTTCCCACTTGGGGAAGGCTGAAGGAGTAAAGACGGTATTTGGATGAATTCAACGAGTTAGCCACTAGTTCAAGATTCGCTATCTTTTGTGTTACGCTTGCCAGTTATTACGAATTTCCTCGACGGCTGCTAGTGCTGCGTTGTCCTGCAAGATGTCGCCTGGGCGATTACCTTTGCCTAAAATATAGCCTTCAAACGATATGCCTGTATATTCAAATATATACTGAAATTGCTGTACAAGCGGAATTCCTTTCAAATGCGGCACGTCATCACCAACTCCTATGAGCCAGGCGGATTTGGCGGCTAATCGGGCAAGAAACTCCGTCTTATTTTCCCTGAGCGATTGGGACCAGCGATCAATGAATGTTTTGGTCAATCCTGATGGCCCATACCAGTAGATCGGTGTGGCAAACACGAGTTTGTCTTGCTCTAGCACCCGGCCGATCACATGATGATAATCGTCATCGGGATAAGGTTCCTTCTCGCTGTGGCGGTAGTCTTGAATCGGATGAATGGCATAGTCGGACAAATAAATATGATCGGCGTCGAAGCCGTCAACCAGCCGTTTGGCCAGCTGCTCTGAGTTCCCGTTGCGGCGCGAGCTGCCGTAAATGACTGCGATTCCCATTGCTAGCCACCTTTCCTAAGGAGAAAATTCACGCAAATTTATTAGTTAACGACATTAACTACACAATGCCTGCTTCCTGCTGACGGTATACGACCTGCAAATTCCCCAGTAACTGTAGGGCAAGCTGCTTCGCTTTCTGTGGCGTATCGGCTGTGGTGATGAAGTAGCCGAGACGGTCATCAGAGCTCCTGGCTACGGCAACAGCATCTCCGGGCTCAGCAATAAGATGAGATCGGACAACTTGAGGATGTGCTTGAAGCGCGGCGAATCCATCAATGCTTTCGAACAAGCCATCTTGATCAGCTGTTACGTATGCAATCGCTGCTGCGCGTTCATGCTTTTTCTGAATATCGATTGGACGTTCCAAGTAGTAGTTGACTGTCGCTTCAAAGATATCAACACCGAACGCTTGAACAAGCAAATCGGAGGAGATATTGTCGCCGCCCGGCCTTCCGTTCACCTCAATAATGCGCGGCCCGCCGGGAGTGAGCTTCACTTCGACATGGCTTGGTCCGTTCACGATGCCGATCGCATGAAGCGCGTCGACAGCAGTGCGAATCAAGTCATTCTCCTGCTCCGCATAAGAAGGTGTGGGAAGCGTGTGTACAATTTCCACAAAATAAGGCAGCGGCGAGGTAAGCTTCTCCGTCACTGTGTGGAACAATGGCACTCCTTCGTTCAAGAATAGCTCCACGCTGAATTCAGGTCCTTCCAAATATTCTTCGATCAAATATTCGTCGCGCACCTTAAAGTCCATATACGTGACTTTGAACTCTACAATGATGTCGAACGCGGCTTTCAAATCCGTCTCATCATAAATAAAATAGACGTTTTGACTGCTTGCCGCATTGGTAGGCTTCAGCACAACCGGATAGCCGATCTCCGCAGATGCGGCCAACGCTTCTTCATAGGTTTTCACCTTCTTGAACTTGGCGCTTGGTACGCCATGCTCCGCATAAGCTTGGCGGGCTAGATCCTTATTACGCGCCTTGAGTGCGGACTCATAAGGAATGCCCCGCAGGCCAAGCCGCTCTGCCACTCTGGCAGTCAAGTGCGACGCGTAGTCGGTCGCGGGGATAAGCGCATCCAGTTTCCCTGCATAAGGCGAAGCTTGAATCGCTTGATAGAGCGATTCTTCGTCTCTGATGTCGGCTACGATCAGGTCATGGTAGATGCCCTCGTAGCCGTATTTTTGCGGATTATCCGTTGATGAGACGATAGAGATGACTTGATGCCCCTGCTCGTAAGCGACTCTGGCGAAGCTGACCCCATAAAAGCTGGGTTCCACAAAAGCTACTGTTTTTATTGACATGTTATATCCTCCTAAAAGGTTTTCGAAGAAAACCTACTTCGTAAGCATAAGCTAAGGTTTTCGAAGAAAACCTACTTCGTAAGCAAACTCACATCCATAACTAGGAAGACGCAGCCTGCACTGACGTAATCTTCACTGGGCAAGTCGCTTCCTTCCCTTGATCTAACTCAAATTAGCCTCCACTTCCACCGGTTTCTTTTGCGAGGCTTTGCTATTCAGAACGAAGTAAATAACAAAACCAAAGAACATGATGCCGCTCATGCACAAGAAGCCGATCCCTGGTGAATAGCGGTCAATGATGACGCCAAGTCCAGTGGCCGATACAGTCTGAAGCAGCAGGGAGATCGCCATCCATACGGAAGTTGCCCGGCCCATATACGACTTGGATACCGTCTCCATCAGCGTTGTCGTGATCAATATCCGAAGAGAAGAGTTCGTAAGCCCAATCAAGACGCTGCCAGCGTACAACAAAAGAATTGTGCTGTTCACCGCTACAGCAATTAGATTGAGTACAGCAACCAAGAAGAATAGCACAATGGCGCCGTGCGAAGACAGTTTCTTTGCAAGCGGAGCTGCGAGAAATCCCGACAGAAGTCCTCCTACGCCGTAGAACATATCCGATAACCCGAATACGACAGAATCGCCTCCAACGACCTGACTGACATAACCCGGAAGCACGACGTTGAACACCATGGTCGATACCAGCGGGATGACCGATACAATGCCGAGCAGGAAGATAAACGGCCTATCTGTCAGATAGCGAATGCCTTTTTTGAACGTCACGAGGAAGGGCTCGCCCTCCTGCTCCGCTTGAATAGGCGTATAGCGGATTCGGCTCAGGAAGACGCTGCTCACGATAAAAGCGGCAGCATTCAAGAGCAAGATGATCTCAAACCCAATATATTTGTACAAAATGCCCGAAAGAGCGCCCGCCATAAACATGCCCACCTGCAGGCTGATCTCAATCAACGAGTTACCATGAATCAGATCCTTCTCCGGCAGGATCTCCTGGACGAGACTTCGCGAAGCGGACATATAGAGCGCCCACCCCATTCCGTTAATAGCGGCGAAAGCATACAAATATTCGATACGGAAACCTGTTGTGAAGAAAGCGGCAGCGATCAGCAGCAACGCGGCGGCGCGGACGATATTGGCCCACTGAATAATCGACCTTCGATTCCACTTGTCAATTAGCGTACCGGCAAAGGAAGAGATCAGAAAGCCTGCAATGACATTCAACGACAGCATAAGACCAACTGAAGTCAGCGAGCCGGTCGCATCCATCAGATACCAGTTGGCGCCGATCGTACTCATGCCCACTCCGAAGCCCGACACAATATCCGCAATGAAATAATGCCGAAAGTTCCTCGGCTTCAATACGCTAAAAATCATGCGCTACACCTGCTTCTTCCAATTGGCTGATTTGCTTCCGAAGCGGCGCAAGACCAAAGCCCAAATCGTCCAATACCTCTGAATGGCTGCCGCCGTAGACCGGCCAATGCTCGCCGCAAGCATGCGAATGGATTTCATGCTGCGGGAGAAGCAGTGCCAAGTACGAAGCTGTCCCTCCTGTAGCGCGATGCTCCTCTACGACTAGGAAACGGTCGGCTATGGAGGTCAGCATCGTGCTATAAGACTTCAAGCTGTCAATATCGACATAGCAGAGATGGGCATGCGCAATCGATGGATTTTCCTCCACAATGGTTTTGCATAGCTCAGTCGCTTGCTCTCCTACCGAGATCAGGCATAAGCGCGAGCGAGTTCCGCCTCCATCTGCTCCGCCTTGCAGCAGAAGCTCGCGGCAGCTTGCTTCCTCCGGACGGTAGAGACTCTCGAACGTATCGTTGCGGGATAGCCGGATATAGTAAGGCTCCGGTGATGCGGCTGCTTCTCTAATGACCCGTCTCGTTTCCTCCTCCCCATGGGGGCAAGCGATTCGGATATTTTGGAAGGACTGGATAACGGCAATGTCCTCCAGTGTATGATGTGTCGTGCCGAACCAGCCGCCTGATACTCCCCCGTATGCTGCGACCACCTTTATGTTTTTGCCCATATAACCCATCGCCAGCTTGATGCTCTCGGAAGCCCGCAGCGCGGCAAAGGCGGCGAAGGTCGAGAAGAACGGCACATACCCCGCCTCCGCCAAACCAGCGGCAATGTCGATGCCGGCTAGCTCTGCGATACCCACATTGTAGAAGCGTTCGGGATGCTGTTTTTGAAAGGGGTGATTTTTGCCCCCAAGATCGGCTTCCATACAGATGATTCTCTCATCCGTATACGCGAGTTTCGAGAGTTCGTCCTTGTAGGCGTCACGGCCTGATAGCGTCATGGCAGACTCACCTTCCATCTTCGGGCCAGTTTCTCCGGAATTTTCGCATAATGCGCTTCCGGATTGCCCTCAATGGCCGGTACGCCCTTGCCTTTCACCGTCTGGGCCAGGACGGCGACCGGACGGATGGGATCTGGCTCTAGCGCCTCCAATATATCTTCGAAGCGGTGGCCGTTAATCTCTCTTACGGTGAAGCCGAATGCTTCGAAGCGCTCCCGCAAGTTGGGCATAGGCGAGATATCCTGCACATAACCGTCATTTTGCCCGCCGTTGCAGTCTACGACATAGATGAAATTGGTAAGCGACTGCGCTTGCACGATTTGCGCAGTCTCCCAGCATAGTCCCTCCTGCAGCTCACCGTCACCGCCGATAACGATGCTAATACCGTCCGTCCCCCTCAGCTTCTGGGCAAGCGCCCATCCTGCTCCATACGATATCCCGTGGCCAAGGCTGCCCGTTGCGAACGGAATGCCAGGCAGCTTGTGATTGGGGTGTCCGGTGAAGAGCGAGCCTGCGCGTCCATATCCGGCAGCGGGGTTCTCCGTGATCGTTCCATTCACATAAAGCGCGGCATATAGCGCCGCGGCCGCATGTCCCTTGCTTAACAGGACAAGCGATGCGGGGTCATCGCCTCTCTTCGCATAAGCTCCGAGCAGCAGATCGATGACGGACAGACTTCCGCCGATATGGCAGCCTGTCGGTGTCGCAGCCATATCGATGATCAGCTCTCTGGCTTCTTTCGCTTTTCTCAGCAGCTCAGGAATAGCTTCCCTGCTTGGTGCCGATAACGCTTGCTCCATTTCGAACCTCCGTTCGCAGCCGGAACCACTCGCTCACGGCTTCTCTCAGAATTGATCGCGCGCCTTGCGCCTCAGCATGATGCAAGTATTCATCGTTCGTATGGTCCAGACTGGAATCGCCGGGACCATAAGCAACCATCGGAACATGCTCCCAGGTGGTCGCGAGCGTGTTCATATCGCTTGTGCCGCGTTTCTTAAGATAGCGAATCGACTTGCCATGCTTGGCGAAGCTGCGAACGAAAGCCTTAACAAGCGTATCCGATCGCGGATTGGCAAAACCCGGCGTCGCGCGCAGCACTTCTATCGTGATCCCCTCACCCAAGTACAAGTCTACGCGTTCCTTATAGCTCTTTCCTGCCGCGGGAGAGATGCGAAAGTTCAGCGTACCGGCTACGGTGGAGTAGCCTTGCTCCTGCCGATGCTCGATATCGATCAGGGAGGACAACCCCTCAGGATCGATAGCGCTGACGCGCTGGCGTATTTCGGCCACGACGCCATAGAGCTCGTCGATGACGCTGATGCTGTCCTTGGCTGCCGTATGCTCTTGCGCTCGGCGAATCGCAATGCGCAGCTTGAACAGGCCGTAATAGCCCAGCGTCAGACTGTCTTCCCCGCTCGGCTCACCGATAATGACCGCATCGGCGGTATAATGGTCCCGGATGAAGAAAGCCCCCTTGGAAGAAGAGATTTCCTCCTCCACCGCTCCGATGACAAGCAGAGAGCCATTCTCTGGCACATCCACATCCTCCAGCATGTGCAGGAAGTTGACGAAGCTGCCCTTGGCATCTACGACTCCCCTTCCGCCTACGCCTTCCGCATTGGTCCGAACCGGCCATACATGCGGCACCGTGTCGATATGTCCCAGCAGGAGCAAGGTATTAGGGCCATTTCCTTTCCGAAAAACGATATTGCCCGCGCCGTCAATCTCGCCCGACACATTCGGATGCTTCACTTCAGCCAGCAGAAAACGGGCAAGCTCATGCTCATCGCGTGAGACAGAAGGAATAGCTGCCGTCCAATGAAGCAAATTACGTTCTGCTGTATCGCGGTTGAACGGCCAGAACCAGGTACGACCGCCTTCCAGCGTATGAGGTCCAGCTATGCTGACATCGCTGACTCCGCCTTCTAAGGCAATTCGTGCGGCGCGCACCTTCTGCTTCATCCGGCCTTGCGCCGCGTCGACCTCGTCGTCAGCATAGACATGCCGGATAGTAGAGAGCGGTTCTTCCATATTACGCAGCAATCCGGGCGTGCCAGTGACGAAGCGCAAATGGTGGGCGCCCAGCTCATTGGCTAGATGGGCAGCCAGCACATCTGCGTCAATATTAATATAAGAAGCCAGCTCGGGGTCCCAGATTGGCGGTGTCAATACGACGGCATCAAAGGCGTCAAGCGCGGACAACAGGAACGGCTTCAGACTATCGGTGAAAGTGCCGAACAGCGAGTCGCGGACAATAATGGTTCGTCCGTCGCGAATCGCCTTGATCGGCTTTGCTTTTCGGCCGTGAATAAGTCCTTGCTCCCCGCCGAGCTGGGCATAGACGGTCAGCCCTAACGCCGATAGCTGATCTCGAATAACCGACAAGATGTTTTCATGATAGGCTTGACGGATATAAGGCATTTCCTCCGGCGAGCAATATCTGGCTTCATCGCCAGACGGCAGCGTCAAGAAAGGCATCGCACGACCAATGGCCTCATATTTCTGGCGAATGGCCTCCGCGCCTCCGGCGACCAGCAGCAGCCGGTTACCACGCTTCACGATTTCATGGATTTCGGCAAAAATACCGGGATGATTCACAATGGTGCTGCTGCCGAGCTTAATGACATACAGGCTTTCTTGTCCCATTAAGGCCACGCTCCTTCTCCGTCGAACCGAAGCGCAGTCTCCTCGGGAAATCCGAAGTACAGGTTAGCCGCTTGCACAGCTTGCCCTGCCGCACCCTTAAGCAAATTATCAATTGTAGCAATCGAGACGCAGCTGCGTCCGTCGACATAAGCGCCGACCTCGGCGATGTTCGTGCCAACGACGGTTTTAATCATAGGCGCACCGTTGCCGGAGCTGAAGTAATGCAAGAATGGCTTGCCGGCGTAAGCGCTGAAAAACGCTTTTTTCACATCAGCTGCCGTTACCTCCTCCTTCAGATAGGAGTAAGACGTCGCCATGATGCCTCGCGGCAAATCCAGGCTAAAGACGGAAAACTGCAAGTCGACGGTCTGCTTCAACTGAAGAGACAGTGCATGCTCGATCTCCGGACGGTGCCGGTGGCCGTGCAGCTTGTGTACACGGAAGTTTTGGGAGCGCTCCGCATGATGCTCGGTCGTCGACTTCCCCCCGCCGCTGGAGCCGGTCTTGGCGTCAGTAATAACGCGCGGCTCGATCAGCCCAGCGGCAACGAGCGGATACAGTGTGTAGATGGTCGCTACCGCCATGCACCCTGGGAGATTAACGACTTTGGCTGAACGGTCGATTTCGCTGAATTCGGGAATAAAGTAATGAGCGCTTCCGTCCAACTCATGCTGAAGCGTCTCCGGATAATACTTTTGCAGCAGATCGGCATCAGACAGCCGGTAATCGCCGCTGACGTTGAAGATGTAATCGGTATGCTGGGCGACACGCTGGGCGATCTTGGGCAATTGCCCTGTAGGCAGACAGGAGAAGATGGCGTCATAATGTCCGTCCAGATCGCTTGCCTTGCTAAATTTCAGGGAACTCGGCTTCTTCTTGTGAATGGAGCCGATAAAGTATTTGTCCACGGGGAAGCCGGCCTTCGACTCCGATGAGACGAAGGCGACCTCGAATTCGGGATGTCTGCCGAGCAGCCGATATAGCTCTGCGCCGGTGAACCCGCTTCCGCCGAGGATGGCTACCCGTTTTTGTCCGTAAGTTGTTTCCGTCATCCCAGCCGTGCGTCCCTTTCGTACAGCACGGTCAAATCGCTGCTTCGCGCGGCCAGTTCCCTGATGGCCTCCGGATTGGCGTCGATTTTTTTGAACGCAAGCGCATAGGCCTGGATTCGTTCGTATTCAATCGGCGTACGCAGCTCACGGCATATCGTAAGCGTATTGCGCAGCATCTTCAGCGTCTCAGGGAAATGGTGAAGCTCATACCCGAAATCCTGACGGTCCGACAATGAGAATGGATAGCCGTTGCCGAAGCCCTTGCGGTTCTTGAATGGCAGATGTCCCGGAATCGGCACATTCTGCCACTCTCTCGCATATACGCCTTCCTGGTTAATGAGCTGCTGCACCGCATCCTTTACCCGGTAGTCCTCCAGATCGTCCAGCCCGAGCCGCTCAGGAGACAGCTTCACGCGATACATATTGTAGCTGTGATTGTACCCCTCCGGTACGAAAGGGCCGCTGAACAGCTTCGTACCTTCCAGCTCCTTCGTCAAATACGCGGCGTTGCGCGCACGAATGGCGTCATAATACGGCAGCCGATCCAGCTGGCTAAGGCCGAATGCAGCGGCAATCCAAGACATGCGGTAATCGATGCCCGAAGAGCGGAGGAAGCTTAGCGCCCGCTCATAATCCGCCTTCTCTCGGAAAAAGGAAATGCCGCCTTCACCCCCAACGGGGAAGTTTTTGTCCGCCATTAAGCTTTGTCCCGCACCGTCCCCGATGGACCCTGCCAACTGACCGTTAAGGGATGCCGAATGCGCATGGGACGCATCCTCGACAAGCCGGAGCGAATAGCGATCGGCTATGATTCGCAGCGCATGCAGGTCTGCCGGTAATCCGTGCACATGCACAGGCATAATCACTTTTGTCTTGCTCGTAATGGCGCGCTCGACCTTCGACGGATCGAGGCAATACGTAACGGGATCAATATCGACGAAGATCGGAATGGCCTTGGCCGCGACGACCGCCTGCGCGGTAGCAATGAAGGTGAAGGCCGGGACGATGACTTCATCACCGGGCTGCACCCCAACACCCGCGAGCGCGAGATGCAGGCTGGACGTGCCGCTGGCAGTCGCTATGGCGTAGTTGGCGCCGACATACTTCCGGTAAGCCTCTTGGAACTCCTCGACGACTTGCTCGCCGTCCTGCTGAATTGAGACGAACATTTGGATCAGGTCTTCCTTTGCAATGATCGGGAAATTAGTCTTCCGGACATCCTCCGGTATAATAGACGGCCCGCCAAGGAAAGCGAGGGGATCGCTCACCCATTCTTCCTTCGGCAGAGCCAGCGGCTTGCGTATGAAGTCGGTCTTCATGAGGCGTTGTTCCTCCTTAGCAGCGTCAGCTTCACGCATGCGGCTACGAGCGGACTAAGCCGGTAATTGAACTGAACCGCCGGCTGCAGCTCTGGCTCGCTCTCTTCCTGGGTCCACATCGTCTGCAAGTCGAAGGCGCCGAATATTTTCAGCCGCTCCGCTTTCTTCCATACCAGCTCGTCGGAGGCGGCGATTGCGGCGGCCGGACCGAAGCCCAACGCCGTAAAGTCCAGCACCAGCACGGGGGCTGCAGCGCGCGCTTGCTTGACCGCGGACTCCAGCTGCTCCAGATTGTCCCAGCTCACCTCCACGGTTGCATAGGCGATCGGAACCTGAGTGTCATGTACAAGGTTTATGCCGAGCCATTGAAGGAAATTGCGCTCTTGCTCGCTTGGATGAGCCAGCCTGGCAGAAGAGCCGTGGACGAGGTCCTGGCCCCAAAGCGCACCGTGCAGCGCGCCTGTATACGTATTGAATAAGGAAACATAGCGGGTCTGAGTCAGCTTGGCTATGCTTTTCTCCAGCCCTTTAAGCTCTTGATCGTTTTTTTCGATACTCATAATGACGCCTGAATTCAGTACGCGCGATAGAACAAACGATAATGAGAAGTAATGCTCCTTCTGAATGACCGATTTTGGTTTTGTCAGCGTCTCTCCCATGAATCTAGCTCCTCTCTCTATCAGGTATGAATCGTAACGTTAGCGGGCTGATGGCTATGGACTTGTTGATCAATCGTTTCCTTTACGTATTGGGCGATATGATAAGCGACATCTACCCCATGCACCTTCCATGACTTGGCGAATTCCGGATTCTGATTCACTTCGCATACGACATAACGCAGGTTTTTATAATCGAAAAACAAATCTGCGCCGTATATGCCCTCTCCCAGCACCTCAATTAGCTTGCTGCTAATAGAGGCAATCTCGTCGTTAATCTCGATGGGCTCAATCTCTGCGCCTAGATGAGTATTGGTCTTCCAATTCTCCGCGGATACCCGCCGGAACGCTGCAATCGGCTTGCGGCCGACGATGACGACCCGTATGTCATAATCCCCTTTCTCGACATACTCCTGTAGCAGTACCGGGAACGATTGGTGGCTGGGGTCTACTGATTCTCTGGCCGCCATCCAGCCGTCCAAACATTCTTTTCCCGTTATTCTTGCAATCCCCCTCCCCCATGACGACGTCGCCGGCTTAATCACATACAGGCCGTCAAATTCATTCAGCGCGTCATAAAGCTTGGCGGGCGTAAATAGGACTTTGAACCTTGGCTGCGGAACGCCGTGCTTCTCGAATACAATCGCCTGATGGATTTTATTCGTGCAGATCGTAATGGCCTCAACCGAATTTAAAGTAGGCAGGCCCGATAATTCCAGCAGCCGCGACCGATGCAGTGCGCTCCTCTGTGACAGGCACCGTATCAGGGCGATGGCGAAGGAGGATTCTTCTCCTGTGCCAAGGGGCAGCTCCATTGAATCCAGATTGACATGAACGCGCACGCCCAGCTCGCCTAGATAGCCGGCAATTCGCTGTTCCTCTTCCCTGAGCTTCGTCACGCATAAAAGCACTGCATGTGTTGGTGTCATAGTGGTTGATTACTCCCCCCAGGTTTCTTCAATTTCCGGAGCCAGGGCGATCGAGACCAGATGGGACTCGACTTGCACTTCATGTTCTTGTCCGCAAGAAGCGCATTCCACAATCTCGCCTGTAGAAGCTTGCTCCTCCACCTCAATATCCGACCTGCATACCAAACAATTCAAATTTGCCATGTTTCTTGCACCTCCTATAGGATGGGTTAAAGCGATTTATTATAAAGGAAATATCCTCTACAATCGTAGGTTGAAGCGCATGCGCGGGCTTGGGAGGCTGACGCGCATGCGCAGCAATGGCTTGCCTAAAATCTATGATTCATGATGATAGCTACTTCACAGCGATATCCCACTGATTGACATTGTTGAACGTGCCCAGATTAAGCGGCTTGCCGACCAGCACATCCTTGGACACGACCTGAAGCCGCTTCTCGGAATAAACCGCCAGCGTCGGCACGTCCTCGTGAAGCACTTCCTGCAATTGGTTGTAGATTTCGTGGCGCTTCGCTTCGTCAATTTCCCTTTCGCCCTTCTGGATCAGCTCATCCACGAGCGGATTGCTGTACCGGATGACGCTTTCGGGATCATCGCTCTTGTAGGTCGTGAAGTATAGGCTAGGTTCGATATAGTAGTCCCTTGTGAATATCGTAATATGGTGCTCGCCCTTCTCAACCTTGTCGATGAGCGTAGGGAAATCGAATTTCTGCACGTCAATCTTCAAGCCGACGGCCTCCAAATTTTGAACCAGAATGTCAGCTGCTTGCTCTCGTACTTTGTTGCCGACCGGAATGAGAAATGTGAGTTTTTGATTTGTATCCCAATTGGCTTCTTTCAGAAGCTGCTTGGATTTCTCCGGGTCGTAATCATAGTTTTTGATCTTCGCGTTGAAGTAGGGATGCTTGCTCGGAATGCCGCCGTCAATAATTTCGGCCTGCCCTTTCAGCAGCTTCTCAACAATCTGAGGACGATTAAGCGCATGGGCAATCGCCTGTCTGACTTTCTTATCCGGGAGCTTCTCGATATTGAAGAACAGCTCGGCGGGCTCGGAGGCTGGTGCTGATGTGACATTCACATTGTCGAAGCCGGTTACTTTATCGTAATCCGTAATCGGGACAAGCCCGACCGGCAGGGAGTTCAACTGGATCTCTCCGGTCTGCAGCTGCGCAACGAGGTTCGCGGCCGGAAGCACTTTGATGAAGATTGTTTCGATCTTCGGCACATCGAGATAATAATTTTCATTCTTCTTCACCTCGACATGCTGGCCTTGCACATAGCTGGCGAATTTGTATGGCCCGATCGTCACCGTCGGCTTCTGGAAGTACTCATGGGTGGCAAGCTGCTCCGGGTTGACGTCCTTCAGAATATGCTCGGGCAAGAAATTGACCTTCACGCCAAACCGTTCGTTGAATACGAGCGGATCAATAGGCCTCTTCGTTTTAATTTCGAAAGTCGTCGCATCGATCACCGTGAGACCCGCAATGTCGGTGACGCCTTCATCAAGCTTGCCTGCATCGTTCAAGCCTTCAATGAAGTTTAGCTGGAACGAGGTATCAACCTTCGGGTGCAGCGCAGATTTCAAAGTGAATGCGACATCCGCAGTCGTAAAAGGCGTTCCATCGTTCCACTTCGCGCCCGCTTTCAGCTTGATGTGGTACGTTTGTTTGTCCTGCGTCTCAATGGAATCCGCCAGCTTCGGAATAAACTCGGCTTCATCCGTCACATCGAGCAGCGCATCGTTCAGCAGATTGATCGGAGCAAGCGACGCAGAGCTGCCTTGCGTATTAATCTGGTTCAGCGTGACCGGCGCGTTGACGATGCCGATCGTTAACGTTTTTGGAGCTGCATTCGTTGCGTCAGGTGTTTCTTGGGGTTGATCAGCGGTTTTCTCTCCGGCTGTATTGACCGATGAACTAGCCTCCGGAGTTTCCGGCTTGCTGCAAGCCGACAGCAGCAGTGCGAATATGGCGGCCATCAAAATCATTGATTTTCTTGTTCTGAATCTTCTTTTCAACATGTTGTCTCTCCCCTTGTCTGTGTTTCATGAGTATGATCTTTTGTGATGCAATCCGGTATTCCGTCGGTAATGGTACAAGCTATGTTAAAGCTTCGTTACGATTGCCTGCCGTCCAGCGCGTCCCTCAAGCCGTCGCCGACAAAATTAAAGGCAAGCACCGTAAGCAGGATAACAAAGCCTGCCGGAAGCCACAGCCATTGCTGCTCTGTGAGCACCGTGAGCGACTGGGCGTCATGCAGCATATTGCCAAGGCTTGCTTGCGGAGACTTCACTCCCATGCCGAGGAAGCTAAGTCCGGCTTCGCTCAGGATGGTGCTGGCGACGCCGAACGTCGCGTTGACGATAATGGCGCCCGCTGCGCCAGGCAAGATATGGCGCAGTAGAATGCGCGGCGTGCGGTATCCCAAAGCGACGCCTGCCCGGACATAATCCGCTTTCTTGAGCGACAAGACAATGCCTCGGACAAGCATGGCAATCGCGGGCCACTTGAACAGAGCAAGCACAATAATAATGGTCCACAGGCTTGCGCCCATCACGCTGACAATGACGAGCACGACCAGCATGTAAGGAAAGCTTAAGAAAATATCGGTAATGCGCATGAGCAGCATATCAACCCACTTGCCGTAATATCCAGCGATCATGCCGATGAACGTGCCGAACGTTACGTATATCGCGACCGTGGTGAAGCCGATCAGCAAGGATACTCTCATTCCGTAGAGCAATCGGCTCAGCACATCGCGTCCCACCTGATCAGTGCCTAGCAGATAGCCCGCAGACGGACTAGCCGAGAAGGAATCGGTAATTTCGTTCGGCTGATAGGGCGCAAGCCATGGCGCCAATAATCCGGCAGCGAGCAGCAGCAAGGTCGTGCCAAGCCCCCACACGGCGAGCTTATGGCGCATGAACCTCCGCCTCACTTGCCCGGCGTAGCTTTCGTAATGTGGCGATATCGGATCGCTATCGTTCCCTTTCTTCGAGTCCAGGGCATCCTTGCTCCATGCAAGTTCCGTCGCATTCATCGTCTGCCCTCCTCTTTAGTTAAATTCAATCCGCGGATCGGCTGCCGCATACAAGACGTCCATGATCAGATTGGTCAGGAGCACGACGCAAGCAGCTACGAGATTAAGGCCCATCAGCGTCGGATAATCCCGCGACAGGATCGCTTCCATGGTGAGCTGTCCGATTCCGGGCCATTGGAACACTTGCTCGATAATGATGCTTCCTCCCAGCAGCAGCGGGATTTCGGCTCCGATGACAGCTAGGATCGGGATAAGCGCGTTGCGCAGCGCATGCCGGTTCGTAACGGCCCATTCGCTTAAGCCTTTGGCCCGGGCGGTCCGCAAGTAATCCTGCTGGAGCACATCCAGCATGCTTGCGCGCACATAACGAACCTTTTTGCCCGCTATCGTAATCCCGAGCACCAACACAGGCATAATCAGATGAACGGCGATATCCCCGATGCCCCCGTCACCGCCAAGCGTCTTCATTCCGCCCGTAGGCAGCCACTTCAGTTCAATGCCAAGCAGATAGATAAGGCCAAGCCCAAGGAAGAATGGCGGTATGGACGTGCCGAGAAACGATAGCCCTGTCAACATATAATCCAGCTTTGAATTTTGCTTGACCGCGCTCAGAATCCCGACCGGTATGGCGATGAGCAGGCCGATGGCCAGCGAAGATGACGCCAGCAGCAGCGTCGGGCCGATACGTTCTCCGATTAATTGAGTGACGGGCGCGTATGTGCTGAACGAATAACCCAGCTCTCCCTTCAGCAATCCGCCCAGCCACTTCAAATACTGTAGATAGACCGGATCGTTTAAGCCCAGCAGCTCCTTCCTCAGCTCTCGCATCTCAGGCGGAACATTCGGATTTATAAACATGTCCACGGGATTGCCCGGCGCCATATTCATAATGAGGAAGCTGAGCACCGTGATGCCCCAAAAGACAGGAACGGCGATAAGCAAGCGTCGAACCAAGTAAGGACCCACTGTAAGCCTCCTTTCTGCATGAGCTTCAAGCTAGCGGGTAATGGCATGCTACGGCATGCCGCTGATCGGTCAACTGGGGCGGGTCGATCCGACATCGCTGCTCGGCGTATGGGCAGCGGGTATGGAACCGGCACCCTGCCGGCGGATTGGCCGGGCTTGGCACGTCGCCATGAAGGATTACGCGGGCACCCTTCCGCCTGAATGACGGATCGGGAGGCGGATAAGCGTCAAGCAATAGCCGGGTATAGGGATGTCGCGGATGACGGAACAGCTCTTCTGTATCGGCAAGCTCTACGATTTTCCCCAAATACATGACAGCGACGCGCGTGCTGATCTGCTTCACCGCACCAATACCGTGTGCGATGAACAAGTACGTGAGTTTAAGCTCTTCCTGCAAATCCTGCAGCAGGTTCAGAATTTGCGCTTGGATCGACACATCCAGCGCGGATACCGGCTCGTCGCATACGAGCAGCTTCGGCCTGAACGATAATGCCCGGGCAATGCCGATTCTTTGCCGTTGTCCGCCCGAGAATTCATGGGGATACCGATTGCCGGCCGAACCCGGCAGTCCGACCAGCTCCAGCAGCTTGTTGACCTCTCGCCGCACTTCGTACCGGCTTATTAGCCGATGGACAAGAAGCGGCTCGGACAGCGTGTCGATAATGCGCATTCTGGGATTGAGTGAAGCGTACGGGTCCTGGAAGATCATCTGCATGCGCATCCTTGCGGGAATAAGCTGCTTAGTCGAGGCGTTCGTAATGTCGTTGCCTTCGAACCGGATTCGTCCGCTATTTGGCTGCTCCAGCCGAAGGATCGTGCGCCCCAGCGTCGACTTGCCGCAGCCGGATTCCCCAACTAGCCCGACCGTTTCTCCTTCGTACAACGTCAGGCTGACATCGTCCACTGCTTTGACCGCACCCTTCCGTCTTGTGATTAAGGAACCGCGTATAGGGTAATGCGTGCTTACCCGCTCAATCTGCATGAGCGGCTTGCGCTCGACAGCCGGCTCATCATGAAGAATGGATACCGCTTCGGTCATAGGGCCACCTTCTGCCTTGCAGGTGCCTTGGCTTCATCTGGCTCGGAAGCGACAGTCAGCCAACACCTCACATGATGATCTTCGCTTGTCAGACTGAGCTCGGGCTGCTGTTCCCTGCATCTCGAATCCGCATAAGGGCATCGCGGATGAAATCGGCAGCCTGCCGGCATTTCATGAAGCGAGGGAACGTGCCCCGGTATAGCGGGTGCTCGCCCTCTGTCATTCGTATCCAGCCGGGGAATGGAGTTCAGCAGGCCTTGCGTATAGGGATGCCGGGGCGACCGGAACAGCGTGTAGACATCCGCCCTTTCCACAATTTGCCCGGCATACATAACGGCAACTTGGTCGGCCATTGCGGCAACGACTCCGAGATCATGCGTGACCAGCAGAATAGCTGTGTCGTTCTCGGCCTGAAGCGACTTCATCAGTTCAATGATTTGCGCTTGAATAGTGACATCAAGCGCCGTAGTCGGCTCGTCGGCGATAAGCAGCTTAGGCTGACAGATGAGTGCAATAGCGATCATGACCCTCTGCCGCATGCCGCCGGAGAGCACATGCGGATAGGCCTTTGCGATGAATTCCGGCCGCGGAATGCCGACTTTGCGCAGCATGTCGATTGCCAGTCGCCTGGCTTCCTTGCGTGAGCTGCCCTGATGCAGCCTGATTGCTTCCTCGATCTGCCGGCCGATCGTCATCACGGGGTTCAGCGAGGTCATTGGCTCCTGAAAGATCATAGAGATTTGGCTGCCTCTCAGCTTGCGAAGCTGCTGCTCCGTTGCCGCGGTCAAGTTCTTATCCAGAAAGCGAATGCTGCCTCTTGCAACGGAGCCACTTGATCCCAGCAGCCCCATTATGGCTAATGAGGTTACACTCTTCCCGCAACCGGACTCGCCGACAATCGCCATCGTCTCGCCATGCCGGATCGTGAAGCTGACGTCCTCTACCGAGACGGTTTCCCCTTGATCGTTGCGGAACGCAATTTGCAGCTGCTCCACCCTTAACAGTTCCCCCATGTCGATTCACCTGCTTTCTTAAGGGGATTCGCATATTTACTAATCCTTATAATTCCTATGAGATTAATTAACTTTATCTGTATTCAGCATACCGCAGCGGACAGGGTTTGGATAATAGAATAAATCTATCTATGAATAGAAAAGTTTTCCTTCATTTGATTAAGAAGATTGGCTCTATGTTGCAGTAAAAAAGCCGCTAACCCCGGTCCGGCGTTCGTGTGAACGGGATCGGTGATGAGCGACTGTTAAGTGCTACGTATTCAGTTGAACGGCTGCCGTATAACGGTTGGCCGGGACGCGCAGACCCAGATTGCCGCGCAGCGTGTCGGATTCGTATTCGGTGCGGTAGAGTCCTCTCTCCTGCAGAATCGGTACGACAAGGTCGACGAAATCCTTCAAGAATCCCGGCAGCGGCGGCGAGATGATAAATCCGTCAGCCGCTTCCTCCTCATACCATTGCTGAATCAGGCCCGCAATCGCTTCCGGCGTGCCGATGAACGGCGTTCGCGGCGTTGCAGAACGAAGTGCTGCCTGGCGGAGCGTCAGACCATACTCCTTCGCATACCGCTTGATCTTGTCCGTACCGCTTCGGAAGCTGTTCGCTCCGATTTCTCCCAGCTCCGGGAACGGTTCGTCCAGCGGGTATTGCCTGAAGTCGTGATGATCGAAGAACCGGCCTAGGTAGTCCAGCGCTTTGTCGATGCTGACAAGGCTGGCCAGCTCCTCATACTTGCGGTCCGCCTCCTCCTGAGTGCGTCCGATGATTGGGCCAATGCCCGGCAGAATGACAATATCGTCCCGCGAGCGTCCAGCTTGGACGGTCCGGTCTTTCACTTCCTTGTAGAAGGCCTTCGCTTCTTCAATCGTATCATGTCCGGTAAAGACGGCGTCTGCGCTCTTGGCGGCGAGCTGCTTGCCGCTTTCGGAGGAACCGGCCTGAAAGACGACAGGGTGGCCCTGCCTGGAACGAGCGAGGTTAAGCGGTCCTTCCACGGAGAAATACTTTCCTTTATGATTCAAGCGGTGCAGCTTATCGGGAGTGAAGAAGACGCCGCTTTCCTTATCACGGACAAAGGCATCATCCTCCCAAGAGTCCCACAGGCCGCGGACGACCTCCAGATACTCCTCGGCTATCTGATAACGTTCATCATGGGACGGATGCTCCGCTTTACTATAGTTGCGCGCGGAACCTTCCAGTGGAGAAGTGACTACGTTCCAACCAGCGCGTCCGCCGCTAATATGGTCGATGGAGCCGAACTGGCGGGCAACGGTGAACGGCTCGCTGTAAGAGCTGGACAGCGTGCCGACCAGTCCGATATTGGTAGTCGCAGCTGCCAGTGCGGATAAAATCGTAATCGGCTCAAACCGGTTCAGAAAATGCGGAATCGACTGTTCGTTAATATACAGGCCGTCGGCAATAAACAGAAGATCGAACTTCCCGGCTTCCGCCGTCAGAGCTTGCTGCTTGTAGAACGGGAAGCTGACGCTGGCATCCACTGGCACATCGGGATGCCGCCATGCCGTAATATTTCCGCCAACGCCGTGAATCAGCGCGCCCAGCTTCAGTAGCTTGCGGTTACCCATGAATATTCACTCCTTAAGAGAAGCCGATAGCTTTTTACTACGGAATCTCCTTTAATGATGTCCTTCTCGTATGCTCGCTCAAAGCCTAGCCGCTCATAGAGCTTAATGGCTGAACTCATCATGTCATTGGTATGCAGATGCAGCGTCTCGGCCCCCCATTGCAGCGATCGGTTAACACTGGCGCGTATTAAAGACGTGGCTACGCCGTGACCGCGCGCTCCTGTCGTGACGGCCAGCAGGCGCATAATCGGTGAATGAATGCCGAGCTCCGGCAGCCCATAGGCCGCTTCGGATGAATCATACAGGAATACGCTGCCCACAAGCTCTCCGTCAAGCTCGGCTACTATTCTCGCTTTCACTTTCTCATTATGAACTGCATTCTTCATATCCTCCTGATATTGCTCCCAGCGGTCTTGCGGCAGATGCTGCTCATACTGGTTATAAGCATTCAGAATAATGGATTGAATCCCTTCCGCATCGGTCTTCTCCGCTTCTCGTATGACAATACGGCTCATGACACTCACCTGCCTTTCCTGGTATGGTGGAGACGCTTGTTCCTGAAATCGGGAACAAACCTGTCCTTACTTCGTGGTCTCAGCTGCTAGAGCGCTCTTGATTCTCTCCAATTGTCCCAGATGATTCTGGACATGGGCGATGAAGGACTTCACAATCAAAGGCAGCGCAACGGTATCCCCCTTGGCGTTCACCCCGGTCTTCTCCCAATCCTCCGGCGTTAACCGATTGAAGATCCCGCTGTTGTATTCCAGCAGCGACTGGAACAGCTTTAGGGACTCATGAACATTCCCGTCGTTCGCCCGTTGCCCGGCAACCCAGGCGTCTTGGCTGAAGGCGGGCAAGCGTACTGTGGAATCGGATAGGATCTCCCGGAGCCGGAAGGCAATGACAATGCTATGATCAACAAGATGGGCAATCACTTCCGTGACGCTCCAAGACTCCGGAGCTGCCTTCCACTTTAATTGTTCTTCTGCTAATCCTCCGATGGCTTTGCTTAGCTGCTCATGCGTATGCAGATAAGCTTCGATATCGACTGGCAATTGACTCATTGCGGTATCTTCCCTTTCGTACTGGATTGGGCGGTATGTGTTAACCGGTTCAAGGCGTCTTCGGCAAGCTTTGCAAAAAAAGCGGCTCCCAGCGGCAATGCCTTCTCGTCGACATCGAACGCGGGATGATGCCATTCTTGCGGGCCTTCTGTTCCGAGAAAAGCGAACAATCCGGGTACTTCTCTCAAATAAAATGCAAAATCTTCCCCCGCAGGAGACGGCAATGGGGTAATGGGCGTCAGTCCGACAGCCCCCGCAGCAGATCGAGCCGCTTCCGCCCATGCTCCGTCATTCACTACGGCCGGCGGTCCTTCAAGCCAGCGGATGTTTGCCGCTCCGCCGAATGCTTGGGCCACACTTGTTGCAATTCGCTCGAAGCGCTCGCGGACGGCTGTGCGCACGTTCTCGTCGAACGTTCGAAGCGTGCCGTCGAACAGCGCCTTGTCAGGAATGACATTCCAAGCCGTCCCGCTGTTCAGCCGGGTGACGCTGACGACGGCGCTCTCCAGTGCTCCGACATTGCGGCTCACGATCGTTTGCAAGGCGGTAATGATATGAGCGGAGATGACGAGAGGATCTACCGATGCTTCCGGTACGGCTGCATGGCTCCCCCGTCCCTCTACTTCCACCACAAAGCCGTCAGCGGCAGCCATTATTGGCCCTTCCTTAATGCCAATCGTTCCAACCGGCAGGTCTGGTTTGTTATGCAAGCCGAAGATGGCTTGCACGCCTTCAAGCGCGCCGCTGGCGATCACTTCAAGCGCGCCCCTCGCCTTCTCTTCCGCCGGCTGGAACAGGAAGCGAACCGTTCCGGGCAGCGTCTCTTCACGCTCTTTCAGCAAGAAAGCCGTCCCCAGCACGGCTGCTGTATGAAAGTCATGACCGCATGCATGCATGCGACCGGCAACTTGGGACGCGAATGGCAGGCCGGTCTCCTCATGAATGGGAAGCGCGTCGATATCTGCGCGAATGGCGATGAGAGGTCCTTCCTTACGCCCTCCTACCTCAGCGACAATGCCGGTTCGCAGCGGGAATGCCGCAATGCGAATGCCTGCCTCTTGCAACTGCTCGCGTATATATGCTGTTGTCTCCACTTCCTCGTGCGACAGCTCCGGATGAGCATGAAGATGCCGCCTGATCACGACAAGTTGTTTCTGAATGGATTGTGCAGCAGATGTGCTCACGTTGTATGCCTCCTTATGCTGTGTCCGTTGATATTAGACAACCTGCTCTGCCAATGCTTCCTTGAGCAGCGTGAATGAACGGACACGCTGATCAAACTCACCGACAGCCGTTGTGATGATAAATTCCTCAACCCCATACAGGCGGCCTAATTCCAGGATTCGGCTGCGCACGGACTCCTTAGTCCCTTTCGTAATATGGGCTGCGCGAACCTCTGTCGTATAGGACTCGCCCGCTTGACGCGCGAACTCTTGTGCCTGTTCCTCAGTGCTGACGTTTACCGTCTTGCCGCTGGTCAGCGTCACCCGGACACTCTTCAGCTCGCCCGCCAGCTCCGCAGCTTCCTCGTCGGAATCCGCGGCAATGACAGATAACGCGAGAATGGAGCGAGGCGTTGAACCTGCCGTACTAGCAAAGCGGCTGCGGTATATATCGAATGCCTGCTTGGCGGCGGAGGGATCGTTGTTGATGAACAAGGCAAATACATAAGGCAATCCGCGTTCGGCGGCTAGTTCCGCGCTGGCGATGCTTGTGCCCAGTATATAGATGTCCGCCGGCTGCTCCGGGATCGGGCTTGCCTTCAAGCCCTCAAGAGGATGGCCGTCCGGCGCAGGCCCGCTCATATACGTCTCTACTTCGGCGAGCTTATCGCTTAATGATCGTGCGTCATCGTTCCACTGCAGCGCTTTGGTCGAACGCGGTAATCCGCCCGGCGCGCGTCCGATGCCCAGCTCTACGCGTCCAGGCGCAAGCGAAGCCAGTACATTGAAATTTTCCGCAACCTTATATGGGCTGTAATGCTGAAGCATCACACCGCCGGAGCCGATTCGAATCCGCTCCGTGCTTGCAAGCAAGTAGCCGATCAGTACTTCCGGCGAGGAACCCGCGAGCTGAGCCGAATCATGATGCTCCGACACCCAGAAGCGCTCGTAGCCGAGCGCCTCTGCCAGCTGAGCCAGCTTCACGGTGTTCGCAAGCGCCTCGGCTGGCGACTGGCCGGCATACGCAATGCTTTGATCCAAAATTCCGAGCGTGATCGTCATATACATCCCCTCCTCCTAGATGGAATAGACACCGTCAGGCGTATACCGTTTCAGAAATTGCCGCGTCCGCTCCTCCTTCGGGGAATTGAAAATCTCGGCCGGAGTCCCTTCCTCCACAACCAGGCCGTCATCCATGAAGATGATGTGGCTGGCCACATCCTGGGCGAACGCCATCTCATGCGTCACAATAATCATCGTGATGCCTTCCTTGGCAATCTTGCGGATGACCGACAGCACCTCGCCGACAAGCTCCGGATCAAGCGATGACGTCGGCTCATCCAGCAGAATGACCTTCGGATTCAGCGCCAGCGCCCGCGCGATGCCGACCCGCTGCTGTTGTCCGCCTGATAGCTGGCTGGGGTAAGCGTCCAGCTTGTTCTCCAGGCCAACCTTTTTCAAGAGAGCTATGCTGCGTTCGCGCGCTTCCTCCTTCGGAACCTTCTGCACGACGACAAGTCCCTCCATCACATTCTCCAGAGCTGTTTTATGACGGAACAGATTATATTGCTGGAACACCATTGCGGATTGCTTGCGTAGCGTATGAATATCTGTCTTGCTGGGCCGCTTGCACTGCACGGAGATTCCGTCTATCTCGATCTCTCCGTCGCTTGGCCGCTCCAGGAAGTTGATGCAGCGAAGCAGCGTTGTTTTGCCAGATCCGCTTGGCCCCAATATAGCAACGACTTGACCCTTTTCTACACTTACATCGATCCCCTTTAGCACATGTTGGCGCCCGAAAGACTTTTTGATTTGCTTCAGCCTGATCATGCAACTCCACCCCGGTTATAGAGATTGATTCGTTTTTCAATGGTAGCGGTAATTCGTTCGATCAAGATCGTAAGCCCCCAATAAATGATTGCTGCTGCAATGTAAGCTTCGAAGAACTTCCAGTTCGACGAAGCGATAATTTGCGATTTGGCGTTAATGTCGACCACCGATATGGTGAAGGCGAGCGTCGTGCCATGCAGCATATTGATCGTGCTGTTGGACAGGCTGGGCAGCAGGATCGCGAAGGCTTGGGGGAATACGATTCTTTTCATCGCTTGTCTGGTCGTCATGCCGAGGGAATACGCCGCTTCCAGCTGCCCCTTATTCACGGCAAGCAGCCCGGAGCGAATGACCTCCGACAAATATGCGCCTGCTGTAATCGAAAACGAGATGTAGGCGAAGCCGATCATCGGAATGGACACGGAGCGGAACGACCATCCAAGCTGAATGGCTAGCCCATCGATGAGATACGGCAAACCGAAGTAAATAAGCAGCAGATGCGTCAGCATCGGCGTTCCGCGAATGAACGTCACGTATGCGGCAGCCAGCTGATGCAGCACAGGCACACGGTAGATTCGGATCAAAGCGACCGTTGTGCCGATGATCGTCCCGCAGCCCATGGCTACTGCCGTAATAATTAGCGTTGTCGGGATTGCGGACAATAACAGCGTAAATGCCGTCCAGATGAAGGAAGGATCGAGTTTCATAGTCTGGCCTCCTTATTGCGTAGCTTCGCCGCATTGGTCACCCTGCCGAAGAAAGAACCTTCTATGCGACGCAGCCGTTGCTCTGCTTCTGCGGAGTGCTCATGACGCAGAAGCCTTCTCTCCAGCCGGAAGAACAATCGCTCCAGCACTACGCAGATGATAAAGTACAGAAGCGCGAGCGACAGATAGATTTCGGCGAAGCGCTGCGACAGCGTGCCGATCGTCTGCGCCTTTCCCGTAATTTCGAGTATGCCTAAAGAGAAAGCCAGTGACGTATCCTTCAGATTGCCGAGTACGACATTGGAGAATACCGGTATCGAAATCGCCAGCGCTTGCGGGATAACAATACGGACAAAAGCCTGATAGCCATTCATCCCCATTGCATACGCTGCCTCGACTTGCCCCCTGTCGACCGCTGTGACAGCCCCGCGAATGACCTCTGAGATATACGCCCCGCTATGAAGCGAGTACGTCAGAATGACAAAAAACAAGGTTGGCGTCTTGCTGACATCGATATGGATCAGCTTCAGCAGCTCTGGCATGCCGTAATAGAATAGAAACAGCTGGATCAGAATCGGTGTTCCCCGGAAAAAAGAAATGTAGATACGCGCCAATCGCTGCAGCACCGGCACACGGTACAACTGCGGCAGCGCGACGAGCAGACCGACAATCAAGCCGAGAAGGATCGAGCTAACTACGATATAAAGCGTAATGCGCAGGGACGGCAGCAGTCTGACGAAATATTCGAATACATAGGAGATATCAAATGGATGTTGCCCCATCTATCGTCCTCACCCCACTTTCGGCAGCCCGGCTAACGGGCTGCCTGGCGCATTATTTGGAGAAGTCCTGGCCAAGCCATTCCTCGCTTATCTTCTTGAGCGTGCCATCCGCTTTCAGCTCTTTGACTGCAGCGTCTACCGCATCGGCAAGCTTCTTGGAATCTGGATCATCCTTGCGGAAGACGTACTGTATGTTTCCTTCGTTCAGCGATTCGCCTACCGTCTTCAGCTTGCCCTGCGGGTCCTTGATCGGGAGCAAGAAATCTGCGCCGAGCGTCGCGTAGACGCGGCCGGAAGTAATTTGAATGACATCGTCATTGGCGTCGTTTTGCTGATAGACGATATGAATACCTTCCTTATGTTCCTTATTGTAGTTCTCCAGAATTTGAGCTTGTGCGCTGGTAGGCCCGACAAGCACCTTCTTCCCTACCAGATCGTCCAGAGTCTGAACGGAGTCGTTGTTGTCTGAAGCGATAATGATTTTGTTTCTCCAATAAGCATAAGGCTCTTCATTAAATAGAAACTTCTCGACGCGCTCCGGATTCTTCTCGAAGAGATGGGCGGCCAGATCGACCTTCTTCGTCTCCAGGCTGAGCAGAATGTTGGAGAAATCCATCGTTTGGAATTCAAACTCATAGTCGTCCAGACGCTTGTCGATTTCGCGCAAAAGCTCGACGTCGAAGCCGGTCAAATTGTTTTTGTCATCCAGGAAAGCAATTTGCTCAAAGTCGTTGCCGGTGCCGATCACAATTTTTTGCGCACCGCTTGATGAAGCAGGGCTGGATTCGCTGGAGCAGGCGGATGCCGCAAGCGTGAAGACAAGTGCTAAAGCGATAACGGATATTTTTTTCAAAACAGGTTCCTCCAATGGTTTTTTATTAAACTCATAAATCCTACAGGTTAAGTGCGGTTTATGGCTGAACTAACTGTAGCACTCGCCTTTCCAGGCGGTCAATCCGTCCCATAATAGAGAAAATCTATACAACGATCCAATAATTTGATAGGAAAACTTGTTTCCATAGATCCCATTCAACTGCTAGCCGATTGAAGCGATTAGTCCATCCCTGCGCATCGACAGCTCCTTGCCGAATTCGCTGATGGCTGAGAGGAACAAGGCGTTTTTGCCGTGGCATGAAATCAGGTTGGTCTGCAGCGAGATGCCCTCCGTATCCGGCAACCGAATCGGAATAAGCTTGCCCTCGCGTGTTTCTTGCTGGACGCTTTGGCTGGGCAAGAAGCTGATGCCTGCCTTCTGCATGACGAGCTTCTTCGCGGTCTCTGAGTTGTCGACCAGGAATTGAATATTGGGCGGTCTGTCCAGACTGCCGAATATGCGGTGGATGCGCAGCCAGTCGAGCGCCCCGCATTCGAAGAACACGAGCGGCTGTGCCGCTATTTCATCAATGGGAATTCGTGTTTCGGACAAGAACGGATGTCCCTCGTAGACGTACAAGCGTATCGGATCTTCAAAAAACTTCACCGATTGCAGATTCGGATGGCTAATGTTGCGAATGAAGCCGATGTCCGCTTCCTTGTTAATGACTTTATGAATAATATCATCGGACGTGCCGGTAATGAGCTTGAAGTGCGTATTCGGAAATCGGTCCTTAAGCCTTGGAAGCAGATCGGGAATGATATAATTCGATACAGACAACGTACTGCCGATCCGCAGCTCGTCGGGCAGCGACTTCTTCTGATTCGTGTGCAGCTTTCCTTTCTGGTAGGTCATCAGGATTTGCTGGGCATAAGGCAGGAATCGCCTGCCTTCCTCCGTAATCTGAATTTGTTTGCCCAGCCTGTCGAACACCTTGCAGTTCAACTCCCTCTCGAGCGATTGGATACGGGCCGTTACAGATGGTTGTGACAGGTACAGCACTTCCGCTGCTTTATTAAAGCTCCCATAATGATTAATGAACACAAATGCCTCGATATTTTCCAAATTCATAGCGCACACCTCCTGTTTTGATGATTGGAATAGATGATCCCTCTCGCCAGCTAGATTTTCTGAAAAACAAAAAGAGACTTCTTATGGCGGTGCATAAGAAGTCTCCGGTCATCCGGTAGACGCAAGTATGTCGGGTATCGCATCCCTATGTGGTTCATGATTGGCCGTTTCATTTATCCAATAATTCCAATGCAAATACTAAGCTTTAATCGATTATATGCTCGCTACCCATTTTCTGTCAATGGAATCATTAGCAAAAAGGTTTTGCTATAACGTTAAGAAGTAATGAAGAAAGGTCTCATCGCGCTCATAGCCATTTTTCTCATACAAAGCTTGTGCGATTAAGTTATCCGGTGCAGTTGACAGCTCGATTCCTTTCGCCCCCGTAAGCTGTCCATGACGCTTCGCTTGCTCCAGCAGCAGCTTGGCTGCGCCGCGGCCTCGTTCTTGCTCCAGCACGTACAGATCGTTTAGAATCCAGGCGCGTCTCATTGAGATGGAAGAAAAGACGGGATATAATTGCGTGAATCCGATAGCCTTTCCGCTTGCTTGTTCGATGGCGATGAAGATAACGGATTGTTGATGTTCGAACCGGTTGAACAGGAATTGCCTGGCGCCCTCCAGGTCGGATGGCTGTCCATAAAATATCCGGTAAGCATCAAAAAGCGGGGCGATTTCCTCCAATTGTTCCAACGTAGCTTGATGCACGATCATAGATGATTCTTGCGACATGTTCCTTGCTCCTCCCTGCTTTCAGGTAATGCCTTTAGCATACACCTCCGGCAGGGAGCCGCCTATGAAGTTCGTGACGAATTTTTTGCATTCTTCCTCCACTTAAGGGGGATTGCTGCGTTGATGCGTTAGCTATCCCTGCACATGGGCATCCGGCGCTTTATCCGCAACCAGATTCAGAATGATGCCATGCTCCAGGTAAGCTTTGAGACCGCACAGCACCATCGTATATCCGCCCATGGAGTCAATCGCTTGCTGGAGGATTTCATCACCCGTGCCGGTGAAGCCCGAATTCGCAATCGTGACAAATGTGCCGTCCTCATCCCGTGTGGCAAATACCCATTCAATCAGTGTACCGTCCGACGATTCGAGCAGGATATAGTCGTTCTGGCGAATTTCCTTGACGTGGAGAACATCGGATACGCCATACATCTCCCACTCCCAACGAACATGGCTGCCCGCCAGGAGCCTTCCGCTGCTTTTGGTAAACCAGAACTTGGTCGTTATGTCCGGGTTCGCGAATGCTTCAAACACTTCATAGGTTGGCCTGCGAATAAGCATCTCTGCTTTTACAACCGGAAACTGATGAGCTATCGTCATATCCCTCTCCCTTTCGTCAATAGAAATCGCAAAAACACATGCGCTGTCAGCTTGAATCAAGGTATTCCCTTTAAATTAATGTCATTAATGATTAACGAGTCTAATGGTTTAGTCTTATAAGATAAGTATATCATTTATAGGTATGTGCGCACAAAAGGAACATTGCCTTTACCAGGCCGATAAAGGGATGAAAAAACGCATTACCGAGCTTGATGAATAAGGTGAATATTGATTCTATACCAAGTGCTTACCCAATTTTTCTTGCGAATACGCTCTTCATAGATTCTTGCTCTTTCATTCGTTTCTTGAAAATAAGGCGTTGGCCTCAGGTTCAAGCCCAGTACATCCTCTATGCCGCAAGGAGCGGTGAGAACTACGTTGCCGTTCTTATCTAAGGATAGCCCCAGGGCTGTTGCCGTTTCTGGAAATTTGGAGATGGCATCAACTGAAGAATCATATGGCGGGATGTTATTTACAACATGCATTCTCGCTTCGTTTTTGACAGACCACGGGATGGTAGAGTCTAACTGCTTAAGCTTTTGTTCCAGCTGCTTTTCTGCTTCTTCATCAAGATTGCGCTTATCAAAATAGATGACATCAATATCAGGCAGATGCGTTCTTGCCGTAAAACCATGCAACGTATCCCATATCTTAGATCGAACGAAACCGGCACAGACCCACCAGTCAGGCAATTGAAGAGATTGGGCATTGTGCAAAATGTCCATCATCCACTTATCCTCTTTTACTAAACGAATGATGTCGCTCTCATTTTCTAGTTTCATGATTATCCACCCCTTCGAACATACATTCCCATTATATCATGTAGGCAAAAAAACGTCCCTTCGATTTCATCATCGATAGGGACGCCTTATGGGTACGCTATAACATTTTGATACCAAACTGTGTGCCATACCTTAAGCTTACATTCCATACTTGTTTCTTTCCCGTCGTTTCATTAAGAAGATGGATTTTCTCAGGGATGACCAGCGAGGCTAGATAATCACCGGGTTTGACTGTACCAGTTTCATCTTTCATGTACCAAGGAATAGTAAGATCAAACGCTTCGTCAGGGGCAAGCTTGCCCTTCAGAGGCGGAAGCTTGTATTCCGTCACCTTTTTCGGATTAGAGCCATCCGGGTCTGTTTTGTACACGATAAAAGATAATGGCGTTTCATCCAGTACGAGAGTATCATCGCTAACATTAGTCAAGCTAAAGGAGAATGGCATAACGGCTCGATCTGCAATAGAGTATCCGTCACCAGAGCCAAACGGTGGCGTTATCCCTCCATATAATGGGGCTGTGTAGTACTCTGCTTCTCGTCCCATAAGCTCCCCTATTGGATTAGACTTTACATGTACGAAATTAAGCACTTTCAATCTGAATGTGACCTCTTTATGAGGATAGGCAAACGATAAAAAAGTTTTGAACGATCTGATGTCGCCAGGCTTTGGCGGATTAATATTTTCATTATCGATATAGAAATAATCGGATTCGCCAACCACCACATTATCCTTTAAGGCTTCTAATACGATCTGCTTGCCCTTCATCTCTTTATTGAATTTGATAATTCCGCCTTCAATATATCCGTTGTCATTCTTGCTCGTCATCAAGTGACCTGCCGACGCATAGCCTTCATTGCTCTGCAAATGGAGCCCTGACAAAGTTAATGAACTAAAAACTTGAATTTGATTCAAATTGCCATTGGCTGAAGATGCAGATTGAAAGTTGACTTTGGATCCCATGGATTCGGAGAAGAGGCGCAATGGAATGTACGTTTGATTTTTGTAGTTTATGACCACTGTACCCTTTGTCGTACTGAGTTCCTTCACTTGTGCGCCGTTATAAATCGTAATTTTACTCGGAAAGAGCGTACCTTGTACCGCCTTTGATGCCACTGCTGCCGTGGCAAAACAAAGTATGATTCCGCAAATCATGCCTATCCAAAACTTTTTCATGTTTTACACCACTCTCCTTTTTCTATTCATAACGTTTTTTAGAAATATTTGTTGCTTATGGACTAATAGATATTGAATATACACCGAGTCCGCGAAGCCGCTCGAAGTAATCGGGACAAGTCTTCGACACACAGCCCGGATCGAGAATGGTGATGCCGTCCACTCTTAAACCGATGAGCGACAACGCCATGGCCATGCGGTGGTCGTCATACGAATCCAGCACAGCCGGGACCGGAGCTCCCGGATAGACGGTCAATCCGTCATGATGCTCCTCTACGTTTACCTGCAGCCTGCGCAGCTCGGTACAAATGGCTGAAATTCGGTCGCATTCGTGATGCCGGATATGGGCAGCGTCCTTCAACGTGATAGGCGCATCTGCGTACAGCGCAAGCACCGCCATCGTCAGCGTCTGATCGGACCATCGTTCCATGCTGATCTCGAAGCCCCCACGCAACTGAGCCGCTCCCTCTACTTCGACATAACCCTCTCCGCGCGACACCGTGCAGCCCATTTGCTCCAGTACGCCTAACATCTCAATGTCGGGCTGGCGTGTACGAGCCGCATCAATGCCTTCTGTCCGTATGTGCCCGCCTGTCAAAGCTGCCACAGCCCAGAAATAACAGCTTGTTGATATATCCGGCTCTAATTCAATGGAACGAGCCGCATAGTTTCCTATCGGAATAGTGTATGAGCCGCCCCCTTCTTCCACTTCTATGCCAAATGCGCGCATCAATTCTATCGTCATGTTGACATATTCCTTCTGCACCGTCGACCCCTGAAGTTTTAGAGTTATCGGCTGACGAGCGTATGGTGCAGCTAAGAGCAGGCCGCTTACGAACTGGCTGGATTGATCACCAGCTATCTCGACAGTCCCTCCTTTCAAACCGCTGGCTTCCAAGACAAAAGGATAGGCATGCTCTTGATTCAGATAGCTGATATAAGCGCCTTGATTCATTAATGCCGTTAATAAAGGCGCAATCGGACGCTCTTCCATCCGCTTGCTTCCCTTGAAGGTCCAAGAACCGTGTCCAGCCGCCAGCGCGCCTGGCAAGAATCGGGCTACTGTTCCTGCCGCGCCCACATACAGTTCTCCCTCCTTTACTGGCCAGTTTCCTCCGCATCCGTCTACAATTGCGGTTTCTCCCTCAACAGTAATGCTAATACCCAGACTCCTCAAATTTTCGATACACCAATACACGTCATCGCTTCTGAGGATACCGCTTATTCGAGACGTGCCTTCCGCCATCGCAGCCAGGATTAAAGCGCGGTTCGTAAGGCTTTTGCTTCCCGAGACACGGATGGTGCCTGCTATCTTCTGCTGTGGAGGGCTAATGCTCACTTGCTTGAATCCTTGATGGGATGACCATGGTGTACGGGCTTCCATATCGGGAATGCTTTTTGGTTGTTCCATACTCTCACCTCTACTCATTGATTGACTGTCTTGAGTTGATTATAATGAGAGCTATGAAATAGAGGAAATGCCAATTCTTTATCTCTGTTATAAAGGGGGTCTATATCATGATCAATCTGGAATGGTATCGTATTTTTCTGCAAACGGCGAAGCAAGGGAATTTGACGAAGGCTGCCCAGCAGCTTCATATTACCCAGCCATCTGTGAGCTATGCGATTAAGCAAATGGAGGATGCTCTTGGACTGAAGCTCTTCCACCGGATGTCCAAGGGGGTATCGCTTACCGAAGAAGGCAGATCGCTGCTGGCTTATGTGGAGCAATCCTTTTTGTTATTGGATGCCGGGCAGCATTATATTCGGGAGATGAAGCAGCTGAATGAAGGCGAGCTGCGGATCGGAGCGAGCGATTCATTGATTAAGCATGTGCTGCTTCCTTATTTGAACCGATATCATCAGCAATATCCGGGTATCCGCATCCGGCTGTCGCACGGCAAATCGCCCGATATTGCCAATCGGCTGAAGGACGGGCTGCTGGATTGCGGCATTGTGCATATGCCGCTGATCGACCCTATGCTTCAAATACGAGAGCTTGCCTCGTTCGAGCATTGTTTCGTCGTTGGCAAGCGATTCAAGGAATGGTCGAATCGGACCTTGGCTTCGCAGGAATTGGCGCAATTGCCGCTGCTCATGATGTCACCGGGCAGCAGTACAAGAAGCGCGATTGATGAGTGGCTGAATCGAAGGGGCGTGGAGATGAAGCCGGATATCGAGCTTGGAAGCGTCGATCTGTTAGTTGAATTCGCCATGCTGGGATATGGAGCAGCATTCATCAACCGCTCTTTTATCCAAGAGGAAGTAAAGGCTGGAGAGTTATTCGAGCTTCAACTGGAGGAAGCACTCCCCTCCCGCAGCATCGGACTGGCCCTGCGCCGCGACATGAACCTGTCGTTAGCGGCAGACTCCTTTGTCCGGATGCTAATGGACCAGGACTAAGCGTTCGTTTTGGCGAGATAAACCAAAATAAGATTGTCATTCACCAGAAATTCCTTGAATCTGCAGTAACCTAGCCGTTCATACAACGCCAGGTTCTTCAAGCTCTTGTGACCGGTGAACAATTCGAAACGACGGGCTTCGGCGTCCCAAGCCTCAATGGCCTTCATGAGCTTGGTGCCGATCCCTTGATTTTGATGGGACGGAGCGACGATCAGCTTGCCGATCGACAGAATACCCTCCTGTAGGTGTCCCCTCACCGAGCCGATAATGCGTCCGTCTTGCTCGGCCTTCAGCAAGATACCATCTGCAAGCTCCAGCTCCAGCTCCTCAATCGTTTGTGTAAGCGGCTGGATGCTGTAATCTTGATACAGCTCCGCTTCGCTTTGGTAGGCTTCGATTTGCAGCTGCAATATAGCAGACAAATCTGTACATTCCGCTGCACTAATGTTCATCACGGATTCCCCCATACTTCTAATAACAGGACATGCGTGGCATATCCCAACAAAAAGGCTGTTCCCATCACGATGGCATAAATGATTCTGCCGATAAAGAAAATATTCCATAACGAGCCTAGCTCTTGTCCTGTCTTCCTGGTGAGGAATGCCACAAACTTGCGAAGCAGATAGAAGGTATAGATCATATAAGGCAGTGAGGCCGTGATGACCAGCAAGATTTCATGGTCTGCCCCATCCATTCGTCCATAGATGACTCGTGACATGATTGTGCTGCCTGCAAAAAGGGTAAAGAAAAGAAAACGGTTGGCACTCTCTCTCGGCTTCCCGTCGATATATCCATCCAGCCACAATGCCAGAATGACGGTGACGAACAGATAGACGATGGTGCCGCTCGTTTTCATATAGTCAGCCCAAAAAGGATACTGGTAAAAGCTCACCCAAAACGATAAAAAGGAAAGGAGCAGACCATAACTGATGAGGCGGATAACCGTCTGGTAACTAATCTGTTGTCTTGTCAAATTCGTGTTTCTCTCCCTGTCCGCAAGTTTCTACTCCCATTTTATACGGTATAGGAAATTTGATCCAGCAAAAAGTTGTGATCCCTGCCTACAGTTCCTTCATAAACCAAGCATCGCATGCATAATGCTCTGAGCCGGCAAGAGGCTCGTCAAGCTGCTTGAATCCGTGCTTGGCATAGAAGCGATTAGCAGCGCCCATCGTCTGAAGCGTCTCGAGATAACAATGTCGGTAATGCAACTTCGCAAATTCCAGTGCCGTTTGAAGCAGCGAGCCAGCTATCCCTGTCCCTCTTATTTGAGGAAGCAAATACATCTTCTGCAGCTCGCAGATCATCTCCGACTCCGCGAACGGCGCAATCCCGCAGCCGCCGACAACCTGTCCATCCAGCTCCACTACCCAATATGAAGCATGTGGATGTTCATCATAATAGTGAAAAAGATCCTCTAAGCTAGCATCCTCCCACGCCAGTCCGGCCCTGTTGCCGCCGAATTCGATCAGGCAGCTGCGAACGACCAGCTCGATCGCCGTGTTATCTTCCTTGCGCAAATTTCGTATGATTGCCATGATGTCTCCCCTGCTGGCTGATTTACCATTAAATCATGTATGAAATGAGGCATACAGCCGCATAATCTATAAGTGTAAAAGATTGGTTGAAACGGAACTGGATGCAGCGACTCATCGCTTACAGCCAGCACCGCATCTAATAATGATAATAAGGAGGACATCATGATGTCAAAGCTGAATATCGGAATTATTCTCGGAAGCACCCGTCAAGGGCGTGTAAGCCCGCAGGTAGGCGAATGGGTAAAAGGAATTGCGGATAAACGCGGCGATGCCAACTATGAAATCGTCGATATTGCGGACTACAAGCTGCCTCTTCTTGGCGAAGAGGATGCAACGGAGCAAGCGACCAAGTGGAATACTAAGCTGGCGAGCCTGGACGGCTTCGTCTTTATCGTGCAAGAATACAACCATAGCATCTCCGGAGCGCTTAAAAATGCGATCGATTATGCTCGCGACGCGTGGAACAACAAAGCGGCCGGCTTCGTCAGCTACGGCTCCGTCGGTGGCGCACGCGCCGTAGAGCATCTGAGAGGCATTCTGGGCGAGGTATCCGTCGCCGACGTTCGCGTTCATGCGGCATTGTCGCTATTCACAGACTTCGAGAACGGCACCGTATTCAAGCCTGCCGACCTGCACTTGACCAATGTGAATGGCATGCTGGATCAAGTCATCACATGGAGCGGCGCTCTGAAGACGATTCGTACTTAGTCCTATATGAAAAGAGCAGCACCCTGTATGTGATTGTACAGGGTGCTGCTTGTTCCATCGCTACGAGCTAATCAATGGAAATAAAGTCCGCAGACATTCCTTCAGTAGTATGCCAGTAAACCACATGCCCCTTGGGCGTCCAGGCAATTACCGGCCCTGATCCGAGCTTGCGTGCTTGCTGCTCCTCTCGATCAATCAGCCAGCTGCCTGAGCCTGCCAATGTGATGGCAACATAACGCTCGCCGGCTGCTTCGGACCTTGGAAGCACACGAAACAGATCCATTTCGTCCCATCCGTCAATAGATGCCTTTAGAATCGCAATGTCAGCCGCAGACAAAGTCTCATTCCCCTGCTTCTGCTGCAACCCCTTCTTATAATGGAACGCCGCTTTGCCTCGGAAAAATGCTTCTCCCGAGCTGCCGATTATAGGCACCTCTATCCTCTCGTTGTCCGTCCATCTCACCGGATATATGAAATACCAGCCGTCGCTATGTCCGATGTATGCCGCCTCCTTGAATTCGGAGACCAGCTTCCCGTCGGCATCGATTACCCGCAAATCGGCATAAGGCCCCAAGCCCCCGCTCGAATCGGTCAGTACCGCTACATGCTTTCCGTCTGGCGATGCGGCCATGCCATAGATCGGCCGGTCCGAGGTATAAATCAATTTCTTCTGGCCGCCGTTTGTCTCCACCCGGTAGACGGTTTCCCATCCATGCAGCATGTAAAGCCGTTCCTTATTGTCACAGTAAGAAAATATAAAGCCTATTCCGTTATCGTTCACTGCAAGCTCAGATACATCGATTGGCTCCTTGGTCAGAATATCCTCAACATGACCAGATTTCAAATCCAACCGATACGCCGGTATATCATGATTATAAATGATGATCTCCGAATCATGAGATGAGGAGCTTGCCGGCATGATGGACACAGCTGTTTGAAAAGCATGCTCGCGTACCCTTTTGCCCCCTGGATCTACCCATTGCAGACCACTCCAAGCAAGCCCTTGATGAATCGTTATCAACCGGCCCTTCAGCGGCGAGTTAATCTGGGATGGCTTCCCCTCCTGCGTCAGCACGCCGTCCAGCTTGAATTCCGCAGCTGACCCTTCCGGCAACTGAGGAAATCCGATGACGACTCTGCGAGGGTCCGTCCAATTCAGCCTGTATACAGATGCAGCATCTCCTGCAGGCGGATAAATCATCATATAGGTTTTTAGAGCTTCCTCTAGGGACGTCTTGTCAATCGCACGATTCGCTGCAAGCGTGACAGAATCATTGACCTGATCCAGCGTCAATTGAATCACAGGTTCAGCCTCTGAGTGCAGCAGGTTCTGTATCCATTCGGACGGCAGAGACCAAGCCCTCGCCCGCTCTTCACCAGGCAAGATCAGGTATACCTTGGCGCTGACATCGGTTGAAGCGGTTGCTATCAGGTCATTCAGCTCCAAGACTAGCTTTTTCTTCGGAGCAGCCAATTCAACCCTATATTTCGTACCGCTGTATTCAGGATCGCCGATATAGGAAGGCTTCGCTTGCTTTAACCCCTTGAGCAGCACTTCTATCGAATCAGAGGCAGTATGCTTAACAACGACTTGATTGAGATGTTGCTCGAAAACGGTAATAGACCCGATATTCGCTGGCAGCGGGATTGGAACAAGTTGGTCATTTTGCTCAACCTCCGCTTTTGCGCTGCAAGCCTGCAGGATCAGGAAGAACAATAGGAAAACGACCCCATACCGCAGCTGTAGACTTGCAACCATCATCCGTTCCTCCTCCCTTGATAAATCCATCATTTTCTACTATTTCCTAAACGAAACAACTTGGTTTAAGGTTGCTGGAATACCAAAAAGCAGCCATCCGTCAAGAATGGCTGCTTTTTTCCTATCCGCCTGCAGGTTGCCTGGACAGCGTAACGCAACCTGCTATTTGGATGATCTGGATGACCAGAACATAACCGGTATAAGCAGCAGAGACAACAATCCCCCTGCCAAAGCAAGTGTCGCATAGCTGGATTGCGCTACGATCATGCCCGATAACATGCCCCCGGAAGCACCGGCGAGTGCAATCAGCACATCTACCGTGCCTTGTGTCTTCGCTCTGGTCGCTTGGCTAGTGGAATCGACAATGAGGGCTGTTCCGCTAATGAGTCCCAGATTCCAGCCAAGACCCAGCAGCGCTAGTGCCGTGATTAGCGACAACATGGAATCTGCTGGACCGAATGCTGCGAGCAGTCCGGATGCAAGCAAGACGACGCCGGACGCGCAAGCCATCTTGATTCTTCCGATGCGATCAATCAGCATACCGGTGAAGAGCGACGGCAGGTACATCGCGCCCACATGGATGCCGATGACGATGCCCACTTCGCCGAGTCCGTGGCCATGATGAGTCATATGGATCGGTGTCATGGTCATGATGGCGACCATGATGATTTGTGTCAAGATCATAATGGCTGCTCCCAGCTTGATCCCCTGACGGTTGCCCGCTTGAGCCTTGCTGTTCTGCGATGGATGGGCAGCCGCTTGCGTTTCCGCTATCCTGCTGGCGACCAAGAACGGATCAGGACGCAACAACACAAGAATGATGAGTCCGGCAAGCGTAAAGGCTCCCGCCGCTAGGATGAACGGTCCTGCCAGTCTCGGGACGCCGATCGATTCGGCGAAGTTCCCCATCACACTGACCAGATTAGGGCCGGCTACCGCTCCGAATGTCGTAGATACCATGGCGATGCTGATTGCGGTTGCCCTTTGCTTCGGCTTCGCAAGATCGGTACCTGCATAGCGAGCTTGCAGGTTGGTGGCTGTGCCCGCCCCATAGATAAAGAGTGAGAAATACAATAGAGGAATGTTCGCAGCCACGGCTGCCATAATAATCCCGATTGCGCCTATTCCCCCTGCAAGGAAACCAGTTGCCAGACCGGACCGTCTTCCGAATCGTTGGGTTAGACGTCCCATCAGGAAGGATGCGAGTGCGGAGCCGAGCGTAATCAGAGCTGCCGGAATCCCGGCATAACGCTCCGTGCCAAGCATATCTTGCGCGAGCAGCGCGCCTACGGTCACGCCTGCCGCAAGTCCCGCACCACCGAATAATTGAGAACATACAACAATGGCTAGCGTGCGCTTGTAGAGCTGCTGCTGCTTGCCGGGAGTTGTCCACTCCTGGAGCTTCCCGGCCTTGCTTTCTTGATCGACTTTCGTGTTGGCTTGAATATGCATGGACTCGAGTCCTCCTCCTATTCTATCGTGTATTATGGGGGATTGGCCTATATAGTTCAATAGAAAAAAAAGACCGCACACGAGGGCGCGGTCCACAGTCTTACCTGAAGCACAATGAATGGCTACGGCTTATTCAATTCCTTGATGGCGTCAAGCGGAACCTTAAGATCGCGGTTCTCCGCAAGCAAGCCATTCACTTCTTGCTGAACATCGGTAATTTGCGTATAGCAGTAGCCGACAATATAGTCTGTCGCCTTAACCGCCTCATGAAGTTCCTTCAGCCGATTCAGATAGGACTCCTCCGTCGCTTCCTGATTGCCATAGCCCCATCCTGCATCGTTCTTGAAAGCGACGCCTCCGAATTCACTCAGGATGACCGGCTGCCCCTTATACTGATATCCGTCCGCATAAGCGTATTTCCTGTTGTTGAAGGCAATCCGGTTGTGAACAATGTTTTCCTTGTCACTGTAGCGCTGGCGGAATTCATCGCCGCTCTCCACATAATCGTGAAGCGTCAGAATATCGGAGACCGTATGCTCCCATCCGTCGTTAGAGACGACCAGGCGCATCGGATCAAAGGATTTGGTCAGGTGGTAGATTGATTCCGTGAATGCTTGCTGCCTGCGGTCCTTGGCCACATTCATGATGCCCCATGACTCGTTGAACGGCACCCACGTAATGATCGAGGGATGATTGTAATATTGGCGCACAATATCCATCCATTCACTGGTAAACCTCTGAATGGCATCATCATTAAATTCGAAGGTCGCCGCCATCTCCGACCAGACCAGCAAGCCGAGCACATCGCACCAATACAGAAAGCGCGGGTCCTCCACCTTCATATGCTTGCGTACTCCATTATAACCCATCGCAAGCATCGCATGAATGTCCTTCAGAATCGCTTCCTCCGACGGCGGCGTGAGATGGCTCTCCGGCCAATAGCCTTGATCCAGCAGCAGCCTCTGGTAAATCGGTTCATTGTTCAGCAGAATCTGTCCGTCCCTGGTCGAAATCTTTCTCATACCAAAGTAAGAATAGACATGGTCCAGCTTCTCATTCCCCTTGTACAGAACAAATTCGATATCGTACAAATGAGGAGTCGCCGGCGTCCAGTAGCTCATCTTCCACGGGCCGTTCTGCTCATGCAGCAGATCGACATCGAGCTGAAGCCAAGGACGATCAATCGCCAGGCTCAGCTGCTTCATGCGATTTCCTTTCAGGCTGATGATAGCCTCCAGACGGATATCTCCAGAGGTCAGATCGCCTTGAACCTGATATTCCAGCCTCAGGCTGCGCGTGTCGATATCCGGTGTCATTTTGACCGCTTGGATATGTACCGGATTCACATATTCCAGCCACACGGATTGCCAGATGCCAGTCGTCTGGACATAGAAGCATTCGAAGCTGTCCTTCGTCCAGCGCTGCTTGCCGCGCGGCTGGGCGGCGTCCATGCTGTCTTCGGCCTTAACCGTCACACTGTTGCTTCCTCCATATACCACATATGGCGTAATATCAAAGGAAAAGGCGCTATAACCGCCTTGATGCAGACCGACATACCGGCCATTCACCCATACCTTCGAGATGTAATCCACAGCCTGGAAGTGAAGGATAACGGACTTCCCTGCTTGTTCAACCGGAACCTCCATTGTCCGTTGATACCATACATAACGATGGTGGTCGTGCTCGTTAATTCCGCTTGCTTCGGTCTCATACGTGAACGGCACGATTATCGTACGGTCACCGCCGAATTGCGACGGCCACTCCTCGCTTTCACCGATATTGGTGTCATCGAAGCCGAACGCCCATTCCCCATTCAAATTCGTCCATTCATCCCTGACGAACTGCGGCCGAGGATAATCTTTGATATATCTGCTCGTTGTCATAGTCGCATCCTGCACTCCTTTGTCGTAGTCAATCTATCCAAGCAGCAATCCGTTATCCCTTCACCCCGGTCATGGCCACCCCTTGCACGATATGGCGCTGCAAAAGAATGAAGACAATCATGGTAGGAATCGCCGCTATCGCGCTCGCTGTCATAATGGTATTCACATGCAGCACGTTGTTCGCCAGGAAGGTCGGCAGCCCTGTCGCGAGCACCATGCTTTCCTGCGTGTTGATAGCGATATAAGGCCAGATAAAGTTGTTCCATGACATGATGAAATAAAAAATACCGATCGAAATCATAGCCGAGCGCGTCAGCGGTACGTAAATCGACCACCACATGCGCAGATCCTTGCAGCCGTCTATTTGCGCTGCCTCCTTATAATCCTTCGGTAGTCCGTCCATGAACTGCTTGATCAGGATCAGTCCCAGTGGATTGGTCAGGCTTGGCAGAATGATTCCCCATATATTGTCCAGCAATTGAATGTTCAGCACCGTCTCATATAGCGGAATAAGCATAGCCTCCGTCGGAATCAGAAGCCCGGATACGCATAAGAGAAACCAGAAGCCTTTGGTTTTGAATTTCTTCCGTGAAAATGCAAATCCAGCCAGCGAGCTAATTACAATCGTAATAACGGTCGTAATCACACCGATAACCAGGCTGTTCCAGGTCCATGTTAGAATCTGGGATTCTGTCAATACCTTGGCATAGTTGCTAAGCGTCAGATCCGAGAAATCAATCCATTCTTTGATCGTGATGGCGGATACGCCCTCAGGTTTGAAGGAAACAACGAACATCCAGACTAGAGGAATCACAAACACGACGGCCAACAGCAAAGTCAATAAGTAGATGAAGATACGTGCCATACGCATTCCCTCCTTCTAATCTGTCTTGCGATTCATGAACATGTATTGAACGGCTGCGACTAGCAGCATAAAGATGCAGAACATAGTGGATTGTGCGGCCGCTAGACCGAACATATCCTTTTTGAACCCGGTTACGTAGATATAGCGAATAATCGTATTCGTCGCATCGCCTGGACCGCCGTTCGTCATAATTTGCACTTGGCCGAACAGCTTCAGGCCAGCGATAATCTGGAAGAAGATCTGAATCTTCATGACGGGCATTAATCCAGGGAGCGTAATATAACGAAACTTATGGAAGGCCGATGCGCCGTCGATATCCGCCGCTTCATACAGGTCAGGCGATATCTCTTGCAGCCCTGCCAAGAACAGCACCATAACAAATCCGACCGTCCACCATACGGTAGCGATGACGATCGACCACCATGCCGCCCCGGGACTTGTCAGCCAATGGACGGACGGCAAGCCAAGCGAATCCAAAATGACGTTCAGAAGCCCGTTTTTCGAATCGAACATTCGCAGCCAGATAAAGCTGATCACCGAAACGGAGAGCACATAAGGTAAAAAGTAGATCGATCGGAAGGTTGTCTGTAGCGGGATCTTTCTCTGAACCAATAGGGCTAACAGCAAACCCAGCGCAATAATGATCGGCACGATCAACAGCACGAAATAAAAACTGTTCCATAGATAATGAAAGAAGTCGCCGCCTGTCAGCAGCTTCTTATAGTTGCTAAGGCCAACGTACTTCTGCATGCCGAGAATGCCCCATGAATGAAAGCTGATCCATACTCCTCTCAGCAGCGGCCAAATATAAAAGAGTAGCAGCGGGATTAGGAACGGCGCCAAAAAGGCAAGCGCCGACAGTTCAAGCTTCATGTATTTCTTCCATCCGGCGCTGGCAGCTTGCTGAACTTTCACGGTTATCCTCCTCCAATGGCGGCAAGCCGTATCTGTCTCTGTAAGATAAAGCTGTGGAACGGCATCCTTAGCGATGCAATTCCACAGCGGTCAATCGATTAGTTTTGAACGATTTCGTTAATTTCCTTCTCCATGCCTTTCAAGCCTTCCTCAGGCGTGATCGTCTTGAAGATGATGCCTTGCAGAACTTCCTTCACAACGGTATCGATTGCGTTGTATTGGTCGGTCTTCGGCGCGTATTTAACGGTTTGCTGGGACTTGATGAATTCCTCGCGGTATGGCTGGCTCAAGTACTCGTCGCTTGCAATAACAGCTTTGCCCGCTGGCACATGTCCCGCTTGGCCCCAAGTCTTGCCGCCTTCCATCGTGAAGTACTTCATAAATTTCATTGCCGCTACCTTCTTCTCATCCGTTACATACTCCGGAATGACCAGCGTATGCGATCCGGACCAATGAGACTCACTGCCGAAGAAAGCAGGAATGGAAGTAATGCCGACATTGAGGCCTTCTTCGCCCAGATGCCAACCGGCTTCCCATACGCCGCCAAACCAGGTTGCAGCTTTGCCGCTGTGGAAGGTATCCCAAGGCGTCTTGTCGTTAATATCGCTGAGGCCTTGATCATACAGATCCAGGTAAAAATTCAGCACGCTAAGCGCTTGTTCATTGTTAATAGCCGCTTGGCTCAGATCATCGGTCAAGATGCTGCCGCCTGCTTGATAATAGAGGTTGTAGAACGGCTCATGGAAGTAAGGCGTATTGACGCCGAATGGCGTAACATCAGGCACCTTGCTCTTGATCTCGGACAGGAATTGCTTGAAGCCTTCCGGCGAGATGTCATTGAACTTCGGAGTGCCGTCTTCGTTCAGCAGCCCGGCTTGCTCCAGCAAGTCCTTATTGTAGTAGAACATGTGGAAATGCGTGTCGAGCGGTACGGCGTATGGCTTGCCGTCGTAGCTGACGCTCTCGACATTCGCGTCTGTAATTTCTGTGAAGTTGAAATCGGCTTGACCTGCAAGCTCTTCGAGCGGGCTAAGCTGGCCTGCCTTAACAAACGGAGCCAGACGGTCAGCATGTGCGACAGCTACGTCCGGGCCTTTGCCCGAAGCCAGCGCGGTGCCGAACTTGGCGTAATATTCGTTGGATTCCAGTCTTAGCGTCTTGACCGTCACTTCGTTCTGCGACTCATTGAATCCGCTCACAATCTGATCGACGAAGTCGCCTTCGCCGCCGCCGAACAAATTCCAGAACGTAATCTCGACCGGTTGGCCGGATTCACCGCCGTCCGAGCCGCTGTTCGAAGCGGTCGGCGACGGACTGCTCGTATTCGCCGGCTTGTTGCCGTTGCCTGAGCAGCCCGCCAATACGAGCATGACTGCAAGCGATGTCAGAAGCATGTTGACCCATCTTTTGTTTCTTGCCATGGATGTACCCCTTTTCCTTATCGAATTCGGACGCGAGTCAGCGCTTTGTCTCATGATGTAAGCGCGTTCACCGCGTTCCTGTATCCATCATAAGGGTTGAACTGTCATACAGAAACGTTAGGATCAACGGTGTCTGTCGTAAAATATGATGGAATAAAAAACCGCACGAATCCTGCTATCGATCCGTGCGGTGGAATATGTATCGGCAGGTGTCAAATCTACAGATGCGATGCCGCATGAACGGCTTCCCGATACTCGCTGGGCGTCACGCCAGTCATTTTTTTGAATAGCTTGGAGAAGTATTTCGAGTCCGGGATGCCTACCCTCTGGCTAATCTCGCCGCTTCTCAGCTCCGTGCCGCGCAGCAGCGACTTGGCGCGGTCGATGCGCACTCTTGTAATGTAGTCGATGACCCCTTCTCCCGTCTCTTTCTTGAACAGGTTGGCCAAATAATTTTTGCTAAGGTGGACATGCTCACTTAAAATTTGCAAGGAGAGCTCTTGATCATAATGCTGGTCAATATACGCGACTACTTTCGGAATAGAGCCTTGGTCGCTGGTATAGACGCTTCGCACCTTCATAATAAGTTCCTCATACACCTGAACGAACCAGCGCTTGCGGTCAGTCAAGGTTTCCAGCTCCTTAATTTGGTCGAACAGCTCCTTCTTCCGATCATACAGCCACTCATGATCATGGGTTAAGTCGGCATACATATTCGTCAGATTAAGCAGCAGCTCGATGGAGATGAGCTGTGCTCTCTCCACATCGAGCCTCCCCTCTGCATCGTTGAAGATATGGTCGATGTATGTTCTCATCGCGTCGCTGTCCAGTGAATACAAATATTCGTTCAGCTTTTTGTTCGTGATCGGCGCTGGTTGCTGAGACGTATCCTTCATGTGATGCGCCTCTGCAACAATGACGCTGCCGCAGCCAAGAAACAGCTTTAATCGGCAAGCTTGCTCTGCTTGCAGGTAGGCGTCGCGAATCTCCTTCAAGGTATGAAATGCGCTGCTCATCCCTACTGTGGCGGATACAGGCCATGCTGCGGATAACCGGTCAATAATCTCTCTCCCTGCCGATTCGACATCCTCCGTATGCTTGACCAGCACGTTCCATTCTCCGGTGCGTCCTGAGAAAGAGTGGACGCCGTTCAGCTTCTCCAAGCAGATCTCGCGCACGAGTCCCGCTCCCCCGGTATGCAGCTCCAAGAGCTCTTGCTCCGGCAATTGCCGGCAGACCTTCTCTATGTAGTCCAGCTCGATATGAAGCAGAACAACCCCTTCCGCAGAGTCAAGGTCCGATGTTCGCTGCATAACCTCTGATAGATGACCCGCTGAGAGTGTCCCGTGCGCCAGGCCGAGCAACAAGGCGTCAGTGGCGATGGCCTCTCTTGCTTCCGCTGCTGCAGCATCACTGGATGCAGATGGCCGATCATTCATTCCGCGTTCCTCATCCAGCAAGCCTTTCAAATGATGCATCACTTGCTCCATGTCCTGCGGCATCATATTGGATTTAATCAAATAATCAGTGGTGCCGAGGCGAAGCGCCTGTTGGGCATATTCAAAGTCCTCCAGGCAAGTCAGCAAGATCAGCTTCGCGTCCCGGTCAATCATGCGTACCTGCGCGATCAGCTCCATGCCGTCCATGACGGGCATTTTAATATCCGTGATCAGCACATCCGGCGCCAGCTCCTGGAATGCTTGTAAGCCTTCCCGGCCGTTGCTGGCCTCTCCGACGACCTGGAAGCCGATGCTCTCCCAATCGATCATCGCCTTTATCCCGTAACGGACCAAATGCTCGTCATCGACGATAACAACTTTATACATGGCTGCTCTCCTCCTTCATGACCGGCAACGTAATGATTACCCGGGTGCCTTCGCCGATCTTGCTATCAATGCTTAACCCGTATTCCTCGCCGCAAATTAACTTGATCCGCTCTTCGACATTCGATAGCCCGACGCCCAGGAACGTTGCGCTCTTCGGCATATCTTCTATTTGATGGCTGAAGCTATCTGCCAGATCTGACTCGAATCCGTGCCCGTTATCTTCAATACTGAAGAGCAGACGGCCTTCCGTGCTCCGGCATCCGATCCGAATGACAGCTCCTTCATGGCGGTCGGCGAAGCCGTGGAGGACGGCATTCTCTACGATCGGCTGAAGGATCACCTTCGGAATCCGATAGAGCTTCACTTCCTCTTCGATGTCATACACCATCTCGATACGGCCTGTAGCGCGCAGGTTCTGGATGCCCATGTAACATTCCACATGCTCCAGCTCTTCCTGTACAAGCACGGTGTCTCTGCCTTTGCCGATGCTGATGTGCAGCAGCCTGGACAGCAGTCTGGCCATCTCTGCGGCATTGTTTGCCTTCTGGAACAAGGCCGTCCACTTAATGGCATCAAGCGTATTGTACAAGAAATGCGGGTTAATCTGCGCTTCCAGCGCCTTTACTTCCGCAATGCGCTTATTGTTCTGTTCCTGATAGACGGCCTGCACCAATTCTTCAATTCGTCCGACCATATCGTTGAAATGGTATTCGAGGCTGCCGATTTCGTCGATGCGCTTGTCATCCCGTTTGATTCGCGTGGACAGATTGCCGATATGCACCTGCTTCATGGCTTTCACCATTCGTTTCAACGGGCTGGAGACGGAATTCGCCATGGCATAAGCTGCGATTATCGAAAATAATGCGCATACCGCCATCAGAATCGCGATCACTTGAATAACCTGATCCGAATCCTTATAGAGACTGGACCGCTCAATAACGTGCACGACCCGCCAATTATTTGTTTTCAGCTGCTGATAGTTGACCATTACTTCCTTGCCTTTGTAATGGGCGACAAAGCTGTCTTCTTTGCCGCCGCTTATGAGTATGGAGGCTTCTTCCGCTTCGAACCAATTCTCGACGGGAGTAAGCAGCATCCCTTTGTCCCCGTGGGACAATATGTAGCCGTTCTGATCGATGACAAAGCTCTCCGTGCGCAAGTCGCCATCCGCATTGTTTCTCAATATCTCGCTGAGCATCTCCTCCCGGATATCGAGCACAACGGCCATGCCGAGCTGGCGCCCGTCATGAATGTTGAACACTTGCTTCGAGACGGAGAAGACGACTTCCTCATGGCTGTCTGCCGTATCGGAATAATAGCCTCGTCTGGTCGGAAACCAGACAAAGTCGTTGCCTGCAGCCATAGTCTTGGTGTAGAATTCGGACTTCAGCTCGGCCTGGTCGTCCCAGCGGAATATGCCTTTGATGTACATCGAATCCGTTACGAAGGACACGGATTTGAACTCTGGGGATACGGCCGTAAAGTACGCCAGCTTCGACGTTAGCGATATATGCTCGGCAGATGGCTCGTCACGTTGACTGATCCGGTGCAGCAGCGACATAATCTCCGGGTTAGTAATCATCTGCATGACGATATCCTTATAACCCGAGAAGCGGATATCGATGTTCTCCGCCGTCTGCCTGATCAGCTGCTTCGAGGCATCCGTCACTTTTTTGTCGATTGCATTTTTGGTGATGGAATAAGAGACCGCACCAAGCACCAGCAAGGGAATCAATGTGATCGCCACGAGCAGCAACAGCCATTTGTACGTAATGCTGGACCGTAATTGTGTTCTGCCTTTCCCAAGAGCCGCCATGTTCATCATCTCCGCATCTGATCTGTCGAACAAAGAAAGACCCGGCCGCATGGCAGGATCCGTCTTTGCTTCAATTCTGCTTGTCTATGAATTTAAGGATTCAAGATGACATTGTCGAACGATGTATGCTTGTGTGCCGTTCTCAGGCCTATCTTGCCGTGAGTGAACGCCGTTGGCGAGTGGTCATTGTAATCCAGCTTCGGTGTCGTCATATCGCCCACATACACCTTAATATTCGTGCCGTTCACGACGACCTTCATCTTATGCCACGTATTAATGGCAAGCGGCGTTGTGAATCCGGCCAGATTGCTCCAATTGTAATTTTGTTTCCCAAGGTAGACCCCGTCTGTCTTGATATAGGCGTAGTAGCCCTGCAAGAAGTCGGCATTACCTTGTGCACGCTCCAGTCCATTAGCCGGATTCTTCCCTCTCACGATAATTCCGGCGTCTCCGCCGCTCTCATTCATTTTGATATCAGCTTCAATTGTGTAATTGGCCCAGTTGTCATCGCCGAATGTCGTCTTCGCGAAGGTGCCGCCTGCCGAATGGTATTGGCCTCCGCTCACCGACCAGTTGCCCTCCCAGCGCTTCCAACCATCGCTGTTATTGTCGTTGAAGTTATCCGTCAAGCTCGGAACGGCTGCATGCTTGTGGAATTCCATGCTGGCGAAATCCGCTTCGCCCGTTACGAACTCCACCCTAAGCTCCCGCAGCCCTTGCGTCATCGGAATATTCGTCACCGTAACCGATCGCCATGCATCCCAGCCGCCGGTATTCGGGATGGCGATAACGCCTGTCAAGGCTGTCGCGCCGTCCCATAGACGAATGCCTACTCCGTTCAACGTTGTTGCCATACGGAACGTAACGTCGTAAGCTCCTGTCGCTGCCACGTTCACCCGGTACTTCAGCCATTCGCCCGTCTGATTCCAGCCAACGTTGTAGCCGCCCTCTGGATTGACACGGATATCTACCGCATCGCTGCGGTATTGACCGCCGAGATTGGCTGGCGTCAAGTCATGGTATCCGACTCCTTCGCCGCCGCTCATGTAGTGGACTGCTTCAATTTTGCCCGGAATCGGCTTATACGCGTCCCAATCGCTGCTTCCGCCTGCTTGATTGCTAAAGGCGACATAAGCGAAGTCGGCATGGGTGTCTTCGGAGACATAGCCTACTTTGCCGCCTCCCAGATTAGCGGTTCTCGTAACCTTCAGCATATTGTCCACGTAAATCTTGAATGAGTTCCCCGACTTTTCTATCCGAATGTTATGCCACTTACTGTAATCAAAGCCAGCCGGCAAAGCCGCGTTCACCCAGCCTTGGGAGACTCCGCCAACAACCATATTCGTCTCTAGTTGATTGTTCTTGGAGCTTAGCATCGCTACGCCATAATTGTTCTCATCCACATAGGAGAAGGTCGCGCCATACCGAGGTGCTGCGCTCGTTCCTCTCGCCATCTGCTTCGCGTGGAATTCAGCTGTATAATTAGAAGCGGTTGCAGCATTGGTGATTTGCTTGTATGCCGTTGTCGTCCCAATCGTATCTTGCCACATAAGCTCTTGATTGTAGATGCCCCAAGTGCCGCCATTGACATTGGCCCAGCCTGATCCGATTGTTGTCCGATTGAAACGGTCCTGGAAAGCAGGAAGCGCTGGGTCAGGCTGTGAAGTCGTCGTCGGGCCAAGGACGGTCATCTTGTCGCCGTTCCAGACGACCCGGTCCATATTAATGCTGCGAATCGGCCAGCCTTCAGGCGTATAGCCCTTCCAGTCATGATAGAACATGTACATGGAATCCAGATCCGGACCTGTCACCAAGCCGTTATGCCCAAGTCCGATCGTTGGTCCCTCTGTCGAGATGAGCACCGGATTTTGGTTCTGTACAGGTACGAATCCAGTCAGCGGATTGTCGCTTAACGCGTAGTCGACCCGGTAAGCCGGACTGTGTACGTGATTGCCGGTGTACGTCATATAATATTTGCCGTTGCGTTTGACAACTGTCGCCCCTTCGGTCCAGCCGCCGTTCACAGTTGCGCCAGTATTAAAGCCGGGACCGAACGTATAGGGATCGCTCATGCGATGCGCGACCATCTGACCGTGCGCCGCGCGGTAGAAGTACCACTGTCCGTCATCGTCGATGAAGACATGGCCGTCAATCGTCAGTCCTTTATTCGGAGTCTGGATGGTGAAAGGGCCTGTCGGGCTTTCACTACGCAGCACATAATGGCCTCCGCCGCCCGGGGAGGTATACATATAGAAATATCCGTTCCAGTAGATGACCTCCGGCGCGTAAGCAGCCTTTGTAATGGGGTCTGTCGCCACCAATCCGGCATAGGTCCAGTTCACCAGATCAGTGGAGCTCCAAGCCTTGATACCAGTCTCGGAATCTTTGGTGCTGACATACAAATAGTAGACGCCTTTGAACTTCAGAATGTACGGATCGCCGGAGCCATAGGTCGGCCATTCGTTGCTGAGCGGCCTAGGGTTCTGGTACGCGGTTGCCAGTGAAGCGGGCAACATCAGGCATAAGACGAGGAGTGCTAGCAATAGCTTCGATTTCTTCATAACGTCCTCCCTTTCCATCGATTGATGTAATCGTTTTCATATTACGCCTACATCGTACCACCATGGCCCCTCCGGTTTTATATCTTATTAAGTATATTTTTGTGAAAAAGCGTGACGGGCACCGCCACTCTTCTAGGGTTATAGGTTCCTTGAATCTGCTCCACCAGAAGCTCGATCGTAATCCTGCACATCTCCTCTACATTTTGCTTGACATAGCTCACATCGGAAAGCTCGGATTGGTCGAAGCTTACCAGCTCCAGTCTTCTCCCCCCCGATTGGCTGAGCGTGCTCATGGCTCGATAAGTATATCCCGTCAGCTCCGCATTGCAAGTGAACACCGCCGTAATGCCGGGATTGTCCTCCAAAAACTCTTGTATAATCGAAACGCTCCTTCCCGATGCGATATCCTCAATGCCCAGCGTGCACCACAAGCTTTTATGAATAGGCAGATTGCGCTCCAGGAACGCCTTCTCGAATCCAGCCGCCCGATCCGCCGTCGCAGAGTTGGTCACCTTCACGGTGACAAATGCGATGTTCTCGTGACCCTTGCTGAGCAGATGGCCGACTGCGCGGCAAGCTCCGTCCAGATTATCCGCAGAGACGCTGTACGTCTCAATTTCCTTCAGATAACGATCGATCAGCACAAGCGGGAACCGATTCAACGTCAAGCGCAATATATCATTGTTGTACATTTCTTGCTCAATCGGGAAGATGATAAGCCCCTTCACCCGCAGCAGCATAAAATCATCGATCGCCCTGCTCTCCTCAAGCGGGGATTCCTGGGTAATCTTCACCAGCAAGTAGTAGCCGCTTTCTCTGACATATTGTTCAATCGCATTCATAATGCGTTGGTCGACCTTTGTTTTCATGCTGGGTAAGATCAGCCCGATGAAGCCTTTATGACGGCTCATCGCAGGCAGATCCTCATGATTGGCATTGACGAAAGTTCCTTTGCCGCGATGTCGGACAAGTATCCCCTCTTCTGCTAGACCGTTAATCGCGTTTTTGGACGTAATCTGGCTGACATGGTAGTGCTCCGCCAGCTCTTTCTCCGACGGAACGCGGTCCCCCGGCCTGAGCTGCCCTGTCCGAATTTGAAACCGGATATCTTCTTGAATTCTCTTATACAGCGGAAGCGATTTCATATTTACCCCTCGTTGTAAGCTTAATAGCTTGCGGATTGAGTGCGATGATGTGCTGCTTTAGTAGGATTATAACATGATCTCTGTTATATTCCGCTCCATAATTTAGGAGGTTAAAATTTAAGCCTATAAAGTAGTCAGAGGAGTGCCCTCCTTTTATTTACAAGAAATACACTATGAGAACTCGACTTTATATGATATATTTTACATATTAGTTATTACTAGGATCGGGAGGTGAATGGTTTTCGTTTGGATCTTGACCATATAGATAAAAAGGACGTGGAGACATGAAGAAACTGGGAGTACTACTATTGGCGGCAGTAATCGGACTAGGCTTTGGCAGCGATGCTTCTATTCCGACCGCAGCAGCTGCGGAGTCTACAACAACAATCTTGCCTACCAATCTCGCAAAAGACGGAACAGTTACCGCTAGCGGCGAGAATGGCGATCACCAAAGCAGGCACAAAGCATTCGATCAATTTATTTTCTCCAAATGGCTTACCTTCAGTACGCCGGCATGGCTGCAATATGAATTCGCCACAGCAAAAGTTGTGAATGCTTATTCTATTACGTCAGCAGAAGATGCGCCGGACCGTGATCCGAAAAACTGGGTCGTCAAAGGCTCCAATGACGGAATTGTATGGACGGATTTGAATACGCAGACCAATCAAAGCTTTGCGGGACGTCATCACACAAATACGTATTCATTCGTCAATTCAACCCCTTACAAATATATCAAGTTTGATCAATTCGTGAATCAATACCAGAACGGCGGTCTCTTGCAATTAGCTGAAATCAAGCTGTTCGGCGACGAAGCGCAGACCTACAAAACGATCAAGCCTACCGTTACCGCCAGCGGCGAAAACGCGCCAACCGATGTGAAAGCTAATCTGGTTGACGGAAACAGCAATACCAAATGGTTGACTTACAATAACACGGCATGGCTGCAATTCGACTTCGGCGAAGCCGTAACCATCGACGGTTATGCGCTGACTTCGGCCAAGACCCCTAATCATAGTCCTGATGCAGACCCCAAGAGCTGGGTGCTCCAAGGATCTAACGATCTTGCTAACTGGACAACGATAGACACGAAAACGAACGAGAACTTCAGACTCCGGCATCAGCGAAAGCATTATTTGCTGGAGAACCATACAACGGCTTACCGTTACTACAAGCTGAACAATATTCAAAATCATAGCGGCTGGACCGTTCAGCTTAGCGAAGTAGAGTTCTCTCGTACCGATGATTTGTGGCATGCTGTTAATCCGGCCATTGAAATTCAGAATCTGGCGGGCTTTACGCCATTCGAACAGGCGCTTCCCAATGCCGAACAAGAGATATTGGCGATTACGCGCAAAGTAAATGAGCTGCTGTATCTAAGTCCGGCAGATGCTCCCCTTGAGGTGAAGAAAATACTAGTGAAAATCGAGCCTACCGGTCCGGTCGCTTCCATGGGAGGAGACAGCGAGCTCAAGACGCTAACCTTCAATTCCCAGCATCTCGCGAACGTGGCGGCTAATCCTAATCAATCTTTACGCGATGAGATTATCGGTATTCTGTATCATGAGATTGGACATGCCTATCAATACGGCAATTTCGATGTGGAAGCGTTGACGGACAGCTTGCGTTATACTACCGGCTATCATGACCGGTACGGCATAACGCAAGGAGGCAGCTGGCACACCCATGGCACCGCCAACTTCATTCGTTGGATTGACGATACCAAGCATCGCGGATTTATTCGCCAATTAAACGAAGCCTCTTTGGATACTTATGGTCTTACAGAAGCTCAAATCTTCGCATGGAAGGAAAGCCAGTTCCAGCTTATCACCGGCATTCCGGTTGGCACCTTGTGGACGCAATATCAGCAATCGCTAGCTTAATAGAAGAGAGGGGGCTATCAGCCCCCTCTCTTCTATTACATATCTCTATATAATGGCTTATTTTAATCCGTAAACCTCATCATACGCGTCGAATATTTTGCGTGCGATTGGCGCGGCTCCCCGGCTTCCGAATCCGCCTTCCGGTACGACTACGGCTACAGCCAGCACAGGATCATCCGCTGGCGCAGACGCGATGAACACGGAATTCTCCACAATCTTTCCGGCAACGCTTTGCTCCGACGTGCCGGTCTTCCGCAAAAACTCATGCGGGAAATCATCGAAGCCCGTCACTTTAACTTTCCTCATGCCGGCTTCAATCTCTTCCCAGTAGCTGTCAGGGAAATCCACTCTATTCAGCACGACCGGCTCAAACTTCTGCATGACAGTGCCGTCCGAATCTTTGATTTCAGTAACGAATTGAGGCTTCATGCGTTTTCCCCGGCTTGCGAGCGTTGCGGTATATTGGGCTAATTGGAGCGTTGTGTAACGGCCTTGCTGCCCGAAGGATGCATAGATCAGTGCGGATTGCGTGCTTGCATTTTTGGCTTCGTTAAAATATTCAATCGTGCCAGGCCATTCATTCAGACCGCTGCCCGTCGAGACGCCAAGCCCGAACATCTTCATATATTCGTCCCACTTCTGTACGCCTTCCTCGCTTCCTTTATATTTGATATTCAGCGCATTGCCGATCTTCTCCGTCATAAATGGGTTGGATGATTTCTCTATCGCACGCGCCGGGTCCATCAGCCCGTATACAGCATTCTCCGCGTTACGGATGCTTTTGCGGTGAATGCCAGCCTTCCCGAATTGGAAGATGCCTGTATCACTATAGCTCGTAGTCGGCGTTATCAGCTTCTCGTTCAAGCCGACGAGAACGGTCAACGGCTTGATGGTTGAGCCTAGCGGCACAATAGAGCCAGGGTGTTTGGCGCGTTCTTTATCATCATGGATGGGCTGATAGACCTCTCTGATTGTGCCATTGACCATATAAAACAGAATTTCCTTCAGTTCGTCGTTGTTAACGCCGCCGCCTTCCCAAATATTCGTATCGTAATCCGGCATACTGGCCATTGCGATAATGTTCCCGGTCTTTACTTCCATCGCGACCGCATATCCCGTACGGGCATTTTTGCTTCGGGGGTCGCCTCCCTCCTGCAAGATCTTGAGCTGGTCCATAATCGCTTCTTCCGTAAGCATTTGAACCTTTTTATTAATCGTCAGATGAAGATTATTTCCTTTAACAGGAGGCGTTACTTGAGGTTCGCCATTCACTCTCCCCATAGAATCGATAGGTATCAGCTTCAGTCCGTTTTTTCCCCTCAGCTGCTCTTGGAACATATATTCCAAGCCGTCGAAGCCAACCTCCTCCTCTTCGATGTAATTAAGGAGTGGATTATCCTGCACCAGGTTCTTATAGAACGACAGGTCCTTGGAGCCTCTGAATTTCTTGAGATAACCGACAAGCTGAACGGCTACCGTATCCGGATCATAATGGCGAATGCTCTCCTCCACGATATCCACACCATCGTACTTCGCCAGATTTTCAGAGAAATAGGCGACTTCTTTTTTAGTCAGACCAGACTTAATTCGGCGAGGCACAGATATATTGTTTCTGCGGTAGGTCAAGTCCATATTTTCTTTGATCTGGTCAATCGTCATGCTTTTGGCAGGATCGCCGTATTGGTCGAATACCTCTTTGAGCCTTGAGGCAAACTCATTGGCATCCTTCGCCTTGAAGCCGCGCTCAATGGAGAAGTAAAGAGACTGCACAGATGTCGAATACGCCAGCTTCACGCCGTCAGCGTCATAAATATTGCCCCGGATGGGTGCGATTCGAACAGGCGTATTGCCCATCTTGTCCTTTACTTGCTGCAGGATGGTAGGACCTTCGACAAACTGCAGGATAGCAAGCCTAATGATCAGGATGGCGAATAACACAAATACCAATAGAAAAAACAAGTTAAGCCGAAAAAAATGCTGCCGCCGTATCGCAATCGCCTTCTTTTCTTGCTCCTCTGACACAGCGTTTGCCTCCCTCATCCGATCAGTTTAGATGCTGCTGCTTTCTATTCCAACGCTTCATTCAAGAGGACCATATGCACATGATCCTCCCATTTACCGTTAATTTTCAAATATTTGCGGGCCAGCCCTTCATGCTGGAATCCAAGCTTCTCCACTACCCGGAACGAAGCCGCGTTATGCGGCATTATATTCGCCTCAATTCGGTGCAGCTTCAGCTCCTGGAACGCATAATCAATCAAAGCTTGAAGCGCTTCGGTCATGTAGCCCTTGCCCTCTTCTTCTCCATCCAGCCGGTAGCCGAGATGGCAGGACAGGAATGCGCCATATACAATGTTGCTCAGCGCTACCGAACCAATGATTCGATCTTCTCCCTGCTTGCTGATCCATAGCTTACTGAGTTGGCCAGCCGCCGAATAATTCATGTCATTAAATAAAATGTCCTGCTGTGCTTGCAGCGTATAGAAGGAATCTTCTCTGACAATCTCCCATGCCGCCAGGAAGGATTTATTCCTTTTAAAATAATCGAGTACAAGCGGCACCTTTGCAAAATCGTCCAAGGTAAATAGCCGCAATCTGGATGTCAGTCGTTCCATTTCGTAATCCCGCCTTTGCTTACTTATAAGTGATCGACGTTATACAGATGTTATAACGAGAATTCCCATTATAAGGTTGCTGCAAAGGATACGCAACTAAAAAAACTCCGTGTTTCGTTCCATTTACTTCGCAAAGACAGGATCAGATGCCCATCTCTCGAATGATGGCCTCGAGCGGAATGGACTGTGCCCGTTCTACCAGCGTTTGCTTTTCCGCTAAGGAAGAATTTCTCCCGTAGCTTGCCTGGTCATTTTGTCTCACCAGCTCATAAATTCTCGTGTAGTAAATCTGACCGTCGATCTTCATTATTTTAATATAGGTTAGACTGTTATCGTCTTCCGGGTAGTACTCCAAATAATAGTGATCGTCTTCGCTGGCATTATACTCCTCTACTTTAACGATTGCAGAAGAATAATTCATATCATAGAACATATCATCGCTGAGTGGATACAAATAGACATATATGCCTTGTTCTCCTTCAGTATATTGAAGGCCGAGCGCGGTAATGTCCTTCGCTGAAAGATCTTCAACGGTATAGATAACATCCAACTCAGGCGCTTCTACAAGCCTGTCAAACAAATGGCCAAAACTCACATTGGCAAGCTGAAACGGATATCCTGCGATCTGCTCTGGCAACTTCATGCCTTGCAATTGCTCTTCAAACTCACGCGCGTTTTCGATAATAGATTCAAATTTATAAATCGGCTGGTTCGTGAATGTAATAGGATGCACAAAATACTTGTACTGTCCCAGCTTAAGCTGGGCAAGATGGCGCTCTGCTTCTTCTTTCATGATCCGAAGTTGTTCTTCCGTAAATTCATCTTGGTTTTGCTTAAGGATCTTATAGGATCTGAACAGCTCTGGATGATGCTTCTTGGCAAGAAGAAAATCGGATAAAGCTTGCACCAGTCGCTCCAGATAGGCATAATCGATGTGCTCTGCTGTATCTTGTCGTGTATGAATGACCTCTAGATTATCGTCAGAAATCGTAACGCTTTGATAGATGTCCTCTGAAAAAGACAGATGATCACTAGAGCCGGCATCCTCGCTATATTCGACGGAAATGCCACTCTGCTTCAGCGATTCGCCTACAGCCATGGCCAGTTCGGTGCTATTATTCGCCGACGAAATCATAGTAGAGCCTCTTGAAGTGCCGGCAATCGAGTCCAGGTTAATATTGTAGACGATATCATAGTAGTCTTTTAATTGCTGGACAAAAGCGTTACTGCCCTGCAAGCCGGATTCTTCTCCGTTGAACGCTGCAAATACAAGATCCGCCTCTCCCCGCTCCTTGTCTTTCAGCCCGGCAGCAAGTTCCAGCAATACGCTTACGCCGGATGCATTGTCCAGCGCTCCGCTGAATGCCGTATGATTCGTCCAGCCTACGGCATCGAAGTGGGCAGAGACCACGATGGCTGAGCGTACTGGCGAATCGTTTTCCCTGTGACCAGACAATACCCCAATCACATTATCCGCTTGAATTTTCTCTGGCTGAAGCTGAATACTTAGCCTGATCTGCTCCAGCTTATCCTTCTCCTTGAACAGCTTGCGATAAGTCGTTGGACTGATTTGTACGATGGGGACATCTATATACGAATGGTGACGTATTGTATTTTTCTTAAATTCTGCTGTTTTCACTAAAATAGCTTTAGGCTTGATATTGAGTTGGCTGAGATACACTTCCCGGTCTGTAATTAATATTTTACTGGCAAGCTCAGGGTCGTTCACGTTGGATGTGATCGGCGCGGACTCGTCGAAGCTCTCAGCATAAGCTTGGACGATAAAAGAAACGCCGTGCTTGAAGGTGCTGCGCTGTTCGTTGGAATAGACAGCTTCCAAAGTAATAGACTGCTTATCTGGATCATGGTATACATGATCATAAGATACGGCGAAGCTGTCTCCTTCAAGAGCCGTCAGGCCGATTGTCTTGAATTGTTCTTCAATCCATGCTTGTGCCCTCTCATTTCCTTCCGTGCCCGCCAATCTTCCCTTCATCTCCGAGGCAGTCAATGTTTTGACCGATTGCTCGAACGGATTCTGTGGCGCATCCTCCATACAGCTTACCAGAGTAAGGCTTAATCCAATCGTTGTGATCATGGCTGCTAGTCGTTTCAGATTCAATGAATCTTCTCTCCTGTCGTATTTTGTAAGCAAATCGTCGGTTAATGTCATTATATATAATTCTCTCTATTATGGATATCCTTAACATTCAATAAATTATTTCACTGGTTTCACCTTTCGTAGAAGCAAAAAAACTGCATAGCGGATAACCGCTATGCAGGCCACTGCTTTACTTCTATTAAGGAATAACCTTCCAAACATCGGCGCTGCCCGGCGTTTCGCCTAGCGTCCACCATTTGGCTTCGTAATTGACGCCGTTATGAGACACTTTATTGCCGCCTACATAGACGGTCGTCGAGCTCCAAGCAGGATAAGTCGCAGGAATCGCTGTTGTTGTAACGCTCAGCGAATTGCTTGCCGCCGATACATTGCCCGCTGCGTCAATTGCCTTCACTGTGAAAGTGTAGGCCGTGCTTGAACTAAGTGCATTGACGGTGTATTGCAGCGTCGTGCCCGTTACAGTAGCGACCAGCGTGCCGTTGCGGAAAATTTGATACCCTGTTACACCAACATTGTCTGTCGATGCATTCCACATAAGCGGTACGGAGTTATGGGTGACCGTACCCATGACATGGAGAACGGACGGCGCAGTAGGGGCTACTACGTCTGGTCCGGTAACCGGGAGGGTTGTGAAGGAAACGGTATTGCTCGCATTGGACAGATTGCCCGCAGCATCGAATGCTTTTACCGTCAGATTATAGGCAGTATTTGCAGTCAAACCAGTCAGCGAAGCAGATAGCGCTCCGGTCGTGCTTGCAAGCTCACTCGAACCATTAAAGATTCGGTAACCGGCAACACCGACGTTATCTGTGGAAGCTCCCCAAGAAACGGTTGCCGTTGTTGATCCGATGTTGGAAGCAGCAGCATTCGAAGGAGCAGTTGGAGCAGTCACATCCGCGTTGCCGCCAAAATTCACATCAATGACATTGTAGAACGCATTATTGGTATCATAGATTTCCCATACGGCCAAAATGATTTGGTACCCGGTGCGGCTTGGAATGTTGCATGTATTGGAGTAAGTGCTGCCCGGCATGGCTCCGCCGGAATTTACGCTGCAGAATGGCGTGAGGTCAAAGGAATCGCGAGTGAGCGGGGCATTAGGGTTCCAGTTTTGTTTCGTCATATAGTATTTCCAGCTAGTCGTAGCATGAGAAACCTTGATATTCCAGTTGAAGGTGTATGATCCAGCGTTAATGTTCACTTTGGTCCAACGAGTTGCCGATTGCTGATCCAGTTCAGTGAACCAAGTGTTAGCGCTGGCGATTTTCCCATCCGCCGGTCCTGCAGCCGGGAACCCTTTTGGTCCTTCCAAGCTGTATGGCTCGTAGATAATTTGCCCGCAATTCTGATTCTGACCGCTGGCACATAAACCAGCCCGGCTATTCGTAATGTTGCCATGAGCGGATACTTTACCTGAAGGAATGAACAGCATGGATACGACCATAATAAGTGCAAGCACGCCGGCCATTATCATTTTTGCCCGACCCGGCATGGTCAATTGTAATGAATTCATCTTATAACCTCCTAATATGGATTGGGGTGAACAACCTATCGTGGTAAAGCATAACGTAGAAGCGGGAAGAAGCTCCGCCCTGGGGGAAAACTTAGAGGAATTACTCGTTCTTTCCTATGAAGCCTATGCGAATCCCATTCAAGTTAACCGATGCCACCGCCTTTCTATCCTGCTATTTTTCTAGCCTATCTGTTAAAAAACGACCTCTTCCCTCCTCGCCTGCCAATTGTGTATATAAACTCCCGAAGGAATTTATATCGAATTATGAACATTATTAAAGCGTTTCCAAAACCATATAAGTAAAATAATAGATATATCCCAATAGTAATCCTGAAGCGGGCAAGGAGCAATAAACAAGACGAATCAGTTTTATTCGGAATATTCTGATTCTTGAGTCATGTTGTGAATGTCGATGATATGCGAAAAGGCTTATTCTTTTCGACAAATGAAAAGTGCTTTAGAACTAAAGTAATTTCAACCTGTACTTGCTTTGTTTCCATAATCAGACACAATTTCGTTGCAGTTCCTCCACGATTCCGCCATCACTCTCTCTGCCTACGGGTGGAAAGTTGTGGCAGTATTAAGGTATGAAATCCGGTTTTTCTAGATCCTTCATACACCAATTATGGGGAGGTAACGGGATGGAATATGGGAGATTTATGGCATTAAAGTAAGTGCGATCTGCCCCGGTCACGTGGATACAGCCATATATGACAACGGGTATGCGATCGGTCTTCATAAACCGAAAATTAACGAGACTGTCAAGCAGCGTAAAATGATGAGTCCAGAAGCATTCGCCGCCTTTGCCCTGAAGGGACTGAGTAAAAACAAACCTATCATCTGCCCGATTCCGATGCGCAAAACAATGGAAGTGTTCTTCCACCTCTTTCCCGCTGCACATCGAAAGCTCATGCGCCTTGTCTGCCGCGTCGTGCGGGAAGCGCAGGTGACATAATTGAAATAGAAGAATCGCCCAGGCTTATCAGCTTGGGCGGTTTTTTTTAGCGTTCAGGCTGCAGCTCAATCGGCTTCATTTTGCTGAACCATCCATTCGCTGATCCGATATAGAGAGAGCCATCGATGTCAGTCAGATAACCTTGCATGAATTGACTCGGCGTAATATCGTATCCCCCCACCCTGGTATCTAGCAGCCTTCCTAACGGCTCTAGAGTAACGGGGTCCAGCACGTACACCGTTCCACTCACGGGATAGGCGCTTACCAGGAAATCGCCATAAGCGATAGTTGGTCCAAGATCATAATAATGAACTTGGTATTCGGAGCCGGTTTTCTTTTTAGTTTTCAGATCGAAGGAGGCCGCATAATTATTAAGCCGGTAATACAGCTTATCTCCGATGATAGTGCCGAATGAGGCCCATCCCGGTTCTGTATATAGCTTCTCTCCTGTCATCCGGTCAATGAGGGAACTGGTAAATTTATATTCGTCTCCTGAACGATCCAAAATGACGGAAAACAAGTATTGGCCGTTCAGAACTTCATACCAGCCCTCTTGATGCAGCGGATATTGTTCGATGTCCGCTCCTGTTCTGACATCCGTTAACCATAAACGATCGGTTGTGCTTGTCCATATCCTTCCTGTGCTTTGGGTGATCCCCTTAGGGTCTTCCAATAGGTTGAACATGGACGTGTGGCGTTTCTCCAGCTTCCATTGCTCTTTGCCTGTTTTCGGGTCTAATGCGATTACGGTACCTCCCTCTGGATCATATCCGTCCCTGTATGCCTCGAGGATGACCAGCTCGGGATGGCTTAGTATAGATATATTCTTATAATCTGGCAGCTTTTTAGTCCAGAGTGACTTTCCAGTGCGAATATCCCATGTCTGCAAGGAATAATTCTCCGTCACCGAGCCGTTCAGCATATCGGCATATAAGACAGCCGCCACATTGCCGGATACGGCCAAGCCTTGAACATGAACATCGTCCATCTTATGGCGCCAAGCCTGTTGCCCCGTCTTGGTGTACATGATTTCAAGCATGTATGGGTAAGTTTTCGTACTCAGATCCTGTCTGAGGATAGCCATTAGACTTTTATCCTTTGACATTCCATACATGGTGGCGTGAGGACCAAAATCAAATTGCCAGATCTTTTTCCCTGTCCGCTTATGCAAAGCATATAGGTTCGACTTCATGTGCATGCCGCTGAACCCGCCGTCCTCGCCCGCAATAATTAAAGCGTCGCCTATCGTATCGATCAAAAAATTATAGGCCAACTCAGACTGAAACCGCCATTCCCACTCAGGTACGATAGAAGGAACCAGATATGACTCGCCGGCTAAAGATCCCGCCCATTGGCCCAGGTTCAATAATCCGTCAGCATCTCGATAGTAGGCGGTTTCCAATACGCCTGCTTCGTTCCATCCGATAATCAAATGCGAGGTGTGAGTTTCATATCTCCAAACAGGTAGAGTAATAGGAATAGCTCCTGTCTCCGCAGTGTTACTTGATTGCTCCACATATGTAGGCTCACCGAATAACTTGCGAACTCGTTCCTGTGTGGTGCCAGGAACTAATAAAGATGGTACGGCAGTTGCCAGTACGCGTTTTGCTGCCTCTTCATCCACGCCCTTGCCAAACCAGTTTGGTGCCTGACCTGATTTTTCAGCATTCGCTTTAGGTATCCATAGCATGAACGGACTAGGAGCGTCATCCGTGCTCGAAGCAATGACGCCATACCAATCTCCATATTCCTGATAAGCGTATACCTGTTCTCCTGCTTTTAAGGAAGCTGCTGGCACTTGGCCGTTAGGGAACCAGAGCGCATCTGTACCCAGGCTCATGGACAAAACTTCTGGCTCCAGATTGCGAATATGAGCGGATTCTTCGTTCAAATACCATGTCGGAATCCATCCTCCTTCATCGGAATCGGTACGAATTTCTGAAAAGTCACCCTGTTCATCATTCACGATATATCCGTCTCCGGATTGAAGCAGTAAGTGCGATGCTGGTTCTAACTTCCAATTTAGAGAGACTACTCCGTTTATCGCCTGGTATAAACTTGCAGGTTGAGGATTTTTCACAGTTGGTAAAGGTCTGGCAGAGGGTGTTGCCGCAGGGGGCGGTGTAACGGTGCTGCTTTCGATAGGCGTATTTCCAGACTCGCAACCGGTAAGAAGAGCTGTGCACAGAATGGTTACGAGCATCATCCGCTTTGTTAATTGTTTCATCGACGAACATGCCACCTTTCTTCTATCCTGTCTGTCAGCGCTGCAGATGCTAATCCCTGTTGGCTTCTAAGACGAGACAGGATAGGTAAAGGTTGCCAATATTCAATTGCGTTGCATGGATCGCTTACAATACCCCGACTACAGGCTGAGGAGTGCCCCCTGCCGCAAGGCTCTTTTCGGCTGCTTCAAGGAATACGATGATCTCCACTGTCTCACGCCAATGAACCGGCGAGCGTCCTGTTTGCAGGAATGGTATGATCTTCGCCATTAAGCTTGCATAGAATGGCGTTGCGCTTTGCGCCGCGTCCAGCTTAGTAAGCACGCCGCTCCGGTCCAACTGCGCCAGGAATCGGTCGTCACCATCGGCTCGGCATATAGCCTCGCCTATTCGTCCATCTTGCCAGACGCCAACTAAACGATCTCCTGTCGCATCCCTTTCGGCCCGAACCTCGCGGCAGCCTGGACCCATGATGGCATAGAGCAACTCCACAGCATGAATGGCATACCAGAAATATCTTGACTGAGTAGGCTCTACCGCAAGCGATCCTTGTACGGATGCCGCCGTTACCTGCTGTCGGCCGTTCTCATCAAGATCTTGCACAAGCGGCTCCAGGAAGCGAAGCGAAGAGCTGCTCATGATAGGGACATCCCATTGATTCGCCAGCTCGAATATGCTTTTGGCCTCCTTGATGGACAAGGCTAGCGGCTTATCAATAAAAACAGGCTTGCGACAAGGAACAATCGCTCGCAGTTGTTCGAGATGCACCCGCCCATCAGCCGATAACAGCAGATAAGCGTCGCATTGCCAGGCCAGAGCTTCCAGGGTACCCACTCTCGCTACCCCGAATTCTTTTTCTAGCGTCTCCATGAATCCATCCACTCGTGAAGCGCTAAGCGGAAAGTCCGAAGAGCCGCCGGGATAAGCGGCAACGACCTTTCCTCCTGGAACATAGTGGTGATCGTTAACATCATTAATCATTCGAGTAAAGGCTATGGCATGGGATGTATCCGTGCCTATAATGCCGATTCGAAGCGGCTCCTGAAGCATCATAGAGGACCTCCCGCCAGCTGAGCGAGACGCGTTCGTGCAATAGTAGCGAGCAGTGATGCGCCATAGGGCAGGCAGTCTTCATTCAGCCAATACTTGGGATGATGCAAGCCATACGCTTGCTCGGCATGCTCTTCGGGACCGGAACCAAGCCAGAAGAAACAGCCCGGCACATCGTTCAAGTAGATCGAGAAATCTTCGCCAGCGAGTGTAGGCTGGGCCGTAATGCGGTGCTGGCTGCCTATGGTATCGTCGATAACAGATTCGACGAACTTCACCTGCTCTTCATGGTTCATTAAGACAGGCGTCTGGCGGATATAGTGAAGGGCAGCTTGGCAGCGGTAGCCTTCCGCAATGTTTTGAACGATGCGTTCAATCCGTTCTGGCAGCTTATCTTGCACATCGGGATGGAACGTGCGAACCGTTCCGGTCATTCGGCAATAGTGAGGAATAACGTTATTCGCTTCCCCTGCATGGATGCTGCCGATTGTGACCACTACGGGATCAAACGGCGATACTTCCCGGCTAATAACGCTCTGCAGCGATTGAATGATCGCGGAAGCGCATACGATGGGATCGACGCTCTGGTCGGGAATAGCGCCATGACCGCCCCTGCCTTCCAGCGTGATCTCGATTCGATCTACCGAACCCATGAGAGCACCGTACCGGGTAGCTGCCATACCCGCAGGCAAGTTCGGCAGGTTATGCAAGCCATAGATTTCGCTGACGCCGTCCAGCGCGCCATCCCCTATCATCGCAGCAGCTCCCGCGTTCACCTCTTCAGCTGGCTGGAACAGCAAACGGACGGTTCCTTGAAGCTGCTCCCGGCAAGCCGACAGCAACTCAGCGGCGCCAATCAGCATTGCGGTATGCGCATCATGGCCGCAGGCGTGCATGACGCCGGGGCGCTTCGATGGAAAAGCGATTTCCGTCTCTTCTTGAATCGGCAGCGCATCCATATCGGCTCGCAGCGCGATGATCGGGCCCGGCTGGCTGCCCGTCAGCTCGGCTACTACGCCATGGCCGCCTACATCTGAGCGATATCGGATGGCGAGTCGATCGAGTTCTCTTGCTATTCTGCTTGCCGTCTCGGACTCTTCATGGCTTAGCTCCGGGTATTCGTGAAGCTCTCTGCGCAGTGCGACTAATGCGGGCGCCAGATCAAGCGCTTGCCGCCGCAAATCTGATTTGTTAGCCATCATGTTGGCGATTGGCCTCCCTTCCCATACAACCGATTCATAATGCTGCGGCCTGTAGGTGTCTGCGCGAGTCCGCCCTTCGCCGTCTCGCGATGCTTCTCCGGCATGGCGGACCCGACCTCCAGCATGACGTCGATCACTTCATCCGACGGGATGACGCTCCGCACGCCTGCAAGAGCCATATCCGAGGCGGCAAGCGCTGTAACCGCGCCAAATCCGTTGCGGACGATACATGGTATTTCGACCAGGCCGCCTACTGGATCACAAATGAGACCGAGCGAGTTTTTGAGCGCGATCCCAACTGCATGGACCGATTGCTCCGGCGATCCGCCACGCAGCTCGGTCAACGCGCCGGCCGCCATGCCGATAGCCGAGCCAACCTCCGCCTGGCAGCCGCCTTCCGCTCCGGAGACGAAGGAGTTGTTCGCAATGACATAGCCGATCGCTCCCGCAGCGAACAATCCGTACACCATATGCGAATTCTCCCACTGAAACCGCTCCTGCGTACTGACGAATACGCCTGGAATAATACCGCATGAGCCTGCAGTCGGTGTAGCGATAATCCGGCCCATTGAGGCATTCACTTCGGATACAGCCAGCGCATACGCCATAGCGGTGCATGCATCGGCCCCCAGCGACGGAATGGTCTGATTCATATAGGCAGAGACGCGCTGGGCATCCTTCCCGGTTAATCCGCTGCGAGAGGTCGTATCCTGGTGCAGCCCCCTGTGCACAGCTTCCTTCATCACTTCATAATATGCAGACATTTGCTCGATAACCTCAAGCTCGGTTTTGCCCGTTTCGAGGGCCTGCTCCTTCACCATCATCCCGCTGATACTTAGCGATTCGGCTTTGCACAGCTCTTTCAGCTCTTCCAGAGTGGAGAATCTCATCGTGTTTCCTCCCTGCTCGTTAAGTCGATCACGCTAATCTCCTGAAAATCAGGCAGCAGCTTCAGCCTGGCGACTGCTTCCGGCTTGAACGGCTGATCGCTCTCGATGACGGTCAAGGCTTCCCCGTTTCTCGCTTTGCGGTCGACTTCCATATAGCTTATGTTAATGCCGTAATGTTTGGCGATGTCGGTAATCTCCGCAAGGATGCCGGAACGGTCGCGATGATAGATGAGCAGCGTCGGATAGATCGCAGTAAACTTCACGTCAAAGCCGTTCACGCCCACCAGCTCGATATTGCCCCCGCCAATGGAGCAGCCCGTCATTCGAACGGTACGCTCCCCCTTGCGCAGCAGAATGGCCGCGGTATTAGGATGCGGACCGGGCCTCAGTTCAGATTGAAAGCTGATTGCAATCCCCTGCTCCGCTGCCAATTGGATCGAATTCCGAATCCGATCATCGTCCGTATCGTAATCCATGATGCCAGCGGTAATCGCCATATCCGTGCCATGGCCCATATAAGTGTCCGCAAAAGAGCCATAGAAGCGGATGATCGCTTCCTCGGGCACCAGGCCCAGCGCTTGCCTCGCGCATCGCCCAAGCCTGACGGCCCCTGCCGTATGGGAACTGGAGGGGCCGATCATGCTGGGACCGATAATGGAGAATACATCCTTGAATCTCATGGCCGAGTCCCTTTCTATATGAGTTATGCGCTAGTCGTGACTCAGCCACTTCTCCAGATGAGCCGCAACGAGTGCATCGTCATGAAGATGCGGGTACTGCTCGTAGACGCGATCAATCTCCTCCGATTGGCCTGGAGACAGCTTCTCGTCCGGATTGAGGCACCAGGTTCCCTTCAGCAAGCCCTGTCTGCGCAGCACTTCGTGAATGCCAGGGATGCAACCCTCAAAATGGTTCGCCGGGTCAAAAAACGCCGCATTGGAGTCCGTCACCTGGATATTGCGGGTGAGCCACTCCTTCGAGATGACGCCTACGCCGCGGAACGACTTGATCTCCTCTAGCAGCTCCACCGCTTTTTGCGTCCATACAGCCCAATGGCCAAGCAATCCTCCGACAATCTGCTTCTCGACGGTTTTCCCGTCAACCTGAAAGCGATAGGTCGTGAGCAGATCCGCCACAATATTATCGTCATTGCCTGTATATAGCGCGATTTCGTCTCTTCTGTCCGAAAAGCAGACAGCACGCACCACATCGATGGTTTGATAACGGTTGAACGGAGCCATCTTGATCGCAACGACATTCGGGATATCGGCGAATGCTCGCCAGAAATCATAAGAGAAGATACGTCCTCCGACCGACGGCTGCAGATAAAAGCCGATAACTGGCATAATAGCGGCAATCCGCTCCGTCCGCTTCAAAATATCGGCTTCGCTCCAGCCGGTCAGTCCTCCCATGCTGAGCAGCGCTGCGTCATACCCAAGCGCCAGTGCAATATGCGCTTCGCTAATCGCTTGTTCCATGCCGCCGCATACACCGGCCACCTTGATGAACGGGCGATCCAGCCCCGCTTTGTCCACTTCCTCCGCAGCCATGCGCAGTACCGTCTCGAACAGCCCATGCTCCGGATCCCGAATTTCAAATTGAGTAGAGTGAACCCCCACCGCAATGCCTCCGGCTCCGGAGGCCATATAATAACGGGTCAATGCCCGCTGATGCTTCTCGTCGAGCTTGCGATTCTCATCAAGCGCCAGCGGATGCGCCGGAATGACCAGCCCATCATGAAGTGCTGCCAGTAGCGCAGTCGATAATTGTTGAGTGGTCATTTAGAATTTCCCCTTTCGCTCCTGGAAGTGTGTCGGCTTATTCCAAGTCGCCCCGCCCTGAAGCACCCAATCTGCCGTCCAATCGATCATTTGCAGCAAGGAAACACTTGGATAGCCGAACAGTTGATGCGACTTCGACGCATTGTTCAGCAGGGCAGTCTCCGATTCTGTCCCCTCGAATAGCGCTTCCTTGCCGATTCGCTTCGCAAGCTCGGCTGCCGCCCAGCGAATGGATACGGTCTCGGGTCCCGTGATGTTAATGACTGTCGGTGGGCTGGAGCAATGCGTGAGACAGCGGAGCGCCATTGAGTTGGCGTCGCCTTGCCAGATGATGTTCGCAAAACCCATAGCAAGGTTAATCGTGCGGCCTTCATGGATCGCTCTCGCCAGCTCCAGCAGGACGCCGTAACGCATATCGATGGCATAATTGAGGCGGTACATGACCATCGGCGTTCCGTTGCGATGCGAGTGATATTCGAAGATGCGTTCTCTGCCAAGTGTAGATTGTGCATATTCGCCCAGCGGATCGGGAGATACGCCTTCGCTGGCGCCTCCGCTGCTCACCGGAGTGAACGGATATATATTGCCGGAGGAGAAGACGACGATGCGGGAATCCTTGAATTTCTCGGCCACTCTTCCGGGCAGATACGTGTTCATAGCCCATGTGAAATGCTCATTGCCTGTCGTGCCAAACTTATTGCCCGCCATATAGATCACATTAGCTGCATTCGGCAGCGCCGTTAGCGCTTCATTATCCAGCAGCTCGCAGGAAATAGTCTCGACGCCGAAGGCTTCAAGCTCGGCCCGCGCTTCCTGGTTCGAGAAGCGCGATACACCGATCACGCGTTTGTTAAGTCCGCCTTCGCGAATCGCATTCATCGCAAGTCTGGCCAGGCTCGGCCCCATCTTGCCGCCGACTCCGAGCAAGATCAAATCGCCGTCTACTTTCGCCAAATCCTGAATCAAGGCCTCAGAGGGCTGGGCCAGCTTCGCTTCCAATTCCGCAATCGATTTCATTTTCTCGTACCTCCTTGGTTGTCGTTACCCCCATGATACGGCCTGCTCCGATATAAAGACAAGTCTTTTAATTGACTTTAAATAGTCGTAAAAAAAGGACATGCCGCAGCTTACAGCTGAGACTTGTCCATCAGAAACGGGAAACGGTAGATTTGGCGGGGCCTTCCCTTAGGCACCTTCTCCATGCCTGCAATCTCGGCTAGCCCATTGTCGATCCAAAGTAGCAGGAGGCGATGCGCGCTGCGCACAGATATGCCTAATACGGAAGCCAGGTCATGAACCTTGTATTCATATTTGCCGAACTTGGCCATGTTCGCCAGCAGCCGGCTTAAGTATGCACTCGTCATCCCGGACTCCTCCGCCCGCTTTATGAGCTCAGGTTCTGTTGGCGCAAGGATGGCCTGTACGGGATCAGCCATCTCAAGCGGGCCAATCACGGTCACATCTTCCCTGACGATAAAGCACGTGTTGCCTCCCGCTTCCTTCGACTTGCGCAGCGCGGCTCTCGCATTCGTCCCGGCTTCATTCGCGGTCACTCCGAAGCCGATTCCTACGCTTAACGAGATGCCGTAGCTTTTGTTCACGTCCTTGGCCAGCGGAATCGTCTTATACCCGCCCGTCTCCCGCTCGAAGATGCCACGCGTCGTGAAGAACAGAAATTCATCGCCGCCAAGCGACATCGAATAGCCGTCAAGCGACTCTACATAGCCAAGCACCATCCGGTGAATATCGAGCTTCAGCTTCTGCACTTCATGCTCATTATGCCGCTGCATCACAAGCTTGCCGAAGTCGTCGACGTTAATCATGCCAACAACGATCTGTGATTCCTTGTTGCGCCGGGATTCCGTCGACAGCAGAGCTCTCTCCAATGTCACGATCATATCCTGCTCCGAGGGAAGCAGCCATTCGCTTGGGACTTGCAGCTTCTCCAGCTGTCGGGCGACAAGCTCAACACCAGTGAACGCAACAGAGCAATGACCGGCTGCGAACTGGGACTGGTGGAAAGCAACCAGCTTGTCCGGCGATGCATAGGCCGGCCCATCGTAGACAACGACGCGAGTGCTCTCGAGGCCCAGATCCTTCAATGTCCGCGTCACCATGCTTTTGGTCAGCGTATCGACGGATATGCCGCCTTGGAGTTTGCCCTCCCGCATTGCACGGAACAGCGCTTTGTACAATCCGGCACCCGTAAGCGGCAAATAATGAACCGGTATAGAAGGCGGCAGCTGCTCCTTGACCAAGTGATGCGCCAACGGTCCGGAGAGAAGCAGCACTTCCACCTCACCGGATATCTCTAAAGCGGCAGCGGGCGCATCCTTCTCCTGTTCAATCCTACGCGTGACGGGCACGAAAGTTGGGAATGCCTTCATAACCGACAGAGTCTTCTCGATGATAGACTCCGTCCCGACAACTCCGATTTTGATCTGCATATCCTGCTCCTTTGTCTACGAAGTGTCTCGCTTCTATCGTGAATTAGCCGTTTTTTAGTTAATGTCATTAATAAAAACGAATATCCGTAATTTGCCCCTGTTCACGATATCCCAAACTCCGATATACGCCATTCGAGTGGGGATTGCTTAAATCCGCATACAGCATCGGCGTCAGCCCTTCCTTCCATACCTTGCCTGTAATTTCACCTACAAGCGCGCTAGCGAATCCCTGCTTCCGATGCTCGCGAGGCGTATAAACCGCATTGATCCGGGCATGTCTTGGCGAACGGTGGGCAATATTGGCCATGGAGACTGGAATCCCTTCGTTGATCCATAGGTACAGATGGCCGGCATCCATTAATCTTTCGGCACCGGGAAGCTGGCTCTCGGCCGTAACCGTATAGCCATAGGCATCTTCGGAGAAGCCGGCAAGAAATTCAGCGATAACGCGAGCATCTTGCCGATCGGCCGAGCGCATCTGGCCCGCAACGTTCTCTACAGGCCTTACGGTGGGACATGCATAGGCCTCCATCCTCATCTCGATGCTGGAGCTCATTCCACTCATGGCGCTGTAGGTATGGGAGAATTGATCAGCTGTTTCCGGATCGGACAGGATGCCTGGCAGACGATCCTTTTCCAGTAATGTGCATATTGCTGCAATCCCCTCAGCCCGTTCCTTCTCCGTCAATTCCTGCGAAAGCCATAACCAGCCCTTGTAGCCTGTCGACTGTGCGAACATGACTCTTCCGTCCTTCGACTTCCATCTGTGCGCGCAATCGCCTTGTGTGATCGCATGAAACAATTGATAAGCCGCTTCATCGCGCAAAAAGCTGGGATGAGGGCGTGCCAAATCGTCTGGCAGCAATTCGATTAACGTCATGCGTTCCCACTACACTCCCCTGCCTAATCGAAAAGCTCCTTTCCCTAAGGGAAGGAGCGGCTAATCGAACGGCCATTGATTTTTTTACAAGTGTACTGGCACTGTTAGAAGTTGTCAATCCTCAATAGCTAGTCTATCTTCAGATTGATCGGCTCAAGCTAATCTTGTTTGGATAGGTGAAGCTGAAGCCATGCTTTTGATAGATAGCGATGGATGGCACATCGGCCATGAGAATAATCTCCGCGCCTGCCGAGGCATTCTCTTCAATAAAGTCTGTTAGAGCATGGAGGATGGTGCGGATATTGTCCTCGCTGGCATATTCGGGACGGAGGATCAGATCGGTGATCAGGAAGGTGTATCTCCCGTCACCGATCATACGTCCCATGCCAATCGGCTCTCCGTCCGTTCCTAGCAAGGCAACACCGAATAAGGACCGATTCAGTGCTACTTGGAGCTCCTCCTCCACCTTCTCCGGCACTCCGGCCGCCCGGGCAAGCATGTTGTATTGTTGGGGACTCGGCATGACATGTTGCAGGTACATTATGGCATTCTCCTTTTCAATGGGGATATAGATGATCATACTACCTTGATGCAAGTGCTAAAGCTGACCCTCTCTTAGTGCAACCACACTTGACACACCCTTCTTATAGCACTTTAAGGTTTAAAATGAAGGCTTGCTGCGCATCAATCTGTCTGTTATAGTAGAAATCTACTTTTTTGACAAAGGACGGTGCAGTCCATGCGATTCTACCGACCCATCGATATTGCCCGAGAGCTTGGCATCAGCACAAGCGCTTTACGACATTACGAATCCTGGGGCGTCATACCGAGTCCGGAGAGATCGGCTAACGGCTATCGACAATACACGGAAGTGCATGCCGCGTACTTCCGCTGCCTGCGGGCGATGTTCCCCGGCTTCGGAGTAAGTGTTACCTGCCAGACACTGAAGCTTGTCATGAATGGAGACATTGACGCTGCTTTCTGGCTGGTCAACCGGGAACAAGCTTTGCTGCATGAAGAAAAGTCGGTCGCAGACCAGACGCTTGCCCTGCTTCAGCAGCCTGATCTCCCTCCTATCCGCGGCAAGAAGCGGTTGGGACGCATGAGCATTGGCGAAGCGGCCGCCTATACGAATGTGCAGGCTTCAGCCATCCGTCACTGGGAGAAGGAAGGATTGATCGTTCCCGACCGCGACCCCGAGAACGGCTATCGGATATTTGGCGCCACACAAATTCGGCAAATCCTGCTCATTCGAACATTGCGCCGCACTGTATATTTACTGGACCGTATGCGAGCGATCGTCAAAGCGGTGGAGCATCACGACGTCGAGAAAGCGAAGGAAGTAACCGAGGAAGCACTGCATGTGCTGCATGGCCGCAATCGGATGCAGCTAAGCGGGGTCTATCAGCTAATCGAGCTATGCCGTACGTCTGGACACATCACGACCATGTATGCACATTGGTAACGGTAGTCTCATCAAGTGGTCAGTACCCCTAATAAAAGCCCGAGCTTACCGGAGTAAGTTCGGGCTTTTATTAGGGGTTAATTCCCGTCTCATGGCTTGCTCAGCTAGCGCTTCCTTGAGCACTTTCATCGCATTTGGTCCCATCCCGTGCAGCTTCATGAGCTCAGCTTCACTCTCGCCTGACAACTGTGACAGCTTGGTGTAACCGGCGTTCGCCAGCGCTCGCTGAGCGGGCTTAGCCAGCTTCGGAAAACCGGATGGATCGATGGACATCAGAGTAACCTCCTGTAGCAGATGATAGATGCTGTACCTGCTTATCCTTCAGCCGGTAGCCGTTTTGGCCGGAACAGCAAGCCTAGCAAAGCGAAAGCAAGAAACGCCGCTCCCAATAACAGAAACATGCTGTTTGTTGAAACATATCGGATACCGAAGCCGCCAAGCGTTGGTCCCAGAATACTGCCAATGCTGAAGTGAATGGACGCAATGACGTTCGCGGCAGGCAAGATAGGCTTAGGAAGCAGATCAGCCGCGTAGGCCAGCCCCAATGAATAGAACGAACCTACGACTCCTCCCGCTATAGTAAAGAGTACGAACAGCCAGACGATTTCGTTGCCTGCTGCCGGAATAGCGAGAAAGACGATCGAACCAATGATGCCGCAAGCAATTAAGACCGGCTTGCGCCCGATTCGGTCGCTCCATATCCCTATCGGCAGCTGAAGAATCAAGCCTCCAATGCCGAAAGACAGCAGCAGCAGCGAAATCCAGTGCTGGTCGATAGCAATTCGCAGGCCATACAGCGGGAAGTTGCTGTTCATGGACGATTCCATCAAGCCGTACAAGAAGCCGGGAATAAGGACAAACCACGCCACCCGGTAAGTCGTCAGGAAGCGGTTTTCCGCTCTAACCCTCTTCGCTGCACGCTCCGGCCATTCGTTCGACATACGCAGTACAAGCAACAACACCATAATAAAGAACAGACTCGTAACCAGGAATGGAACCGCTCTGCCAAGTGGCATCAAGTTAATGCCAAGCGGACCGATACTGAAGCCAAGTCCGTACGACATCCCATAGAAGGATATGTAGCGGCCGCGTCGATCAGCTGGCGCCGTGCTTACAATCCAGAGCTGTGACGAATAATGAAGAGCACTGTCTCCCACGCCTACGATCAGGCGCAGTACAAACCATGCCGTTAGCGAATGGGTTAATGGGAATAGCAGCGTTGACAAGGTGACCAACGTAATGCCGGTCAAGATTACTTTCTTATAGCCGAACCGAAGCACCGGCTTTTCGATGAAAAACATGGTACAGAATATACCGATGTACATCGCAGCGGAGTTAATGCCGTTCAGATCCGATGAGACGCCGGCATCTTCCAGCATAATCGATAATAAAGGCAATAACATGCCTTGACTCATGCCCGCAACGACTACTACGAGCAGAAGGGTCAGCAATCGGTAGGAAGACGGATGCTGTGCTGATGATAAAGACGCTGATGACAAGACGATTGCACTCTCCTCATGAATGATGCCTCCCTGAGGCCCTCACACATTGTAACGTGGCCGGACCCGGTTGGCAACACTGGCTTTCTGGAAGAATTAAAGCCAAACTTATCAGTCTATTTGCAATCGAATCAGCCAGCTGAACAGCACGCATGCGACTTCATTTAATTATCCATTTCCCTTATCCATCACCCGTATGCCGCTTGAATGACTCAATAAATGCTGCCGGATCTTCTGGCACCGTATACGCATATACGCCGTGGCCAGTATGCACATAGAGGATGCCTCCCGCATCGCCCATCGGACGGAACGAGAGATCATGCACCTCATTCAGCGGGAAGCTGCGCCGCTTGGTCTGCAGATGCTCGGCATAGAGCAACATTTGCCGCGGCTCCTTGACTGTTTTCATTTCTGTGCCCGTCAAGATTCGTTCGATTTTATAGTAGGACTGCTCCGCAATCCATGACATAGCCAGCCCTCCTTCCACTTGATTCATAAGAAGGAGCCTCCATAACCGTACCATGGAGGCTCCACTATATCTTAGCTTGGATTCAGCGCATTCAATTGACCAAGCAGCTCATTGATTTTGTTCATCGTATCAGGAATGCCCGTTGATTCGAATGCGGCTCTTCCTTGCTCGATGTTTGTGAGCGCCTGGTCCAGTCCCTGCTGAAGCTTGTCGTTATAGCCTACGATGCTGGCATGAAGATCCTTGGCATAATCGAATCGGGAACCTCCAGGTTCTTGTAGCTCATAATCTGATCCTTGAGCGTCAGAAGCTGATTTTTCAGATCCGTTCTTGCATCCAGATCTGTTAACGCTTGCTCAGCCAGACCGTTCATGTCCTGCCTGAAGCTGTCCAGTTTATTCATATATTCAGTCGTTTCAGTTGCAAAGTTAACACCCTGATTGACGCTTTCCAATATGCCGCAGCCGGATGCAATAAACATAGTTAATGCCATTAATAAGGGGACGCTCCACTTCTTCATCTTCATTCTCTCCTTCTCCCTATCCCTTCATAATTTGCGGTTACCTGCGTCTATTTCATTGTACCCATACATAACCATACGGAAACAACGTCGCTACGTTCCGTATTTCGTCCCGAACTCCCTGATCCGGGAACGGAACTTATCGATGACTGAAGGAGGCAACTTGCATGAGTGAGGAGCGTCGACAGCCGGGTTCCGGAGATCCGTCCACTCCATGGCCGATCCCCCAGCCGATCAGGAGCGACGGAGCAGGCGGCATCGACAGAGGACCGCGCGATGTAATGCGGGACCGTCAAAATCCCGATATGCTCGTCCCCCCGGTGACGGACAACGGACTCATACCGAATGTCAGATTTTCGTTTTCGGATACGCATATGCAGCTCAATCACGGCGGTTGGTCGCGGGAAATCACTATTAGAGAACTCCCGATCGCCACCACGCTTGCCGGCGTCAATATGAGCTTGACCCCAGGCGGCGTGCGGGAGCTGCATTGGCATCAGCAGGCGGAATGGTCTTATATGCTTGTGGGGCGCGCACGGATCACAGCCATTGATCAGAATGGCAGAAACTTTATTGCCGATGTGGGACCCGGCGATCTATGGTACTTCCCTCCCGGCATACCGCATTCCATTCAAGGACTGGAGGACGGCTGCGAGTTCCTGCTTGTATTCGACGACGGTCATTTCTCTGATTTGAATACGCTGTCGCTATCCGACTGGTTCGCCCATACGCCCAAGGAAGTGCTGTCTGCTAATTTCGGTATTCCGGAGTCGGAGCTCGCTGATATCCCTCGCGAACAAGTCTATATCTATCAGGGCAAAGTACCAGGACCGATCTCGTCTCAAGCCGTTCAATCCCCATACGGCGAAGTTCCATTGCCATTTACGCATAAGCTGCTGGCACAGCCGCCCCTGAAGACGCCGGGCGGAAGCGTAAGGATCGTCGATTCCAGCAACTTCCCGATATCCAGGACGATTGCCGCTGCGCTCGTGGAGATTCAACCCGGCGCGATGAGAGAGCTGCATTGGCATCCCAATAATGATGAGTGGCAATATTATTTGACTGGCCAAGGCCGCATGACTGTCTTCGGCGCAGAAGGCAATGCGCGCACCTATGATGTACGAGCGGGCGATGTCGGCTATGTGCCGTTCGCCTTCGGACATTATATTCAGAATACCGGCACCGAAACGTTATGGTTTCTGGAAATGTTCAAGAGCGATCGATTTGCCGACATCTCCCTTAACCAATGGCTGGCGTTGACGCCACAAGCGCTTGTGACGAGCAATTTGAATGTAGGAGAAGGCTTCTTGTCCCATCTGCGCAAAGAAAAATGGCCTGTTGTGAAAATGCCAGGCTTCACGTATGACAACCGATCTGCTGACGAGTAACGCCGAATAAGCCTCCTCGAGTGAGGGGCTTATTTCGTCTTGCCTGCTCGAATATGGCCTTGCCATTTCACTTTTTCCATACGGCGGCATACTTTTTGCGGTATTTAGGGTCCAGTTCCAGCTTGATGAGGTTGAGCGAACCTTCTCGAATCTTCTCATCATCCACCCAGTCATAGAGCTGACGGAATCCGACCAAAATATCATACCTGATTAATGTACCGTTCTTCTCATCCGCGCAGTTACGGTAACGGTCGGCGAGCGCATCCAGCACCATGTCCTTCTGCGTATCTCCCGCAATCCCGATTTTCCATAGCGACTGCAGGGTATGCCGCGCCGTGACGAAGCGCTTATCCCATGTCACAGCAAGCAGCTTGGGGAAGTCCTGCAGGATGCGCTTCTCGGGATCGCTCTTCGCCAGATTGCTCAGCAACTGCGCGGCAATAGCTCTGCAGTGATTGTCCGAATGGGACAAGTCCGATACCAGGTCGTCCCATACATCATACGCCCAGTCTACTACCTCTTCCGTTTGGAATTGCAAATCAAGAAAAGCCTTTGTTTGCAGGCTCCGGTCAGTTGATTTCAAATGCTGGATACTCGTTTGGACAGACTTATTCATGCCGATAAACCTCCACGACGTCTTTGCCCCTATTATAACGAAAACGAAGGATAAGCCATAATCCGCAAACGAAAAAAGCCCGCTGACAGCGCGGGCTAATTGCTTATGTGAGCTAAAGCTGCTAAGACAAAGGGTCAGTGTGCCGTAGGTATTATTTCAGACTCGACCAAATAATTTGCTTGGTTCCGAGCACCGATTCCGGCACCCAGGAATAAATCGATGGAACAAAGAACGTAACGATCAAATTCTCCTCAGGATCAACAAACATTGCCGATCGTCCTGCTCCCTCCATCTGATACGTGCCAATAGATTCATAGGACATATGATCAATGGCGAGATCGATACCTAGAGCATGGCCTTTGTCCTTGACTTTACCGCCCCAATGGTAAGCCGGCACTTGGAACAAATGGCGCTTGGTCAGAAGCTCGACCGACTTCCGGCCTAGAATGCGGGTTCCTTCGAATGTGCCGCCATTGAGCAGCATCTGGCTGAATCGCCATAGATCGTACAAGGTCGAGTGCAAGCCGCTTGCCGATCTCGGCGGATAACGAAGGTCCTCGTCTTCTTGATCCTTAAGGGCATCCAAATCATATTGCGAAATTGTTAATACTTCGCCGTGCAAATATTCCGGCACTTGGAAAAACGTGCGTCGCAGATTGAGCGGTTCAATGATATGGTCGAGAACATACGATTCATAGCTCTGACCAGATACGCGGCGAATCACTTCGCCAAGCAGCATGAAGCCTCCGCCTGAATAGTTGTATGCTGTGCCCGGCTCGCAAGCGAGCGTCCCCTGCAATTGCTTGGCAATCCAGCCGTCCATACCGCTCTCGCCCCACCACGGACGAGGATATGGCTCATTGTAATAGCCCGTAACCGGAGCGAGACCCGAGGTGTGCGTCAACAAGTGAAATAAGGTAATGTTCCCATGCATGGGGTTGTCGAATTCCTTCAGAATCGACGCAACCGGCTGATCCAGATAAAGCTTGCCGTCTTCGATCAGCTTGACGATGGCTACAGCGGTAAAAGCTTTCGTAATGGACGAAATCTTCATAATGGCGTCAGGCAGCAATTCGCCGGCACCTGTCGTACCGGTCAATGCGCCCATGGAACGCCATGCCACGATTTTGCCGTGTCTTGCGACCAGATAACTTCCGCCTTGAAGCTTCTCGGCAGCCATCAATCCCTGGATATGAGCGTCCAGCTTAATCAGCTGGCTCTCGTCCATATCGACCGAGCCGGGACTTGCGTCAAGCGCGCCTTCTATGACTCTGGATTCCAACTCCAACTCTACTTCACTCATGTCTCCACCCACCCTTTTATATACTAGAAATTCATTCTAATGGATAGGTTTTGACCAGTCTAGCGGTGTTTCGACAATTCATTGCAAAGTATAAAAGATCATGAAATTTTATCATATTTTTCTTGCTGTGAATGATCAGTCGTCAACACAGTTGTTGCTTTTACCAGCCTTTTCGCTGCTTCAAGACGACAATATGGGCGAGATGATGGAGCCCGTGCCAAGCATACATGCCTAGATTCACATCCAGCGGAATCGACTTCTGCTGTTCGGGATGATAGAACGTACGTTCATAGGCTGCCTCCGGCAGGGACTTGATCAGCGTCGTCCATCTGCGATGCAGCGCATCCAGCAGCACCAATGATGTCTCGATGGGTTCTTGCTCGGTATCCTGCAGCTCTGCCCAACGATCCTCGTGGTACGGCTTGATGGGAGGACCCTCTTCCGTCAGCGCCAGCTTCCAGCGGATATAGGCGTTCATATGGCTGTCTGCGACATGATGAATCACTTGCCTGACTGTCCATCCGCCATCCCGATACGGTGTGCTCAATTGCTCGTCTGACAAACCGGCAACAGCCTCTTTAAGCTGTTCCGGTAATGATGCAATCTGATCGATCCATATTTTCCGCTGAGCTGCGTCTATCCCACCATTGAAACGGAATGTGCCTATCGGGTATCGAACATCTTCCACTTGGCTTATCTCCCCTTTATGAACTATCATCAGCAAGCTTATGCTTATTGTAAAAGAGAGCGGAACGCCCGCCCATGAATAAACGCGATGAAAGTTTGCAGAATTTCGAGCTTATTGTAATGGCTGACTATTACCGGAAACAAGGATTAACGTTATCTTATGATCCTTTAAGCAAGGTTAAAGCTTGCCGAATGAACGTAGTGTCTTCAGCCTATCTACAGTAAGAGATCCGCGCCATTCCAGCTCGCCTAACGGACTTGCCGCCGGGAAGCTGATCGGCCAACCGCCGTCTTCCGACTGCTGCTTAATCAGAGCATCCAGATGCTCATTCAATTCGGCCTGCGACACGAATTTAGCCGCATAGCTATCGGGGGCTGCCACCCAGTCCAGCACCTTCTGCACATAACCTTCCGCATAAGGATTGCGTTCTATGACGCCGTCCTTGGCCAGCCATGTGTCCAGCTTCTCCTTGGCAAACGAGGTTTGTGGTGTAACCGGCGCATGCTCCAGGAAAGACACCCATTGCACGCCTTCATGATATTCACCCGGTTCAGGCTTCTCCATGGCTTGCCAGACAAAGCGAAGGTTTCGCTGAACCCAATCCTCCTGCTCCCATTCCGCCCAGCGCGGATGCTTCATTAGTAAGCCCAGAATATGTCCTGTCGGATTAAGGTTCGGCACATCGTCTCTCTCCGTTATCCACCATGGCGCATGAGGATATGCCATGAGGCTGCGGAAGGCAAGCGGGAAGCCGCCCTCTGGCAATGTAATATTTTTGAGATAGCGAATCATTCCTTCCATTAGCTCTGTATCATAAGCCTCCAGCTCATCGATGATGATGAGCGCGTGCTCGGTCGGAACAGGCTGGCTCTGCGGGCAACGAATATCAGGCTCCAGCGCATGCCCGAATCCGCCATCTTCATTCTGATAGGCCGCCAGTGCTTCCAGCACGCTCGCTTTGCTTCCTCCCTCGAACCCATAAGCGAATCGCTGCCGATCCAGTAATCGCGCATTGCGGTATATGAACTCTCTCGCCTTTTCGAACAGCTGTAATTGTGTCATCGCAATCTACCTCCCTTTGGTCTAAAAGGATTTCAAGATTTGGCATACCGATCGGCCAGCTTGCAGCCCAGCTCATACAATTCGCGCCGCAGCTCATCCGGTTTCAGTACCGTGGCATCCATCCCCATACCATAAAAGAACTTTACCGCCCATTCCCGTTCGCTTGCCGGACACTGGAAGCGAAGCTCCCACTCATCGTCATCGATCTGCTTAACGTAATGACCGACATGTGTATCCTGTTCGGCGAGAAGCGCTCCGCGATAAGTAAGCTTGGCGTGGATGGCAATTGGCGCCATAGCAGGCTTGCTGCTGTCACTGATTGACTCGGAAACCCCAGATTCAGGCGGTGCCGCTTGCTTCAGCTCCAGGAATCGATCCACCCGAAAGCTTCTCTGCTCTCCATGCTCATGAGAATAGGCTTCGCAATACCAGAAGCCGTGGGCCATATACACACGTTTCGGCTGCATATGAAGCCATCGCTGATGCTTCTCCGAGCGGTAATGCGCGAGAATCCATGCAGATTCTGCGGCATACGCCAACAAGCGGTCCAGCAGCGGTGTCCGCTGCGGCCTAGCCGGAATCTCGATCTCCAGCCGATTCAGCACCGGCTCGACCTGCTCCAGCATGCTTGGCGGAAGTATGGAGCGGATCTTGTCCATGACAGTCCAGCGAGCCTGATGGAACGGCGTATCGGATAGCCGCGTTACGGCATTCAGCGCGAACAGAATAACAAGCGCCTCCTCCGAGCTGAAATGCAGCGGCGGCAGTGAATAGCCCTCCATCAACCGATAACCGCCAGCAGGGCCGGACACCGCATAGAGCGGGATGCCAATCTCGGCGAGCGCCTGCATATCGCGCAGAATGGTGCGTTTGGACACCTCCAGCTTATCGGCCAGCGACTGTGCGGTTGCCGGCTGCTGCTGCAAGGCGATAAGAATGGCCATTAGCCTGTCCGATCGTTTCAACCTTGAATTCCTCCTATGTTCCATCAGTATACCGGATGATTGGTGACAGGTTGGGTGTCATCAATTCTGTAACTGATTACGATACCGTCAAAATAATTTTACCGGTATTGCGATTGCTCTCCATGTAGGCATGAGCTTCCTCCGCCTGGTTCCAATCCCATTCCGAATCAATGACGGGAAAGATGGCTCCGCTCATCAGATGCGGCATGAATCGCTCCGCAAACTCGGCAGTCAGAGCTTCCTTGCGGTCGGGCGACAATGTCCTGAGCGAGGTTCCAATCAGTTGCAAGCGTCGCGCGATCAACTGTGACAGGTTCAACTCCTTCGCCTTGGCGCCGCCTAACAAGCCAATCAGGATAAGCTTGCCGTCGAGGGCAAGCGCAGACAAATTCTGTTCCCAATAAGACGCGCCGACAAAGTCCATAATGACATCTACGCCTCTACCGGCTGTATAATCCAGCACCTTCGGCAGAAACGGCCCCTCTTTATAATCGATAGCTCCATCTGCTCCAAGCTTCAAGCAGGCATCCAGCTTCTCAGCAGAGCCCGCTGTCGCGATCACATAGCATCCAGCCGACTTCGCCAGCTGGATAGCTGCCGTCCCCACTCCGCTCGCACCCGCATGTACCAGCACGGACTGTCCAGCCTGAAGGCCGCCTAACCGGAACAAGTTCAGGTACGCGGTCAGGAATACTTCCGGGATGCCCGCTGCCTGAGCATAAGAAAGACCTTGCGGAATCGGCATCGCCATGCCGGCAGGAATGCGTACGCGCTCCGCGTAGCCCCCGCCCGGCAGCAAAGCCATGACTCGATCGCCAGGTTGCCATGAGCCTGACCCTTCCAGTACGGTACCCGCCATCTCCAATCCCAGAATCGGGGACGCGCCTGGCGGCGGCGGATAGAGCCCTCGCTTCTGCAGCAAATCGGCTCGATTGAGCGCAGTAGCCTTTACCTCGATCAACAGCTCGCCGTAAGCTGGATCAGGCTCTGCCGCTTCCCCAACGATCAGGCGGTTCGATTCCGAATCTTGCATAATCGCTCTCATAATGGATACCTCCAGCGCTTTTTTTAATGGAAAAGTTGCCGATAGAGTATGTAGTTTAATCTATTGTACAAGGAGAGACGCTTTTGAACCGACTGCAATCCTTGATGATCTTGCTTGCTCTAAGCTTAATCGTAACGTTATTTCCCCAGAAAAGCGATGCCGCCACGCAAAATGCTCTGTTGCATTATAGCGAGGAAAACCGTTGGACGTACGATCAGCGGGATTACATGAATCAATCCGAGTCCGAAGCCGAAACCTTGGAACAACTCTAATGATATGCCAACAAAGCCGCGACAAACGTCGCGGCTTTGTTGATGGGAGGGGATTAATTAGTCTTCCAGCTCCACGTTATGATAGACCTGCTGTACATCCTCCAGATCCTCCAGCGCATCGATCAGCTTCTCGAATTGCGCCTGGCTTTCGGCGGACGGCAATGCTACATAGTTCTGCGCCAGCATCGTTAATTCAGCAATGTCGAACTCTGTGATGCCTGCTTGCTTGAATGCTTCCTGTACCGCATGGAATTGATCCGGCTCCGCATAGACGATTACCGACTCGTCTTCCTCCACGATATCGCGAACATCAACATCGGACTCCAACATCAGCTCCATCACTTCGTCCAGCGACTTGCCCGATATGCCGATAACAGCAGTAGCATCGAACATATACGCCACAGAACCGCTCACGCCCATGCTTCCCCCGGCCTTATTGAAGGCCGAGCGCACTTCTGGCGCTGTACGATTCACATTATTGGTCAACGTGTCCACGATAACCATCGAGCCGTTCGGACCGAAGCCTTCATATCGCAGCTCTTGATAGTTATCGTCTCCGGCACCTTTGGCCTTATCGATCGCACGGTCGATAATGGCTTTTGGCACGTTGTATGTTTTGGCCCGCTCAAGTACCACTTTAAGCGCGCGGTTGGACTCAGGGTCCGGCTCGCCTTTTTTGGCGGCTACAAAAATTTCAACGCCGAACTTGGCGTATATCCGGCTTGTATTCGCGTCTTTGGACGCTTTCTTCTCCTTAATATTGTTCCATTTACGACCCATGCTGCTCCCACTTTCTTCTTTATGGATTCTTCATCATTATAACCGATTTTAGGCAGATGTGGACAGGCTATCGCGCAAACGGGCTGGAACCTGCTTGAAATCAGTTTCTGGTTGCTTTTGCGCTCGTGGGAGTTGCACGGTTTGAGTTAATAAAGTCGTTAAGCTTTGAGCTTATGGGACAGCATCCACTCTACCCATTCATCCTGATCATAGGCATGATGCATAATTCGATGTCCCTCGCCGGGAATGGGGGTAAATCGGATTTGCGGATTCAAGTCACGCAATGCCTCAAACATCTCGTGTGATCTCTCGAACGGCACAACATCATCAGCATCACCATGGAATGCCCAAATCGGAATAGCCTTCAGCAATTCCGCCTGGTCAGGATTGAACCAGCCCGATAAAGGCGATACAGCTGCGAAAAGACCAGGCTTGTGCGCCGCATAGTACCAAGCGCCATGGCCGCCCATGCTAAATCCCGTCAAGTAGATGCGCCTCTTGTCTATGCTGTAACGATCAAAAATGTCATCCAACAGCAGTATGATACTCTCGAATTCATCCGTCCAAGACGAATCACCCGGACATTGAGGGGTCAATAAGAGAAAGGGCTGGTCATTATCCTGCTGCAATCTGGTGTTCAACCCATAATCCCGAAGAAGCCCGAAGTCGTCACCACGTCGATTGGAACCATGCAGGAAGAGAATAAGCGGCCAAGCTGGCGCACCATCCTGCTCATAAGCATCAGGCAATGCAAGCATGTAATTGATGCTTTTCGAAGGCAGCGCAAATTTTTCTTCCACAATGATCATTCTGAATGCTCCCTTCCACGATTCATAATCAAAGTTAATAGCTCGCTAGGAGAGCTGAGTCGATGCTTCGCATCAATGGCGTCGGAATCGCTGCAGCCCCATAAGGCAAGCGCAAAGTCGACTCCAGCATCACGCGCGCACTGGGCGTCGTAAATCGTATCGCCGATATAGACGGATGATGCAGGGTCTGCTCCGGATAGCTCAAGGAACTTAAGCAACGGATCAGGATGAGGCTTATGTCTGGCTGTATCGTCCGCGCACACCACATAATGCAGCTTGTCCATTAGCCCATGCGGCACGAAGTCCGCTTGAAGCTCATCCGTTGTTTTTGATGTGACGACACCTGTAGTTACACCCTCATTATTTAATGCCATTAATGTGTGATTAATGCCGTTAAATATCGTGATCGTATGGGCAAAATCAACCATATATTCGTTCCATCGCTCATTCGCGCGATCAATATCCTCAATTCCTAGCTGCGGAAGCGCGTCTGCGCCCGGTATGCCAAGCACAAACGATAATTGCTCCGCTTCCAGATGTTGTCCATAATCAAGCTTAAGCATCTTCTGAAGCGAACCAAGCACCGCCTTCTCGGTATCGATCAGCGTACCGTCTACATCGAATATAAATGTCTGATACATGCCCTCTCTCCTTTTAAGCTGCAATCTATAAGAACGACTTTCTGACTACCAAGGTTAAACAATCCGATGCCAGCATGACTGACTCATCGCCCCTGGAAATTTCGAATTCTAACGGTTTGACGAGATGTTTCATCGTCTCCCATCCTTGGTATGTATGTTGAAGCAGCTCATTCATCGCTTCTGTCGACATATTAATCTCGAACATCGGATCAAGTGCTTCATTCGTACGGATAGCCGTTTCCTGTATGTTGGTGCCAATAATGATGCAATGAATACCGCCTGGCTTGGTGCCTAGCGCCATCTCAGCAAGCTTGCGCTTCAATTCATCCTCTGAGCCCAGATGCTCTAGTGTAGATACTGCAATGATCGCATCGAAGCTGTCTGCTTCTATCTGGTAGCTTTCAATATCAGACTGAACAACTTCTATGTAGGGGCATACCTGATGCTCAAGGCTATAGCTCCTCAACCCTTCAATGGCTGAGTTTAGCAAATCCACAGCGACCACCGTTCCGTGGAACGGCTTCAGGTAAGCAGCGATTGGAATCGTATTGCGGCCTACACCGCTCCCTAGATCAAGTACCCGCATGCCATCAGTTTGAATCAGCTCCGGCAGCACTTCCATAACCGTCTGAACCGGCTTATGCAGCCATGAACCGGGCTCGAATAATTTGTGCTGCTCATAGCATTGATCGTGATACCGTTTTTCCTCTGCACGGATACGACCAATTCGGTCCGATTGCTCATGACTGGAATGGCGAAGTATAGCAATCCCCTCCTACTTGAATGGCTTCTCTAATAGATTCCCTGCCATCTCATTTGCTTCTTCAATCGTCGCTGCACCGTTAACAAAATAACTATGATCTACAGGATAACGTTCACTATAGTGTTTAAGTTGCAGCCAGATTTGATTAAAGTCGCTTGAAAGATATATGGAGCCGAGGCCTGTCACATGACTTTCTTTTATTTCAGTTAGTACTGCAAAATAGTAGTGTCTATCTTTCTTAAGCTGGATGTCATACGTCTGATCTCCTGCTGTCAATATTCCTTTTAAGCTGTCACTCCCGAAGAGAAATCGTGAGAGCTCGCCTTTGAAGGAGACGGTGTCTTGAGCCGTAAAGTTGTTATCATTGTCATAAACAATGCCCTGATAGTTTTGTTCAATAGTGATCGGTCGATGAAATGAATACAGAAGATAGGAAGCAACTGCAGCAATCAGCATAATGACGGTTAGAAAAACGTATTTCTTCATAGTAGCTATGTTCACACCTTTACTCGGATGTGCAGACTTACCCATCCTGCGTCTGATTGGCAAGCACAACAGACTCCTCCATCTGCCTTTCCGGCACGTTCCAATATAAGCGAAGCAGCCGCTCTTTCTCCTGTGTGGATACAACTCTGAATCCATGCTTCTCATAAAAACCGATCGCCCAGCTTGCATCCGACCATGTGCCAATAAGAATGGGTTTGTTGGTGCGGGTTATCAAATGATGAAGCAGCTTGCCGCCTATGCCGCCATTGCGGGCAATAGACCGGACATAAGCGTGACGAATAAGACTGACATCCCCTTTGTCTTGCAACCCCATTACACCAATCAGCTCGCCGCTTGCATCTGTGTACCCCCAGAACTGGACCCCGTCATTCCATTCCTGCTCCAACTCCGTTAAGGACATGTAAGGCTCGTGATACCGGTCATCCGGAATAACGCCCTTATAAGCCATTGCCGCATCATTAATAATAGCGCGAACCTTCGTCCATTCATGAGCTTCGCATAACCGAATCATGGCGTTCTCCCTTTCTATTTCATAAGAGTTTCTAGAAGCTTGAACTGATTATTCTCCTTCTCCCAGATATAGCGGTTGGTGAACGTCTTCCCTTCGGAATTGTCATAGTAATCAAGTTCAAAGCCATGATCGCCCCAGGTTTGCAATTCAATAGTGTTGCGGCTTCCGCCGCTGGCAAACAGCTCTTGGCGCCCTGCGATTACTAATCTTTCTATGGAATAGTCCTCTCTTATCGTATAAAGCTGATAGAAATTACCGTTGCTTGTCCCATATTGACCAAGGGCAAAATCCAAGTCGCCATCTCCATTATAGTCTGCGAATGACAGCTCGAAAAACTGATTTACCTGTTGAAAGAAGGAACTGTCGATATCGAATTGTTGCACGATTTGATTAGCGGCATCACGAATAATGAATTGAAAGCTCCCATTCCAATTTCGACCCATTAAAGGACCCGGATTCCAATCTTCAAAATAACGGCCCTCCACCATCGATACATCCAAGTAGATGTCTTCTCCCACATAAGAAAGGAGTGGATTAAGCGAAACTGTCATTGGTCCCTGAATCTGGATAGCAGCTGGATTAGTGTCTACTTCGTGATTCGTGAAGCCGTTATTCGAACGCTCAGGCTCCTTGGCTGTAGGAGCGGATTCTGATTGATTAGGCGACTGGCATGCTGTAAGGACCAATATTACAAAGAACAGCATACGTATTGCTCTCAGTTGGCGCACCACACTTCCACCGCCTCTCAATGTTCGACTGTAATGCCCCTGTTTTCGGCCCAGGCGCCAAGCTCGCTTTATATTACCGGGAAGCGCGCTTTGTCGCACTGAAAGTGTAGGGATCTGTTCAACCACCCGGCATCATTCCGATAGACAAAGAAAGACACTGGCGAATAAAAGCATATTTTTTGAATGTGTTCGGCATGAATCTTCGTATCGCCAAAGCTTAAACTATCATTTTCCCATTGCAGATGATAGTTTCTTTTCATATCTCTTATGCTTTTCAATAGAAAAGGCAGGCTAAACAAGATAAGAACCGCATAAGGTACGGGATTTATCTTATAAAAGGCATTAACGATTGCATAGGCAGAAGTTATAAGTAAAACTCCGCTGAATACATACCAATATCTGCCTTGCGCTAATCGTACCTGGTGTTCCATCCGCTAGCCTCACTTCCTGCTTAATAGATACATGCCTCTGCCGATCAATCCTTTTTCGTCGTACTCCACATGTAAGCCTTCACGGATGAAAAGCTCCGTCAGTTCTTCTCTTGAGAATAAGCCCAGCTCAAGCTGTTCCTGTACATGTTGAATACCGCTGCTGCGACCTATCAAATAATCAAATTGTAGAATAGAAGTTGAACCATTCGTACTTGAATGAGACATTCGGCTAATCTTGCAATCATCCGATTCATATTGAAGGACTGTCACATAACCGGGCTGCCAATCTTCTGGTGTAAACCATGGTTCAATCAGGATAATTCCATCCGGCTCCAGATGCTCCTTGAAGCTGTGCACCGCTTGCTCTACACCTCTCAGCGTTCTCGCAAATCCGATTGAACTGAACAGACAAGTAATGACATCATAAGTTTGATGGAGTTGAAAGCTCATCATATCACCGACGGTAAACCGTGATTTCGGATTTCTTTTTCTCGCCGCCTCAACATGAGACTCATTCAAATCAATCCCATCCACTGCGTAGCTGGCTTGCAGGAAGCTTGCGTGCTTTCCCGTTCCGCACGCAATATCCAGAACCGATCTGGCTTCCGGTCGCTTGCTTTCAATCAAGCTTTTAATTGCAGCTGCTTCCTGTTCATAGTTTTTGAAGCTGTATATCGCATCGTAGAGATCGGACTGCGCTTCTGACATCGTCCTACTTCCTTTCTTGTCGGTAAATAAAGTACCTAGCGCTGACGCCGAATGACAAATGCTTTATCCAAGCGTTCCATGCCAATCCGTTCATAGAATCCGACTGCCGTTGGCGCTGATGTAAGGATGTATTGAACTTCTTCGTTGCCCAGCTTTTCCTGCAGCTTCTTCATCAGACTTTCGCCGATTCGCTGCCCGTGATAATCCCGATCTACAGCCAAATCCGAGATGTAGCAGCAATACGCATAATCCGTAATAGCCCGCAATACGCCAACCAGCTTGCCGTCCGCTCTAGCCGTCAGCAATTCATCGGCTTGGGCAAGCATGCGTCCGAGTCGCTCCAGATCATGTGTCGGCCTGCGGATACCCGACTGCAGGAATACCTCAGCCAGCTCCTCCGGGGTAATGGTATCATCTTCGTGGTATGTTATTGTCATAAGTCATCCCTGCTTTCTAGTTCGTTACCGATCTAGTTGAACCAGCTCATAATGCTCGACTGTCGGGAATGGATCATAGTAATGATGCAGCAATGCTTTCCACTCTTGATAGGGCTGCGACTCCCGGAAGCCGACCGTATGATCCTCAAGCGTCTCCCAATGGACAAGCAGGATATACTGATGGTCATTCTCCATACAGGATTGAAGCTCATGCTTGATATAACCTTTCATGCTGGCTATAATGCGTGACGCTTCCTTGAAGCTTGCTTCGAACTCGCGGGTGAGACCCTGCTTAATATTCAATATGGCTACTTCCAGAATCATCGTTGTTTTCTCTCCTCTTAGTCACCTTAATCCAGGATCAGGTTCAAAACCATCTGATATGTTTGAGCTGAGTCGACCATCTGTCCTTCCACTTCTGAAGCTTGCTTCTGCGATCAGGCTGAAGCTGAATCCCGGCAATAGTCGCAATTTCCTCTACAACCTCATCCATGCTCATACGATCTGTATCGATTTGTTGGAGGAAAGTCTCCTGTTGAAGTCCCTGTACACAACGGTCAATTTGCTGCGCCGCCCAGGAGCTCGCTCCCTCTCTTCTCTTCTTTAACCGAGCCAACAGTACGTCTCTCGAAGCGCATAAGGCCACATGCACAACCTCAATCCCATCCGCTCTCAAGCGTCCTACAAGCTCCTCGAAGTAGCGTGTATCTACAATAGTCATTGGGACAATAATGGGACCTTCATATTCTTCATGGAGCATCTTCAATATGGCATAATTACATTCGCGCCATGCGGGGAAGTCCTGGAAATCCCCGCGTGCAACAGAAGACGGCATATGCTTCCGAAGGAAGTATCCCATATTCTCCGGGTCGTACAAATACGAATCCGGCAGCCTTCTGCATAGCTCATGTGCGGCTTGCGTCTTACCCGCGCCGAAAGCGCCGTTAATCCAGATCAGCTTAGCCGAGCGACAGGATTCATTACGGCTATAAGTCATAAGCCATCCATTGTTCGTCATACCGTTTCCCATCCACAATGAGAGCATTTCGCTCCAAGCCATAGCCTTGGAAACCAAGTGACTTGTACAATTGCGTAGCCCCTGTATTCGTTGTGACAACTGTCAACTGGATTTGCTCAAGCCCCTCCATTCGGCGTGCTTGCTTGATGACCTCTTCAATTAATCCTTTGCCTACTCCATGCTTCCGATAATCTGACTTGACGTACACGCCCCATATCATTCCTTTATGCCTTGTCTTGCGTGCGGTCTGTCTCAAAAATCCCGCTATCCCAACCAGTTGGCCATCGGCGTAAGCCCCCAGTACAAATTGGCTGGCAGTTGCCTGGACTTTCGCCCGCACAGCCTCCGGTGATGTCTCTAGCGCTTCCTCATAGGAGCTGCCGAAAGCCTCAGGACTAGTTCGCAGCGCCTCCAAGCGGAGTTCCCACCATACCGGTGCCTCTTCTACCGTAACCGGACGTATGTGCAGCATATGCATTCACTCCTTTGCTTTCTTGTTCTCTACGCAAGCTGTTTCATAGACTCCATCTTTATACAGAAGCGCATTAAGCTGTAGACCGATCGAGCAGCCACCGTCGATGCCAATTTTATCCCCTGCGAACCATACATCGGGCTTTGCATGAAGCTTTGTCGTGATGGTATGGCCGAAGATGACGGTTTTGTCTACTGTGGTAGGATGAAGATAGAATTCATCTTTGATATACATAAAGTCATGATCCGATTGCAACGTCCAATGGGAGGTTCCTGGCCGCAGCCCGGCATGAACATAGATATGGCGGTCATCTTCCAGATAAAGAGGCAAGCCCGCCAAGAAGTCCAGATGGCTTGAATATTGCTCCTCCATGATTCGCCGCGCTTCCTCCCTGCTGCGCTCTGTTACTTCGGAGAAACCTGTATAGCTTTGCAAGGTAGGCGGGCCACCATGCTCTGCGAATTTGTGAAGTACGACTGGATTGTCTCCCCGGATAAAATCGACAAGCCGCTGATCATGGTTGCCGCGCAGCGCAATGACGCCATGTCGATTCACAAGACTCATCACTGCTTCGACAACTTCGCGGCTTTGCGGGCCCTTATCGACGTAGTCACCAAGCAGAATAAGCTGATCCTGCTCCGGAACATAACGCACCTTCTCAAGCAGTCTCTCCAAAGGCTCCAGGCATCCATGAATATCGCTGATCATAATCGTCCTGCTCATAGCTGCGCCACCATCGTAATCGAAGTGCCCACTACGCCGATCTCTTTGAATCCGTAACGATTATACAGCCGGACTGCGGCTTCATTCGACGGGTCTACGCTTAGAGAGAGCTTGTCATATCCATCCGTCCGAAGCTGGTCGATCAGTCCTTCCATAAGCAGCTTGCCCAGCCCATTTCCCCGGTGCTTCTTCACAATGGCCATTCCCATTTCCGGAACATCGTCGCCGGCATAACCGAACCCTTTGTTCGTCTCGGTGAACAGTCGAGCGGTAATAGAACCTACCGCGGCGCCACTCTCAACTCTTGCAATAAATCCGACATCCCCGCTCCTTCCCCAGCCCTCTACATATTTGGCCATGAAAGGCTCTTGCAAGATTGAACGATCGAACGGCTTTTGACCTGCTGGCACAAAAAGCGACGCGAATAACATATCCCTTAGAAACGGCGTATCTTCTGGTGTTGCTTTGTGTAATGTATAGTTCAAATTGTCTTCACTCTCCACATCTTTTTCTATTAATCTACCGCCTCTGCTTTGGCAGCTGGAATCGTTTGACCGTCATAGGACGGCATAGATTCAGGCTCTGGATGGATCGCTCGCGATACTGGTCCATCAGCCGACGAAAAATTCTGGCAATTCGGAAGCTGTCAGCAGAGAGACGGACAGTCCCAACCACTTTGAGCTTCATTCACCCACCCCTATCTTAATTAGCCGCTGTTCCGTCCTTTTCCTGGTGCTTCAAGCAGCGGTTCATACATCATTAACGCTTTGTTTTCGGCAACCAACTCGTCCGCAACACATTCACGGCTTAGATTCATTACCCGTCGATAAATTTGATTATGCCTGGTATAACCGCCCCAATACTCCTGTGACATACGATGCTCTCGTTCATAAACTTCATAGTGATAGAGTGGCAGTTCATTGCATCTCCACTCCCCTGCCAGATGCTCGTCGGTCAGGTTAAGAAACAATTGATAGGGCGTATCTGTCGCATTATAGATTTGCAGATCCAAATAATTGTAAGCGCAAGTCGCACCGCTTCCGAAGGGCTGCGTACGGTTCGAATCCGGGAAGACATCGTAGCTGTGGCGATGACGCTCTATCACGGTAAGAGGCGTATGGAGCGTGATCCAATAGAGCAAGTTCGATAATTGGCACAACCCCCCGCCGACGCCGCTCTTGAAGCTGCCATAGTGTAGAATCATACCTTCTACGTAACCCTTTCTTCTGGTTGGCTTGCCAATCAGCTTCCAATAGGAGAAGGTCTCTCCGGGACTCAGGATAATGCCGTTCAACCTTTGCAAAGCAATCTTTAAATTTTTGATTTTATTATACTGCATGGTCATATCCACATCTTTAAGTCGTCGAAGCAGCGGTGTCTGATGTGAGCTGATGCGATGAGGCAAGGACATTGTACTGATTGTTCTTGCGTACTTCTTGCCGCTGAATCGCCAGGCCAGATGTCTTCTGAACCGATAATACGCCGTACCCGCCATAATTCTTGCTTTTGATCGCTTGATGGGTTTCATCTCACATCTCCTTGCTTCTAACTTCACCCAATGATTGGAAATGATTGTAGCGAAAAAAGCCGAAAGGTGTCAAGCACTATTCGAATTCATAGCGGACACCTTCGACTATTCGCATCTATCTATACGCTATGGCTCAATGCCCCACACCAGTATGCCGTTGCGGTACAGCGTTATTTTGTCATGATCAGCAAATGAAGCTAAGGATGGCGCGTAGGAGTAATCATTGGCTTCGTTGAAGTTAGACCAATTGCTGTTATTTATTCTCACTTTCATAACCCCTGTATCGCCCGATGCCGCCACACTGCCTGCAGCGGCCGAGAATCCGAGCTCCAGATAAGCGTCGGCCGTAGCTTTCGGGGAGCCCATGGTATAGAAGCTTCCTGTTAGATTGGTCTTGCCGACGACGGCGTAGTCAATCGTAAGATTTTGGGCTACGGCAGCTTCCCGCTTGAAGTAATAGCGAACGGTTAACTCGCTAAGCGGAATAACTGTCGTACCGGTATTCACAATTTTCAAAAATGGCTTAATCGCATTATTGCCCGCTGACCCGTCTCCATCCTCATATTGAATTTTAAGAGAAGATGTCCCGCCCCCGCCTGAAGACAGAGTTGTCGCGCTGACGGAGGGGCTGCTTGCCGATACATTATTGAATGCATCATACGCTCTAACTGTATACGTATAAGCCGTAGATGAGCTTAGCCCTGTATCGGTATAGGACGCCGTATTCGTCGTCGCGAATTGAATTCCGTTGCGATAGATGCGATAACCGGCTACACCTACGTTGTCTGAGGATGCGCTCCAAGTTAACGCAATCGCGCTGCTTGACAGTGCTGTTGCGGTTAATCCGCCGGGCACGGTCGGCGCTTGCCGATCCCAAGCTACAGGAGGATGGCCTGCAAAAAACTGGTTGTTCGTGTACGTATTTCCATCGCTCGTGTCACCCAAGCTTTGATTCGACGTCTCGCTCGCAGGACACCACGGACTGCTGCTTGTGCGATTCACTTCTGCAATATCGGCTGTTATCCCTGTGTTGTTCTGGCGATAACCGATATTGTTGCGAATCGTCACATTGATACCCTTAACATCGATGAAACTATCGGCAAAGTTAAAGCCTACACCAGCTATTCCCGCCCCTAGAAAAAGATTATCTTCGATTAACGTATGGGAAGTACCTTCCTTAATATCGAGTGGTTCGGCCGCAACGGCAGGCCCAATCACATTGTTCCGCACAATCGTATGCAGCACAGCGCGATCATAACCTTGCCCGATTCCGACACTGCTGCCCGGCAATCCTTCGTTGACGTTCCATACCGAGCGATCCGAACCAATATAGATGCCTTCAGCGAAGCCTTTGTCCGTAGCATTGCCTGTCGCGCCAGTCTCATCGACAACACTATTCTCAATTATGGCATATGAACTGCCGTCTCGGATGTGAATGCCTTCCTGTCCCACATGCCGCACGGTTACACCGTTCAAGTGCACATGATTGGCGTTATCGAGCACAATCCCCTTCTGGCCATGCATAACCGTAATATTGTTGACGTTCCAATAGTCACCGGTTAAGTATAACGTGTAACCCGGTGAGGAGATGGCGCCGCCTTTTAGAATAGCCGGATTGGCTGGATTGGCGCTTTGAAGCGTAATCGGCGCGGCAGCGGTGCCGCTTGCTCCTGAATAATAATAAGCCGGTCTAATGCCTACAGTGCTGGCCGTTGTGAGTTCATAGGTTCCGGGTGCGACTAGAATGATATCGCCCGGAACAGCTTGCTGCAAGGCGGTCTGTATCTCCGCGACAGTGTCAACCTGTACGACCGCTGCGGCCTCTGCCTCAGGTGTACCAATCGTAATGGTACCTAAGACTAGTACAAACGCTAATAACCCTATCATGATTCGATGCAGGACTTTCAATGACTTTCCCTCCTCATAGAATGGAATGCATGCATGACGTCGCCGTCACTTTCCATCATATTCAGGTATGGGAAGGCCAAGAATTATTGTTGCTGCTGCCCGTCCTTCAGTCCTGGCGCGGTCTCTCAAACACAATCTCATATCCGCTTGGCTTACCGTGTCCATTGTAGTCAGTCGGCAATACTTGCACCAGCCTCCACCCTTGAGCAGCGTATTCCATAATCGTCTCGCGATGGGTTGCCTCTGTGAAGAAGCCGCCTAGATGAGTCTCAACAAAGCAATATTCGTACATATCCCCGCCTCCTGTCTGGTTTAATCCGTCTTACAATCACAAATCATAATCAGGTTGCCGTCCGGGTCCATGAACGTAAATTCAGATAAATCCGGATACACTTGTATGGAACTTACGCTCTTAGCTCCAATCTCCTTCACATGCTGAAAGGCGGCGTCAATATCTCCTGTACGGAGGTTAAATAAAGGATGCGTAGATGGCGTAAAGTCATAGTCTTGATCGAAGCAATGATTGTCTAGCGTTATTCCTGGGCGTCCCTCTCCCATGGGGAAGGTAAAGATCGGTCCGATATAGTCCTTCGGAAGCACCTCGATCCCTAGCAGCTTGGCATACCATTGAATCGATTCATTCAAATTGCGTACATGAACAAAGATTGTGTCGACACAGTTCATAATCGGGCTTGCCATGAATAGATCCCCCTTCTATATATATGGTATTGCATGACTCTCAAATGAAATTACAGCTTCATCACATAACCTGTCTTCACATCGCTGCGATAACCGGCAGCTTGATAGAATCGATGTACGGAATCGTCAGCGCGGCTCGTTAGAAGCATGATTTTGTAGCAGCCGCTCTCCTCAGCCATCCTCTTGGCCTCATCAAGGGCCATTCGCCCCAGCCCTCTTCTTCTGTAGCGGTTATGCGTTACGACATTTTCAATCAGGGCATAGGGCCTGGCGCCCCGCGTCAAATTTTTTAGAATATGTACTACGCATGAAGCCACAAGCAGCCCATCTTGCTCGACAACAATGATATTCAGCGTATCGTCTCGCATGATCGCTTCCCAATGCAGCCTCAGCTCTTCACTATCTTCCAGAAAAGGATCTTGCTCAATCAACTGTCTATAGAGCACCAGAAGAGCATCCCGCTCATGATGCCGTATGAGTCTTACTTCTGTTTGTGTCATTCCGTTCTCCCTTCAGCCTCTAGCGTATCCAACGGATTCAACTTCCCAGTCTATGGGGCTATCACTAATTCTTTCACAAAGACGGCATTCCCTGAGACGTAGACATTCATGCCTCGAGCGGTTCGCTTCACATCCACCTGAACCCTGCCATCCCGCTGCACTTCATGGCCTTGTTCGATCAGACAAGATAACTGATCCATTTCGGACTGAATATAAGTCAAATAATAGGCCCCCATTACTCCCGACGCCGTCCCTGTAACGGGATCTTCAATCGTACCGGAATAAGGCGAGGAAAAATGTCTGGCATGCATCATCGCTTCAGGATGAGTGGTATCGAAGCCGAATGGATGAATCGAGGCATGCGGCATCTCGGTCAGCAATACGGAAAATTGGGAGGGCTCGGGAAGCATGCTGGCAAAAGCATGTAAGGTCCGAATCGGAATAAGGAGCGTCCAGGTGCCTGTGCTTCCGTATACAATGGGATATCGTGTATCCAAATCATTAAGCGACAAGCCAATAGCGTGCATAAGCCGCTCCTGATCGCCTCCGAAAGGTACAAACTGAGGTTCGCTTTGCTGCATCCGAATCGTCAGCAGATCGCTGGAGTCAAGCGTGAGCGCAACCGGCAATATTCCCGCCTTTGTCTCTATCGTGATTTCAGGCACCGAATTCAGATACCCTCTGGTTCGAAGCCCATATATAGCTGCCATCGTGGCATGCCCGCATAAATTGATCTCATGACCGGGCGTAAAATATCGAAGTCGTACCGTTGCCACAGAGGAGGATTGCACAAATACGGTTTCGTTAAAGCCGACTTGCCCTGCAATCTCCAGCATGGTTGCTTCATCCAAGTGATCGGCTTCAAAAACAACGCCTGCCGGATTTCCTTGATTCGGTACATGCGTGAACGCATCGTAATGGTAGACAATCATGTCGTACTTCCTCTCTAGTTAGTCGTTTGGTTAGCCATCCAGTCGCACAATTTCATAGGATTGTATGTCTCGCCCGCTAATAGTAGCCAAGATTGTCTCAGGCAGCCGGTCGAGATCAAGCCTGATTAGCAATCCTTCCTTTGGCTTATTCGAATGATCCATCGTACCTGTTATTGTCTTGAATAAAAAAGTGAAATTTCAGTGAATTCATGCTATAAGATTGAAGAAGCGCTTGAAGATCACTGTCTAGCCTACCAACCTAAGAGTACACATGCTTCTCCTCCTTCGGAGAAGGCTTGTCTACTAGTAAACCCCACCCACGGGCTTAACCATGAGTGGGGCTTGGGTAACGGTTTATACCGAATTAATATCATGTTTTGTTATTGATTTCCATTATACCATTCGTAAATCAAGCATCCTATATCGACGTTTCGACTTTTTTTGATACTAATCAACGATTTTATCGCGGAATGGCTGCTTCCTTCAGAAGTCTTTCCAATACGGCAGCTACTCCATCCTCATCATTTGTCCCCGTAATTTCTTTGGCCAATTGCTTTAGCTCGGGAACTGCATTACCCATCGCGACTGGCCATCCGCAGCATTCGAATAAACCCATATCGTTATAATCGTCCCCGAACACAACGACTTCCTCGAGCGATATCCCCAATTCCTTGCATATGGCCGCAACGCCCTGCTCCTTGGCGGCATCAAGGGAAGAAATTTGAATAAGACCACCGCCGTCCGTAACAACGAAGTGAAGCTGCGAGGCGTATTTCTCTTTTAAGCGATCGATATAGAACGGCCCCGATATTAATACTTTTGTCGCAGCATACTTACGCATCTGCTCTAGCGGAATGATTGCCGGAGGTTGATTCACGCCTACATGTGATGATGCGTCAAATGGCTTTAGACTCATCCACTCGTCCAGCACTTCGATACTGAGCTCAATATCTGGATTCTCTTCGATACAAGCATTCAACAAATCGGACGTCATGGCAGCTGGAATAGGTCTATGAAGTTCAAGTCCTGTATGGGCGCATTGAATATAGGCTCCGTTGTAATAGACGAAGGAGCCTAACTGCTGCAGCTCGATCGGCAGGAACTGCTTTACCGTACGCGGAGGTCTTGCTGTCGCATAGATGACTTTGATTCCTAGAGAATGGCACATACTCACAGCTCTTGCATTACGTGCGCTTATTTGTTTGCTGGATTGCAGCAAGGTGCCGTCAAGATCCAATACGACTGCCGAGACTCTCATGGCGTCCATTTTCTTGCGAGGAATGGAAGTAACCGTATACGCATCACCTTTAAGCAGCTTTCCTATATAGAAGATTTGGCCCATATGCTCAGAGAAGTGAGTCGCGCACTGAAACAGCATGTCAAGATGGGTTCTCTCCTTCCCCCTTACAAGCTGAGTATGCTGCCACTGCTCGTCTGTCAACTGAGCGATTGTGTCCGTTATGATTCGGAAGGATCCGGCTGTCAGATCAATCAGTTCGATCTTGGACAGCTGCATCGGTTCGAATTCAGCATCTCTATCCCGCATTACAGCATGACCTTGTATGCCCGACACAATCCGCTCGTTCATGTTCCCTTTCATATGTACGATCAGGCTCCCGATGCTGTTACTGTAGTCATTGGGCCGCCAGCTCAGTTCTTCATCATCCAGTTGGTTGATGACAAGCAGAATTCGCCGTTCGATTTCATGGAATTTTTGGATCAGCAGATCACGTATAATGTCCAATCCCTAGCCCTCCCCGCGCCCGCTGAGCAATTGCTCCATGGTGAACAAGGCGTGGACGCGGACACCGATTTCCGCAAGCTTTCGCCTGCCGTCCGGATTGCGTTCAATGACACATAGGACATTCTCGACGATTGCACCGGCTTCGCGAAGCTCTTGTGTGCTGATCATGACTTGTCCGCCGGTTGTAATGACATCCTCCACCACGCAAACCCGCTTGCCCGCTATGCTTGCTCCCTCGGCTAGCTTGCAGGTTCCGTATTCCTTCGATTTCTTGCGGACAAAAGCTGCAGGAACGCCCGACTGAAGCGAAACTGCGGTTGCGACTGGAATACCGCCCATCTCAAGTCCTGCAAGCACTTCGGTACCGGCTGGAATGAGCGGTACTAATTGCTCTGCGATCGTACGCAGAAGGCCAGGATCAGCCTCGAATAGGTATTTGTCGAAATACTCGTTGGATACTTGCCCGGATCGCAATGTGAATGTGCCGTTCAGATGGGCCGTATCATAGATTTGGTTTGCCAGAGATCGTGTCATAGGAACCTCCCCATTAGATTTCTAATATCATACAATTATTAACAGAGATATGGGAATAACTATTTTCCATTGTTCTGAAGAATGGCTGATTCAATCTGCGCCAGGTGATGCCGATTATGCCATACGAACCGCTGAAGCGCGGTATCAAGCGAGATTCTGCCCAGCACCTCTGTCGTTAACGTCCTCTTGAAGTCGCTATTCTTCATTTGGGACAATATGATGATATATCGCTCGTGAACCAGCTCCAATAACCCAATCGCATGGGCTATAGGGATATGCTTATAATCGGCGAGTTCCGCCCAGAGATCTTCCCGGTATGAGGTTGCAGTCGGTGCATCCTCTGTTAAAGCACGCTTGAACCGGATATAGGCATTCATATCATTATCAGCCATATGATGAATGATCTGGCGTATGGACCACCCATCTGGTCGATAATTTTTCTCCCATTGAGTCTCGGTCAAAGAATCTGCGTATTGACGCAAGGATTGCGTTATCGAAGGCAATTCAGCAATTAATTGCATCCGATCATGAGATGACAGCACTTGCGGAAGAAACTTGCCGATTGGGAAGCGAATGGCATCCATATGTACAGGTACCTCTCCTCTATGTCAGGATCGATAAAGCAATTAGTTATCTATTTGAACGTCGATCATCTTGGACCAGCTTAAGTCATTGCCCAGCCAGCCTTCTTCGATATGCACATACAATAGCTGCGTATGCTGCCATTGTTCGATCTCTTGATCCGAGTTGAAATACGCGCGAAGCTTGTAGATCCCCTTCTGAGCAGGCGCCCAGATCCCATAGAACGTGTCTCTTTCCCATGTGAAGAGATTGTTCGTCGCAACCGCATCTACGATCTTGGGCTCATCCTTATCCACCAGTACAATGTTGGTCGGCACAAAAAATCCAAGCTCCTCGTCCTTGGCATCATACGATAAGCGATTAATTCCCGTAATGACCGGATAGATGAGATGGGTACTGTCGGTCTTCTGGATGAGCATGATGTCGAGCATATAGTCCAAATCCATTTTCTGATTTATGTTTTTGCTTACGCTCGCGGACAGATGAATATCAGCGGGGCTTGATTGTGCTGTCGTTGTCGAATGATAGGCATAGAAGCCTGCGGATAGGATCAGGATGACCAAAAGCACCGCCAGCAACAGACTCCTGTTGTTCATAGGCATAATCCCCTCTTGTCGTTGTTCTAGTTTATTAGAACGTTCCAAATCTGCAAGAAGTTACATCATTCTCTATAGAAATTTTTCATAGATGGTAGGGTTGCATATCCCTCATCTTGAAATGGTCGGCATTAGCGGTTGATGTAGTGGTTTGCTAAGGAGAAGTGCTGCGATGGCATTAGGTAGACTACGGAAAGCATTACTCTGAGGAGACGAGGACTAGTAACGATTGGTGTGTCAGGCTTTTACAAAGGGACAATAGATTGAACACGGCTAGGGGTTAGTCGGTTTCTTTTTTCATATGAATAGAATAGGGCTTGAAGCCGATAGACGACCAGAATGCACGGCCAGCCTCGTTTTGTTGAAGCACATCTATGGCAAGGTTGCATCCATGGGGGAACAATTTTTCTTCCAGCATGGCAAGGCCTTGTCTGCCTAATCCCTGCTGGCGGTACCGCCGGTCGATCACGTATTGGCGTATAAAAACTTCCGTCTGTTCCGGCCGATGGTTCTGCGAACGTTCTTGATACAGTGCATATCCGACCGGCTCATCGTTCCGCAGCAGGATCGCCGCTTGCCACTCCGTCTGCAGAAAAGCCGTCATCCGCTCGACAAGTTGATTGAGCTTCATCGGATTGGCGCTGCCCTCGTCTTGAATGAGTTGTTGATTCATCTCTGCCAATAGCGGAGCATCCTCTATATTCGCAAGTCGATAGCTTATAGTATGATTCGGCATCGCTGCATCTTCCTTTGATCGATAAATTAGACTCACTCATTAAGTGAACTCTTATTTTAGATATTATAATCTTCTTCGATTACGATTGGAGCCGCTTGGATCGAGGTTACCGTCTTCGTTCGTTTGTAATAGCGCAGTTCTACTTGAGCGCCTTCTTCAATATGGTCGAATTGCTCATTTGGGAGACGATAAGTATATTTATCACCTTTTGCATCAGTAACATAGATCTTATTGTGCCTTTTCTCCGCCAACGTACCGACAAAGCTTTGCTTATCCTGATAGATAAGATCCAAGCTAATCATGCCGATCACAAATAACAGGACTGGAATGCCCGCAAAAAAAGCGAAACTCAAGATAGCCGGATGATTGTTAGCTAGATTAAACCATATGAAATAACAAGCGATGATAATTGATCCAATCGATGAATACAAGGCTCTCCTCAAGTTTTTTGCCGCCTTGCTATCTTCCATAGAAAAGCATCCCCTTTCATTGCCCGATCGCCATGTTACGGTCAGTTGATGAATTCATCCTAAACGGTAGGCAATGCCAAGAGCATAGAACTCACCTCTTAGACATCGGTTGGAGCTGGTTGCCAACCCGTTTGTTGTGACCAGAGATGAGCCTTCTGCAGGATATCCCAAACAATCGGCCCTTTGCCTTCTACGTACTGAGGCCGGTCATGATAAAATTTACGGAAAAGCTTGTGTTTCTCTTCCGTATACCGATCGCAATCTTGCGGGTGCGTGCGCAAATAGTCTCGAAACAATAATGACAGCTGCTCCGAGTAACTGCCGTATTGACGCACATGAACATGTGTCCTTCGATGGCCTGGCAGCTCACGGAAGTATCGTTTGCTCTGATCGGGATTATCAGGGCGAAGCATAAAACCAGCAGACTCAATCTCATTCTGGTATTGTTCCAGATTCTTATAATCCGGTACCGAGATTTGAATATCGATTATCGGCTTCGCAGCAAGCCCCTCTACTGACGTAGAGCCGATATGATCAATTCGAATAGCTTTTTCTTGCAAAGCCTGTCTAAGTAACTGACCGGTTTGAAGGAATAACTCCTTCCATACTGAGCTGTAAGGGGCTATCGTCCACTGATCCTCCATATAACTGACCCCCTTTCTAATCGCTTGGCCATAAGCGGATTGTGTACTGTAAATGTGTTTCTGCAAAGACAAGTTTATAGATATCAGGCATCGATAACGAAGCCCAGAACGGATAATCATACTGAGAATCATATTGCTGCATCATAAGCGTCATAATATCCCCATGAGTTCCAATGGCGAGCTTTTTCCCTTTGTTCGCGGACAAAATATGATCAATTACTTTCACTGCGCGAGTTTGCGCTACAACACTCGATTCCCCTCCTGGGAAAGCAAATGATTTCTCCGCATAGAGTTTTCTTTTGGCATCGAAAAAAGCTTCCGGCTCAAATTGCCCCATGGCCCGCTCTCGCAAATCCTCATAGAGCGTAATCTTCATGTTTTGCTGCTCGGCAGCCGGACGAATCGTCGCTATGGCTCGTTCATAGGGACTGGAGATGAAAGCATCCAAGCACTCACTTTCCAATAAATCTTTTACCAAAAAAGCGTGTTTCTCGCCTTCCACAGTTAAACCCCTGCTTCTCTCCTCGCCCTCAGCATATATGGATTGTGCATGTCGAACCAAATATAGAATGGTCTCCATTTGGGTTCTCCTTTAGTCAGAATCGATGATTGTCCATACACCATTCCTGTGAAAGTCATCGTGTATCGCCTCAGGCAGCAATTCCGTTAACTGCTTCTGATCTGCCCATACATAGGCCGAGTGCTCCTCCGATAAGGTGACGGCATCTTGTTCTGTGCTGCAATGATACGACAATAAGATGATCTGGCGATCAGGGCCAGTTTGAAAAGTCGTCGCGTACATCAATTTTTCTACGGTGATCTCAATTCCTGCTTCTTCCATGACTTCACGAATAAGTGCCGATTCCAACTGCTCGCCGAAATCAACCTTGCCGCCCGGGGTTTCCCATTCACCTGCAGCGACTTGATCCTCATCGGAACGCCTCATCAATAAAACTTTTCCATCACGAATAATAATGGCCTTAACGACAACAACCATTTGATTCATACCAGACCTCCAGCTATGTAGATGTGTGCTCCCTTTTTTCTACTCTGAATTTGCACATGAACCAAGTTTTCAGGATGCATTCAGCCGAACAGTGCTTCGACACCTTATGCAGGTATGCAAAGTCTGACGGCTTCACCCGAATTTGGAACAGCGGCTTTACAGGTTCGAGACTGATCCATTCGTCAAAGTTGAGCAGCCCTTTGCCTTGCTTCTTAAATGATTCACGCGGGAGCACATAGACTGCGCCATCACACCAAGGATCATTATGATAGGTTTCCTCGCTCAGCGAGAAGAAGTAATAGCGTTGATCCCCGGATTCGATACAGCCATTACGAAAATTGACATTCAGCTTCTTGCGATTGAATACCGCATAAAAAATGGGCCATATGCCGTCAGAGGTTGCAAATACGGCCTCCGTCATCTGACCGGTATATAACGTTTGTGGTCTAGGTACGAATTCCTGTATCTCCGCTGCGTTAGTGCCATGGAACAAAATCGGATGTTGGCTGGACAAGTATTGCAAGAAACGATCCACTTGAATCGGTTCATCCAACTGACAGGTTTGAAGCAATACTGCTTCCTCATAGATATGAAGATACCTTTTAAGCTCAGCTTTATCAAATGACGGTTTTGCCCCTTGAAAGAACAGCTTTCGCCACAGCAGAGATCTCATAATCATCCCTCCGTTTACTGGCAGCCCATAGGTGGAACGCTTATGCCATGCCTTCGGTTATGAGGATTTCAGCATGAGCTTTATGACGGGATGGGAAACGACATGGCGGTCACGATATGCTGCAGCAATGGAGTCTTCATGCTCGCTTAATACGCCTCGCTGGAGAAGCGCTGGCGTGAACCCTCTTTCACTCGCCCCATTGTAAGTGAACAGTACACAATGTTCCATCGCAAAGCCGGATATGACCACAAAGTCAACGTGATGATCCCGCAGAAGCTGCTCTAGCTCTGTCTGCCAGAAGGAGTTGGAATATAGCTTGGTTACAACCATATCCGACGGTTCCATCTGAATTGCCGGAATTGTGGCATATTGTTCCTGATTCGTCTCGTCCTTCCCGTCCACATCTTGCACATGAACAATTAGCTGGTTGCTGGAACGAAGCATAGCCGCAACATGATTAATATATTCACAAGCGCTATCCACACGGGCAACGTCCACTTGCTTCAGATAAATCTCCTGCATATCGATGACAATGAGTGCGATGTTCATTCTTGTCTTCCGCCTCTCTTCTCGTTGATGTAGATATCAAGTGCAATAATTCCGCGCTTCGCCAATCGAATAAACATGATCAGTGCTATAAAAACGAGTACGACACCCGCTAAATATACCAATAGCATAATAAAAGGCCACCCTATAAGTAAAGATCGATCCATGTTAATTTCCCCTCTCGATAGGTTTACTGAATGTCACATAGACATTATGAATTAGATTGCACCTCCATGCGAGGCTGAAGAAATTGCTTTAGATTATTTGAGGCATGGAAGGAATAATGCTGTCCTTGAAAAGCTAACCAAAACACCTCGCCGTCCGGGCGAATCAACAATTCTAATCTCCGAAACACCTCTCGATAATTCTCGGTGTCCTGATGCAGCAACAGCCTCCACTCATCTCCTTGTTGCTGGTATGAATATTGTTTGGCGGGAGTGGATTGCTTAATGGTTTCATAGAGCTGACTCCCTTCTTCATCATGTTCATGATAGGACCAATAGATGGTTCCCTCTGGATTCTGGAGCAAGAGGCTGAAGCCTTGATTTGATTCTTCTCTATCGATCGTTAAGTAAGTGCTTATCTGGTCACGCGGATAGAACCAATCCTGCACCATGCTATGGAGTGGAATAAACTCGATGAGATAGACTGCAATGCCAAGAATAATGACCCGATGCTTATAGGTTTTGTTTTGCTTGGCATTTCGATAGAACAGCCATGCCAGTAGTACGCCTATTGGTACATGCAAGCCATTCAGGATAAGACGAAAAGGCGTAAGCAGCAGATACCCTGCCGTTTTCCAGCCCAAGCTATGTTCATCCGATCGCTCAGTTTGCTTCCATATCAGGATCAACAGAATCATTACCGGAATAGCTATGATCAAGGATGGCACAACCAAACTCCAATAATAGTAAGCCATTGCTAGCCTCCTGACCTATATCCAAGTCCGATAATGACCTGCTTTGACTTCAACCTGATGTTGATCTGCCCATTCTTTTAAACCTTTCATGCCCTCATCATGCTCGCGAAAGGCAAAGCATAAATAAGTGGGCACGAAACGTTTGCCTCGCGGTACGATGCCGATCGTCGGGAAGAAATAACCTTGTATGACGATTTTATCAATATCCGCAGCTTGAATTCCCCTATTATAGAGGGCTATGGCGTTCTCCAGCAGCTGAAGATGGCGGGGTTTAAATATAATGAGTTGAATTACAACAGTAATAAACCAAGCTGCATGTACGGAAAAAGCGAAACTGATTAAAATGAGAGGAATTAATGAATCGGGCAAGTTTATTCGGAATAATAGCGTTAAGAGTAACCCGATCATCAAAAGTCCATAAGGAATTACAGCAATGCTTCCGAATGGCCTTTTTATAGCATACTTTCGCTCCGACTCCATTCTTATCCTCCCTCGCTCTGTAGTGCCTCTTCTTCATAGGGATACGTTCATATTTGCATACAATTCCGGCGCGATGCCGACGAGAATAAACCGTTCATGATCAAGCTTGATTTCACCAAGAATCCTTGTAGATATGGTGAAGTGCATCACTCTTGAACCCATAGCTTTGCTCCCTTTGAATTAAGCTTCATTATAGGTGACAATCTGGCCATTGGAATAATGGTTTTCAATTATTCTTTGCAAATGCTGGCTTAACGCCTTCGGTGTGATCAATTGGCCTGCATCATGCACTTGCCGGAATAGTGAAGCCATGGCAAAGCTGTGCTCATCCTTACTACGGGCTATGACCTGCATCTCCGTATCGACCATACCTGGAATGACAGCTATCACTTCCACAGGATTCATCTGGTTCTGCTGTTCCAGCCCGACACATTGTGTGAACATGTTCAGCCCCGCTTTGGCGCTGCAATAGGAACTCATTCCCGGCGCAGGATAAGAGCCTGATCCTGATGTGATATTTACTACTTTACGCCTCGCATGGATATGCGATGTAGACTTTATGAAAGCTGAAGTCAACATCATCGGCGCAAGCAAGCCAATCTGTATATTGTTAATAAGATCATCTGAGCTGCATTGCTCGATAGGAAGCAGCGGTTCTAGCATGGAAGCGTTATTGACCAGGCAAATAAACTCCGCCTTTCTCTCCTCCAGCCTTTCGCAAATTTGATTCACCAGTCCCTCGATATCCGTTAGCTTGGAGAGATCAAATGAAAAATGCTGATACGTTCCATAAGAAGCCAGCTCCTGTGGTGTTCTCCGTGCTATGCCGTAAACATTAGCTCCTTGCTCCAGTAGATCCTTTGCTAATTGTGCTCCGATTCCGCTTGTGGTTCCCGTTATGATAAAGTGACGTGTTGGTAGTGTCATTAGTATCCTCCTTTGAGAGACAAGTGCGTTAGCTCAAGATTTATTCGTTATCAAGATCTGATACGGATGGCCGGGGAGCTGAAAGCTATCCATGTTAGAACCTTCCACTTCAACAGTGAGCGGAAAAATTTTGACCGGTTTATCGGAACCAAGCCAGTTGCGTTCTGTAGAGGAGAGAATAAACAGTCCCTCTTCATCTCCAATTGGGGCAAATAGCTCATCCGAGTTCAAATACACTTGCTCCTGCAAGAAGGTGGTCAATACCGCTGAAACCTCCGTTACATCCGTAACCGGCAAACCGATTTCACTGATGCCAAGCAGATCGTTAAAGTTGAACTGCATTTCCCCTGATTCTCCAGTTAGAAGATGACGAGCTATCAATTCAACGATATTGCCTGCCGGGTCATAGAAATAGATAGAGTCTGAATTCCAACTGTTTGAATGAACGACTTCCCTGCCCTCTACGAGATTTATTGCAATAACAAGCTCTCTAATCCATTGGATCGCAGAATCTAATTTGTTGGGTGTCATGTTAAATGCAAAATGGTAATAGGGTATGGTTTCCCCATGATGAACTTCAAACGTTAGCACAGAATTGCCGCATTGCAAACGAAGCACAGTATCGGAGTATTCTAGCACTGGCATTCCAAGCTGTACGTGATAAAAATGTTGTTGCTGATCTAACTGGCTCGTCTGTAGAATCACTTCTTTTATTCGCATGCTCCGTTACTTCCTTTCTTGACGATATGGATGAAGTTGTCTGTGCGTCAGGCAGTAGTTCCCTTTAGTCTTGCTTCGAAAACATCTTTAGCAGATCTTCCGAGCACTTTGAATATTGCCCTGCCTTTATACCCGCCATTCCTTCGCGTAATCATGTCATACTATTCGATCCCCATTGCTTTCCTCCTTAGCCCTGTTGAGCTGTCAGGTCGGATAGGAAGCTTGACGCTACTGCGTACGTCCATTCGACATTCCATCGCGCTGCATTAAAAACATCAATAAATAAGGCTACACCATTCTCAAAATCTTGTGGTTTGTAGACTCGCAGATTCATCTTCTAAAATCTCCCTAATTAAGTATTGTTGTTCTCATTTCCCCTATGCAAAATAGATAAGACCTCGTTCAAGTCGGAACATACATAATCCGGATGGTAGCCGTCAGGTTGCTGCTTGTTTAGACGATTCAGCCAAATGGCCTGTATGCCAAGCTGTTGCGCACCGCTCACATCACTTACAATCGAATCTCCAATATGGATCACTTCATGTGGCTGTAAGTTCGTCCGTCGCAGTGCTTCCTGGAATAATTCCGGTCTTGGCTTATAGGACCGTACATCTTCACTCGTTAATACCTCGTCCGCTTCAATGCCATGATAACGGACCGCTTCAGCAATATCGGCAGAATCGATGTTGGACAAAATATAAATAGTTGTCCCCCGAGTCTGCTCCAGGAATGGCGGTGTATCTGAATAAAGCCTTGGCTTCCTCCAATGGTCAAATTGAATTTGTATTAGTTCCTCTGCTTCATCAGCAGAATGAAAATGCTCCAAGGTGTTCCTGAGCGATTCAATGCCAATCGATCTTTGTGTTTGGAAGGTGCCGCCATAACTGTTGCTGAAGATGGCCGAGAAACTTTTCCACCAGTAGTTGCCTATCTCCCGCTGACTGCAAGAGATGGAGGCAGATTGTTGAATCTGTTCATAAATAGCAGGCAAAATATCATCGTCTTCATGAACTAGCGTCCCATAAAAGTCCAGAAACAAGGCTTTGTATCTCACATTTCACGCATCCTTTCACCCACCATTTATACTAAAGCACTAAGATCCCAGTAAACACATAACCCACCGGTGGCAGTTAACCATTGGTGGGTTATGGGACTTCAACTATAACATTCGGCTAAGCATCATTCTGACCGAATAATAAATGAATGCGATTGCGAGAAATCCAGCGGCCATAAAGAGAACGGTTCTCCACCCGAATGAACTCTGTATGTAGCCGAAGGATACCTGTTGCTGCATATAATCGACGGATTCGTAGTTTTTTACAACGTCAGGTACATACTTCTTAGTCGCGGTATATCCTTGAATCACCCCTTGCACGACTTGCCATATGACACCGACTATCAGAATAAAGAATGAGATAATAAGCGATTCCACTGCCAATGATTTATTAATCATCATATATTCCTCCGTAGATTATCTTCCCGATTGCCGGTTCTGATCGAGTTCAACATCTTGCTCCCTATTGTACCATCATATTCCAGCGTAATGAACCATTTATTTTCCTTAATAGCTTAAATTGGATCACATCCGCAACTTTTCAAATATTAGCGGGTATACACCAAATGTAGGGGATTTTGATTCATTAAAGGAGAGTGACCATTATCAAAAAATTTCTATTGGGATTAATCTGCGGCATGGCGATACTCGTCTTCACAGCTGCCGCTGTATCGGAGGAGGTAAGAGCGAAGTTAACGCCCGTATATGTCAACTTTCATGTAGGCGGGGAAGATCATACGCTCGCTTCTGAGGACACCAAAATTCTGAATTACAAAGGTTCCCTGTATGTGCCGCTGCGTTCCTTCTCTAATGAATTGGGTGCTTCTGTCTACTATACGGCGCCAACCAGCAGCGACCGGGCACAGGTGAACATTTACTACGAAGACGATCGTGATCTAGCTCTGAAAGACAAGGATGGCTACGTCAGTCTGGGCAACCTGAACGTTCGTTTTGCCTTGGATGATGATATGCCTGAAATTAAAGGTACGGTCAAGATTGATAAAGTGATCCCTAAAGACCGTGATATCGTCCTATCCATTCTGGACAGCAAAGGCAACACGTTAGGCGTGAGCAGCGCTATCGAGCCTTATGATCCGTATCATGTGCCTATATCCCAGCTCCAGCAAGGGGATACCATCAACTTCAGAACATCCTTCCCTTATATGGCTACGCCAGATAAATATACATTGAAGGTGGATGTGGTGAAGAAGCCGGATTGGTCTTACAGTCAAGGGTATGTAGGTTCAGTAACAGGTGCAGGCGGATTCTATGGTTATCCGCTGAACCCTGCGCTTCATCATACGAATTATGAAAGTAAACTAGGCGGAACTACACCTATTGTTGTGAATGTCATTAATATTGGCCAAGAAGATTCTGTCATCTTAACCAAGCCGCTTACGCTCAGTGTTGAAATTTCAGATAGCAATGGCAAGCTTCTTCGCACACTTACGACTAAGCCATTTACTGGTGAAATTCTATGGAGATATGGTTCAATCCGAACAACGATTCCTTGGGACCAAAAGGACAGCTCTGGCAAGAAAGTAGCCAAAGGCGAATATCATGCTAAAATCGTAACGACGGATGCTGAAGGATACTACAAAAATAATCCGGACAAAATCATTAAATTTGATCTGCTTTATTCCATGCAAGCAGGCATACCGCTATTGCTTGAATAGCAAAAAAGCTTCCCGCACCGTTATCGGTTGCTGGAAGCTTTTTTAGTAGGCCATGTTAGCTCTGTTGCCCGATCTCTCCTTCGCACGGTTTCCCAATCAGCATCAACCCACTTCAGAGTGATTTTCTCTGCCAATAATAGATCGCCAGCTGCGTGCGGTCGCGCAGCTCCAGCTTATCCAATATGGTCGTCAGCATATTGCGCACGGTCCCTTGGCTCAAATATAGCTGCTCGCTAATTTCTTTGTTGGACAAACCTTGCGACACAAGCTCCACGATGTCGGACTCCCGCTCTGTTAATCCCTGCAAGGCGTCTCTGCTCGGTTCCATGATCGTCTTTAACACATCGGGACTTAGAACGGTTGTTCCAGATGTGATCGCCCGAATATGATCCGCCATTTTATCAATCGTTGACGACTTGAGCAAATACCCTTCCGCTCCTGCTTGTAAGGCAAGTCTAATATTACGTTCGTCCTGAAAAGTGGTAAGCATCATAATCGAGATAAAGGGATATTGCTGCTTGATGATCTTCGTGCTTTCAATGCCGTCCATAGTCGGCATCTGTATATCCATAAGGATGACATCAGGCTGCAGATGGCACAATTGAATTGCGTCCTGGCCGTTAAGCGCCACGCCGACCACTTCAAAATCATCTTCTTTCCCAAGCAGCAGCTGGAGACTTTGACAAACAAGCGGATCATCGTCAACGATTAGCAGCTTCATCCCTTCACCCTTTCTCTCTTAGCGGGAGCACACAAACCAGCAAAAATCCATGGTTTGCGCTGACCGATAAGCTCCCTCCCAAGGAGCGCGCCCTCAACTGCAAGCTTCTCAGGCCGCTTCCGCTCTGCTCTTTTTTCTGTATCGTTCCGTTATCTTGCACAAGCAGCCGAACAATCGATTCGGCGGCCTGGACCTTCACGACTATCTCCGTAGCATCGCTATGGCGGGCTGCATTCGTTAAAGCTTCCTTCAAACAAGCTTCCAGAAGCCCCCAGTGATGCGCGGGGACAAACAGCAAATCACCTGATTTCTCAAATCGGACCTCCACTTGCGGAAAGTTGCATGCGACATACTCCAAATTTTCGACACCAATCAAGGCAATTGGCGTTGCATTATGTACGGTTTCTCTTAAGCTTTTTGTACTGTGGTCCAACCGACGTTTCACTTCCTGAAGAAGTTTATGTGCTTCCTCGGGCTCTTGGACATACTCATACGCTTGCAGAGCAAGGGCTGCGCCAGTCAAATCATGGCCTAAGTGATCATGCAATTGCCGAGCCATCCGGTATCGCTCCATTAGCTCTGCCTGCTGCGATACAGACTGGTTGGCTGCTAATAAGTCCGTTTTTATTTTCTCCAGCTCATATCTGGCTTTGCGCTGCTCATCTGCTTCCTGCTTGTACTTCTGCAGGTTTTGCAACGATACATAAGAAAAGAGGCCCAAAAACAATGCAAGCACCAAGTGCCAGAGCAACCATTCTGGAGAGAAAGGCGCAACAAATAAAGCTATGAAGAATAGCAGCGCGAAGTGCCATTTTCCTCGCAGAGCCAATTCAAATACAGGCAGCGACAAACCATAATATGCGATGGAGGTATAGGGAAAATAAAGAAAACAGACGACCGTATCTAATAGAATGCTCCACACCGGCAACTTGAAGCGCCAGCGCATGCTTGTAAATAGCAATATTAGAAGGATCAGAATGAAAACAGATGAAGCGTACTCGCCGCTCGCCCATAGATAAACCAGAAAGACAAGGTTAAGAATACGCCAGCCATTAACGAATCGTATGGGTTCCGTGAAAGATTTCATCCTTCACCCCTTTTCCTTATTGCATTCTTCTTGTGCTTCCGATGACGATAAAAATGAGAGTATATAGCCATAACACCCCATTAATGAGCAGGAATTCAGCAACATCATTCCCATCCGCTACCCAATTCAGGCCTTCCGTTAGCCAAAATGTCGGTAAGAGCACAGCAACTCGTTTTAATAGATCCGGGAACATCTCAAGCGGAATCATCACGCCTCCCAATAGGACGACGAGGAAGATAAGCGCCATATAAACAAGAAAAGAGCTGTCCTTATTACGATAAAGGGTAATCCAGGCCAAAGCAAGCGCCAGTGCCGTGAAACTAAATGAGATATATAGGAATAGTAGCGGTAAGGGCTGGTGCAGCTCCTGCCCCCACATTATACCGCCGCTGACCACGATGGCACACTGAATGATTAAAATAATAGCGTAAGCCAGCAAATTTTGCGTCAAATAACGAAAGTAACTGACAGGGGCAATCGATAATCGCTTAATAACACCTTTGGCCCGGTCCTCAAGGATAATAGAAGTTAGTCGAATCGCAACAAATAAAATCACAATACCAAAATATTGATAGCCGTATGGCAATAACGGCCATTGGTCTGCATTAGGGAAGAATATACAAGCCAGAGGAGCGATGGTGAGAAAAATCAAATTCGTGAGATTGCCGAAGCTTCTCTTTAATGCGAAAGTAAAGATTGTCACCTCATTCGCCTCCTTCCCGCAACCAACATGACGATGAATAAGATGACAATCGCCGCCAATAACAGATTGGCTTGAAACCAGGCTTCCGCGAGGTTACCGCTGCTTCTTTCTGTGACTGATCCGATCGCCAAAGTGAGCGGATTCCCATAAGAACCGAGAAAGTCAAACCATACGTTTTGAGGCATCGGAAAAAACAGTCCAGCCAGCAATACAAAGCCAACACCATAAAGTTCACTTAATCGTTCTGCGAGCTTGAAATTTTTCGCAATGCTGGCGAATATCACACATACGATACTAGATAATACCGACATTAAAGTAATTAGGTAAATGACCCATCCCCAGCTATGCCATGCAATACCCAGAACAAATTGAGAATAGATCATCAACAGAATGCCGAGCACGACAGAGTACATCGTTCCGCACATCATAATCGAAAAAGCATACATCGTTCGATTGAAGGGCAGAGCAAACATTCTCATCCGATTGACCGTAAACAAATCAATATGAATGAAATGCATAACGGTCGTCCCGCCGAATAGCTGGAAGACTAGCACCATCGTAAGGGCATTGAAATCTGCGTAAGGAGTGCCGTCTTCTGTCATCATCCCAGACAGTATAAAAGAGAAAAACGTAAGGAGCACGATTGGAACAAGAAATAACAGGATGAGAACAATATAGTTGCGGACCAGCCTCAGCATCGTAAATGGAACGGTAGCGAGCACGCGCATAACTATTCCCCCTTGTCTCTTAACTGCTTGCCAGTCAAAGTTAGAAAAACATCCTCTAAATTCGGTTTATCTGCCTGAATGGCGAGCACACTCGAATGTTCCCTGACAACGGATAAGACTCGATCGAGATTTCCTGCGCCGGCTGCTGATATAACCGTAATATGGCTTCCGGTTGCCACTACCTTTTGAACACCTGCAATTTCCTCCAGCTTGTTGAGCGGAACGTTGTCCGGAGCGGATACATCAAAGCTTACCTTCTCCTCGTGTTGAATCGTTTTAATTAATTGCTGAACCGTGCCTTCTTGAATCACTTGTCCTTGGTCCATAATCACAACCCGGGATGCGATTTCCTGAACCTCCTCCATATAGTGCGTGGTGTACAGGATCGTTGTGCCGTTGTCCCGCAGTTTTTTGACCGATTCCAAAATATGATTTCTCGATTGCGGATCGATACCGACGGTAGGCTCATCCATAATGAGAAATTTGGGCCGGTGCGTCAGCGCACAGGCAATATTAAGCCGACGCTTCATGCCTCCGGAAAACTTGGCGGGCATTTTATTCGCCTGATCGCGGAGACCTACAAATTCAAGCGCTTCCTCCACTCTCTTTTTCTTCTCTTCTCCTCTCAAACCGTACACGCCTGCAAAAAACAGCAGGCTTTCCTTGGCATTCAACTCCTCAAATACCGCAACCTCCTGCGTAACCAGGCCAATTTTCTCTTTATTTTCATTGGAAAACGGATTTTTCGACTGTCCGAACAACGCGATTTGGCCCTTTTCAAAAGAGAGCATGCCGGTAAGCGTTTGAATTAAAGTCGTTTTCCCTGCTCCGTTGGGGCCGAGCAAGCCAACGATCTCCCCTTCATGAATATCCAGATCAATATAATCCAGCGCTACGTAGGAACCGTATCGTTTCAGGACACCTTGCATGGAAGCTATTGTCATCCCTATCACCCTTTCCGCATCAGTTACTTAAGTATGACAAATTCGTTTTTTTGCAAGTAGTTACATTTGTCACGAATCCGATCAGACGGCTGCTAGTGAGGGCTTCAGTCTGGAGAAATACGAATAAAAATAAGGAGTGGCAATAGTTCCACTCCTGATTATAGAAGATACATGATATAGACAGCCATTATTGCAGACTATCGTCGCAATATCTTACCTGCTCGAAGGGCGTGCTCCTACTTTAGTTTCTTCCGCTTCATTATAATTTCGAATCGTTTCTTTGAGCGTCTCCCCTTTGCTCCCATCCCAAATGAAGCTCAATTCAAAGGTTCCTGGTTGAAAGAAAAGCGGGAACCTCCGCTGAAACCAATCCTGCATAGGCAGGTTCATCGCAGCTTCCCGCTCCACCCATACCAGCTCGCCTTCCGGAGGCTCCGAAAGCAGCTCACCTTCGAAAGACGTTACGGAATAGTTAAATACCATTGAACGAAGTCCTGTCGACGGATCACAAAATTCATCTAGTCCTTTATATACTATATCTTTGACGATTAGGCCCGTTTCCTCGCGCACCTCACGTATGGCTCCATCAACTATGCTTTCTGGAAAATCCACTTTTCCCCCGGGAGCGATGTAACCTGGAAACCCCATATGATCGGGACGATTGATGAGCAATACTTTTGTACCGCTCTGAATCATGCACATCGTGTACAGTTTATGATGAATGGATACGGACAATTATTTCACTCCATTTCAAAGATTGATAACTCGAATTCTTTATGACAAAATCTATACGCTTGCTCACTTATACTACATGTGATACTATACGCATCTCATCTTTTATTTCAACCAATTGCTCTGCGCAAAACAAAAGAAGCGCCTGATTCAATTGTTTCGCTTGAGCTTTTTGTTTTAGCTTGAGGCGAAGCACGGTATAGGAATGGATCTTGTGAACGAGTTCAATCGTTATTTGGTCTCCGGCTAATACGACTTCATCGATATTGTCCGCTGGAAGGATCATTGACCCAAATTGCAGCTGGTCCTGGGCAACCACAAGTTTTACGATCTTCCTGACCTCAATAATATGCCACACCAGCGTAATGAACGATATAAGAAAAGTCAGTATCATGAGAGGGACTTTCAAATCAGATTGGATCAAAAAAGCCGTCCAAATAAACATCAGCAAGCTCACTTGCATGATAATGGCAAGCGTGAATGTCCTCCAAGTATGGAAATGATGCATATCAAAACTGAGGTTTTTTGTTTTCAAGCTCATACCCTATCTCCTTCATATTGCCTGATCCAATATTTTACGAAAAACCCACCTGTTCAGGTGGGCTCTTATATCCTTATGATAGTGTACCATCATCTTCCATTATTGAATATGCATTCATGAAGAGAGCGCTAGTTTTGATCCTTTTTCTCTACATGTATTTCGGCTTCTTTCCAATTTTCATCGATCGTCACGAACTTTTTTTTCATCACTTTACGAATATCCGGATAAAAGAAACCAATACCCACAATCAAAGCGATCCAGCTTAATACCAAAGGACCGCTCCCCACATAAGTTAACATGTCTGCAAATAGTTCACTGCTCCAAGAGCTCAAATTCGACCCGTATATAGCTGCAGTTAGATAGCGAACGCTATACAAGAAAGCAGCGATTACAATAAAGGCAACGCCAACTGTTCTTCTATGCATATAATCCTCCTCTTACTCGACTTTACACGTCTAACGAGTCCTTTCCGAAATAGTAACCTTTTAAATGACTATCAAAAAAATCCTTTAACTCGCTGTGCTCAATCGTATATTTTACCGGATAGAACCTCGTATCTGTCCTCTCGATATAAATGCGGTCCTTATCATATTGCATTTGAATTGTCTTTCCTGATGTAACTGTAAGCTTAATAGCTGCATCGATCCTTGCCGTAAAGCCCGGCACCTCTCTAATCGTGGATTCCGGTATCGAATTCAGCCATTCAACAAGCTTCCCCACTTCTTCTTCACTAAGCGCTAACCGCTCAAGATGAATATTCGCTCCGCCATCCGTATCCATATACACCGCTTTGCTCATTTGAACACTTTGGATATGATTTGCCGATATTCTTTGATAGATCGATTGAAAATTATCGGATACGACAAGTATGCAGGACGCCATAAACGATACAAATACATAAATGAGTCTGCTGCTATAAGGGAGCTGCTGCTTCACTAACATTCCCTCACCTGCTTTCCGTATAAAATAAATGGACCACTAATCAATGTCTGCTATTTTCCACACGGCACCTTTTTCTTTCTTCTTAAGCAATACATATAGATAATTAAATTCTTGACCGTCCTCTCTTGATTCGATGACGCCCGCTACAGCTTGAAATACATATTTTTGCTCTTGAATACTGATATCGCTATGCAATTCAATTTTCTCTATTTTATAAACAGGAAACCCGTTATAAGAGCTGCTCTCATATAATAATTTCAAATACTCTTCTTCATTTTCCTCCCACAAATACTTCAATCGAGCATTTATCACTTGCACTATGGCTAATTCATCGTCCGTATAGTCCCCCTCCTCCAAATAAATCGGACTTAAAGGCTTCAACGAAACAATAGGCTCCGAGGTAGGTTCCGGAGTTGGGGTTGGGGTTGGGGTTGGGGTTGGGGTTGGGGTTGGTGAACTTGTAGGCGACGGGTTTAAGGTTGGATTATTGGATACCCCTTCAGCCAAACTGGAAGAAGGATTAGCTGCATCACTGGTTTTATTCAATGGCTGACAAGCGGCTACAGTTAACAAGCTGCCAATGAGCGAAAGTTTCAATAAAAAAGGCTTCATACCTACACTCCTTGTACGGTCTGTTTTTATTTACTACCTACTAGACGTCAAGAAGCATCGGATGGTTATCCAAAAATGATTATTTATTTCCATTTTTATATTGTCCGTTTGCTTTGCTATTATAGATATCGCTTCAGTTCTCTAATATCTGTAATCTCGCCAAGAGGGTCTACGCCTTGTTGAATCATTTTGACACGATCTCCTTTATACGCTATAAAAGGGATTCCAGCGGCAATTGATGCCTTGCCATCAATCCATGCGTCCCCTACCGAGATCCATTCCTGTGCGGATGTCTTCTTAAAATGCTGCAACACATATTGAAAACCATCAGGCGAAGGTTTAATCCGGTTCATCCTCTCCCTGCCGACTACGAGGTCAAAGAATCGGAGAATCTCATTATCTAGGAGCGCTGTTTCTGCTGCTTCCACTGCGTTATTCGTAACCACGGCCAAGTTATATACACCATGTAATTCATTCAAAAGCTCAACGACACCGCTCTCTAGCTTGGCTCCTCGCATTCCAGCCACTTCATACTTTTTCGCAATATCCCACATCTCGGAGATGTGTTCTGGACTCATACTTTGGGTGGAGAGTGCTTGTGTAATAATGGTCGATGTCGTATGTTGATCCAAATTCCAACCTGTAGGCAAGTATTGGCTTTCGACCAAATAGTAATAAGTATCCCGCTTCATGGCATGAAAATCAATACTGGATTGCAGCAGCGTATTATCCATATCGAAGACAATGCCTTTAATGATGGGGTTCGTAATTGACTTCATTACATAATCTCCTTGATATCAGCCGATTTCTTTAACTTTATGTTAAAATCAATGCCTATTAAGTAAATTTCCAAAATTAATAGTGTCAATGTGATACAAAACCCAATGAAAATAACCATGCTGCTGAGCTCTCCCAACAATGGAAAGTACCCGCACACAAGGATCAAACCAATAATGGAATAGTTATTGAGCAACAACATTCTCCACCCTCGCCTCGGGCGTCTGATCGTCGAGTTGATGATTAAGCTAGCACAAATCCAATTGGTATCGTAAGGATCAAATGAAAAAACTTTAAACCCGACTCTTGCTGAGCCCACGGAAAAATCGCATATTCATCCGTGTATAGAAAGCATGCAAAACCAATTGTTATGAGAAGTAAAGCATGATTGGCAAGCTTATTCAAAGATAAAGCGTCTTTGGATGCCATAGCCTATTCGACATCCTTTATTAGCGCATAAAGCTTCATATCATGATAATCGCCCTTACAAAAAACATACTTGCGCATGACTCCTTCAAATTGCAAACCAGCCTTCTCCATTACTCTCAAAGATCCGTCAGGCAGCGAGCTTCAATACGAACAAGTCCCATTATGGAAAATCCGATCTCAACCAGCTTCTCTACGATCTCAGTCATATAGCCTTGGTTCCAATAAGACCTCGATAAAGCATAAGCCAGCTCGGCTCTGGCGTGATTCGGATACCAGTTGACATATCCGCATGTTCCGATAAGCTTGCCAGTAGATTTATACTCTATGCCCCATGGGGCCAGCTGCTGCTGTTCATATTTTTCTATAATATTGCGTATAAATTCTCTCGTATCTTCAATAGAGTGATGAGTATGCTAGATTGTATATTGTGACACTTTATCATCCGAACAATACTCGAACATATCTGCAGCGTCATTTAGCGAGATTTTACGCAAAATGGTTCTTTCGGTTACCAATGTAGGCATCAATAAGATATGATTTTTCTCCATATTCACAAATCTGCCTCCTCTCTTATCTTCAACTAATTAAAATTAATCCGGTACTTCGATATATTCCGATACTCTCGACTTTAGCAGCTCGATAAGTTCTTCATCCATGTAAGAATATTCATCCGGAATGTCAAGCCGAATGATTGATTTGTCTGCTATTTCATCCCTAAATTTGGTCTTAAGCCTTCTGCTATGTTTTGTTTCCATCACAAATATCAGATCGGCCCAACCGATATGTCCTGCGGTTACCTTGATTCGGGCATTTTCTTCTGTTCCAGCGGATCTTACATCATACATCGGGTATGCGCTGAAGATCTTCTCAGCTGTTAAGCTCCGCCATTTGTTCCTGCTGCAAATGAATAATATTTTAATAGAAACTGCCTCCTCTATAATGAACATGAACAATTGCCTATCTTAGCTCTCTGTTGTACAGATAGATAGTGAAACATAGTATACTTAACAGCGAACTGATTACCCATCGCCCGCTTACTTTATAGACGCTTTTCAATAAGCAACGAACTACTCAGCAAGAAAATGTTCCAGTTTGTTTTTGATCAAAGGCCATTCACTAGCAATTATGCTATAAATCACGTAATCCAAATTGTAATATTTCTTTCGAAGGGTCCCTTCTTTAGTTGCCCCTAATCGTTCAATTGCTCGCTGAGACCGTATATTATCGATTGATGTGACGATCTCAACTCTGATCACCTTCAGCACTTCAAAAGCATATTGGAGCATCAAAAATTTGCATTCCGTATTAACCCTTGTTCTCCAAACGGCAGGAGAGTACCAGGTCGTTCCTATATTCAGATTCTGATGGCTTTCTGAGATGCGCAAAAACCTTGTAGAGCCTACAAACGCCTCCAGTTCCTTGTCATATATCGCAAAGGGGAACTGTTCTTTACGCTCTCTCATTTCCAAGCCTTGCTGTACGAATGCACTCATCTCTTCTACATTATCAATTCGATAAGGGAAATGAGCCCAAATCTCTGGGTTTCTTGAACATCTGAAAAGCGGCATCATATGCTCTTCTTCTAGCGGGATGAGTCGAACGCGCTTTCCTTCCAATTCTGAAAAATCGTACAATGCCATCACCCTTGTCCGTAAATTGTTAAAAATTAGGTAAGATAGGTTCCTCAAAATGGATTTTCGCAAAAAGGTAACGTATAATAGTTTCTCAATGCTTAGTTGGCATTAAATTGAATTTGATGTCATGAAGGAGTTGTCAATCTATGTTACGAGTACAGAAAACAGTGGAACGAACTGACACCAAGTTGGTTGGTTTTCAAGTTGTAGTATCTCTGAATCAAGATTTGGAGGAAGGCATTGTCGTTCAATTACGTGAAAGGCTATTAGAAAAACGTCATCAAATTCCGAATCAGAAAAATGATGGTATGTATTTAGTTCAGATTTATCCGGATGAGCAATGGACCCCTGATGTTCCATTTACAAGTATGGTAGCAGTGGAAGTATGCGAATTCGGGCAAAAATCGAAAGAGTTTGTAAACCATACGATTCCTGCTGGCTCATTTGTAAAAGTGACACACCGTGGAACGGAAGACGAAATAGGTCAAACCTATGATTGGATAAGCGAACAAGAACTCTGCATCAATCGGTGTTTCGATTTTGAGTACTGGGCTCCTAAGGCTTCCTTTGACCAGGAAGACAACACCATTGATATTTATTTACCGATAGAAAATAAATAGCGATTCGATACACGAAAACAAAAAAGAGGAGATCTAATGTCTCCTCCCACCATAATTCAAATATTATCCAGAATCAAGTCTATCATGAAGATTCTTTATCCGAATTCACTTATGAATAAATGTATTTTTAACACGAACTGATCTTATAAAATAGGGAATCCAAATCAGGCAAGTACCAGCCGATCTAATTATTTCCTTGATTGAACTGGCATCCTCCAAATCTCGTGCAAATGGAATTTGCATAAGTAGGATGTAATCAACTATGACAACTAACAAGCTGATGCCGAAGTAAATGATCATCAACCGTGGCAAAATCGCTTTTTTGCTATAAAAACATACTAAAATGAAGATGCAAAAAGCAAAAAATAAAACATTGTAGATAATTTCAAACAGGATGAGCGGTTGCCACATCGGATGATAAATCAGTGAGCTTTTGTCAGCAAAAAGCTCCCATGTCCCGTCCCCAAAAATGCTGACCGTGCTCATCACTTGATAAACCAAGATAAGCATGGTGACATAGAGGCCAATTTGAACCAGTACCAGCCAGCCCCCTAACCCAGAGATTAACTGCGGGTAAGGCCGATTTTCTGGTGTGGCCTGCGATTGCGTTTCCATCAATACACGTCCCTTTGTCAGATATAAGTGTGATATATTCCGGCTTCGCCAAGAAAGTCCTTCCGACTCAATCCCATCTCACCAAAATATACCCTATAATTACTTATCGTCCCATCATGTGAAATAATTAAGAGACGCTTCGTTCTTTCGCGGCACCACCTAATAAAGTCAGTAGCTATTTCTTTGAATAACTGATGACCCAGCTTATTAATGCCTTCTCCATCCTATTACCTCCGCATCTTTCTAGTTTCTCAACGTCAGCACATATATCACATCCCCAACGCTGGCTCCGATGATTTCATCACAGCCAGTAAGGACATAGTTGCTGATATGAATATCTTCCTCTACCGACTGTCTTATTTCCAAGCTGCGGCATGTTGTGCTGGCTGAATAATCCGCTCCATACTTATCTCTTGAATTATCGTATGAGTAACGAATATAATCGCCGCCTTCAAAAGCTAACTCTTGAACGATGGGGGCTCCCTCAACGGTATAATGAACGATTCCGATCTCATCACTCTTCTGTTGGCTCATGGCTGTCATGAACTGGTCTATTCTTTTTGTATTTTTGGTGCCTAGCGCATCAACTAGGATCGTACTTTTACGCAGCTCATGATAGGGATCTTTGGATGAAGAACAGCTCATTAGCAGAAGAGAAATGAATATGAAAACCGTAGTTTTTCTCAAAAGCATTTCCTCATTTCATTCGATCATGTACATAGGTCTAACCATTCCCCTGCGCATTACGCATCCGAATCATAGAGAAAGCAATCGTCGATTCCAGTACCTTGTCTCTCATTGGTAATAAAGAAGGGATAACCCGAATCTCAATTCCTTCATTCAAAATGGCAGCGAACAGATTATCCACCCGCTCCACCGCAAATGGCACTACTTTTTGATTAGAGACATAATATCCCGCATTCACGTCCTGTTCTCTGAAACAATCCGACTCAAACGTATACCGATAAATACGTCCCGCACTCAGCCGCTCATACCATCTCGATTCAATCGCTACCATTCTGCGTGAAGTTGACATTCCGAAGAAATCCGCAATATCCTTCTCCGATGTTTCTTCATTTGTCCATAGACAAATCCGAGGACATTCTCTTGGTAAATAGTAGTGTGGAGCGTGGTATCCGTCAATCGCCCAAACCTGTGCTTCAGTCTGATTATAGATCGTCCTTGGCTCGAAATAAGGAATGTTCGACTCCTCGCTAAAATGAAACAACTTCATCACTCAGTACCTCTCGCTTTAGTATAGTCCTATGTACCTCTTCGATTATTGAGTAATAATCCCTTGTGATTCAAGTCCCGAAGACCCTGACATGCACCCACACATCAAAGCTTCTTGTCCAGAATCGGAACCATGGTCTTTCTTTTGTTACAGATGCTGCTTCTAAGCTGTCCCCTCATCACTTTTCTCCTATTTGACTACTATCCTTCAACTAATTTGTAGTATCTAACATCACCTTTATCCGTGTCTGCAATTAAGATATCTCCACGCTCTTTCACACGATAAACTTTCGTCCCAACAGGTAATTCATTAGCAGCACCGTTTACAAACTTGGCTGCATCATCCGTTTGCAAAGTAATCTCTAGCAGCAATTCGTCTTTTGTTAGCTCTTCCTCATTCACCCAATCTATGCCTGAAAGAAGTACGATATCTTGAACCATCATAATGTTGGCATCTGGTCTTCCTTCTAACACCTCTTGAGGTGTTGGATTCCCCATATTGTATTGGGAAGAGCTCTTCTTCTCTTCCATCTTTTCCGTGCTGGCATTGCATCCTGCTAGCACTAAAGCAGAACTTATTATTATCATTAAAACCCAAATTTTCATCTTCATTGCCCCTTTTCACGCAAATTTTCACAGATAATAGCCGTCACTCTCCGGCAATGCTTGATAAGCCTCTTTATTTCTAATCATCTCTATAATCGTATCCGTCAGTCGTTGAAACTCTCTATGAGATTTGGTTTCATTGAATTCGCCTTCCCAACGGATGTTCTGCTCTTTGCCATCTACAAAGATTTGAAAAGTGTAGCCAGAAGACGGTTTAATGTTCATTCCTTCAAGTTCATTCGGATAATCAAATAACCCGATTTCTTGCATTAACGCATACACTTCCTTCTTTTCATTATCGGATAAATGCAGTTTAGTCGAGCTGGTGCCGTTCTTCACAAGATCTTTGGTATATGTCCCTTGAACCGTATCCAATACGTTTTTGTTCATCACGCCATATGAGAACACAAAATCAAATGCAACCGGCTTTTCCTCCTGTTCGGAACCGACCGCAGCACAACCAATTAGTGCTAGCAACAGTAGACCTGCAAGAAATTTCATGACTCACTAACCCCCTATGTAGTTGGCTTCATTCATTTCAATGCCCCACACGATGAGCAGCTTCATGCAAATTGCTCATCACCAAAAACAAAATAAGAAATACGACCATTACTACAATTATCCATCCCAACCATAAGAGCATATTGCTACTTTCTTTTCGCACCATCCGAGACCGTCCAACAAATGAAAATCCCATGATTAGCAAAATAGCTACAACAATCATTGTCAGTCCCCTTTTTGCAGCACCTATTCTCTAGACGAAATGGTTAAAGGAAAAGTTGTTATGATTTCCAAAATCACACAAAAAAACAGCGTCTCTAAATTAAGAGCACGCTGTTCCATCAGGGTAGTTTTGCAAATGAGTACAGTTACGATGTCTCTAGAATCTGGTTATACAGTTCGCGTAAAACATTGTTTGATGTTGGCTGCTGGCACCATTGACTCATACTGATAAAATCCGTGTTATCAGATATTTGATCGATCCCGCCTATTAGGCGTTTTTGGGATAGTTTTCGTATCATGGGATCTGTGATTTGACTAACGATTGTATTTGCAATAGCAGAGCCATGGATCACGTTATAAGGCCGTTCGTAAAAGGGAGTGACCTGTTCGGATACCATTTCGGAAATGCCTAGGCGATTATGCATGCGCGCTATTGTTTCATATGCTTTACATAAAGAGCGTTCTCGCTCCCACCATGTCATAGATGATTGAATGGCATGCAAAACATCAAGCAACTCATCTGCACAATCTAACGTTTTGAATGCAGTGCCGAACCATTTGGGATAGGGTGCGTATCGACGTTCCATTAAGAAACATAAGTTCATGATATCTCTTACCAATCTTGAACCAATGACAGACGATCCAAGCTCATCCCCTACATAACCAGCTCTTAGTACCAAATGCTCTTCTTGACCGATCCTATGCCAAACAGAAGCCATCATATATAACCATACATCGTGAGGATAGTACTTTAATTCCGTGCGAATAACGGTAAGTTGCCCTGTATCGTCGTGAAAGACCTCGCCGCCAACGATTTCAGCCAAAACCTGCGATGGAAACGTCAACCAGTCCAATCCTTCAATTTTCTTCTCCATATCTATGGCAAGCTTGGATTGAAGAAATTGAGCTAGTGTTGTGATTACGGTTTGATTCAAGTCAACAGGGTACCCGTAAAATTGTTGTGGGCAATGAGTATATAGAGCTTTTCGGATATCATTTGCCGAATCCATATCCTTTGCCTGAAGAAACAATACCACTCTTGGTCCCCAATCATGATCTGTTGACATTTCGGTATCTAGGCCCTGCACTTCGCTTCCTGGTCCGATGAGTGACGATGTGTATCGCAAATCTGGGAACTGGCTTGCAAGTAATGGTTCAACAAGTTCATAATGAAATCTTTTGCATAGTTCAATTCCTTGCATAAAAGCCATGTGATTTCCTCTTTTCAAACTTCGTGAAAAACATCTTCAATCAACGAAAATCCGTTAATACATTCTTTTCTCATAACTCTCTTTCAGTCCATCTCTAATCTTCTCCACTGTAAAAGGCTCCGAATTTACATGTGCAGATATCATATGCGGTATGGAAGGCAAGCGACCTTGATCTGACCAAGAGTCCTTATTCCATGCGCCTGAGCGCTTAAAAGATTTGGCGCAATGGATGTAGGCTTCATTGACCCGAACGCCTATACCGAGAAGCGGTTTCTTATCATTTACTTTCATCTGCTCCAATAACTCATCATCCTTAATCACATACGCTTCCCCATTCACTCTAAGCGTTTCTTCAAGTCCGGGAATGAGAAAAATCAGCCCTACTCTAGGATTGGAGAGAATATTTCGAAGCGAGTCAATCCGACGGTTGCCCGGTCGCTCAGGTATGACCATATGATCGTTGTCGAGTATGTATACAAAACCGGGCGCATCTCCGCGTGGAGATACATCACAATTGCCTTGTGCATCAGAAGTAGCCATGAACAAGAGTGGTGACATAGCAATGAAAGCCCGGCAGTGACTATCCAGTTCATGGATCGTTTTCTTCTGCACGACTTCACTTGGAAAACCAATCAGCTCTCGGATTTCGCCTTCCGTAGTAACAACCTGCTTGAATGGATTCATTCCTTCACAGCCTTTCTAATTCGTTATCCCGGTTACAAACGCAACGACGCCCAGAAGTACAAACGAAAATAAAAGATACTTTAATATTCTGAATTTTATTTCCAGGACGTTGCGAACACGTTCTACCTTTGTATAGTAAAAAACATTGCTCATAACTAGCGATACCGAAAATGCAGCAATGGCAAATCGCATAGGCTCTTCTTTTATTGACGATATAATGGAAAGATGGTTAACCCACATAGAACAAAAAAACCGATTAGAATATATTTCATTCTCACTTGAATGATAAACCGAGATCGGTTGCGAACCCCTTCAATAAAGCTCCAGATGGACACGATTATAACCAAACATAGAATGATTAGTGGAAAGAGAATCTTCATACCGTCCCTTCAAATCGATTCGATGACACTTACCTTACTTTAGTCTGCGGGATATCTCCATCGCTGCTTTTAGAGTTGGCAGTGCAGCTGGTTTAATACACATGTATCGTTCAAACAGTTCTTGAATGAAAACGGCCAGTTCGATCTCTGTCATTAATTCAATTCGCTGCTCACATATTACTCTAATCTCCGAATTATATTCGTCTAATGGCGCCCCACCGGCAAGCAGTCTAATGGGATCCCAATCGTTACTTGCTTATTATTGTTTAATTCTTTAAAGTAGCACCATCTACGATACAAAATGGATGATTCGCATCTACTCTTTCACCTCAACCATTAATCGCTCTTAACCTTCCGGTACATCTTCTCCGTCCAGTTCCATATCCATAAACCGAATATCATTCCGCCTAAAGAAAAAACCACTAACGATATAATCAATGTTTGGTAAAAATCTTGATTGAACACTATCTCTTTATGATTGATATAGTTCCAAATAGCAGTGAACAATAATCCGGCAGGTATACCCCAACCCACTACTCCATTCCATATTACATAGTTTTTCTTCCCTTTAGCTCGTGTAAGCTCCCATTTATCCCATTTGGATTTCATCAGGAACACCTTCCTTTATCGTTGATTTAAATAAGCAGTCAGATCATGCCAATTACTAGTGCTATACATCACTTTTTTTGATTTCGCCTTCATTAAAATATATGAATCCGATGTCTGATACGAGTGATTCATCTCAGACCATACGCCTACAGTAATGGAGCTGACCTTTAGACCTTCAAAATCATCATCATGAATTTCCTCATTTCCATTTATAAATAAGGTTACTTTACGGGCATCATGATACGTTGCGAACACATTCACACAAATGAAGAACACAACAAACGAAAGACAAGTCACAACAAATATCCGTTTTGTATTATTAATCACAATCACTCTTTCCATTAGGTCGCAACGCCTATTCTTTTCTAACCCTATTATACGGTTAGCTTTTTCATTTGGAAACAAAAACCACCAGCAAGGAAGGGGATTTCCAACAACGATAGCTTGGTCATTTAATGGTGTAACTTCGCAATTTAGAAGAAATGGGTTTGCAACGATCGGGGTATACTAGAGTTACGCTATTAGAAGAGGAGCTGTTCATCATGTCGATTAAACTTACTCCATATCTCGTTATGGAAGGCAACGCGAAGGAGGCAATCGCTTTTTACCAAGAGGTGTTTGGCGCTAAGGTTCTAATGCAACAGGCATTCGGCGAGATGCTAGCCAATCCGGAATATCCGCTACCGGAATCCGTGGTAGATAAGATTGCCCATGCTCAACTGAAGATTGGCGAGTCCGAACTAATGTTCTTTGATTCGTTCCCGGGATCACCTTATACCCGCGGCAACAATATTACGGTCTGCGTCACGCTGCCGAATGCAGAACAGGCAACGGAAGTATTCGATAAGCTTGCCCACGGAGGACAGATCGTACAGCCGCTTCAAGCTACGTTTTTTAGTCCAGCATTTGGTACTGTTACGGATGCATTCGGTATTACATTCACTGTGACTACGGAAGCCGCTCAATAATTCCGCTTTCCTGAGAACAAATAGTAGCCAGCCCCCTCTTCGAATCTTTCGAACCACCCACCTTACCTAACAAAAAAGAGGCCCTATTCGCAGTCAATCGCGTGATAAGGCCTCTCCTCTGATTCAGCTATTAAAATACTTTGGTCGTCCAGCTCTCGCAATTCCATGTCTCGGTCACGACATCACGATAGAATTCCGGTTCGTGAGAGATCAGCAGAATGCTTCCCTTATATGCTTTAAGCGCGCGCTTCAGCTCTTCCTTCGCATCCACATCCAAGTGGTTTGTCGGCTCGTCAAGCACAAGCAAGTTCGTATCGCGGTTGATCAGCTTGCACAGGCGTACCTTTGCCTTCTCGCCGCCGCTCAGCACTGTTATTTTACTTTCAATATGCTTCGTCGTCAGACCGCACTTCGCAAGTGCAGCACGAACTTCGAATTGAGTATAGGAAGGGAATTCATTCCAGATTTCTTCGATACAAGTGTTGTAATTGGCGTCCTTCGCCTCTTGCACAAAGTAGCCGATTTCGAGGTTGTCGCCTAGCTCCACTGAGCCGGATACCGCTGGAATTTCACCCAGTATGCTGCGCAGCAAGGTTGTTTTACCAATACCGTTCGCTCCGACCAAGGCGATCTTCTGCCCGCGCTCCATACGCAGATCCAGCGGACGAGACAGCGGTTCAGAGTATCCGATTACCAGATCCTTTGCCTCGAAGATGACACGGCCAGCCGTTCTGCCTTCTCTGAAGTTGAACTGCGGCTTCGGCTTCTCCTTTGCAAGCTCGATAACATCCATCTTATCAAGCTTCTTCTGTCTGGACATCGCCATATTGCGGGTAGCAACGCTGGCTTTGTTACGGGCGACAAAGTCCTTCAAATCCGCAATTTCTTGCTGCTGGCGTTTGAAAGCGGACTCCAATTGCTGCTTCTTCATATCGTATACTTGCTGGAAATGATCGTAGTCACCGACATAACGGTTCAACTCCTGATTCTCCATATGGTAGATCAGGTTGATTACGCTGTTCAGGAATGGAATGTCATGCGAGATCAGTATAAATGCATTTTCATATTCCTGCAGGTAACGCTTCAGCCATTCGATATGAACCTCATCCAAGTAGTTGGTAGGCTCGTCAAGAAGCAGAATATCCGGTTTCTCCAAGAGCAGCTTCGCCAGAAGCACCTTTGTGCGCTGGCCGCCGCTGAGATCATTGACATCCTTATCGAGACCGATATCCGTAAGACCAAGACCCCGAGCCGTCTCATCAATCTTGGCATCGATCATATAGAAATCCTGATTCGTCAGCGTATCCTGAATCGTACCGACATCCTCCAACAAGCGCTCCAGCTCTTCAGGCGATACTTCGCCCATCTTGCCGTACATGTCGTTCATCTCCTGCTCCATATCGAACAGGTATTGGAACGCGCCCTTCAGCACGTCGCGCATCGTCATGCCTTTGGACAGCACCGCATGCTGATCCAGATAGCCGACGCGCATCCGCTTTGACCATTCCACCTTACCGTCATCCGGCTGCAGCTTGCCTGTAATAATATTCATGAAGGTCGATTTGCCTTCACCGTTGGCGCCAATAAGACCAATGTGCTCGCCTTTCAGCAAGCGGAATGACACGTCGTTGAAGATGGCGCGATCTCCAAAGCCGTGGCTCAATCGTTCTACGTTCAATATGCTCATGAATTAACACCTTTTCTGTTAGACTTCATACTCGCTATATTATAAGCGTTACAGGGTGCTTAACTCAATAACGAAATTGCCGATTTCCGTCGAAAATGGCCTCTAAACCCGGTATTCCTCCCTATTCTGCACCCGTGCCAGAAAGTGATTCATCAAAACAGGCAAAGAAATGAGAATCGGCGGATCATCCAGCGCAGGCGGATGCAGCGTAACATGTAGGGGGGCTGGGTCGGTGCCAGGACTGACCACGACAGCTTCCCTAGACCGCGTGCGAAGCGTCGACTGAGGCAGCAGCATATCGATTGCCCCTGTTCCCCATGAGATGGTTGTTGCCAATAAATAATAGATGCCTGGTTCGACATTGGGAAACTCGAATTCGCCGAGCGAGCCGAGTAATGTACCATGTAGTGGGAAGCCTTCCGGTATGGGCTTCGGGAATAGTCCGATCAGCACCACGCCTGAGAAAGGATGCTCGGAGCTAATCATTCCTCTTACTGTAGTATGCCTCGGCTTGCAAAATAATGGCGTGTGCCAATCGCGCAATTGCTCCAGCGACTGCAGATGCTTGCTAGCGTCATTGGCTGTGTTGCGGAATTGTGCAGGAGTCATGCCTACCCGCTCCGTGAACCGCGTGGTGAAGGTGCCAAGACTTTGCTGGCCGATCTCCAGACTAATATCCCTGATGCTCAGGTTGGTCTGAAGCAGGAGGTCCTTTGCCCTCTGCAAGCGTATGGACGATACATAATACATGGGAGAGATACCCATACGTTCCTTGAATAGTCGGGTGAAATGATAAGGGCTGTAAGAGACATGACTTGCGAGACGCGCAAGCGGCAGCGGATCGTAGATATGCTGATGGATATAAGCAATGACTTCATCGATTTCGGTGGTCGTTGTGGTCAAGTCATACACCGTCCTACCATGGTCTAAAGCAAGACGTTCCTGCCGCCTTGATTCTTCCATAGTTTAACATCATTCAGCAATGCGATCAAGTGTTCTCTTTTTCAAATATTAACCTGTAAAAAAAGCCCTCATCCCCTCCCCGGCCTTTTACCGAAGAGAAAAATGAGGGCTTCTTTTAATATTGCTTATGCATTAGCCGGGCTTTTCAGATGCACGTCCGTTTCCTTTTCTTTCTCTTTCACTTCCGGCATCTCATTAGATGTGCGGAGCGGAATTTCTCTCAAGAAGAACGAAAGCACGAGCGCGACAGCTACAAGCGCTGTACCAGCCAGGAAGACCGTTGTCAGCGACGAGCTTAATGCATCACGCAGCGTCTCAATCAGCTGAGAGATAATCGGCTGAACATCGGCAGGCAATGTGGATTGAAGCTCATGCAGCTTCGGCTGATCCAAAAGCATCTCCGGATTGTGGAACATCTCCAATTGCTTGGCAAGCGCCGGATCGATGTTCTCAAACTTGAACCCTTCAGCCGAGGCCGATTCCTTCGTCATGTTGCGAACCAGGCTTGATTGCATGATCGTACCCATTACCGCAATACCGATCGTACCGCCCAAGTTACGGAACAGCTGGGACGAAGCAGTTGCTACGCCTAGCTCAGTAGGCTTGACCGCATTTTGCACCGTTAGCGAGAAGACTGGCATACCTACACCAAGACCAACACCGAATACGATCATCGCGACAACCGCGAGCCATACGCTGTTCATGAATGCCATGATGAGCATGCCTGCGATCATAATCGGCAGGCCGAGAATTGCATAACGCTTGTATTTGCCGGTTTTCGTAATTTGACGACCGATAATCGTACTCATGATAACCATGGCGATAGACATCGGCATGGTGACATAACCGGAGTAAGTCGGCGATATGCCTTCAACACCCTGTACGAAGAACGGCAGGTAGATGAGCGCGCCCATCATACCGGCGTTCATCAGAAAACCGATGACATTGGAGATCGTTACAATGTCGTTGCGGAACAGATGAAGCGGCAGAACCGGGCTCTTCGCTTTCCATTCCACGAAGATGAAGATCACCAGGCAGACAGCAGCCCCGATGAACAAACTAAGAATTTGCCATGAGCCCCAATCATACTTTGAGCCTGCCCACGAGAAGCCAAGCAGAACGCCGATAATCGTCAAGCTCAGGAAGAGCGAGCCCACATAGTCGATTTTCTCCGATTTGTTCGTCTCGACCTTAGGGAAGAGGAACAGAATCATGAAGAATGCGACAAAGCCGAGAGGCAGGAAGATCCAGAACAGCCACTTCCATGCGAAGTTATCAACAAGCCAGCCACCGAGAGTCGGGCCGATGACGCTGGAGAAGCCGAACACGGCCATCATAACTCCTGTCCACTTGCCCCGCTCACGCGGCGAGAACAAATCGCCGACTGCTGTGAAGACGGATGCCATAATAATACCGGCGCCGACGCCTTGAATACCGCGATAAATAATCAACTGAAAAATATCCTTTGAAAAACCGGTTAAAAATGCGCCAATCATAAAGATGACAATACCCGCCAATATGAACGGCTTCCGTCCGTAGATATCGGACAGCTTGCCGACCAGAACGGTAGCGAGCGTCGAAGTCAGCATATAGATCGTGATGACCCAGCTGTAATATTCCATACCGCTCAAAACCGCAATGATGCGCGGCATCGCCGTACTGACGATCGTTTGGTTAATCGCGGAAAAGAACATTGCCATAATAATGGCCATCATGATGGTAATTTTGCGCTTGTGGGACAAATGTTCCATTGGTTCCTGTTCCTTCTTTCTCTTTGTATGAGTTAAACATAATTTCGTTAGCGGTTATGCCGCCCATGACATTTGGAGTTCGCTTGTGCGATCAGCACCATCTTCTCCAGCACTTCTGTAGCCCTATGGACATCATCGGGGTCCAGCTTTTCAATGTAAGCTCCGACAATTTCTTCACGCATCGCTTGTGCTTTCTCCAAAATTTCAATGCCGGTTGGCGTAAGCTCGACCAGTATGACTCTGCGGTCATCCGTATCATGCGTTCGCACCACATAATCCGATTTTACCAATCGATCAATCATTACCGTTACCGCGCTTGGCTTCACATCCAGCTTCTCCGCAAGCTCCGTCAACCGGCATCTCTCACTCTGACGGATGTAATGAAGCATATACATCTGCGTCCCCGTTACTTGGGAATCGAGCCGATCTACGATTTCTGAAGCGAAGAGCCGGTTAAGCTGCGTAACCGAACGCTGAAAACGACTGACGAGCGTTGGCATAGAGACACCTCCTTCTATATTTGCTTAGCACTAAACACTTTAGATCTATAAACTTTAGATCTATATATTTAAACTATTTAAATAATAATCGCCTTCCTTCCCCCTGTCAAGCGCCCAATTCAAGGATGTGATTCGGAGTCGCTAAGTAAGCGAATTCATAAGCAGGCTGCGATTTGAACGAAATTCCATAAGAAAAGGATACCCTCCATATTGGAAGATATCCTTACTCAGACTCTTATTTCTCAAGCAGCTTTGCCCAGAATCCGCCGCGAAAGTGCCTCGGTTCATGCGAAATCACGAATGCTTTTGGCGCCACCGCCGATATGGAATCCAGCAGTTTTTTCTCTGCGCTGCGTTTCACGAGCACTTGCATAACAAGCCTTGGACCGCTTCGCCCTTCTCCCTGCCATACCGTTACCCCGTAGCCGTTCGCCCGGAGCTGATCCGGTAAGCTGGTGTTGACGGTATCAGCGATCACTTGCACGACAGAATAACCGAGCGCGAGCGCTTCTTCTATTCGGCTGCCGAGATAGACGCCCAGTCCGAAGCCGATGCAGTACGCCGCCATATAGATCGGCGTGGACAGGTTATTCAGTACGAGCTGCAAACCGACGAGATAGACGAACACTTCCACTGTCGAGAGGAGCGCAGCCGCCGTTCGTTTCCCTTTGATGACCAAGATGAGCCGCAAGGTGAACATCGAGACATACGTTATATTAATGCCCAGTATGAGGGCGACAATCCAGACCGGATTCGTCACTAGATTCTCGTCGCGATATATTCAGGTCTTGGTTTTTGTCCCGAATACGGCTGAACCAGCCGGTTGTCTACGCTGTTATAGACCATAAAGACATTGCTGCGGGGGAACGGAGAGATGTTGCTGCTTGAGCCATGCATCAGATTACAATCGAACAACAAGATGGAGCCCGCTTTGCCGACCGGCATATGAATCCCCTTCTCTTCCGCCATGGAATGGAGACTCTCATGATCGGGAACACCATACTCCTGCTTGCGCAGTGATTCCTTGAAGTGATTGTCTGGCGTCTTGCCAACGCATGAGATGAACGTCTTGTGAGATCCGGGTATCACCATAAGCGGACCATTGTACGCGTAATTGTCGCTGAGCGCGATCGAGCAGCTGAGCGCGCGCATGCCCGGCATTCCATCTTCCACATGCCATGTCTCAAAGTCCGAATGCCAATAAAATTCTTTTCCCGTAAATCCAGGCTTAAAATTAATTCGGGATTGATGGATGTATGTATCTGAGCCTAACAAATAGGAAGTGATTGCCTGCAGCTTCGGATGCTTCGATAACGCCTGGAAGAGGTCGTTATGCTGATGAACCGCAAATACCGATCTCACCTCGCTGCTTGCCGGCTCGCGAATGACATGAGCATCTTCCCCGTCGCGGTAAACCTGCTGCAGCCGGCTCAGCTCATTTTTCCAGAGCTCCAGCTCCTTGTCCGAAAAGAATTGCTCCAGAAATAAATAGCCGTTCCTTTCATAGAAGGAAGATTGCTCTTCCGTAAGAGGACTATCCGGTGTCCATTCGCTATAGACGACAGGGTCCTTGCGTTCCAGCCTGGAAGGGACATCCGCTACCCGCGAGGGGTAGCTGTTGGTTGCAATCGTACTCGTCCTGTTGCTGTTCATTTCCTTCATCTCCTTTATTTTCAATCCTGAATGAGGTTAAATAGATCATTCCTATCGTTCTTATCGCTGCACTTCGCTCTCTTCTTCCATTAGAGGATACACGCCGTCTTGATCATGAACCTCAGCACCGGTAAGCGGCGGGTTGAACACACAGACCATGCGGAGCTGGCTTCGCGCGCGCAGAAGATGCTTCTCATGGCCGTCCAGCGCATACAGCATGCCGGGCGAGATCGGATACGTCTCCCCGCCGACGACTTGTATTTCACCCTCGCCTTCCACGCAATACACAGCTTCCACATGATTCCGGTACCAGATTAGGGTCTCGGTCCCGGCCTTGATAACCGTATCGTGCATGGAGAAGCCCATCCCGTCCTTCCTCAGCAACAAGCGTCTGGAATTCCATGTAGGCGTATCAATATCGTGAGAAGTGCCTTTGATATCCTCCAGATGTTTCACGATCATATTGGATCACTCTTCCTTTCATTCTTTAGCTTTTCCCTTGCAATGCTGCTTTCGGCTTCATGCTGGCATACAGATTGGACAAGGCCTCCTCAATCTGCTGGAGCCCCTTCTGCAACACCCCGGCTTCAATGGTAAGCGGCGGCATCAGCTTCGCAACCTCATCGCGCGGGCCCGATGTCTCCATAATGACGCCTCGCTCGAAGCTAAGCTTGCATAATCGGGAAGCGTCCTCCGGCTGATGGAAGACAAGACCTTGTATCATTCCTTTGCCTCTGACTTCGGCAATTTTATCGCTATATCTTGAAGCCATCCGTCCCAGGAACTCGGCGATGACATCGCTTCGATTACGGATTTGGTTCGCTAGACGGTCGTCCTCCCAATAACGAAGCGCTTCGGAGGCGGCAATGAAAGCCAAATTATTGCCCCGGAACGTGCCGTTATGCTCACCCGGCTGCCAGATATCATGTTCGGGCTTGATCAATGTGAGAGCCATTGGCAATCCGTAGCCGCCAATTGACTTGGACAAGCATACAATATCCGGTTTTATACCTGCAGACTCGAAGCTGAAGAAGGTTCCTGTTCGCCCGCAGCCCATCTGCACGTCATCGATGATAAGCAAAATGCCATGCGCACGGCATATTCGCTCAAGGCTCCGCAGCCACTTGCCGCTTGCAGCAGTCAAGCCGCCTTCGCCTTGCAGCGTCTCCACAATGACAGCCGCAGGCAAGTCAAGTCCGCTGCCGGGATCTTGGAGCAGCTTCTCCAGCAGAGCTGTCGTATCGACGAGCGGCCCCAGATATCCGTCATAAGGCAGGAAGGTCGTACCCTGCAACGGCAGTCCGGCTCCTTTGCGCTTGAAGGCGTTGCCAGTCGCGGCCAAGGAGCCGAGCGACATGCCATGAAACGCATTTGTGAAGCAGACGATGTTGGTTCTCCCCGTCACTTTGCGGGCGAGCTTGAAGGCGCTCTCTACCGAATTTGTGCCGGTAGGACCTGGGAACATCACCTTATAGGATAGTCCCCGCCGCTTCAGAATCGTCTCCTGGAATCGGAGCAGGAAGGCTTCCTTCGCATCCGTCGCCATATCCAGACTGTGCGTGATGCCGTCCTCCAGCAAATAATCGATCAGCTTCGTGCGGATATGCGGATTGTTATGTCCATAATTCAACGCGCCTGCACCTGCAAAAAAATCGATGTACTCTCTCTCGTCGCGATCCTGCAGCAGCGCATTGCTGCCTTTTACGAAAACCGTCTCGAAGCTCCTGCAATAGCTTCTTACTTCAGATTCCAGACTTTCGAATACATTCAGCGGTCGCCTGCTCGGCGCCGCCTTGCTGCTCCATTCAGTCATTGTCATCCTCCTTTATGGTGAACATTAGAGATGATTATTTTCCTTCAGAGAAAGGACCTATCCGAAACAACAGCTCCGTCTCGTGGCTCTCAGGGAACATGGATGCCTCATACTGCTCCGATATCTTGCATTCGCTTGCCAGCTCGCGCGCCATAGCCACGAACAAGCTTCGAGACGCCATGTTACCTGGACTAATGGTCGCTTCGAGATACCGGATGCCGGTATTGCTTTGTCGCGAGAGAACTTGCTTCAGAAGCGCGCCTCCGATTCCATTGCCTCGAAGCACAGGCTCTACAGCAATCTGCCAGACGAAGAGCGTTCCCGGTTCCTCAGGCTTGCGGAAAGCGGAAAGGAAAGCGCTCAGCCGACCATCCCGTTCGGCAATACAGCATGTCTCGCTGAACATGTCGCCTAACATCAAGTAGCAATAGGCGGAATTGACATCCAGACCGCCTGCCCGTTTTATAAGCCTCCAGATGTCTTGACCGTCCCCAGCGACTGGCTTGCGGTAGACAATTGTTGATGGATTCCGTATTTCCAACCCTCTCACCTCCTATAGCCGGTTTAGAAATGTGCGAAGACGCTCGCTTTGGGGATGATTGAAGATCTCATTGGGCGTACCTTCCTCCACGATAAGCCCCTCTGCCCCGAAGATAACCCGGTCGGCGACTTCCCGCGCAAAATCCATCTCATGGGTGATCAGCATCATTGCGGTCTCGCCTTCCTTTGCAATTTCCTTAATCACCGCCAGAACCTCTCCTACAAGCTCCGGGTCAAGCGCGGATGTGACCTCGTCAAAGACGACAACCTTGGGTCTCATGACAAGCGCTCTTGCTATGGCCACGCGCTGCTTCTGTCCGCCTGAGAGCTGAGATGGATAGTTGTACAGCTTGTCGAGCAATCCGACCTTCTCCAGCATCGATTGGGCCCGAGCACTCGCTTCCTCTCGCGTCAAACCCAGCACAGACGTAAGCGCCAGCGTCACATTGCGCTCCACCGTCAAGTGCGGGAACAAGTTGAAATGCTGGAACACCATCCCTACCTTCTCCCTGATGGCTCTCAGATGCGACTCGTTCGCCGCTTTCCATTTCCCCCGGCTGTCTTTCATTTGCCAGATGGAAGTCCCATCGATAGTTAACGTCCCGGACGTCGGACGCTCCAGCGTCATCAGCATGCGCCCCAGCGTCGTCTTGCCCGAGCCGCTCGGACCGATGAAGGCCAGCTTCTCGCCCGCATGCATCTGGAGATCAACTCCTTTAATGACCTCCAGCTCTCCGAATGATTTGGTCACGCCTCGATATTCAACCAGCGGCTCGGCAGCTTCACCTTTGGAATCAGGCTTGTTCCTCTGCCGCACCGCCTGGGACTGGGCAGCTTCTTCCCTTTCATTTTCCAGTTTTATGTCCGTGATGTCGCTTCCTCCTTTCTATACCGACGTCCGCCGCTTCCATCTAATCTCCAGCCGAGATACAAGGAACGACATCAACAGGCTGCCGACGATGAAAATAATGCCTACGATCGTATAAGGCTCGAAAACCCGATACGAGACGGAAGCCTCATTCTTAGCGCGCAGTAGAAGCTCGATATACGTAATGGCTGATAGCGTCGGTGTTTCTTTAAATATGACGATCAAATAATTGCCCATAATCGGCAGCACCGGCGGTATGGCTTGCGGCAGTACGACCGAAAACCACGTTCGTCTCTTTGACAGATTCAGAGCGGTCGCCGCTTCCCATTGCCCCTTCGGCAGTGCATCGATGCCGGAGCGGTACACCTCCGACATGTAGGTCGAATAATGCAATCCGAGGCCGATTGCCCCGGTCCAGAAGGCTGTCATCGATACCGGAACAAGCATCGGCAAGCTGTAATACAAGAAGAACAGCTGCACAAGCAAAGGGGTGCTGCGAATAAAATGCGCGACACCGCTCGCAGTACGCCTGACCGCGGCGAATCTTGAGCGGATCAGCGCTGCGATCAGAAGCCCAACTGTTGAGGCAATGACAAATCCGGTAGCTGCGGCCAGCAACGCGGCTGGAAGCGCGCGCAGCAGTACGGCGCCAACCTCCATGGCGTAATCCCAATTCCACATAGACTCACCTCCAAGCCGTGAGCTTGCGCTCCAGCCACTTGACCGGCACCGCTATACAAGATGCGAGCCCATAATAGATAAGCAGCAGCAAGCCAAAGATTAGCGGCGTATCCGTGTAGTAATTGTTGCGCAGAACCATGGCTTCATAGGTCAAATCCGCCATCGTGATGAAGTAGACAAGCGATGTCGACTTCAGCATTTCAATCCAGAGATTGCCCATCGGAGGCAGCATTCTCGCAATGGCTTGCGGCAAGATCACCGCTCGCATCCGGGTTAGCGGCGAGAGATTAAGCGCGATAGACGCTTCATACTGTCCCTTTGGTATGGCTTGGATAGCGCTTCTAACGATCTCGCCGCCGTAAGCCCCTATATTAAGACCGATTGCGAGCACGGCGGACCATGTCTTGGACAGCTCCAGACCCGCAATCGGCAAGGCGAAGTACACCCAGAACAACAATACCAGCAGCGAAGCCGCCCGGAACAATTCGATGTATCCTCCCGCCAGCCAGCGAATCGGCTTCAAGGGGGACAGCCTGCCAAGCCCGGACATCAAGGCGAACAACGTCGCTACGACGCCGGAGAGCAGCGTGATCTTGATCGTCACCCATGCGCCTTGTCCCAGATACGGCAGCCACTGGCTTAAGGTTTGGATCATGTTATCGTCCGCAAAGCTGCTGTGCGGTCACGTCACCCGGCAGCTCCTGCTCCGTAAAGCCGAACTTCGTCAAAATAGCCAATAGCTCGCCGTTTTCCTTCATCTTCGCAAGCTCCGCATTGAATGCGTCGCGAAACGACGTATCATCCATGCGGAATGCGGTAGCACCATAGCCGGTCACACTCTCGCCGTCCACAAGAGGCTGCTCGAAATCCATGACCCGCTCAATGCCAGGATCGTTAGCCGCTACCAGTCTGGATTGCAGCGCGGGCCCGGTCATCGTCATGGCGTCCGCCCTGCCGGACTGCAGCGCGCTAATCGCCGCGTCCTGATCCGGAACGATCACCATCTGCTTCTCGGCTACGCCGGATGTAGTCAGATAACCAATCTCCACAGCACCCGCCATTACCGCAACTTTGGCATTCCCGCTCTCGGCGATGGCAGCATAGCTGTCAAGTCCGAGCGGATTGCCCGTTTTGACTGCCAGCCCTTCTCCGATGCTGTATTCGGGATCCGCGAACAGCACGGCCGCACAGCGGTCCGGGTTAATGAACATCCCCGCTGTGATCATATCGAATCGCTTCGCTTGCAAGCCAGCGACCAGGGCAGAGAACTCCGTCAGTTCCCCTCTCATCTCTCCAATGCCCAAGCGTTTCAGGATGACGCTAGCAATCTCTACAGCTTCACCTGTCAGCTCCCCTTGCTCGTTCTTATACGCATACGGATTTTCGCCCGCAAAACCTACCGTTATGTAGCCTTGCTTTACAGCCCGCTCCAGCGTCGTCAGCTCCGCCTCATTTTGTTTGCCGTTGTTGCCATCAACCGAATTGGTCTCGTTATTCACCCCGCAGGCGCCAATCAGCATGATGGTCAACAGCATGAAGGCCAACCATTTTCCGCGCAAATTGCATCCCAACCTTTCCCACTTTTTTTGGTCACTACAAGGCTAACATGAATGCGAAGCCCCGGTCATTTCCAGGAAAAGGCGATAATGTATCGTATGATGGGGTAACTTTTGCTGAGGGGGACTCACCCCGCTTCTCCTCCTTTTTCCTTCCACATCCTTCCTGATCGTTCCGAATAAGAAAGTTTACATAACTGATGAAGTATGTTATATAAATAATCCTTATATATAATTCAGCCTTATTAGGGATTTTTAATTATAAATTTTATTTATAAAAATATTGTCGAATGATCTCGGGAAATCCCGGCTTCAAGCGCATCTTTTCGTCAAAAAATAACGGCTTCCCGTTCCGGCGTAATTGCCGGACAGGAAGCCGCATTGAAGTTTGCTTATCTGTTCTTTAAGGCAAGCTACAGCTTGCTCATCCATAAGACATACGAATTCCGGTCTCGCTCCGCTCCCATCCCGGTTAGCAGCTTTGCCGCTGCGGATTGAGAGACGGGCTCGCCGTTCCATTCCTCGACCACAATCTTTGCGAGACCCTGCCGGCGCAGCACGGCCCCAAACATGGCGCGGAGCTTCTCCATGCGCATCTTCTCATTAGGCTCGGCATCCGATTGGACCTCAAATACTTTTTTGCCGTTGCCCTCCAGCCAATAGTGCCATTCCCCGCCGTCCAGAACCACGTAACTGCCGGCTTTCCTGGCGTAGGAAGGCGCGCTTGCCGTCTTGACCGGCCAATCAATGAACAGCCCATATGGATTGGCTGGATCAAGCGCGGACAGCACAGTGACCTTCCCCTCTTCCTTGCCGGGGAGAGGACTGCTAAGCATTCCGGCAATATCCGGCGTCGTGAATTGCATAGCCGCTGCCCCCTCAACGAATACACCTCTGGTCAGCGTGCCCCATTCCTCCAATTTAGCCATAATAGGCAGCACCTCATCCCAGCGGAAAGGCGTATATGCCGTGATAAGCGCCTTCGTAATAATGCCATAGCTTTCAATCAATTGATGAATCCAATGGGAAGCAGACGGAGAAGCCGACTTGCCTTGCAGCTGTGCTCCGGTGGATTCGGCAAGCTCATTCAGCTCGTTACCCGCATCTGAGCTTCCAGCCGGCTTGCCGCCCAGCGTCCCGGTCCAGTACCAGCGGCCGAAGCCGGAGCCTGTACGCGCCCAGTCCTTGCCTCTCTTGCCGATGCCAAGTCTTAGCGGGGCGAATTGATCATTGGAGGCGTGGCCCTCCCAGGCCAGCTCCAGCAGATCCTGCAGCGTCTCGCTTGGCGGCTTGCCGTACTGCCGGCTCAGTTGGGTCAGGAAGCTTGCGCCGCCTTCCATCAGGATGCGCAGCAGCTCAGGATGCGACGTGCTTCTGGTCAGCAGCTCCTCCGCATAAGGCGCAAGCAATGCGGAATTCGACGCAAGGAAGAAGGCGATCCTTCCCTCCTTCTGGCCAGAGGCCCGGCTGCCCAGCCAGACCACTTCTCCGGTTGCGCATAACGCGTCAAGCTCTTCCTTCCGGTAGTCCTTCAGCCTTGAAGGAAAGAGGAAGCTCTCCCAATGCGCAGCGGGAAGGAACAGGCCTTGCAGGCGGCCAATAACGGCCAGCAATCCCTCTTGTCCTTGCAGCTGCGCGCCATGCAGCGCATGCTGCCGGTACGCAAGATAGCCGCACCACTTCGCTGGAGCTATTGTGGGCACTTGCTTCCGGGCTTCGCCAATCGACAGTCTGATCATCTGCGCGGCCGCTTTGGCGCTTGTCCAGATCCGCTCCGATTCGTCCGCCGCGAACGGCGCCTGCCTGATGATATCCTGCCGCACCAGCTCATCCGTCAGCCGACGAGCATCCTCCAATTGCAGCGCAGGATAGCGCTCGCACAGCTCCGGCTCGGTATAGGACATCCGCCCTTCCGCATACCGGCTAATGATGAACAGGCAAGAGGATAGCTCTTGCGGGAATGAGGCATAGATGTCCGCTTCGTCCGCGCATATCCAGCGTGGAAGCGGCCCATCGTCATTGCTGCCTCCCATATCCATTTCTTGTATCGTTCCCGCCGACGCCAATGACTGACTCCAGTCTGCGGCATTCGCCCCCGCAAGCGAGATCAGTTCGGTTAAGCTCATATCCCCGCGGATCTTCAAGTAAGCACGAAGATCATCAGCGGAGCTGATCGTACCGGAGCGCTTGTCGATCCGTTCCTCCACCTGGCGCAGCACATCGTTCGAGACGCTTCGCTTCACCGCATCGCGGCCGAACAGCTCGCCTGCCAGGTCTTTGCTAATATGCAACAGACCCGCTTTCGTCGCCGCATCCAGCCCGTCGCCTTCATACAATCGCATGTTGACGTAATCCGCCAGAAACTGCGTCGCCATCGGCGAAGGATATTCCGTCTCCCTGATGACGATCTCGATCTCACCGCTTTGAATCGAAGCCAGCAGGGAGCGCAAGGATACAAGGTCCAAATAATCATACAGACATTCCTTCATCGCTTCCGTCAGGAATGGGAACGAGTCGGCATACGGCAGGGATTCCCGCAGCAGCTCCTCACTACGGAGTCGCTTCTGCCACATGGGGACGCGAGTGAAGCTTCTGGCAAGCAGCAGCGACGTCTCTGCGATGCGGCGGAATGCGATTGCCAGCAGCGGCGAGCCCGTCACAGCTTCTGTCAGCAGCGGCTCGACATTGGCCGGCGTCACCTCCCAGATCATTCTAAGCCAGGACGCATCCCACTCCGGAAGCACAAATTCAATGCCGTTATCCTTCGCATTCCCGTACAGCTGATAAGGGAGCGAGCGCTCGAACTGCCGTTGAACGGCGAGCAGCCATGTCCGGTTCAAGCGTCTGCCGTAGGGATTCAGGATAATGACATGAGTCTGGTTCATCATATCCTTGTAATGCTCGATGACAATTCGGCTGGCCGTGGGCAGCTCGCTGAACGCATGCTGGGAGACCACATACCCTAAGAGCTCGCCAGCCGTATAGCCATCCAAGCCGTATTCGCTGCCCAGCCAATTCATCGCCGCGTCCAAGCGGTCCTCACCTGCCGGATAAGCGGACCGCCAGTTGCTCCATTGCCGCTGCCGAGGCCTGTCGGGCGACGGGTCAAGCCCAAGGCGGGCGGACAAGCTCTCCATCAGCTCGCCCACCTTCAAGCCGAGCGCCAGCGTGCGGCCAGGACCTTCATTGCGCCAGAACGGCACCTCGCTGAAGCTGTTCGCAGCCTCAGAGACATATACCCTGTCTTTATCGATCTTGCGGATCATCCATGAGCTCGTACCAAGCAGGAAGACGTCTCCTACCCGGCTTTCATGCACGAATTCCTCATCCAGCTCCCCCAGATGAGTGCGACTGTCGAGGTGATGCACCGGGAAGTGGGACGACTGGGGTATCGTGCCCGCGCCCGTCATTGCCGCTATGGATGTGTTCCCCCTCTTCGCAAGCAAGCCAGACTCCCGACTCCAATCCAGTATCGGCCGCGCGAATGGATACAGGCCAGCCAGCACAGCCAACGTATTCTTTAGCTGCTCCTTCTCCAACTGGCGGTAGCTGTAGCTGCCAAGCAGCAGCTCATACAGTCGGTCAACCGTCATCTCGGCCGAAGCCACAATGGCGATAATCTGCTGGGACAAGACATCGAGCGGCTTCTCAGGCATTCGGATCGGTTCAATCTCCCGATTCGCAATTAACCCGCCGAGCACGGCCGCCTCTGGCAATACGCCCCGTTGGCGCACCACAATCACGCCTCTCGATACATCGCCTACCGCATGTCCGGCCCGTCCGATTCGCTGAATGCCGGAAGCCGCTTCAAGCGGGGAATCGATCTGAATAACCAGATCGATATGTCCGACGTCAATGCCGAGCTCTAGCGATGATGTCGCTACAAGACAGCGCAGCTCGCCGTTCTTCAGCATCGCTTCTGCTTCAAGCCGCTTCTCCTTGGACATGCTCCCATGATGGGATCTGGCCATCTGATACCCGGCATGATCGTTAATGCGCAGAACGAGACGCTCGCATAGCCTGCGGCTGTTGACGAACACCAGTGCCGAGGTGCAATTGGCCATCAGATCGAACAATCGCGTCAGAATCGGCAGCCATACGCCGTCTCTCGTCTGCGCCGGCACACTCGTATCCGGCATCGTTACGCGGACATCCATCCGCTTCTCCATCCGGCTCTCGACAATGTGAACGGGACGCCGCGCATAGCCAAGCGGATAACGTTCCTCCTCCGGAGCATCCGGATGGGGATCAATCGTGAGCCCCCGATCCGGTTCAAGTCCGCCGAGAAATTGCGCGACCTTCCACATCGGCTTCTGGGTAGCAGACACGCCGATTCGCTGAATCCGTACACCTTCTGCGGCGTTTTGCTCTAGCCGCTCAAGTGATACAGAGAGATGAGCGCCGCGCTTGTCTCCCGCCAAATCATGAATTTCATCCACAACGACATAGCGGACCTCGCTCAGCATGACCCTGCCTTGCTCCGACGTTAACAGAATGTATAGCGATTCCGGCGTCGTGATGAGCAGCTCCGGCGGATTCCTGAGCATGGACGCCCGCTGGGACGAAGGCGTATCGCCTGTCCGGACTCCGCTTCGGAAGCCGGACCATGGCATGTCCAGCGCTGTGGCCTCCTCCTTCAGCTGGCTCGCAAAAGAAAGAACATGATGCTGAATATCATTATTGAGCGCTTTGAGCGGTGTAATATATAACAGCTTGACTCCTTTTCGCGGGGGAGTCGTGCTGCAAGCTTTCGCTTGAACAATCGCATTGACACAAGGCAGCAAGCCGGCCAATGTTTTGCCGGAGCCAGTAGGGGCCGCTATCAAAGTATGGCGGCCTTCTGTAATCGAAGCCCAAGCTTTGGCCTGGACATCCGTAGGCTCACCGAACGAGCGGCGAAACCAGGACATGACCACAGGATGCCAGACCTTGCTATTCCATTCGTATTGAGGCATAACTTTCAACTCCAACCGGCATAATAGTGACATTCTATTCCTTGCCATCCTAGTCCAATTATAACAGTGATTGAGGCGGCAGAATAAGGAAATCATTCAGAATCCGAAAAGGAGTGTCACGATGAACGTATGGGATGTTGCCATTATCGGCGGCGGTCCGGCAGGGCTTAGCGCAGCGCTAGTGCTTGGACGCGCGCTCCGCTCTGTCATCTTGATCGACGAGGACAAGCCCCGCCATGCGGCTGCGCACAGCTCTCACGGCTATTTGACGAGAGACGGTATTTCGCCATCGGCGTTCAGGGAGCTTGGACGCGAGGATGTTCGCGCTTATGAGCTGGTTCGAATGGAACACGATACCGCAACGGGTGCGAAGAAGGAAGACGATCATTTCCATATCGCCACTGCCAGCGGCAAATCTTATATAAGCAAGTATCTGGTCATCGCGACTGGCGCTCGCGACCAGCTTCCGCCTATTCCGGGCATTCAGGAAAGCTACGGAATCTCCGTCTTCCCCTGCCCTTATTGCGATGGATGGGAGCATCGCGGCGAGCCGCTTGCCATCATTGGCAGCAGCCAGTCCTTGTTTGGCTATGTGCAGCTGATCTTCAACTGGAGCCGTGACCTCAGCGTATTCACCGACGGCGCTTCCATGCTCACGCTTGAGCAGAAGCAAGCGCTCCAAGCTCGCGGAATCGCTCTGTATGAGCAGCCGATAAAGTCGCTAAGAAGCAGCGGTGGCCAGCTGGAGAAGATCATGCTGGAAGACGGACAAGAGATTGCGCGTCGGATTGCCTTCCTGTCAGATACCGGAGCGCGGGACGCGACGACTATTCCTGATGAACTGGGAGTCGGACGCGAGCAGGACGGCCAATACGAGACGATGGAGCATGGAAGCACGCACATCGAGGGATTGTATCTGATCGGCGACGCCAAACATTATTTTACGGGGCTGATCGGTTCGGCTAGTGAAGGCTATGAGGCGGGAGTTGCCATTAACCGCAGACTTGTGGAGGAAGATTGGGTTTAGTGTCGATAAGTATTCAAGCGCAAAGCCATGTTGTGACAAACATTTCAACATGAATCTGATAGGATGATAGGCATGTCGCCTATAACTAGCAGAGGAGCGTTGCGAGAATGAAATTGATTATGAATGAAAGCTTTAACAACGAGACGATTAACTTTGACGGCTTTAGCTTCAAAAATTGCAGCTTTACAAACTGTGTCATCATCATAACGACACTGAACTTTAACTTTGAGGGTTGCTCGTTCTATGGATCTGCGCTGCATGTGAACCCGGATCTGCCCATCTTCGAAGTATCCCATCGGCTCTCTCAATCCGTCTACGATACAGAAACGAACTGCTATCGTGACGATTACAAATATCCGCGAACCGTAGTGCCGCTTCCAACCTCGAACGTCCATTAATAGCGAATAACGGCCTGAGCCGTTATATGCAAAAAAAAAAAGAACCTCCCGCCGCATCAATGCGACACTTGGGAGGTTCTTTGTATAGAGTCCGCTCGTATTGTTTCATCTAGCGCGCCTTCACAATAATCTTGCGTATGCTCTCGCTGGACAGGTGGTACTTGCGCTCCAGCTCCGCTACGGTCGCCCCGTTGCTGTAATGCTGGAAAATTTCCTTATTGCGCTCCGCCAGAAGCTTGCGCGTACCGCTCACTTCTCCCCAGCTTGCGCGCTGGTTGGACGGTTTAGGAATATAGATCAGATCGCCTTGAATATATTTTTGCAGCTCCAACAGGAGACTAGGGGGAAGCACGTCTCTTCCATTTTTGTAGTTCACGGTATAAATCCTCCTCAAATAAGTTCAAACGTTTTGCTTGCAGCGTGTCATTCATAAATACATTTTCCATGTCTTGCCGCCTCCCTTTCATGATTAATAGTATTTGGGGTGGTCCCCGTGCTTCATATGAAGCGTCACTTTTCCATTATAAAGAAAACCAATTTTGAGCACAATCGTTTTTTACAAATAAAAAGAGGCCCGAAGGCCTCTTCGATTACGATAATCTCCGTTAAACGGAGACCACCTCTAAGTTGTGAATCACACGGATCAGCTCCTTTCCTTCACGTTAATACGTCGGCCCGACAACCAAAGTATACTGCCAATCCGTGGAAGCGGGAAAGGAACAAAACGAGTTAAAAAAAACTTTACCAGCTTGAGGCTAAGCCCCGACGCCAGATGAGATGCGTTTGTTGCGCCTCACCAGCTTGATCAGCTCCGGGTAAGCGACTCCCGCAAGGACAATTACAACGCCTGCCCATTGCAGCCAGGACACTTGCTCGTGAAGGACAATTGACGAAAGCAATACCGCGACAGGCAGCTCCGCTGCGCCCAGAATGCCGGCCATCCCTTCACCGATATGAGGTACGCCATAAGCGAACAGCAGCGGCGGGATGAAAGCGCCGAACAGTCCCAGCAACGTCCCGAACAGGAACAAGCTGCTGAACAAATCGCCATTCCACAGAAACTCCGGCGGGAACAGAATAAAGACGAACGTCATGCCTCCAGCCATCATCCATTTGCTGCGCGTCGCTGGCGGTACTTCAGGCGCCGCATTGCCGCTGAACAGAATGAACATCGTATAGCTGATCGCGGCCAGGAAGCCCAACGTCACACCTAGCGGATGGAAGCTGCCCCCGCCTTGCTCCATAATTCCTGCGGCCAAGATCGTGCCACCAAGCAAGATGACGAGCGTGGTCACAATGGCGCGGTTCGGGCGCTTCTTCTGTCTGATGCACTGCACCAGGACGCCAATCCATGTGAATTGGAACAGGAGCAGGATCGCAAGCGAGGCCGGAATATACCGGAGCGAATGATAGTACACCAGACCGGTAATCGCTGTTGGCAGTCCGGCAGCCATAAGCAGCAGCCGCGTCTTCCAGCTTAGCCTCTGCAAGTTTTGTTTCACGCCGCCTGCTCCCGTACGTTTCCCCGCTGAGCCGGATTCTTCGGATCTTCTTTGCTTGCGTTCGATATAAGTCGCGAACAGCCACGACAGCAAGAAGCCGATCATCAGCTGGCTTCCTACAACCTCTCCAAGCTTATAGCCTTCCCCGTATGCGAGTACGACGAAGGTCGATAATACGCCATAGCTGGCTGCGCCTACAAATACGGAAATCATATATTTCATAATGTCTTCTCTCCCCCTGAATATCTGTTGCAAGTAGCTTAATAAACGCAAAAAAGCTACGGATAGCAAGGTCTGGATGAATCATTAGACCTGCCATTCGTAGCAAGGAAGTTAGGCTTCCCGTAGATACCCCCACCCTGTGCCCAAGGCCGTTATGTGGAGTTATACGAAAGGATTGCGTATAGATGGTACGATGTCACCTGCGTGAATCGAACCTCACTTATTGTGTCACCAAGCAGCGGATCTGTCAATAGCCGGTTATGCAAAAAGCAACACCTAGGCAGTCATTCCTAGTCCATCTGCTGAATTTGGATCAAGTTCGTCGCGCCGGCCCGGCCGCTCGGGATGCCTGCTGAGATGACGAAATAATCGCCCGACTTCAGCAGTTGCGTGCGGGACGCATTGCGCACTGCAGACTTGATCAAAGCGTCCGTGGATTCCGCCCATTCGCCCTTCACCGGGACGACGCCGCGCACCAGCGTCAGGCGACGCAATACATGATCATGAGCCGTAATGCCAATGATCGGAGCCTTCGGCCGATACTTGGATACCATGCGCGCTGTGAAGCCGCTCTCGGTAGGCGCCAGGATCGCTTTGGCGTCCAGTTGCAGAGACGAGCTGACAACCGCCTGGCTGATCACTTCCGTCGTGGACGAAGATGGAGCCGTCAGCTTGCTGCGGAACAGCTCGGTATAGTCAAGTGTCGATTCCGCGCGCTCCGCAATCATCGTCATCATGCGGACAGACTCAAGCGGGTACTTCCCGGCTGCCGTCTCGCCGGATAGCATGATCGCATCCGCTCCTTGCAGCACCGCATTCGCAACGTCGCTTACTTCCGCGCGCGTCGGCCGCGGATTCACCTGCATCGAATCCAGCATTTGTGTCGCCACGATGACAGGCTTGCCCGCCAGATTGCACTTCTGGATCATTTCCTTCTGGATCATGGGAACGTCCTCTGCCGGAATCTCAACGCCCAGGTCGCCGCGGGCAACCATGATGCCGTCGGACACCTCAATGATCGCATCCAGATTCTCGACGCCCTCTTGATTCTCAATTTTGGAAATAATCTGAATATGACTTGCGCCTGCATCCTCCAGCAGCTGCTTTACTTGCAGCACATCCTCCGCCTTGCGCACGAACGACATCGCAATCATATCGATGCCTTCTTCCACACCGAATGCGATATGCTTAATATCCCGATCCGTTACTCCCGGCAGCGTCGTGCGAATGCCTGGCAGATTGACGCCTTTGCGCGGCTTAAGCGGACCTCCGTTCAGCACGCTGCATATGATTTCCGTATCTTCCACCGCATCGACGCTAAGCTCGATCAAACCATCATCGATCAAGATTCTATCGTCAGCTTTGACTACCTTCGGCATATCCGGGTAATTGACGGCCACACAGCTGCCATTGCCCGTAATCGGTCTGCTGGTCAAAGTCAGCTTGTCGCCTGCTTTCAGCTCGTAGCTGCCTTCCTCCAATGTACCGATTCGAATCTCCGGTCCTTTAATGTCCATCATGATCGCGACGATAGCCGGTGCCGCCGCTGCCGCTTCGCGGATCAAGGCGATGCGCTCACTATGATCGCTAAGCTCGCCATGCGCCATATTCAAGCGGGCTACGTTCATGCCCGCATTCATCATTTCCTTAAGTATCGATATCGAATTGCTGGATGGTCCCATCGTACATACAATTTTCGTCAGACTCATGTCGTCATCCCTCCATCATTAGCTTCGTCCATTGTAGAGGAAATAAGAGACAACGTACATGCACTATAGTATGATAGATATACTATAGTATGATTCGGGGTGTCGTATGCTGTCGTTCGAAGGAATGTGCCAACATCAAGGAATGAACTGGTACGAAGAGCGTACCGTGCAGGACGGCTCCGCTGTGCTTGTTGTGATGACTTATGGAAAATGCGTCTACTGGATCAATGGCGAGAAGCTGCTGCTGGAGAAAGGCGACTTTATGTTCATTGCCCCTGGCTCGGGCTATTACGGCAAGAGCGTGCCGACCGTGTTCCATGAGCAGTTTGTTTTATCGTTCCGCTTAGGGATGGCGGATGAGATTGATCCCTTTCCGGTATCCGGTCCCTTCATTATGGCCAAGGCCGGCTGCTACGATATGATGATCGAGAGGCTTCGAACCGTATGGAAGGAGTGGCAAGAAAGCTTGCCCTATGTCAAGCTGCGAGCCGCAGCATTGACGCTGGAGGCTCTGGCGCTATGGGGCCGGGAGCTGGGTCGGGGCGAGCAGACCGCTATGTCACAGCAGCATATCGAGCGGATGAAGGCTTATCTGCAGGATCACTATCGCGGCAAAGTGACGAAGGAGCATCTGGCAGAATGCATAGGCAGATCGCCGAATCACGCGGCAACCCTGTTCCGCCAAGTGACGGGTCAGACGATCAGCGAATATGTGCATAGCCTCCGCATGCGCACAGCGGTCTATATGCTGACGGAATCGCTGCTGACCGTATCGGAGATTTCCGACTACCTGGGCTATTCCGACATCACGTACTTCCAGCGCGTCTTCAAGCGTACGCTAGGTCACTCCCCTTCAGCGTATTTAAAAGAACGCCGCCAGCACGTATAATGGGGAGATAACCTCTTCATTGGAACCTAACAACATTTCGGAGTGATCCTACCATGAATACATTCTTAGAGAACGGGGTCGTGCGATCCGTCTGTCCGTTCGACTGCCCCGATACATGCGGCCTTCACGTCACGCTTCAGGACGGACGCGTAACGAACGTGACCGGCGATCCCGATCACCCCGTTACCCGGGGTGCTATATGCAACAAAGTAAGGCAATTGCCCGATCGTGTCCATCATCCCGAACGTCTACTTTACCCGATGCGAAGAACCGGCCCGAAGGGCTCTCTTCAATTCGAGCGCATCAGCTGGGATGAGGCTTACGACGAGATTACGCGCCGAATGACTTCAATTATGGACGAGTATGGAGCCGAGGCTATCCTTCCTTACAGCTTCTACGGCAATATGGGTGTGCTGAATGCTGAAGGCATGGATCGCCGCTTCTTCCACCGCCTGGGCGCTAGCAAGCTTGACCGCACAATCTGCAATGCCGCAGGCTCAAAGGGCTATAGCTATACAATGGGCGGCTCCATTGGCATCGATCCCGAGGAAACCGTCCATACGAAGCTGTTCCTCATCTGGGGCGCCAACCTGGTCTCCACCAATATGCACCAGACTATGCTCGCTACAGAAGCTCGCAAAAACGGGGCGCGAATTATTCATATTGACGTTCATCGCAACCGTACCTCTACTTGGGCGGATGAATTCATTCTGCTGCGTCCAGGCAGTGACGGTGCGCTGGCTCTCGGCATGATGCACATTCTGATCCGCGACGGTTATGTGAATGAGAGCTTTATCCAGCATCATACCGTCGGTTATGACGAATTGAAGCTTGAAGCAGCGAAGTATCCCCCTTCCGTAGCGGCTGAGCTGACAGGCATTCCTGTCGAGAAGATAGAGGAGCTGGCCCGCGCCTACGGCACGACCACCCCGTCCTTCATTCGGATCGGCAACGGGCTGCAGCATCATGACAATGGCGGCATGATCGTCCGCACGATTGCTTGCCTCCCTGCCTTGACAGGACAATGGGCCGAGATCGGCGGCAGCGCGATGAAGGGCAATAGCTGGTATGCCCGAATCAACAATGCCGCCATCGAGCGGGAAGATCTGCTGCCGGACCCCGATGTGCGCACCGTCAATATGAATCAGTTGGGCGATGCGTTAACTGCGCTTGAGCCTGCGGTTCGAATGCTGTTCGTCTACAACAGCAACCCCGCTATCGTCGCGCCTGACCAGCGCAAAGTGAGAGAAGGGCTAATGCGGGAGGATCTGTACACAGTCGTGCATGATCTGTTTCTGACGGATACTGGCAAATACGCGGATATTGTCCTGCCGGCAACCGCCCATCTGGAGAATTTGGACTTATATAGCTCTTACTGGCATCATTACGTTCAACTCTCCAAGCCAATCAAGCCGCCTGCGGGCGAGAGCCAATCGAATTTTACGCTCTTCAAGGAATTGGCTCTTCGCATGGGCTTTGAGCCGGAGCTGTTCGATCTGTCCGAAGAAGACATGATTCGTATCGCACTGGACAGCAAGCATAATCCGCTGTTGAAGGACATCACTTTCGAGGCTTTGGTGGCGCATGACTGGATGAAGGCTGGTGACGGCACACGTTATCCGAAGATGGACGATCTGCCGACACCTAGCGGCAAGATCGAGCTTTATTCCGAGGCGATGCGCGGAGCCGGACTACCCCCAGTTGCGACCTATACACCGCTTGTCGAACCGGAGCATTACCCGTTCCTGCTGACGACCGGGCCTAACCACAGCTATATCAACTCTACCTTTGCCAACCAGCCCAAGCTGCAGAAGCTGGAGAAGCGACCGACGCTCCATATGCATGCCGATGATGCCGGCAAGCTTGAGCTTGCCGACGGAGAACGCGTACTGGTTCGCAATGATCGCGGTGAGCTACAATTGACGCTAAAGGTCGGCGGAGATGTGCTTCCCGGTGTCTTGGTAACGCAAGGACTGTGGTGGGACGACGACACGGAAGGTCGCAGCGCGGTGAACGCCCTTACACCGCAGCGCCTCGCGGATATGGGCGGCGGAGCTACCTTCTTCTCCAACCGGGTGGAAGTGGTCAAGCTCCCGGTAGCTGAAGTGAAATAAGAGACTGAACGAATCCGTGGAAGGATACACACAACTTGCCTATAAGATATAAGAAAGCGCCGCTGTATGGAATATACAGTGGCGCTTTCTATATGCAGCGATCAGGATTTGAATTCAGGAACGCGGTAAGGCGGCTCTTCGCCTTGCAAGACAGCTACAAGATTGTGAGCGGCAAGCAACGCCATGTCTTCTCTGGTCTTCGCCGTGCCCGAGCCGATATGCGGCAGCAGCAGCGCATTAGGCAGAGCAATCAGCGGATGATCTGCAGGGAGCGGCTCCTGTTGGTAGACGTCCAGTCCAGCCGCACGAATAGTCCCCTTTTGCAACGCTTCAATCAGTGCCGGTTCATCTACCGTAGCCCCGCGGGAAGCATTAATGAAGATGGCGGAAGGCTTCATCAGGCCGAACTCCCGCTTGCCGATCAACCCTTTGGTTTCATTCGTTAATGGCGCTAACAATACAACATAATCCGATGCAGCCAGCAGCTCGTCCAGTGCCATATAGGTGGCGTCATACTTCGCTTCCGCTTCAGGCTTGCGGCTGCGGTTATGATAGTTCACCTTCATCCCGAAGCCGAACGCTGCCCTGCGGGCAACTGCTTCACCGATGCGTCCCATGCCCACAATGCCTACCGTGGCGTGATGCACGTCTACACCGAACAGATTGTCATTGTCCCCCCGCTTCCAGAGGCCTTCTCTGACATAGCGGTCAAGCTCCGCTACTCGGCGGGCGCTGCCCAGCATTAGCGCGAACACGAGATCCGCTACCGTCTCATCCAGCACCTCCGGCGTATGCGTCCCCGTGACGCCATGACGCTTCATGGCGTCGATGTCGAAGTGATTATAGCCGACGCTGATCGTGCTTACAGCTTTGAGCTTCGGCGCTGCCGCCAGCAGCTCGTCATCAATGCGCCTGCCCCCCGTCAAGTATCCTTCCGCAGCGGCAATCCGCTTATAGAGCTCTCCCCTTGGAATGGTATCCTCTTCCCCCCAAGCATCAACTGTACAATGCTCCAGCAAATAATCCATAACGGCATCGGAAATAGCATAATCAACAAAAATGTTCGGCTTCATACATGTGCTCCTCTCTTGTTGCTACGGCGCAGCAAGAGGCGAGTAGCCTGTCTCTGCCACAAGCTTTTGCCCTTGCTCCGACCGTATCCAGTTAATCAAAGATTCGACATGAGGATTGCTAGTTCCTGCCGTTACGGCATAGAACGGACTGCTGAGCGGATAAGTTTCGTTCACAATGCTTTCCCTGCCAGGATAGGCGCCATCTACAGAGAGCAGCTTAATCTCTCCGTTTCCAATCATTTCCGTAGCATAATACAAAAACGTAAACCCGATCGCATTCGGATAATTGCGATAGTCCGCTGTTTGTGCAATAATTCCGCCCATTCCTGACGCTACATCTTTCCTGGGCGGATGCGCCAAGCTTCTCCCCTTCATGAGCCGCTGCAGCGCAGATTGGCTGCCGCTGCCCTCCGGGCGCTGGAACGCTCTAATGGACGCATGTTTGCCGCCCAGCTCATCCCAATTCGTAATAGTCCCGGAATAGATGTCCTGAATCTGCTCCGTTGTCAGCCCGTTAACCGGATTGTCCGCATGCGTAAAAAACACAAACGCTTCCCTTCCGATCGGCGTCAGCTTCAAATCCACGCCAGCAGCCAGCGCGTCGCCGCGCTGCCGTTCGGACGGTTCAGCCGCAAAGATGATATCCGCTTCCCCAGAGATAAGACTGTCGTAGGCTTGACTCGTCTTCGTGGAGCGAACCTCGCTGCGGATATGATCATATCCCTTCTCGGGATATACGGCCATAGCGAACGCCGAATAGAGCGGGTACAACGCAGTAGCCCCGTCCATAATGGGCAATTCGTCTTTGATTCTAAGAGTGGACGGCTCATCCAGCATTACTGCCTTGGAACCGCGGACGAACGGCTCATAAGCGGCAAGATCGACCTCGCTCTCCGCTACCGTCGGGATGTTGTTGTGATACATCCGGTTCATCTCATAACCGAATATGACAGCGCCCAAGACGAGCAGCAGGCCCGCCATGCAAGACCAATACACTTTGCGCCTCAACCAATTCCCCAATCCGACCACCAGCATGATCGACAGTACGACGCATATGCTAAAAATAATCCAGATATAAAACAGTCTGACTCCGGACAAGACAGCGAAAATATAAACAAAAAAGCCGACAATCCAGATGAGAGGCACAAAAAACAGCCCCGTCAGCACCTTCGACCAAATCGATTCCTTTGCAGCCAAGCCTATCACCTATCCCCTCATAGACATTTCTTTCTATTTATCCACTATAAGGAAATTCCTGGCTTTAGAACAGTACTATTTTGCACTGGTACCGGGTCCTTTGAACCAACCCCGAATAAAGGCCAGAACACATAGCAGGATGGGAAAAATGACAAATCCGATCAGGATATAGCTCGTTCCCGTATTCCCGATAAACGAAGCGACCGTTTGAAAGTCCGGCCCTACCCAAAAACATACGAACAGCAGCAGCAGTCCAACTGGCATGACAATAATTTCGGGCTTCTTAAGCCGAAAGGTTTCGGAGATGCCGCGCGTAATGGCATAATAGTAAACGCTGATTTTAATATACTCGCCCAGCACCCACACCATCATCACGATGGCTTCCAAATGCTCGAAAAACTCGGCGTACGCAATATAGCGTGCCGCCATGAGGACGGGGTAGGTATAATAGCCCGTGCTTTCGCCTACCAGCATGAAGACAGCCAGATTCGACGCCAGCATCACAAACGTAATGCCGGTGACACACCAAAAGCCCCACTTCTTAATGTTGTTTTTGTCGCGTACTAACGGGAGAATATAGACGGCAAGCAGCAATTGGCTGAACCAGCCATCCACAACCAGCGAGCCTTGAAGGACTGGCACGGCACCTCTCTCCAGCAGCGGCAGAAGATGATGGGGATTCAGCTCGGGGATTAGAAGAACGAGAATGAGCACGGTAAACAACGTGATGATCGGCACAAAAATTTGTCCGGTTCGCGCAATGACCTCGAACCCCCTTCTTACCGCCCACCCGCATAAAATAAGCATGGTGCCGATTATGACAACGATTGGCGTCTTGAGGAAGAAGTTCGATTCGATAAATTCAGCATAATCGCGAATGGAAATCGCCACGATGTGGAATTGGAACACGATGAACAGGACGCTGATCATTTTGCCAGGATAAGTTCCAAAGAGGGATTCCAGCAGCCTGACGATTGAGCCCTCCGGCGCGAGCTTGAACAGCTGGTATGCCAGCCACACGACCAGATACCCCACTCCCATCCCAAGCAGCGGGGTCAACCACATATCCTTTGCCGATAAGCGGGTTGTAATGGACGGCATCAGCAGCACGGTTGAGCTGAGTACGAATTGAAACATAATAATCGCAAGCTGAAGCGAGGAGATTTTTCCGCTTAGCATCTCAGTTCACCGGCTCCAGCAGCGGCCTCAGCGGGCTCAAGGCCTGTTCTACCCACTCCGTCATATTCGGAAGCTGCGGATCAATCGCGAGACCTATCGTTAGCGCCAGACTTAAGAACAGCAGCGTGCAGGCAATCCAGGCGTCCCGCTTTTGCAAGCCGCGCCAGGTGCCGTTCATATAACCTAAAGCGAGCGCGAATAACCAGACGAGCAGCATTAAGGGGATGGACATACGCATATCACTCCATTGGGATGTTATTGATTTGCTTCACAAGCGCTCCGGGTCTGCGGATCTGAATGTTGACTTGCGTATTTGTCTCGATCCTCCGGAAGGTTTCGCTCCATTCCGACTTGGCAGCCGCCCATTGCTTCGGGTATTTTCTTCGGTATAGCTTGCTGTATCCCAGAATATCCGATTTATATTTTTGCTGAATCACATTCAAGGATTTGTCGATTTGGTTCTTAATCATCTGCTCGAATAACGTCTCCATCTCCACAAGCTGCTCCGTTACGGAATAATCCAGACGGCTCGCATTCTGAATCAGATTCCCTTCACATTCGATGACCAGCTCCATATGCCATTTGCCGCTGCCGTCAATCTTAGGAATAAGCCTGGACTTGCTTGTCGTCAAATGCACGGCTATCGTTTCATCCTTGGCAACGGCCGCAGTCAGTATTGTGCTCGGTTTAATCTGATTCGTAATCCAGAAATAGCCATGCGTCAGCTCATGATTGAGACTCCCGATCATCTGGCCTTTCTTAAAGATCGTCAGTCCTTTGAAGTACGGCACATTCGCATTGCGCAGATGCTTTTTCTCCGACATGACCGCACTCGTCAGAATATAGGGGATCGTATAAGTCTGCTCCGGCGTCTCCACGATCTGTTCCATAACCGTCTTCAAGTCGACATCGATACTGACCTCTGTCTTCGATAGCTCCGTCAGCGCCTCCATCAAGTTCTGATCCAGTCTCGGTATGACCCCCATCGTATCGATCGCCTTGCCTTGCGTCACGTAGATGTTCGTTCTTTCTCTTGCGCGCACATAGCGCAGGAAGAAATCCAGATCGTCATTGAACCCTCGTTCTGCCCGCTCCTTCCCGAACACATACACATTGTTATGGCCCCAATACAAGCGGCGTGAGAGCCTCTCCTGCAGCTTCGACATGGCGTCAGCCATCGAGGTGCCTGTGGCGCTGGATACGAGAATATTGCCGTTCTTCCTCTCGGATTCCATCCCTTCTTGTCCGCTTCCTGATTCATTGCCGCCGGGAGACGGCAGATAGATCTCGACAGATAGCTTCACTTTATTGTCCTTCTCCTGATCAATGCCTGCGCCCAAAATGATGGCGATATCATTCACCTCAATCCGGTCCCAGCAGCCCGTAAGAAGCGCGATTGCCGAGATAGCCGCAATAACACGAATGAGATTGCGCGCCTTTGTCATCATGTCTGCATCTCACTCCTGTTTTCGATGCAATTTGGATACGTGCATACCCGGCTTATTGCGCTTCCCCCCTCCGCTGTTCGTCAGCCTTGGCCGCCTGCGCGGAAGCCAAGCAGGCGGGCGCATGACAACATCCGTCCATTCCCCAACCATCATAGGCGCTATGGGTGACAAATAAGGCATTCCGAAGGAACGGAGCGAGCATAGATGGATCGCAATGCCGATGATCCCCATTAGCAAGCCCAGCAAGCCGAACACACCCGCCAGCAGCATCATAGGAAATCTCAGCAGTCTGATGGAGATGCCGACAGAATAGTGCGGCAGCAGGAATGAGGCGATGCCCGTAATCGCCACGACCATGACCATAGGAGAAGATACAAGACCGGCAGAGGTAGCAGCTTGCCCGATGACCAGCGCACCCACGATGCTGACGGCGGCGCCTACCTGCTTGGGCAGGCGCACACCAGCTTCTCTTAGCGCCTCGAACATCGTCTCCATCATAAATGCCTCCATCAGCGCAGGGAACGGAATAGCCTCCCTGGACTTGGCGATGCTAAGCAGCAAGGCGGATGGTACCATTTCATGATGGTAGGTCAGCAGTGCTACGTAACCGGATGGGACAAGCAGCGCAATAAAGAAGAAGGAATAGCGCAGCCAGCGTATGGCTGTCGCGATGAGGAACCGCTCGTAGTAATCTTCCGGTGATTGCAGCAAGGAGAACAGGCTGACAGGCGCGATCAGGGCCATTGGCGTATTGTCGGTCAAGATGACGACACGGCCTTCCAGCAGGCCGGCAGCAGCCGCATCCGGCCGTTCCGTGCTTAGCATCTGCGGGAAAGGCGAATACGGCTGATCCTCGATGTATTCTTCAATGGTGCCGCTCTCCAGCACGCCATCGACATCAATCATACCGATGCGTTCCTCTACTTCACGCACCAGCTCCGGCGCTGCCAGACCTTCGATATAGGCGATCGTAACATGGGACTGTGTAATGCGGCCGACCTCAATCCCTTTCATCTTGAGCTTCTGGCTTCTCAGCCTGCGGCGCAGCATCGCCCGATTGTCGACGATGCTTTCCGTGAAGCCTTCGCGCGGTCCACGAATGACGGACTCTGCGGCAGGGTCCTCAATCGCCCGTTTTCGCCACTCTGCCAGGGAAAAGGCATAACCACGGTCGATTCCGTCAACAAGCAGGATCACGCTGCCGATCGAGATATGATTAACCAGCTCTTCCAGCGTTTTAATTTCTTCCGAGCATACACCCGCAACTTTATATTGAAATTGTTCCTGCAAGGAACCGCCGTCTTCATGGAATCTCCAGCCCGCCATTTCTTTGCGGAGATCATCCATTCGATCCTCATGCGTCAGTCCGTTAAAAAAAACTAACATGCCGGGCAATTGTTCGCCAATTCTGAAGTGATAAATCGAAGCATCGCTGCAATCATGCAAAAAATGCTTCAGCTTCTCCCTCGATTCTTCGATATGGCTTGACAGCGGCGTATGATGGTCATGCATAGACATCTCCCCTGACTCCCGATGAGTTAGACGTCCTTATCGTTTGCCAGATCCTGCTTTTTTATCCGCATGACTTCCTTGCATGGCTGGCATTCCCGCAATAGATCGGCAACAGATCGGAGAACTTAATACAGCCCGCTTACTTTGCGGGCCACTATACGCATGATGGAGGAATCTGAACATGGGTCGTCACAAGCAACGCTCCTCAGCAAGCAAAAACGTGTCGTACGCGATTCGCTCAAGGCAAGCCGAGAACGACGTAGCAGGTACAGTGGCTCAGCATCGGAACCAGAAGGGTCATGCGCCGAACAATCCGTCCACAGGCTAGGGCTTAATAACAAGCCTATGGCTCCTTGATTCCTTGGCTGGACGCATAACTGCAACCCTTTTGGGAATGGCAAAAAGACTGTCAGGCCAATGCCTGACAGTCTCAGATTGTCAAGAAACCTGCGTCTTTTTTAGGACGCCAGGTTACCATCACGTCAGTCATTCCGAGTGTCTGCGATTTTCACTCCTCATCGTTTTCGAACAGGTCTCCTATTTTTTTATATCTACGTTGTCTTTGTAGTCTTCGCTTATGCATGATTAATTGCCGGGCAATGGTGTAACCAATAAGGAATGATGCGGCAGAGGTATTCCCATCCACAGTGAACGGGATAATGGAAGCATCAGCAACAATTAACTTTTTCACCCCGTGAACGTGTCCGCGGCGGTCGACAACCCCACCTTTATTCAATGGAGCCATACGGAGCGAGCTTTGCTGATGATGATTGTGGCTGAAATTGTCCTTAATAAATGCCTCCAGTTTGGCATCGTCGTTCATGATATCGATCGTTGGGGATATAAGCTGATAGGTCGAATCAATTGCCGCCAACTCGGACGCTATCTTTCGGACATATACTTTATAGATGTTTTTTACTGCCTCCATATCAGAAGGATTATCAAGAAAACCTTCATCTGCCAGTACTATTTTTAGAGGATCTTTGTTTTGGATTTTAATCGATCCTCGGCTCAAGGGCCGAAGGTAAATAAGCGCTAACGACAATCGGTTTTCTTCCGAACCGATGCCGATCAATTGTACTGCGCGGCGTCTGGGATTCGTGCCCGAAGGCTCCGGCAAGAAAGCTCCCCCGGTATAAAGGGAGTTAGGATCTGAGGCCGGTAATGCCCTGTCATTAGGATTGGTTGCAAAAACAGCGAAGTTTAAGGTGTGGTTTCTTAAGCTTTTTCCCACGTTGGGATTATTAAAAACGGGGGTTATACCTGCTTGTTTAAGCATATTGTAAGGTCCAATACCCGATAGCATCAAAATTTGAGTACTATTAATGCCTGCGGAAATAATGACGTTCTTCCGGGCATATGCCTTTTTGCATTTCCCATCCCTTAAAAACTCGACTCCATTAGCCTGCTTGCCGGAGAACAGCACACGAAGAACCGTTGAGTTAGATAACAGTCGCAATCTTCGCCCTCTTACTCCTCGGCCGCTTGGACTAATTATGTCCGAAGATAGAAACGCAGTTGACGAGCTCACCCTTCGGCCGTTCGGATTTTGATACAGCTGCCAACGGGTAAAGGGGCCGAGAGGGGTTCTCGGATTATTGTAATCAACGATCTCCGGAAACCCCGTAGCTCGTTCTATAGCAGAAACCAGCTTCTTAGCCATGGCTGTCGGACGAACAGGGGCTTGCCGTATGTCGATTCTCCCGTTATAAGCTCGTGCATTCGTATTGGTTGTTTTTCCATTGTATTTCTCCAGTTGTTTAAACCGTCGTATAACCCTTGCCGGCGACCAAAGCGGACCCAAGAGATTTTCCCATTCTTTAAATACAGCGCTTGTATATCGCACATACTGTTCCCCGTTAATCGAGGAGCCGCCGCCGAGAAGCCGCCCAGTAGTCCATTCAAACGTACGATCGTCTACACCTGCTTGGGGGATGCCTTCTCCTTGCCAAAAGTAGTTCGGGAAATATTGCTCCTCCAATTCAGGTGCGAATGTCGAATGGCTAATCGGCTTGTCTTTATCATTATTTTCGCCAGATTCCAAGAGAAGAACGGAAGTTTTTTTCTCGTCGGAGAGCAGTTTTGCAATGACAGCTCCGGCGGGTCCTGTCCCTACGATAATGTAATCGTAGAATAGTGTACGTTTCATCTAGGTTCTCCTTAATAGTTGGACTCCTGCATTATATTACCTTCTGCTGTCCCATGTACCGGAGGAACGGAATTGTTTTCTGGTGTTCTTTTTTATAGGGGATACGAGGCATAAGCTCCTCTTTCTCCTCTCCCTTTAGACAAAAAAAAGAGAAACTCAGCGTTTTGAAAAAAACGTGGGTTTCTCTACATGCTGAGACTGTCAGGCCAATACCTGACAGTCTTTTTTGCTCTGTTGCTAAGCTGACTCATTACCCGGAATGCTCAATTGTTCGTCTATTTGCCCTGCAGTCTTGCGACCAACGTTTCGCTTGGCACTTCTGGACTACCGTTAATGCGTTTCAGAGCAAACAGCGAATCCGAATCGCCTTTGACGATTTGGCTGATGCCCGACTTGGTCGATAAAGTGGCCCGATAACCCATGTCCTTAAGAATTTGCTCAGACAAATGGGAGTAGTAGCCGAACGGATACGTAAAGACATTCACTGTATTGCCAAGCTGCTGCTCGATCGAATCCGCCATGCCTCCGATATCGGTTAGAAGCGCTCTGGCGTAATCCCCGTTTGATTCACCAGGCATTTGCAGCACACCGCTTCGGATGGAAGGATCATCCGGGTTCGATTCATGCATGTCATAGCTGTGATTCTGAATATCAATAATGCCGGAGTCTTGCATTTCCTTAGCCTGCTCCCATGTAAAATGGGGATAGAACTGCTTGCCCGGAATGCGGTGCTCGTTACGTCCAGTGGACCAGCCGATAATGGAGATGGTCGCATTCAGACCCAGTTCCTTCAGAACGGGGTAACCATATTCGTAATTGCTTAAGTATCCATCATCGAACGTAATGGCTACGGGATTATCCGGCAGCTCCTTCTTCCCGTCCACATAATCGATCAGATCCGAGATCAGCACGGCGTTGAAGCCGGCCGCCTTGACTGCTTCCATATCGCTGCGGAACTTTGCAGGCGGTGTAATAAGCGAGTTCGGCTCGTATGGATCGTCATCAATATGATGATAGACAAGGATGGGAATGTTGACCGCATCCGCAGATGGCGCAGCAGGACGATCGAATATCGCAGCTGCGTGCTCCGCAACATTGTCTTTGGTTGTCAATTGTCCGAAGCCGCTCGGCACATATACGCTGTCATCTTGGAAGATGTAGCCCAGCATCATGCTGCCAAGCGTGTTGCGATAATGCATCGTATCGTAGAAGTAGCGCGGGTCCCCGCTGATCGGTGTATATCCGGAGAAATCCCAGAAGTCCGTAACCTCCGCCAGTTTCGTCCAATACGCCTTCAGATCCTCCATGTCATAGCTGAGCAGCTCTTGCTCGGAAGTAGCTCCGGTGATAAGCCGGAAGGTGGCTCCATGCGACTCCGTATAAGCCTTCATTCGCGCCAGCGCCTCTACGTTCTTGTCGAGAGCCGAGGCTTCCAGCTTGCCGAATGGCGCGAAGGCCGCTTTATTCGCTTGCATGTAGGCTTCCAGATCATCGACCTTCTCCGCATCCCGTTTGACCTTGTTATAGACACCGGTCTCCGGTATGAATTGCGAGTATTCGAACGAGTCGACCGCCCGCTTGGCGTAGCCCTCCAATTTGGCATAGCCATAAGAAGGATTCAGCTTCAAATAATCCAGATAGAACGAGAACTTCGAATCGCCCGATACCTTGGCATGGAGCGATTGCTTGAAGTCCGTCGCCTTCTCGTTAAAGTGGCTGAGTTCCTGCAAGCTCATATGCACGACGATATTTTTGGGCTTGTATTCATCCACGAGATAATAAAGCGTCTTCTCATAATCATGGAAGTCGCCGCCGTACATGAGCATACTGTAGAACTTCGCATCGTCGCCGTAATACTTGTTCAGCAGCTCAGGTGAGATCGAGCTGGACTTCGAACCGCCGATAATATACGAATTATAGCGTTCATGATACTGGTCCAGGTAGCCGATCTTGGCTACTCGCGGATTATTGACCATATTATAAGAATGCCATTTCAATACCTTGTCGCCGAATACGCCGAAGGGATCGACGACCATATTAAAGCCGGCCACGACCGTCGCCGCCAGAACCAGCGATGCGACGAACGCGATCAACCATTTGCGCAATTTCACCTGCATCACCTCAGAATTGGAAATATAGGAAATTGGACACCGATGTCATCTGCGCCAGCGAAATGCCAAGCAGCAGTGCTGCAGCCACCGCGTGTCGTACGCCAGGCTTGAAGTCCTGCGTCATCTGTGCCGAGTTTTTCCCGAAGAACGAGATCGCCATGCCAACGAGAAGCAGTGCGATCGTATAAGCGTTGTAAGCAGCGAAGCTCGCCACCTGGTCCAGTGCATCTGTCATATTCATTCCTGCAAAATCCCTCAGGCTGAACATCTTGCGAATGACAAGCCAAGCCTCGCCCATCGTATCGGACACGAACAGAATCCGGGTTCCGATTACGCCTGCGAACGTCAAGGTCCAGGCCAAAATGAACGGCAGCTTCCACTTGTTGCGGTACATGAAGTGGGCCATACATACGAAGACGCCGTTAATGATGCCCCAGACGATAAATTGCCAGCCTGCGCCATGCCAGAAGCCGGAGACAAAAAACGTCATCATGACCGAAAAGTAGAAGTTGAAGCTTCCGCTTCCCTTACGGTAGAAGCTGCGGAAGATATAATCCGATAGAAACTTTGACAGCGTCATATGCCATCTCTGCCAATATTCACGGAAGTTACGCGCCTTGTACGGCGAGTTGAAGTTATGCGGCAGCCGGATATTGAACAGCAGCGCGAGTCCCAGCGCCATGTCCGCATAACCCGACAGATCGAAGTAATACGAGATCGTATACCCGACCGAAGCCAGCCACGCGGAGAGCGTATCGCCTGCTCCGACATTCGCATAGAACGTTGCGGCATAACTCGTGATCGGATCGGCCAGCATGATCTTCTTGGCGCAGCCGATGGAGAACAGGAACATGCCCAGCATAATATTGGCCGGATTGATGCGGCGCATCGCCTTGTCCTGGTATTGCGGAATGACATCGGCATGATGCACGATCGGACCTACGATCAATTGCGGGAAGAAGGTAATGAACAGCAGGAAATCCACTATTGGCGTTTCCTTGGTCAGTCCTTTATAGCAATCGACCAGATAAGCAATCAGCTGGAACGTATAGAATGAGATCCCGAGCGGCAGCACAATCTCCAGCAGCGGGAACGCTTGTCCGGTCAAATGATTAACATTTTCGATGGCGAAATTTGCATATTTGTAATAGCCCAGGAACGCTACATTTAGCAATAAACCGAGTGTAAGCAGCAGCCGCTTCGACCAGCTTGCTCCCCTCTTGCCCGCTTTGACAATCATACTGCCAATTGCAAAGTTGACGAAGATATCGAGCATGAACAGGATGACGAATGTTCCGCTGCCCTGCGCATAGAAGTAAATCGAAGCCATAACAAGCCATAGCTTGGCGACATTCGGCTCCTTCACATAGGTAAGCAACCGGTAGACGAGAAAGGTCACCGGCAGGAATAGGAATATGAATGTATAAGTTGAAAAGATCAACGTGGCAACCTTCTTTCAATAGATGCATGCCAGCAAAAAGGGCCGGCGCGTTCTCCGTACTCCTCTATAGCTTCTTGATCATGCGAATATGCGGGATGCCTTCCTCCATGAATTCATCGGAGTCCGCCGTATACCCCAGCTTCTCGTAGAAGCCCGCAGCTTGCGTCTGTGCATGAAGCTTTGCTTTCGTCAATTCGGCTTCCCTCGCTACTTCTTCAAGCTCTGCCATGACAGCGGCACCGATTTTATGTTTGCGGTACGGCGCAAGCACGCATACTCGTTCCAGCTTCGCAACGCCGTCCACGACCCGAATTCGGCCTGCTCCAGCTGGCTCACCATTATACTTGACCAGCACATGAATCGAATCTTCCTCATGCTCGTCAATCTCGACGTCGGGCGATACGCCCTGTTCATTCACGAATACTTCCATTCGAATGCGGTAAGCCTGGTCCAGCTGTTCTTTCGATTCTACTCTTTCACTTGTTAGCATGGCTCTCTTTCGCCACTCCCTTCATCATATCTTCTCCATTATAATGCTATTTTTCACCGTTTGCCAAAATCGCTTAAAAATCGACGTTTCTCCTCCATGCATCTCTTTATTGAAGAAAAACCATAATAGACATATAATGTCTTGTGTAACAGCTGTTAAAGTTTGGTTATGGAGGTCAATTTATTTATGGGCAATTTTTGGGCGCTTGTCAAAAAAGGCAATACTTCATCCGCCACAGCAGCACTTGGCAATACCGGGCTAGCCATTATTAAGGCCATCGGAGCGTCCATCAGCGGCAGCGGCACCATGTTCGCCTCCGCCATGCATTCCGTCGCGGATGCGGTGAACCAAGGCTTCGTCTTCTTCGGCAGCGTACTGGCCGAGCGACAGCCGACCAAGCGATTCCCGACAGGCTTTGGCCGGGTCGTGAATCTGTTCTGCATGATCGCTGTCATCGTGGTTACGATTATGGCGTATGAGACCTTCCTCAAAGGGATAAAGCTGATCAAGCATCCCGAAGAAGCGACGAGCTTCTGGCTCAACTTCATCATTCTGTTTATTGCCATCGTCATTGACGGTTCTATTCTGATCAAAGCGATGAAAGAGATTGTCAAAGAAACGAGAAGCGGTGCGAAAGGAATGGGTATCATCCCCTCCGCCATCCGCAATGCTGGCCGAGCTGCTCCGCCGACCCGGCTCGTATTCTATGAAGATATCGTCGCTACCCTCGGGGCTGTTTTTGCCTTACTCGCGATTATTCTTGCCGAATATTCCTCATTCAAACTCATGGATGGCATCGCCACCATCTTGATTGCGTGCCTGATGATTGGCGTCGCCTTCAAGGTTGGTTACGACAACATGGTAGGCTTAATCGGAGTCGCGGCGCCGAAGGATGTGGAGGATCGGCTGGGCGCTATCATTCTGGAAAATCCCGACGTTACGGACATCGGCAAGATGCGTATCGTTCAGGAAGGTAAAAATTATCACGTCGAAGCCTATGTAGAGCTTCGGAAAGGCTTCTCGCTTGCAGAAGCAACCGAAATTAATCATCGGATTCGTACCCGGCTGCTGGAAGATCCCGATGTTGCCGATGTAACGCTGGGCATTATGGACGATAACGGGATCATCTCCTGGAAGCGGCCCTAACCCGATTTGACGCGATAGCTCCTGCACCGCCTGCTGCCCGTTTGCTGCAACATGGACATTTTCGAATGGCCATGTCCGCTGCAAACGGGCTTTTCTCCTTCATTGACAGGGGATTCAGCCAGCTCTATAATAGCTCTATTCTAAATGTGACAACAATTTTCAATGCCATCGGAGGGGACGTTCATGTCTCAGGAGCTCGATTTCAGTGTAATTAAAGACTTTTACCATATCTCGCCCGAAGGTGCGGATAAGCCGATATTCGAACTGCCTGCATCCGGGCTCACGAAAGCGGCAAGCGCCAGAGGAGCGCTGGATGAGATGGGCAGGCTGTGGAAAGCCGTTGGCATGGATCTGCCAACCTCCTTCACCGGTATTACACTGTTCAATCTGACGGTCATGAACGTATTTTTTTCCGCCAGCCACAATGTATTTCTGAGACTTCCGCTTAACGCATTGACCTTCCAGCTGGAATGGCATCATGATCACGCCCATTCCGGCTACAAGCTGCAAGCGCTGGAGCAAGTCTGCTTGCCTGTAGACGAGCAGGAGCGCAAGGAAATTCTGATCCGCGAGTGGACCGCCCTATTCCAGGAGACAGTCATCCCTGCGGTCAACGGCATTTCTGCCGCTGGAGGCTTCAAGCCCGACATGATCTGGAACCAGTTCGGCGGAGGCATGCATGGTGTAATCGCTTATGTGCGGCAAGCCTTTGACATCCCTGGATTAGCCGACCGATTGGATGCGGAATTCGCAGTAATCGAAGGTTTGCCTGCGGAAGTATTCCAGCGCAAGCGCAATCCGTTCCTTCATAAGCCGCGCTTTATTGACAATCCTTGGGACCCTTCGGGCAATCCGCAAATGCTGCGATCGTCCTGCTGTATGTATGACCGGCGCGAAGATGGCGCCAAATGCTACAATTGCCCGCAGATGCTGCCGCAGGAGAGAGATGAACGCCGCAAGCAGGTTCTGGATGAGCTGGCTGAGGCCCATTCCTAAAGGAAGCGATCCGTTGTATGATTAGACCGAAGTCTGCTATTTTGGGCAATCGACTATTTACGGAGGAGCTGCAACCTGATGAAATGGCTGAAATGGATTCTTCTCCCCTTAGGAACCGGTGTTGCTGCCGGTTCCGCCTCCGCCATGTTTCTCGCTAGTCTTGATAGCGTTATTGCCATGCAGTTACGTTCTGCCTGGCTCTTATGGCTGCTGCCTATAGGCGGCGCCGCAGTGAGCCTTATCTATATGAAATATGGCAAAGATGCCGTACGCGGCAACAACCTTGTGCTGGAGCAAGTACATAGCGGAAATGGCCATATTCCGTTGCGGATGGCCCCTCTCGTCTTGCTCGGAACGCTGATCACGCATCTCTTCGGCGGCTCGGCGGGACGCGAAGGAACCGCCGTTCAGATGAGCGGCAGCCTCTCCTCGGCCATCGGCGGATGGCTCGGTCTTGATGAGCGCGAACGCAGAATGGCGGTATTATGCGGGATCGGAGCCGGCTTCGGCTCCGTATTCGGCACGCCAATCGCTGGGGCCGTCTTCGGCTTGGAAGCCAGCAGCCGAGGCGCTATGCGCTATCATGCTCTTCTGCCGTGCCTCATCGCCAGCTTCACCGGTCACTATGTAACGCTGGCCTGGGGCATCAAGCATACGCATTATGCTATTGGTGAGCTTCCGACCCTCCACTGGCTCGTAATGGTGAAGGTTGCCGCCGCTGCACTTGCCTTCGGCCTCGCTGCTTGGTTGTTCATCCGTCTTACCGCCACACTGAAGAAGCTGTTCGCGCGAGGATTCAAGCATCCGGCGCTGCGCAGCTTTGTTGGCGGAGTCATTATTATTGCACTTGTCTATGGCATCGGCAGCCGTGATTATCTGGGACTTGGCCTCCCGTTGATGGCAGACGCATTCGATGGCGAAGCCTCTCCGTTTGCCTTTATGTGGAAGATTCTGTTCACTTCTGTCACATTAGGCTCCGGGTTCATGGGCGGAGAAGTGACGCCGCTATTCGTCATCGGCTCCGCGCTTGGGAACACGCTTTCGCCTTACTTGGCCTTGCCGGCATCATTCCTTGCCGCTCTAGGTCTAGCCTCGGTATTCGGTGCCGCATCCAAAACGCCTGTCGCTTGTACCATTCTTGGCCTGGAGCTATTCGGCATACATGGTGCGCTATATTTGCTGATCGCTTGCTTTATCAGCACTGCTGTCTCAGGACGTATGGGAATCTACGAGTCCCATATCCGTACCTATGTCCCAAAGCGTTGACGATAGCCGCACTTGCGGCATAGCTCTTCGACGGCTTCCCTGCGCGAGAAGCCGTCGTACAGATTGGTGGCACGCTCTCCATCCATGATCTCAGCAAAAGGCTTTTCGTGAATATTGCCGAGATTAATAACACCCTCCCCATCCAGACAGCATGGGATGACTGTGCCGTCAATCAAGACACCGGCTTGATTGCGAAGGGCATAGCAGAAGCCTTTCCCGTCATCCTCCTCTTCCTTCAGATCGGGCCACTTGAATTCGGGGTCTTGGTTCAAATAGATGCGGTTCGCAATTTTCACGCCTGTGCCAGGCTTAAATCGTTCTTCAATGTAATAGTCCAGCGAATAAGCCTCCTCGATCATACTAAGAAGCTCCCTGTTTTTCTCCCGCTGCTTGTTCACGTCATTGTCCATGTCCAAATTCCACAGCCGGTAAGAGATAATGACATTACTCGTCTCCTGCGCTTCCTTCACAAAGGCCAAAATATCCGCCAGATAACCCACTTTGTCCTGCGAGCCGGGATGCCCGTCGAAGCTATGCAGCGAGAAATTGATTTGCCGCAGGGCAGGCTTGCCCAGCAGCTTCGCTTTATTTTTCGCAATGAGCGTTCCGTTCGTCGTGATGTTAACCTTGAACCCTTTCTCATGCGCGATATCCAGCAGCTGATCGATCTTCGGATGCAGCAGCGGCTCGCCTTTCACGTGGAAGTAGATATAGTCGGTAAACGGCTTCACTTGATCCAGCGTTCGGCTGTAGTCCTCAACGGACAAGAAGCCTTTGGCTCTTTGCGTCGGCGGACAGAAGGTGCAAGACAGATTGCATATACTAGTTGTCTCTATATAAAACTTTTTAAACTTTTTCATCCGGTTTCTCTCCAATGGTCGCATTCAAAAAAGCAGATTATTACGATGCCGATACTGAAGCAATGCCGTCCTTCACGAATCGGGACATCACTTCAGGGGTAGGCATCAGACAAGACGGAGCGGTGCCGCCGAAGCGATGGCGGTTCTTCGCTATCCATCGATATACGGCATCGCGCAGCGGTGCAGGAACAGCTATGAACGCATATAGCATGCTTCGCCAGCCTCCCAGACCTCTTAACACTCTTAACGCGGCGCCAGAATTCATATAAAAACGTCCGTTGTCATACAGAACGAAGGAATTCCAATTCTCAGTATCCAATCCGCCTTGCCGCAGCAGGCGCTGGCCAGCGACGGATTGCAGCGTCGCGAAGGAAAACGCACGCTTCTTGTCATGTCCAATCAAATATCGGGTAATATGCTGGCACAGATGGCATTCCCCGTCAATCAAGACGATGGCTCCGACACTGGCCTCGCTGTTGTTCTGCAGCAATTCCAAGCCACATCTCCCCTTTCAATTCGATTACCTTCATCCTATCATATTCCTCGAAAAGTTGCACTTGACCCCTGCCCTGGAGTGTACTATAATCAAACGAAACTTCATGAAACTATAGTCTTCTAGGGTTCCGCGGCATAAGCCGGTCTGGTCCGAGGGAAGACACGCGGCTGCAGCCGCGGCAACACGGAGGGATAAAAGCCCGGGAGATCATCGACCAGATGCTTCCAGGGCTTTTTTTTGTGCCTATTTCAGTCATCTGCTGCCCTGTTGGTCCGATGAATGAAGTTTTAGGCAAGATCAAAAACTATAGAAAAGGAGTGGACGAACTATGAAATCAAGCCAAAACAAGTATTGGCTGCTCGTCATTGTGGCAGCTTGCTTTGAGGTGATGTGGGTCATGGGCCTCAAGCATGCGGAAGACTTCCTGTCTTGGGCCGGCACGGTCGTCGCGATCATCGTCAGCTTCCTGCTGCTGATCTATACTGCGAAGAAGCTGCCAACCAGCACGGCCTATGCCGTCTTCGTCGGTCTTGGAACAGTCGGTACTGTTCTTGTCGAGATGGCGGTATTCGGCGAGCCGTTCCGATGGAGCAAGATCGGTCTGATCGCAGTGCTGCTCGTGGGCATTCTCGGTCTGAAAATGGTCACGCACGGCGGAGATGAAGAGCATTCTTCCAAGAAAGAAGGTGAGCCGGCATGAGCTGGTTTCTCGTTATTATGGCAGGATTGTTCGAGGTTGTTGGCGTAGCCGGCATCGCCCAATACAACAAAAAGGCCTCACTGCCTAATGCTCTCATGCTGGGGGGCGGCTTCCTGATCAGCTTCATTCTTCTATCCCTTGGCATGAAAGATATGCCCATGGGTACCGCATACGCGGTATGGACAGGGATCGGCACAGTCGGCAGCGCGTTAGTCGGCATTTTGTTCTTCCGCGAATCCAAAAGTTTTATGCGTATCTTTTTCATCGTACTTGTACTTGGCGCTGTCATTGGCCTCAAACTTATCGGATAATGAATCATACTAATAATCGCCCATGCTCCGTAACGGAACATGGGCGATTGTATGATCAGCAGTTAAAAATCAGATTTCGGCTTGCGAGGCTGCGACTTTGCTTTGTTCTGAACAGGCGGGAGATGTCTCATGCTCCGGTGCATCGGACCGCTGCAGATTGGACATTTCTGCTCGGATGCGGCGAACTCATCCCTTACCCATGCTTTACATTCCGCGTTTCTGCATTTCCAAATCTTCGTAGGCTTAAGATTTTCTTTCGTGTCTATGCTGGTTGTCAACAATAACGATCCCTTTCATATATCCAATTGCAATCGGATTTCTCTTTTTTTATTTAAGTCATTCATTGTTTATACATTAAAGTATGCCGGAATAACACAGACTGGCTTCGTTGCTTCTGCTTCATAGCCTGTAGCCTGCAACGTCCCCTTTTCCGCATCCACGCGGAACGAGACGATATTGTTCGCATCACGATTGGCAGCAAGCAGATATTGGCCATTCGGTGTGAGTGCGAAATGCCTTGGATGTCCGCCGCCCGACGAAATATGCTGGATGAGGCTTAAGCCGCCGTTACCTGGATCCACCGCAAATACAACGATACTGTCATGTCCCCGGTTAGAGCCGTACAGATAGCGCCCGTCCTTGGAGATGGCAATCTCGGCTGTGCCGTTCTCACCGTTATAATCGGCCGGAAGCGTGCTAACCGTTCCCAGCACCTCAAGCTTGCCTTCCGCTGCATCATATGCCAGCGAGGTAACCGTGGAATCCAGTTCATTAATGACAAAAGCAAACTTGCCGTTCGGATGGAACGTCAAGTGACGTGGTCCTGCTCCGGCGTGGAGCTTCACCGTGTCATGGGGTACGAGCTTGCTTGCCTCCGCATCAAGGCGATAGACTGCGATAAGATCCAGTCCCAGATCTTGTACGAGCAGGAAGCGGCCGTCCGGACTGTAGAAGCTGGAATGCGGATGGGGCCTGTCCTGCCGCTCGAGATCAACGCTGCTCCCCTCATGCTGGCGAACATCGGCAACTTCGCCGATCGTGCCGGCTTCCTCGATGTGCAGCAGCCCGGTCATCCCGCCGTGATAGCTGGTCACCGACAAAAACCGGTTGCCTTGATCACGCTGAATATGACAAGTCGTGCCTGCCACCGTCAGTCGACGGCTAAGCAGCTCAAGTTTTCCTTCTTTTTCGTCAATGCGGAATGACGCCGCTTCTCCCGCTTTTTGGCCTTCAGCATTTACGCCTTCCGATATCGAATAAAGCCGTTTCCGCTCGGGATCGACATGGACGAACGTCGGATTTTTCAAGCCGGCATAGGAGCCGGTCTCCGTTAATTGCCCACTCGACTCATCAATTCGGAATACGCGCAGTCCTTGATCGGATTCTTCGGCGTACGAGCCGGAGAAGACAAGCAATTGACGTTGTTCAGCAGCCACAACCTATTCCTCCCCAAGAAATCAGATAGTTAGTATGGACGGCAACTGGCCTGTCCATTCGCCTAATCAGGCTTTATTGTCCGTGCCGGGAGCGCAATACCCGTCGGTGCAAGCAGCACCCTCCTGGTCGTCGCCTACTTGCACAAGTGTCGGATACTTCGCCTCCCATGCTTTATTCAGCGTATCCAGAAATACGGCCGGAGATTGTGCGCCAGACACGGCGTACTTCCGGTCGACAACGAAAAACGGCACACCCCGAATGCCCAAGCGGCTGCCTTCTTCCTCTTGCCCGCGGACGACATCCGCGAATTGTTCTGATTCCAGCACTTCTCTTGCACCTGCTTCATCAAGCCCAGCCTCGACTGCAAGCTCTACCAGACGGGTCTTGTCTGAAATATCTTCATTATCGGTAAAGTAGGCACGGAACAAGCGCTCAGCCGTCTGCGCCCCGCAGCCTTCTGACTCGCCATACTGAGCCAGACGATGCGCGTCGAATGTATTCAGCGCGAGAGCGCCGTCAAATCTGAACTCTAGCCCTACTGCAGCAGCCTGCTGCACCAGATTGTCGCTGGATGCTTTCGCTTGCTCCATCGTCATGCCGTACTTTTTGGACAGCATCTCATACGTATTCATTCTCGCGCTTGAATCCGCATTCGGATCAAGCTCGAAGCTTCTGAATTCCGTCACGACCTGTTCCTTGTGGGCGAACTGAGCAAGTGCCTCCTCGAATTTCTTCTTTCCGATATAACAAAACGGACATACAAAGTCCGACCATATTTCAACTTTCATGTACTTCCACCTCCTGAATGAATGTAACCTTTATTATACCATGTTCTATGCCAATGAACGAATAGCGGCAACCAAAAAAAAGCCCCGCCATTCCAATGGCGGAGCATGCTGTCTAGACTGCAAATATATGGCGTCCAATCTTGCCTGTCTGTGTCCGTGTCCAGATCCACGAGGAAGTCGCAGTGTCCGGATTAAAATAGTACAGTGCGCCATTCGTCGGATCGTAGCCGCGAACGGCGTCAAGTGCGGCCAGGTAAGCTTGCTTGTTCGGCACCATATCATATTGGCCGTCATCGACAGCGGTGAACGCTCGCGGTTGTTCAATCACGCCCTTCACCGTATTCGGGAAGCTCGAGGATGCCAGCCGGTTCATCACGACCGCGCCAACAGCCACTTGCCCGACATACGGCTCGCCTCTGGCTTCGCCATAGATGATTCTGGCCAATAGATCAAGCTCATGCTTGTTTACAGATACTTTCTTCAGCATCGCCCATGTCTGCTTTCCTGCAATGCCGTCAGCGGCAAGACCGTAATCCCTCTGGAAGCGGACAAGTGAATCTTTTGTTACTGGGCCAAAAAACGGTGTGACGTCTGTATTGAAATAACCTAATACTTTTAACCGATATTGTAAGTCCGGAACATCCGGAGCGGTGCTTCCATAAAACAACGTTTGCGGTGCGGCTGCGTGCGCAGACGGAACCGACAAGCTGGTTAATGCGGATAATCCTAAAGCGAATGCCAACGTCATGATAACAAGCTTCTTCTTCATTTAGAGACATGACCTCCTTGATTCATTTACGCTCAAGCGACTCGTTGTAGTGTAACATGAATGAGATAATCATGTAACAGAATTGAACTAATTACATGAATTTACTAATAAAATCCGCTTTTTTTAATTCGACGTTAGAATTATGAGGATATAAATAAAACTATTACGTTTTTTCACTCGAGATAATGTTCAGATTACGAATATTTTCATTATACAAACATACTCTATTGAATCTTGTATGATCATCATCGAGGATTGTCCGCAACCAAGCCCCTTGGTACAATAAGCTAAAGAGCTGGATTTATGAGGAGACACGTGATGAATATTATTAAAATGAAAGACCGGCAGGAGCTGGACGCCAAGCTCCCTACCATGCCATGGTACATCGAGCAATTCATCAACTATAAGCTGCCCGATCTCTCCCCCTCCTCGCTTGTGGAATATATGAGAGATTACGAGACCTTTCTCCATTGGCTCATTAGCGAAGGACTGACGGAAGCGGCCAATCTGAAGGAAGTCCCCCTTCAGGATCTGGAAACGCTGAAGATGGAGAGCATCGATGCGTACCGCATGTTCCTCTCAACGTATAAGCCGGAGCGCAACAACCGAACGACAATCTCCAGAAAGCTGTCTTCACTCCGCTCCTTGTTTCATTATTTGAGCCAAATTGCAGAGGACGACGACTTCTATCCGCTGCTGAAGCGCAATGTGATGGCGAAGGTATCCATCAAGCGTACGCACAAGCCGAAAGATACGGCGGCCAAGCTGGAGGGCAAGCTGCTGCAAGAGGAGGAAATTACGGAGTTCCTTGATTACGTTAAGCAAGGGTATGGCGTAGAGATCGCGAACAATAAACAAGCCTCCTATTCCTATGAACTGAACAAGATTAGAGATGCTTGCATGATCAGCTTTATTCTTCATTCCGGTCTTCGTGTCTCGGAGCTGGTCAATCTGAACACCGATGATATCGATCTGAAGAAGAAGTTATGTTATGTATACCGCAAGGGCAAAAACGACGACACCTTCAAAACACCCGTCTACTTCCGCTACGAAGCGGTTGAGGATTTAAACCATTATTTGTCGGTGCGGGAAACCCGTTATAAATGTCCGAGACGGGAAAAAGCGCTGTTCCTCGCCGTAGCTAACGGCAACAACGAAGGTTCACGAATGACGAAACGAGCGATTCAGGCGATGGTCATCAAATACGCCAAGCGTTTCGGCAAACCTTATCTGTCCGTCCATAAGCTTCGGCATTCCTTTGCTACGGACTATTATTTGCAGAATGATATTTACAAAACGCAAGAGCAGCTGGGGCATGCTTCACCCGAGACTACACAAATTTATGCGCATCTGACAGACAAGACGATGGCCGAGGCCATCGACCGCAGACAACAAGAAGGCAAGTCGGACGATTAGGGCGCTGCCCCGTCCAACTTGCCTTCTTCTGTATCTTCGCATATACGCATAGCCGCTGTTATACTTCCAGGTCCTCAGCAGAGATGCCTTCCTCTACTGCAAACTCGAAATCCTCGATATCATATACTTGCACAGGCACTTCAGCCTCGATCAGCTTATCTTGAAACTCGAATTGATCCGACAATAGCGGAATCCCCAGCTTCATACCGGTCAGCAGCAGCTCGGTCTCGATCGGATCGAAGATTTCGCCATACTGCGCATTGTCCATCGCATTCACCACAGTAAAATGAATATCTTCACTTAGCAAGAGCGCCGAACTTTCCCGCCAAGGCACCTGCAGCGCCTTCTCAATCTTCTTCCGGTTCAGCGAATCCTCGAAAAACGCAATCAATTCAATGATTTTCTCCTTCACGTGACCGTCATCATCGGCATTGTCCATCACCGGGTCCGAACCGTCCCTCATATCATACAGCTCTGCAATGGAGGAATAGGGAACAACATAATCAACCGGACGACTCGGCACGAGAAGATGTCCATACGTTGCCACCATTACTGCTTCTATTACAAATCGTCGACGCATGTCACTCCCCCTGTTTCAATCAGTTTAACGTAAAGCTTCCACCATATTATACAATAAACAGATGCTCGTTCAAGATAGTTATTCGCCAAATTTGCGCACTGGCGCAGTCCGAAGTACAATGTGAATAATCATAATACGTACAAGTAACCGCTCTACAGGAGGATTCATCCATGTCTAATGATACAATTGAACATACCATTATTATCGGCGCCGGACCTTGCGGCCTCGCTGCGGCTATCGAGCTGCAGCGCGAGGGCATTAGTCCGCTCATTATTGAAAAGCGCAATATCGTCCATTCCATCTCTCAATACCCTACATACATGCATTTTTTCAGCTCGCCCGAAAATCTGGAGATCGGTGAAATCCCGTTCACAACGGCTAATGAGAAGCCATCCCGGCTGGAGGCGCTTAACTACTATCGCACCGCCGCGCAGCGCCATAACGTACGCGTTCAGCCCTTTGAGACCGTTTTGTCCATCGAGCGTACCGAAGACGGCTTCAAGCTGAGTGGCGAAGACCGTTTCGGATCGCCGCGGGAGCGTTATTGCCGCCATGTCATTATCGCAACCGGCTACTTCGACCATCCGAATCGGCTGGGTATCCCCGGCGAGGATAAGGATAAAGTAAGCCACTTTTTCCGTGAAGCCCATCCTTATGCAGGCATGGAGGTTGCCATTATCGGAGGCAGCAACTCCGCAATCGATGCCGCGCTTGAGCTTGAGCGTGTCGGCGCGAAGGTAACGGTCATCTACCGAGGAGCGCAATATTCCTCTAGCATTAAGCCTTGGGTCAGACCTACATTTGAGGGCAAAGTAATCAAAGGCTCCATCACCATGAAATTTTCATCCCAAGTCATAGATATTGCCGATACGTATGTTATTATTCAGCACGAAGGCGGAGAAGAGAAGCTCACCAACGATTTTGTGCTGGCTTTGACCGGCTTTCATCCTGACCGCGGCTTCCTGATGGAAAGCGGCGTAACCATTGAAGCAGAGGGATATCCGACATTTGATGAGAATACGATGCAGACCAACGTGCCGGGCATCTATCTGGCAGGCGTCGTAGCTTCAAAGCATGAGGCCAATGAAATCTTTATCGAGTCCGGCCGCTTCCATGGACGAAAGATCGTCCAGCATATGCTTGAACAACAAAAATAACGGCGATCCGCCGTTATTTTTTGTTGCGTTTATGAGTCTGCAATTTTGTTCGGAATTGCTGTACTTGATCATCTTGGGGCTCTTTGTCTCCATAGCGGACTGCCTCGTATTGATCAATAAAGGGATGAACCCACTCCCTGTCGCTTGGCTGCTGCACGCTCCCTTGATCGGCAGCGGTCTCACGCGGGGTCAAATGCGGCTTATGCTCATAGCCTCGCTTCTTTGCATCTGCTACCCAGCTTCGGTACAAGTACCTGACTCTGTCGCGATTCGTAGATAAGGAATCCCATTCATCGCCTTTGCCCCCGCCTGAGCCGAACAAGGAACGAAGCCTGTTCTTCATCCGGTTGCGAAGGTCGGAGAAAGACATCAAGTCCTCAATTTCATCGGTAAATCCCGTTTCAGGCTCCGGCTGAGCGACTCTGCGTCCAAGCAGTTGGTTGATCATCGCCTTGATGGCATGGCCGAATTTCTTGATCACCAGCTTAATAAGGTACACTGTGCCTACAGCCATTAGAATTGTGAAGACGACAACAACTATTATATCCAAATAGTCCCAGACACGATATCCATCCGGATTAAACTTTGGCAGCATGCCCGGTGGCGGAGTTTCTTCAATTGGCGGCGGCTCCGGCTCGCCTGATCCGAATATGGCGAGCAACGCACGAAGGATGGAGCGGAGCATATCCTCTATCGCATGTCTGAGCTGCGCAATGGCCATCACCAAACCAAGCAAAGCCATAAGAGAAACAATCCAAATACGGTTCTGTCTGCGTGTAGCTCTCAACGCTTGGGATGAACGGTGATCGACCACTTCATTCGTGACATGGCGTTCATTCCTAATGACCAGCAGCAGAAATATGGAAGCAATCATGCCTGCATTCAGAATGCTTGTATACTCGCTGAGCGGCTGGATCATCCCCATCTTCAAAATCTGGGTCGCAATATAAGCCATTATTCCTACTAACATATGCACAATATGGAAGCTGGCCTTCCAGCCTTGATTCAGTTGCTGGTAGCCTCTATTCACGAACACTGCGGCTAATAGCGTCATGGTCACTAGCGGTACCGGAGACAGAGCCACTCCAGTGAACATGGCAACAACGACGCCATGGGCTGCCGCTGCCGCTAAGACCAGCAGCAAGCGGGTTACAAGCCTGATTCGCGTATGTAAGCTGAGCAAAGCAAGCGGCACGCAGTAAGCCAGAGGCAACGTCGCCAGCCACCAGTTCAGCGTCGCGGCAGGCAATAATAATATGGTGAGGGTCAACAATACCGGAAAATAAAATAATAGCTCGATATAGCCAGTAGCGACAGCTCTCCAGAGAGGAATCCGCGATGCGTTCTTCATGCGCTGACCTCCTCTCCTGTCTTCGCCCCGGCTTGGAACGGTTCCAAGCCCTCTCTCGGAATGACCCAAACGGTTACCGAGTTGCCGCAAGCGCGCAGCTTGTCCGAAGCAAGCTCCAACGTATCGGTCCAATAAGCGGATAAAATGACGATGTCTTGGTTGGAATAACCAAGCGACGCCTCGTGCTCCAGCAGCTGGCTGAAGGAGACCGTCCGGCTAAGCTGCAGCATAGCCATAACCTCCAGCAGAAGCAGCATATGCTCATGTCCGCGATTGCTCTCGATGCGAACGCTGTCAGGGCCGGATCCGATCGGCATATTCGCTGTGAATCCGGCCGCCATGCCTTGCAAGATTGCGGCGTTTGCAACGCCTGCGGCCCATTCGATCCCCCGCTCGATCAGCGCCTCGTTCGATACGGCGCGCCACATCTTTTCATTGTCCTCTACGTTCAGCAGAATCATCATATTCCGCTCCGCCGTATAGTCGTACTGGTGTACCTGAAGCCCACCCGTTCGCGCGCTCGCTTTCCAGTTGATTTGCTTCATGGAATCGCCTGGCTGGTACTCTCGCGATCCGGAAACGACGAATGGATCGGGCACTATAAAGCGCTTAACGGCATATTCGCCTTGCATGCTCCGGGAAGGCAAGAGATGAAACGGAACATCGGCAGGCCGGGGATAGACGATCAGCTCGTCCTGAAGCTGGAATTGCGTGTGCTGCCGGAAAACGCCCAGCAGGTCGCTGCTTGTCATCGTTACGGAGCTAAGCCGATAGCTGCCTCTCCTAAGCGCTTTAACATAATGCGTGCGAGTCAGCCGCTTGTAGCTGCCCAGGCTGAAGAAGCTTCGATGGTTCTGATACAGGCTGCCGCTGCTTACTTCGATATTTTCTCCTTGCAGGAATTGAAGCTGCGCCGGAAGCTGCGACTCCACGCGCAGCCAGGGCACAGGCAGGCTCTTGCGATTCTCCAGCTGCTCCACCAGTTCAATCTCGTCCCCTGCAAAACAAGTGTGCTGGCGGAATTTCCGGCTGTAGCCGAGCTTGCGAAGCGAATACCGCCTGAACATACGCCCTTGGCCATAGATGGCAGCCATGCCGAACAACAGCACCCATAGAATAAACATATTCAGACTACCTCGATGCCAGGCCGATCTCGGCCGGCACTTCGATGTGGCGAATGATCTCTTCCAGCACCTTTTCCGCCTGCCCTTGCGTTCGGGCGATGCCGCGCAAGGCAAGACGGTGCGCAAGCGTTGGGAACGCCATCGCCTTAATATCGTCCGGCGTCACATAATCGCGCCCCCGCAGAACGGCATGGACCTGGGAGGCCCGCAGCAGCGCCTGGCTGCCGCGAGGACTTACGCCAATGGCCACGTCCTCCCTGGTACGCGAGCGCTCCACAATTGCAAGCAGATAAGCCAGAACGTCGTCGGCGATTCCTACCGAGCGATAGGCTTGTCTTGCCGCCGCAAGCTCCTCTGACCCGGCAATCGGCTGAAGCGTCTCCAGCGGATCATGCTCCTTGAAGCGCTTCAGCAGCCGCAGACCTTCCTCCGTAGTCGGGTAGCCCATCTTCACCTTGAACAGGAAGCGGTCGAGCTGGGCTTCAGGCAACGCGAATGTCCCTTGATGCTCGATCGGATTTTGCGTCGCAATAACCATAAACGGAAGATTCAGCTGCATCGTCTCCCCGTCAATACTCACTTGACGCTCTTCCATACATTCCAGCAGACTGGACTGCGTTCTTGGCGTGGCCCGGTTAATCTCATCCGCCAGCAGCAGGTTGGTGAACAACGGTCCCGGACGGAATTGAAATTCTCCATGCTTTTGATTAAAGTAATGAATGCCGCTTAAGTCCGAAGGAAGCAGATCTGGTGTGAATTGTACACGCTTGAAGGTAAGCGACAGCGACTTCGCGAACGACTTGGCGAGCACCGTCTTTCCTGTTCCAGGCACATCCTCCAGCAGCACATGACCGGATGTCAGCAGGCCAATGAACAGCAGCTCGACGACTTCTTCCTTGCCGATTATCACTTCGCTGACATTACGCTTGATGTCCTCTGCTAATTGTTTAACCGCTTGCAAAGACATAGATTCAACTCCTTATGTGGTGGGGTTAGATTATGCACGGCTTCTCTGCAGCTGCTGAAGATCACTCCAGCGTACTAACTTGATCCCCTGCTCTTCAATCATCTTACGCACTTCCGAGTCGCGGAAGATTTCGAACTCCATGCCTCGCTTTACCGGTTCACGGTGGAAGGCGTTCAGCTCATCCGTCACTTGAGAGGGATGAATAATTAATTCCGATACGCCCGGCTTTAAGTTGGCCAGCAATTGCTTCATATCGGCTTTGAACGAATCAAAGCTCTCTCCCTCCTGAAGCGGGAATGGCAGGCCTAGCAAATAATCCAGAATGACGACGCCTTTGGCATCCGCAAGCGCCGCTACTGCACGCGCCTGCTCCTCCATCTCCGCCGGTGCGACACCGCTCTCCACCTGCACGTACCTCGGCAGCCGGAACGGCAATCCGTAAGCTGCGCACACGTCCAGCACCTCAACCATAAAATGCTTTCCAGTCTGCAGCCCGTACAAGCTGCCCATGTGATTATCTGCATGCGTAGGCTTCATGCCAAGCTTGATCGCTTTCTCGATTTGATTCACGAGCTCACGCTTCACATGCTCCGATTCCGCTTGCAGCTCGAAGCTGCGAACATCCGGATGAAAGTAACCCTCCGATGTGGTCAACGAAGAGACATCACCGTTATCCGTAACAGGTCCCCAGCCGTAAGCCTCCCATTCGCTTGTAAAGGTCAGATGCACGCCAACATCATACTGAGGATGAGCGGCGCTCCAATGCGCAGCCTCCCTTGCCCACCCGCAAGGCATCATAATGGTGGCAGAACTGATCGCGCCCTCTGTCAGCAGCTGTTGTGCAGCTGTATTGACCGAATGGCATAATCCATAATCATCAGCGTTAATAAGAAGAAGCCGATCATCTGATTGGTATCCTAGCGCCTGCGCCAAGCTCATCTTCATTCCTCCACCTGATTATTTAATGGCATCAATTATTCAAGTCGTTCTGACAGCTTGCTCAATCTCGCCGTCAATTGATCGCGCCAGCTCGCTGCCAATTCCTGTACCTCAAGCAGTAACTCAATCGCTTTTGAATTGGATTTCTCCTTATACATCACATGATTGGCTGCTGCAATTGAGAATTTCGCCTTATGGCGCTCCCGAATGACGATAGAATCTCCCGCCTTCACCATACCTTCCTGCAGCACTCGGAAGTAGAAGCCCGTATAACCCGTCTGCTGCGCCAATGCAGGCAGCTCCGGCCATTCATTGCGCAAGCCCAGCTTGTAGCAAGGCTGCCTAGGCTGGCTGACTTGCAGCACGGTATCACCGATCCCGACAATATCACCGATATGCAGCTCTTCCTCTGTCCAGTCCGTCAACGTAAAGTTCTCGCCGAACGCCCCGTTCCGCAGGGGACGGCCAAGCTGCTGCGACCAATACGGGTACCTGTTCACAAAGTAGGCGCAGATGGCCTTGTCAGGCCCGCCATGATGAACGGTATCGCCTTGTCCATCCCCTTCAATGCCGAGAAGATGTACCTTCCTCGCTTCATCCGAAGCCGATTTGAATATTCCGCTGAGCACTTGTTTCGCGCCATGCTGCAGCAACTGAGGTTGCCCCACTTGCAGCGAAGCTAGAGTAGCCGTATCGCCTGCGTCCATGACTGCTCCTCTTTTCTATTAATCTCGTTTAACTATGTCCATTATAAGCTTCGCAGGGAGAAGTTGGCAAGAAAACAAACTAGTGCCATTAATGATTAATGACACTAGTTAAATGGCATATGAACTTCATTGTCTTTCGACATGTTCTCTGCCAGCCTTACAGCCGCTGTCGAAACCATTTAGTTTCTGTCCGTTATTGCGCTTCCCCGGGAAATGAAGGGCAGGAAATAATTCATTTCCCGCCTCTATTTCCTTCCTCCTGCTCCACTTTACTTTCGCATTTCATTGCCAAGTGTATGCACTCTTCCTCTCCAATCGGACCATGCTTCGGTAAGCACCAACAGCAGACCGAGGACGAGAGCGGCGATAGCCGCATCCCACGTCAAGAAGACAATGGAAAGCGCAGCGCATACGCCCAGCCAACAAAAGGCAATCGCATTGACAGGATGACTCCATTCTCCAAGATGCCACGGCGCGTCCTGCCAGATCCCGTCATTCCCGCTCTTGCTTCTTCCATGCCGGATCGATTGGCGAACGAATCGTTCTCTCAGCCTTAGCCCGATCGGAATTCCATAAGCGGTGTGCAGAAATACGATAGATATAGTTAAAAGTCCGACGAACGACTCGTTATTCCACCGTAGCTGTGCGCATCCCAGAAGAAGCAGAGCCATTCCGGCAGCAGCCCAACTGCCGTGGGAAGTGATTCTTCCCTCAGGAGTGACACGTCCGATAAAGCGGCTGCACGGAATGGATTCATCCCTCGCCAAGCTGAACATTGCACGAGCACAGACGGACATGGACTGAAGACCGCTTGCCCATAATGAGGCGATAATTAGAACAGCGATGAACATCGAGCCACCCCAGCTTGCAATGGCAGACTCTGCGAACAGCGCGATATTTGGCTTGTCTGGCATTCCTATTGCCGATTGGACCAGAGTACCTGTCCCATAGCTATATGCGACCGCCAAAGTAACGACCGTAAGTAAAATCAGACCGCCAATATACGTATAAGCGGTGGACAAATAAATCGCCCAAGGCACTCGCACTCGAGGCTCCAGCGTCTCCTCCGCACCGGCTGCCGCACCGTCCATCCCGAGAAAAAGCTTCAGAAGCAGCAGCAGACCAACCATATAGGATTCCGGGCGGACATGCCCCATAAAGCTCGCCGTATCGAATTGATACAGAACGGCAGCAGAATATGAATTCGGCCAAAGCAGCCATAGCATTGATCCCGTCACAAGTCCAATAATTAGCAATTGCAGCCATATACCCGCTCCATGCAGCCAGCCAAGCCAAGCAGCTCCCCAATGCAAGCAGGCAGCTTGCGCGACTGCGATAAGTGCAGCCAGACACAAGAAACTGACGACTGAAGGGGCATATCCGAGATACCAAGATGCGAAGCTGTCCGTCAAGTAGGCGCATCCGCCAATGAAGAGCGCCAGCATCGCCAGATGGCCGGCAAGGTGGAACCAGCCGGCTCTTCTTCCCCATTTCATGCCTCCAAGAATAATCGACGTATGTGACAGGCTGCCTGCCGTTGGCATAGCGGAGGCGATCTCCGCCAGGCTGCCGCTTACACATATATAGAAGAGCGCAAGGATCGGCAAGCCGAATCCGATGATGGACAGTCCCCCCTGCCCCACTGCCGGTCCGAACCACAGTGCCGAGCTTCCGATCAGAGCCATCGTGCCAAATGATAGACCGGCCGTCTGCCAGCCGCTTCTGTCACGACGCAACGGCTGGGTCAAGCCGAATCGGTACAGATCCTGCCTGTCTTGCATGGCTTGCGTTTCTTTGCCGTAGCGCATCATACTCTGATACCTGCTGGTCCGATAGCCATTGCTGGCTTTATAAGCCAACCCGAAGATCAGCACGCATACTAGGGCAGATAACAGCAACCCGATATAAGCGGCAATCATGTCCCCACCTCCATACCCTACTCTATGTGAAGAGACTTCAGGGCATGCAACACAGTCCATTTATGGAGAATGCAAAAAAACCTCTGACCCTGCATCCAGCAAGTCAGAGGTTTCGATTAACTGATCTCCCGGTGATGCATGCCGCCGGCCATTTCGCGTACGGCTTGCTTCACATGAAGCAGATCAAATGGTTTGTCGAGCAAGCAATGAAAGACAAGCTTTCTGGCTTCCGCCAGCATATCCGCGTCGGCGAATGCCGTCATGAGCGCTACAGGTGCCAGATTGTTGGCCTTGCGAATTTCCCTCAGAACGTCAATACCGCTTATATCCGGCAGCCGGATATCCAGCAGGACGCAATCCGGCTTTTCGCTCAGCCATGTGTCAATGGCCTCCCGTCCCGTACAAGCCTGCAGCACGCAATAGCCTTCCTCCTGCAGCATCTCGGCCATCAGCATGCGCAAGGCATTCCCGTCGTCCACAATTAGGACTAACGGCTGCTCACGCTTAACCGCCGGTTCGAATAACCGCTCCTTTAGCGGAGAAGCTTTGGCAAAGGCGTTCGCTTGCACGGCAGCTTCGTCGGCCGGGAATTGATGCCGCGCCGAATGGCTGCTCTCTTCGCGATTCCGCGCACTTCGTTTTGCCCGGATGAAAGCCGCTGCCAGCACTAGCAGCGCCAAGGCAGCGGCGAGCCAATACGTAACGATCATAATTTACTCCCTCATGTTAGTCATTTGCGAGCATAGGACCAAGCGGCCCTTCTTCATTAATCATATCTTGAAGAGCGTAGACCGATATCGGAAAATACAGAAAACCATAAACATATGCAGCCAGCTCATATAATCCGAAATAAATGACAAGCGAACGGTCCGCAATATAAAAGGGCTGATCCGGCGCAATGCTCTTGAACGGCTCCAATGTGGGAATATCCCGTTCCTCTATGCCCTGGACGACAAATTCATTAATCCGGGCCACATAATCACTGCCAGGCTTGAACAGCTCGCTAAGACTGTAAACCTTGCCTGTCGAGGCTTTGAATGTCAGCGATTTCTGAAGCGTCATGCCATGGGCGCCTCCCGTATAGGCGTAATTAAATAACGAGAGGCTGAGCACATCCTTTTCGTTCGTCTTCACTTCATAATAAGCGATCATCTCCGCGCGCGGATCTTCCAGACTTCCTTGGCTATTGACAAGCTGCTGAGCAGCCGCGAGTATCGCTTGATTGATCCGGGCATCCGCCTCGGCACTCGTACCGCCGCTTACGTATGGCAGGGACAAATCCGCCTTGGGGAACGTTGCCTTTGCCGTCTGTATGACAAGAGGCGCTTGAGGAGCCATATGCTTTCACCATCCTGTACTTAAGATGGTTCATTGTATGCCGCGTGGCGCTCGGACCATTACAGCTGCATCTTCTCGCGTTCTGTTAGTCGTCTTCCGTATACATCAAGCACGAGATTGCCTTTGTTCAGGCCCAATATGCGGTCCGCATACCGCTCTGCCCAATCGCCCTGATGCAGAACGGCAATGACGATGATGCCTTCGTTTTTGCACAGTGCCTTCAGCTCGCTCAGCACCGCATCCGCCGCATGCGGGTCCAGTCCCGACACCGGCTCGTCGGCCACAATAACTTTCGCCCCGTGAACCAAAGCTCTTGCGATCGCCATACGCTGCCGCTCGCCGCCGCTCAAGTGCTTGGCAGGCAATTTTGCTTTATCCAGCAGCCCTCGTTTCTCAATCATGTCCATTGCGCCCATATAATCGTCGCTGCGAACCATGCCTGTCCATCGCCGCCATGCGGGCGTTTGGCTAACAGAGCCGATGATGACGTTTTTCAATCCGCTTTTATCCGGGAACAGGAATGGCTTCTCTTCCAGATAAGCAACCTGCTGCTTCACTTTCCGCTTAGCCAGAATACCTTCCTTGAATACATCCTTCCCATTGAACATGTATGTACCGGAGCTCCAGCTCTCCTGCAGCGCCAGACATTTCAGCAGCATCGACTTCCCGCTTCCGCTGCTTCCCTTCACGGCGATGAAGTCGCCTTCATACGCCTCGAAGCTAATATCATTAAGCACCTTTGGACCGCCCGGGATCCGCTTCGACAAACCCTTAATTCTTAACATGTTCCGCACTCCTTCTGCTCGATGCCAGCCTTCTATGAATCTAGTTTAAAGTAAATAAAAAACTCTTTCCACACGAACAAATGTTTGCTATAATAAAAACAAGAACAAATGTTCTGAATATTACAAAACATATCCTTGAAGGAGGCTAGATCACCATGAAATCCAACTGTGAAAATTTCCGCTTTGTAGAGAGAGGACGCTCCTCACGAGACTTAACGTTTAAGTTTTATAATGACGGGCGGCTCGTTATTCTTGATAACGATACAGAGGAGGTGATCAGCCCTAGAGATCTGCGAAGCGATAGCCGCGATTTCTATGTTCGCAAGCGTATCGCCTTTATTAAGAACCAGCTGGTGGCCAGCCAGTTGAAATATGCCTAATGAAGAGGAGAGAGCAGCTACTCTAGCGGCTCTCTCCTCTTTTTTCCTGCCCTACGGCTGTTTGTCAATTCCGTTCAGGCTTGGAGGACGTTTCGCTTGCTTATCCGTCTTCGGCGTGATCGCCTCTTCCTTTTGGCTTGCGTTGTCCTGCTGATTGTGGGTCTTCTCGCTTTTGTTGAACGGCATCCGATCACCTCCACTTACATTATGCGGAAGCACGAACCGTCCTATGCCCCCGCCAGACAAGTTACGCAGCCGCTCATTGACTATTGCCTGCCATTTGCGGTAGATTGGTCATACAACAGCAATAGAAGCAACGGCTTATGAGAAGGAGACTGACCTGTCATGAAACAACATATATTATTTGATTTGGACGATACATTGATTTATTGCAACAAATACTTCTTTTTTGTCGTGGATCAGTTCGTGGATTCCATGTCCACCTGGTTCAGCGGCTATGGCATCGTCACGCCCGAAGCGATTCGCGACAAGCAAATGGAACGGGACATCGCGCTTATTGGTGTTACCGGTTTCAAGAGTGAGCATTTCCCCCAGTCGTTCCTTGACACCTACACTTACTACAGCGATACAACTGGAAGAAAACGCTCGGTCCTGGAAGAGGATTTTTTGTGGAAGCTCGGCATCAGCGTATACGATCATGAGACCGAGCCTTATCCCAACATGGAGCATACGCTAGATGAGCTTGCTTCCTCTGGACACGAGCTGCATCTCTACACGGGCGGCGAGCTTCTGATTCAACAACGCAAGATAGAGCGAATGGGACTGGAACGTTATTTCAGCTCACGTATCTATATTAGACAGTTGAAGAATAACGCTGCTTTGGAGCAGATCTTGCAGCATGGCACCTTTGACCGCGAGCATACGTGGATGATCGGCAATTCCATTCGTACAGATGTTGTGCCAGCCTTAACCGCAGGCATTCACGCCATTCATGTGCGCACGCCTGAAGAATGGCATTACAATGTCGTACAGATTGATGTGCAGCCAAAAGGCGCTTTCTTTACATTAGATAAGCTTGTAGAGGTACCCGATACGATTCATCGTTACTTGAACCGCGATTAGCGATCAGCTTCTACAGCCAGCTCGCCAGTCGCCTCATTTCTCAGCACGATCTTGCCTTGCGTCTCCGTTCCGTCAGCCATGGTCAGCTTCAGCTTGGCGGTTTTGCCTTTCTCCGCAATGGCCCGTACCTGAGCATCCGTCAAGCTGCGACCGAAGCTTTCCTTCCAGATGACGAACGAGCAGCCGCTCCGGTAATGGGTACACCCATACCCCTTCCGCCCCATAAACAATCTGCCGCCGCAGCCCGGGCGGGGGCATGCCGCAATCGTGCCGTCTCCTGGCGCTTCGGCGCGTTCTTTGACAGCCGTGCTTTTAGCCGGTGCGCTTGATGAAGCTCCTGATGGGCCGCTGCTTGTCCGACTCGTGCGCCCTGACGAAGTGCTGCGCGTGGAACGCTGTCCTCTGGCGGACTTCCCTTTCCCCGGCTTCTCGTCTCCTTCGAATGCCTTGATATCGGCTCTTGCTTGTTGGCGAACCTTATCTACGATCATCGTGGCGAACTTCTTCACATTTTCCATAAAAGTAGCATCCGACGCGCTGCCTCTGGCGATCTCATTCAGCCTGCGCTCCCACATGCCGGTCATCTCCGGTGAGGTCAACAACTCCACACCGGCTGCGCGGATCAGCTCAATTGCCGTTCGCCCCTTCTGGGAAATCATGATCCGTTTGCCCTGCATCGTTACATATCCTACGTTTTTAAGCCTCTCGATTGTAGCCGCGCGGGTAGCAGGCGTGCCAAGACCGGAATCCTTCATCGCATCCCGAACCTCTTCGTCCTCGATCTGCTTGCCTGCGCTTTCCATCGCCTTCAGCAGCGTACCTTCCGTATAATGCTTGGGAGGCTGCGTCTCCTTCTCTTTCATTGCGGCATCTGTGCATTTCACACTCGCCGCCGGATTCACAGAGAACGGCTCCAGCACTTCTTCTTCATCCTCGGAATCGTCGTCCTTGTCCCTCTTGCCGCCTTTGGGCCGTTCTTTCTTCTGATCAGCGTAAAGCACCTTCCAGCCTAAGCTGAGAAGCTCCTTCACCGTCGTTTTGAATGTTTCTTGCTCCACCTCGGTCAGTACCGTATGGGATTTGTATTCCGCTGCCGGATAGAACTGTGACAGGAATCGGCGTACGATGAGATCATACAGCTTGGCTTCATCGGGTGAAAGTCCGCTAGCCTTCCGGTGCGTCGGCAGAATGGCATGATGATCCTCGACCTTCGCTGGATTGCAAATGAACTTATTACCCTTATTCACGAGACTTTTATTTGCTCCCTTGGCCCACTCGTCGTACGAAGTGCCATGCAAAGAGGACAAGGTCTTGTGCATCTCCGGAATGTTCTGCTCCGTTACATAGTTGGAATTGGTACGGGGATACGTGATCACCTTATGTTTCTCGTACAAGGCTTGCGCCGTATCCAGCGTCTTCTTCGCCGAAAATCCGAATTTGCCGTTCGCTTCCCGCTGCAAGAGCGTCAGATCATACAGCTTGAACGGATACTCCTTCACATCCTTCACTTCATACGACGCGATCGATCCGGTTTTCCCCTTCACCTTCGCGGCGATCGCTTCCGCCTTCTTGGGATCGGTCAGCCGCTCGCCCTGCCATAATCCGCGATACGCTGTATCTTCTTGAAGAAATTTGGCCTCCACTTCATAAAATTTCAGCGAATCGAAGGTCTCGATTATTTTTTGGCGGTCATAGATAAGCGCCAGAACGGGCGTCTGTACCCGGCCGACGGACAATAATACATTATGTTTTGTTGTAAAAGCGCGCGAGCCGTTCATGCCAATCAGCCAGTCGGCCTCGCTTCGAGCCGTCGCGGCTTTCGTCAAGTTATCATATTCGGAGCCTTCTCTAAGCTCCGCGAAGCCTCTTCGTATCGTCTCCGGCGTCAAATCCGATATCCAGAGTCGCTTGACGGGTTGGCGCAGCTTCAGATGGCGCTGAATGAGGGAGAAGATGTATTGCCCCTCTCTCCCGGCGTCGCAGCCGTTCACAAGCGAATCGCATCGCTTCGCCAGTTCTTTGATCACTTTCAGCTGATCCATCGTTTTTTTGTTGGGTACCAGCTTGAATACTTCTGGAATGATAGGCAGGTCGCCAATATTCCAGCGCTTGTACTTATCATCATAAGCATCGGGCTCGGCTAAGCCGATCAAATGGCCGATGGCCCACGTAATGATGTAGTGTTCGCCTTCTATATAGGTACGGTGATTTTTGGCTCTGGGATCGATAGCGGCCGCGATATTGCGTCCCATGTCGGGTTTCTCCGCAATGATTAGTGTCTTCAACTGGGCTCGCTCCTTTGGTCAACTCTAGTCATCAGGACGTCTCCAATGTCTTCATTATGGAAGTGAAAATGGTGCGCACGCCCTTCGACCAATTAGGGTCTTCTGCATATTCCCGGTTAATCCATGTAAACGGGTCTACCTCAGACGGCCTGTCCTTGCTCAGTCTCGTAATGGTTCTTGCCGCAATCTGCGACGATTGCTCAATCGTCGTATTGAATTCTTGCCAGCTATGAAAGACGTTAAAGGGATTGTTGGCGATTTCCTTCGCCCGCTCATGCTTTCGCGGGACAAACCCCTGCTCCTGGCCCGTGATGGCGATCAGGAAAACGGGATGAATATCAAACTCCTTCGCTGTTTTCATAATGGCGTCTATATAAAACGAATCTGCTAGAATCGAAGATTTGTTCTCCAGAAAAGCAACAAGCTTGTCCTTATCAATAGCGGCATACTTAAGCTCCGCCGGCAATTCATTGGGCGATGCGGCAGGAGCCTCTGCAGGAACCAGCATCCCGCTCTCCGCTCCATTGGCTGAAAGCTCTTGCACCCGTTCATCCGTCAAGGACCAGCCAAAAAGCATAGATGCCGCTATCACGACTGCCGTCAATGTCCCATAGAGTATGAAGCTTCTTCGGCGCTGCTTCCTGATTATCGCTGCGCTTGCAGAAGGCAGCGGGATGACAACAGCAACGTCTGATTCGCCATTCATCCGTCCCCCGAGGGGTATGCTGGCGGAACTCAGGCCCCTCCATGAAGCTTCCTGCTCTCTTGTCCACTTGCGCAGCGGCTCCGCTACTGCCGGATTCTCCAGATCAAGCTCCATACACATGACGTAAATATCGTCGGGACTGACGGGGCGCTGCTGCTCCAGTACCGTCGAGCGAATGAGCCGGTAGGTTAATTGCTTCTTCGTCTCGGGATCAAAGTCCGGCAATTGATTATGAATGATGCGCGCAACTGCGTCTGCGACGATCTCCGCACGCTGATCGCTTGGCATAGAGGCATACTTATGATGCACATAGTTGCGTATGTTGTGAACATCGGTTGGTGTTAACACATAGGCATGCTCTGCAGACATCTGCCTCTCCTCCTACGCAGGATCTATCCATAATTTTACCACAACTTGCCTTATTGCGGGGGAGTCAGGTTAGAAATCGCTTCCTGAATAGCGGGTTGCGTCATATAGGCGCTCACCTGTTCTTTCTCACTGAATGTCAGCTGATATTCACAGTCGCAATCCTCATCCTGAGGGACCATCTGGACAATCGTGCCATCCAGCGTGCAGATCACATAGAGGGTGAATTGGATCAGATCATCCGGTACAGGCGTGCCCTCATCTACTGTCGGCCGAAGCACGATATCTACCCATTGATCGTCGCGGCGCTCCATTGATGCATCAAAGCGAGTAAACCGAAGCTCCGTTATCTGGTCTGAACCGTATTTAATCATATCTTCTCTCTCCATTCCCACAGAATCTGGACAAGCAAGAAAAGCGCCCTAGGGCGCTTCCTTATGAAACCTATAGGTATAGCCTAACATAGAGGCGCTGCTTATGGAAGCATCGATGAGCCCATCAAATACTTATCCACTTCACGGGCAGCCTCGCGGCCTTCGTTGATCGCCCAGACCACCAAGCTTTGTCCGCGGCGCATATCGCCAGCTGCGAATACCTTGTCGACATTCGTCGTGTATTTGCCATACGGAGCTTTCACATTGGAACGACGATCCTGTGCTAGACCAAGCTGCTCGATCAGCGTTGTTTCCGGACCTTCAAAGCCTACCGCGATGAAGACCAGATCTGCTGGCCATACCTTTTCCGTTCCCGGAATTTCTTTATAGATTTTGCGGCCGGTTTCGTCAACCGTACGCTCGATTTGTACCGTGTGAAGCTCCTTCAGGACGCCATTCTCGTCGCCTACAAACTTTTTCGTCAGGACGGAAAATGCACGAGGATCTTCGCCGTATAGCGCTTTTGCTTCCTCTTGCGCATAATCCAGCGTATAGACGTTCGGGAATTGCGGCCAAGGGTTGCTAATCTGATCGCGCTCAAGCGGAGCTTTCGCATGCGTACCGAATTGCGTAACCGACTTGCAGCCATGGCGTAGCGCCGTTGCTACACAGTCTGTACCTGTATCGCCGCCACCGATAACGATAACATCCTTATCTTTTGCGGAAATATAGTTGCCGTCTTCCAGATTGGAGTCCAGGTAGCTCTTGATTGTGCCGTTCAAATAGTCCATCGCCATATGCACGCCGTTCAGATCGCGTCCCTCGATATCTACATCGCGTGCGCGCGTCGCGCCGCCGCACAGAACAACTGCATCAAATTTCTCCAACAGCTCGCTTGCTGTAATATCTTTGCCGATCTCCGTATTCGTGACAAACTCGATGCCCTCTTCTGTCATCAAGTCTACACGGCGCTGTACGACATGCTTCTCCAGCTTCATCGTCGGGATGCCGTATGTGAGCAATCCGCCGATGCGATCGGCACGCTCATATACCGTAACGGTATGGCCCGCTTTGTTCAATTGAGCGGCCGTAGCCATGCCAGCAGGGCCGGAGCCTACGACTGCTACACGCTTGCCGGTACGCACTTTAGGAGGCTGAGGAACAACCCAACCCTCTTCAAAGCCGCGATCGATAATCGCTTGTTCGATCGTCTTGATTGTGACGGCATCCCCGATAAGGCCGACCGTACAAGAGCCTTCGCATGGCGCCGGGCATACACGGCCCGTGAACTCAGGGAAGTTATTCGTCTTGTGCAGGCGCTCCAACGCCTCGCGCCACAGTCCTCTGTAGATCAGGTTGTTCCACTCGGGAATCAGGTTGTTGACCGGGCAACCGGACACCGATCCGGCGAGCTCCATGCCTGTATGGCAATAAGGCGTTCCGCAATCCATACAGCGTGCGCCTTGGGTGCGCAACTGTTCGTCGGACAAATGCTTATGAAATTCGTTCCAATCCTTGATGCGCTCAAGCGGGTCGCGATCGGCCGGCAATTCGCGCTGATATTCCATAAATCCAGTTGGTGTAGACATGATCGAATTTCCTCCATCCCTGTTTCCCGGTTGCTTCACGTACACGTACAAGATACGATATGAGACCACTTGCGGGAATCCATATATTATTGAACACAGCGTGCTGTGCCAAATCCGGTGACTTATTATAACATGCTAGCATTCCTCTAATGATCACGTTAATGGACTATCCGTACAATCATTTGCACTTTATGACATATTGTTCGTACATCAGCCGCTTTAACACGCTCTATTTTAGATGCGTTCATAATTTTGGAATGTGAAGTCATAGGGATTCCGATCATCTTTCGCTTTGAACTCGCTGCTGGCAAGTCTCCATGCACTCTCATCAAATACCGGGAAATACGCATCCGCCTCATCGACTTCCGTTTCCACTTCGGTCAACAATATCCGATCCGCATGAGGCAAGGCCAGCGCATAGATCTCCGCACCGCCAATAATCATGAGATCTTCCTCTCCGAACATCTGTATCGCATCCTCCAGATTATGAATCACTTCACAACCCTCAAGATGCAAATCCGTCTGGCGAGAGAGGACGACATTGCGCCGGTTCGGCAGCGGTTTGCCGAGCGATTCGAACGTTTTTCTGCCCATTAGCACGGTCTTGCCTGTCGTCATTCTCTTGAAATACGCCAAGTCTCCAGGCAAGCGCCAAGGAAGAGTGTTGCGGACACCAATAGCCCGGTTCCGGTCCATTGCCGCTATTAACGTAATCGTCATCGTCTGTTCCTCCTCCCCTTACACCGCTACGGGTGCTTTGATCGACGGATGCGGATTGTAAGCTTCGAGCATCAAGTCTTCCATTTCAAAATCAAATACCGATTGCTTGTCCGTATTCAATAGCAGCTTCGGCAGCGGCTTCGGATCACGGGACAGCTGAATCTCAATCTGTTCCATATGGTTCGAATAAATGTGGGCATCGCCAAGCGTATGAACAAAATCGCCTACTCCCAGCCCGCATTCATGTGCGATCAGGTGCGTCAAAAGCGCGTAGCTCGCGATATTGAACGGAATACCCAGGAAAATATCACCGCTTCTTTGGTATAGCTGGCAAGAGAGCTTGCCCTCAGACACATAGAACTGGAACATTGTATGACATGGCGGAAGAGCCATCGTCGGCACATCCTCAGGATTCCAGGCCGATACGATAAGCCTTCTGGATTCCGGGTTGCTCTTAATCGTTGAGATGACATCCTTAAGCTGGTCGATGGTTCCGCCTTGAGTCGTCTTCCAATCTCTCCACTGCTTCCCATAGACATTGCCTAGTTCTCCATATTGAGCTGCAAAATCGGGATCGGTCAAAATACGCTCCTTGAACGCTTCCATCTGCCCTTCATATTGGGCGGCGAATGCCGAGTCCGTCTGGGAGCGCAATCCGAAATTCGTCATATCCGGTCCCGAATAAGCTTCGCTCTCTACCCAGCGCTTAAATGCCCATTCATTCCAAATGTTGTTGTTATGTTGAAGCAAATAGCGGATGTTCGTATCCCCTTTAATAAACCAAAGCAATTCGCTCGCTACAAGCTTGAAGGGTACACGCTTCGTCGTCAGAAGCGGAAAGCCCTCGCTGAGCGGGAATCTCATCTGATAGCCGAACGTGGAGATCGTCCCGGTCCCTGTACGATCTTCCTTGCGGACGCCACCCTGCAGCACATCCCTTAATAATTGCAAATAAGCCTGTTCACTCGTGCTCATAGGAGACCCTCCTTTATCATAATCGCCATCATCGACGTCATTCTATACGAAAAGCTTGTGCTTCTATCTCTTAAAGCAAGCTTTCTTTCGCAAAATAACTATTATTATAACATTACTTGTAATTAGTTGCCCAGCCTGTCTTTCTTCCGTTTTTTGCGCAGCTGATGCCGATCTGGCGCTGTGGCGAACAGCTGGCGCTCCAATTCACTCTCCGGTACAACGGAAGGAACCGGGCATGGCTTGCCGTCCTCACCGAGCGCAACAAAAGTGAAAAAGGCGGTCACCGTAACCGCACGCGTCCCAGCGTACAGATTCTCCGCCGTGACGGAGACGTAAATTTCCATGGAGCTGCGATGCGTCCAAGAAACGAACGCCTCCACCTCGATGACTTCGCCGACCCTGATCGGCGCAAGAAAATCAAGGCTGTCTGTTGACGCCGTCACCACTCTTGTTCTCGCATGTCTCATGGCCGCAATCGCGGCTACCTTATCCATATACTCCATCAGCTTGCCGCCGAACATGGTATCGTAATGATTCGTATCCAAAGGGAAAATGAGCTGCGTCATAATCGTTCGTGATTCACTCGATCGTTTTTGTTCTTCTTGATTCATGCTGATTCAGCCCCTTCTCATCATCTGCGCATTTTGTTTCTTCATTATAATATATGCAAAAAGCGATAGGCAAAGGAAACCGCATGAAATTCATGCAAAGCCATACATGTGAAGGTTGTTGTGAACGCAAAGAAACCCCGCTGTGCCTTAAAGGCCAGCGAGGCTTCTCATTCAAGCTAATTTAGATCAAGTCGGCTAAGTGAATTACTTAGCAACCGTATGGATCGGATGGCCAAGTGCAACTTCAGCCGCATCCAATACGATCTCGCCCAAAGTTGGGTGAGCATGGATTGTCAGTGCGATATCTTCAAGTGTTGCGCCCATCTCGATTGCCAGAGCAAGCTCAGCGATCATGTTGGAAGCTTCAAGGCCTACGATATGCGCTCCCAGTACCAGACCGGAATCAGCGTCTGCTACCAGCTTCACAAAGCCTTCTGTAGCGTTAAGCGACATTGCGCGGCCGTTGATAGCGAATGGGAATTTGCCCACTTTCACGTTGTGGCCTTGCTCCTTCGCTTCTTTCTCACTCAGGCCTACGCTTGCGCATTCCGGATCGGAGAAGCATACAGCCGGTACGCATTTGTAATCGATCACGCTTGGTTGTCCTGCGATCGCTTCAGCCGCTACGCGGCCTTCGTACATCGCTTTGTGCGCAAGCGCTGGTCCTGCGATGATATCGCCGATTGCGAAGATGTGCGGAATGCTGGTACGGCATTGTTGGTCAACTTCAACCAGACCGCGATCTGTTGTTTTCACGCCAATCAGGTCAAGGCCAAGCTCGCCATCCGTGTTCGGGCGGCGGCCAACCGTAACAAGCAGGTAGTCCGCTGTTACTTTTTCCTCTTTGTCACCTACTGTGTAGGTAACTGTTACATCTTTATCCGTTTGCTCTGCGCTTTTCGCTTGAGCGCCTGTTACGATGTCTACGTTTTTCGCTTTCAGCTTCTTCGCAACGATGGAAGACATATCTTTGTCGAAGCCTGGAAGTACGGAATCGGAACCTTCGATTACCGTTACTTTCGTGCCAAACTTGGAGTACATTTGGCCAAGCTCGATACCGATGTAGCCGCCGCCGATTACGACAAGGCTCTTCGGAATTTCAGGCAGCGACAATGCGCCTGTCGAGGACACGATGCGTCCGCCGTAAGGGAACGCCTTCAGCTCGATTGGACGGGAACCAGTCGCGATGATGCAGTTTTTGAAACGATAGCGCGGCGCTTCTTGATCGTTGAATACGCGAGCTTCGTTTTCGTTAATGAACATCACTTCGCCTTGGAAGAATTGCACTTTGTTCGCTTTCAGCAGCGAAGCAACGCCGCCAGTCAGCTTCTTCACAATGCCGTTTTTGAATTCTTGCACCTTGCTAAAGTCAACCTTCGCTTCGCCCACTTCGATACCGAAAGCGGAAGCGTGGCTTACAGACTCATATTGGTGAGCTGCCGAAATCAGCGCTTTGGACGGGATACAGCCAACGTTCAAGCACACGCCGCCGACATACTCTTTATCTACGACCAATACGTTTTGACCAAGCTGTGCTGCGCGGATAGCGGCTACGTAACCGCCAGGACCTGCGCCAATGACTAGAGTATCAATATCTAAGGAAGCATCTCCAACTACCATTTGTTAGACCTCCATTATGAACAGCTCAGGCTGTGCCAGCAACTGTTTGATATAGTTCATAAAGTTTTGTGCTGTTGCGCCGTCAATCAGACGGTGGTCGAAGCTCAGGGACAATGCCATAACAGGTGCTGCTACAATCTCGCCGTCGCGTACAATCGCCTTCTCGGAGATGCGGCCTGTACCCAGAATCGCAACTTCAGGGAAGTTGATAACTGGAGTAAAGAACATGCCGCCTGCGGAACCGATGTTCGAGATCGTAATCGTGCTGCCTCTCAGTTCGTTCGCAGCAAGCTTGCCGTCGCGGCCGCGTACAGCCAGATCACGAATCGTGTCAGCAACCATAAAGATGTTTTTGCGGTCAGCATCTTCGATAACCGGAACGATCAAGCCGTTGTCCGTATCGGTAGCGATACCGATGTTGTAGTACTTGCGGTATACGATTTCTTGATTTTGCTCATCCAGCGTGGAGTTCATGATTGGGAACTGGCGGCAAGCCGCTACCAGGGCCTTCACGATGAACGGCAGATACGTAAGCTTGGAGCCTTTTTTCTCTGCGTATGGCTTATATTTCGAGCGAAGGGCAACCAGCTCAGTAACGTCTACTTCGTCCATGATCGTTACGTGCGGAGCCGTGTAAACCGACTTCACCATTGCATTAGAGATCGCTTTGCGGATACCTTTGAACGGTACGCGCTCTTCTGGACGGTAAGGTGTGCCAGCCGCTACTGGAGCTGCTGCTTTTGCCTCGCCAGCCGAAGCTGCTTTTTCTTCCGCAGGCGCTGCCGCTTCTACAGCTGCAGGTGCTCCGCCGAATCCGTTCACATCGTCACGCGTGATGCGTCCGTTTTTGCCTGTACCGCTCACTTGAGTCAGGTCTACACCTTTCTCGCGAGCGTATTTGCGTACGCTTGGTGTTGCCAATACTTGAGTGTTCGTTGCTTTAGCTTCAGGAGCAGGAGCTGCAGCAGGTGCGCTTGCAGGAGCTGCCTCTTCCTTCTTCGGCTCTTCAGCCGCAGCAGGAGTCGCTTGCTCAGGAAGGTCGCCTTCCGCCTCAATTACAGCTACCAGTTCGCCAACATGGCATACCTGACCGTCCTTCACCAATACTTCCAGCACTTTGCCGTTAACCGGGCAAGGTACTTCGACGATAGCTTTATCGTTTTGTACTTCCATAATAATGTCATCGTCCGTCACTGTCGCGCCCGGCTTAATCAGCACTTTGATGATTTCGCCCTCATGCAGGCCTTCGCCTAGCTCTGGGAATCGATATTCGAATTTAGCCACCGATCATAACCTCCTTTAAAAAATGTTCCGTCCATTAAATTAGAAATTGATAACTTTTTGAGCCGCAGCCACGATGCGTGCTGGCGTAGGCAGCCATTGATCTTCGATTTGAGCGAACGGATATACCGTATCCGGACCCGCTACGCGAAGCACTGGCGCTTCCAGGTGCAGAATCGCTTTTTCGTTGATTTGCGCGATAACTTCAGCAGCTACGCCGGAAGTTTTTTGCGCTTCTTGAACGACGATTGCACGGTTTGTTTTTTGGATAGATGCCACGATGGTATCGATATCAAGCGGCACTAGGGAACGAAGGTCGATCACTTCCGCTTTGATGCCTTGCTTCTCGAGCTCATCTGCTGCTTTCACCGCTGTATGAACCATCATGCCGTAAGCGATGATCGTTACGTCGCTTCCTTCACGAACCACGTTTGCTTTACCAATCTCAACGGTGTATTCGCCTTCTGGAACGTCAGCTTTGAATGCACGGTACAAGTTCAGATGCTCCATGAAGAATACCGGGTCGTTGTCGCGAATCGCGGAGATCATCAGACCTTTTGCATCGTATGGATTGGATGGAATAACCACTTTAATACCAGGAGTCTGTACAGCCAGACCTTCCAGGGAATCCGTATGCAGCTCAGCTGCTTTGACACCGCCGCCGAACGGCGTACGGAATACGATTGGTGCGTTGTAGCGACCGCCGGAACGGTAACGCATACGCGCAGCCTGGATGAACATTTGGTCAAGTGCTTCGTAAATGAAGCCTACGAATTGGATCTCGGCGATTGGACGCAAGCCTTGCACGCCCATACCTACTGCCAAACCTCCGATTGCGGATTCAGCCAGCGGCGTATCGAATACGCGCTCTTCTCCGAATTCTTCCTGCAAGCCTTCCGTTACGCGGAATACACCGCCGACTTTACCTACATCCTCACCGAAGATGAGCACGTTGGAGTCACGTTTCAGTTCTACGCGCATCGCATCGCGAATCGCTTCAAGCATATTCATTTGAGCCATGATCGTTTCATCCTCCCCTTTTATTGAAAATCAGCCTTTTGCTCTTCCAAGTATTGCGGTGTTGTTTCGAACATTGTATCGATCAAGCCGGCAACAGTCATTTTCTCTACTGCTTCCGCTTTTTTGATGTTTTCGTTAACCGCTGCTTTTGCTTCTTCTTTTACGCGGGCTGTATCTTCTTCTGTCCAAAGGCCTTTTTTCTCCAGGAACTTGCCGAAGCGGGTCAGCGGATCTTTCAGCGCCCATTCTGCTTCTTCGTCCTTCGTACGGTATTTCGTCGCGTCATCCGCCATGGAGTGAGGACGGAAACGGTAAGTCAGCATCTCGATTAATGTCGCGCCTTCACCGTTACGTCCCAGTTCAGCAGCGTCTCTAACGGCTTTAATAACAGCAAGAACGTCCATGCCGTCAACTTGCACGCCTTTGATGCCAGCCGCAACCGCTTTGTGAGCGATCGACAACGCAGCTGTTTGCTTCTCGAAAGGTGTCGTAATCGCGTAGCCGTTGTTTTGTACAGCGTAGATAACAGGCAGTTTGAACACACCTGCAAAGTTCAGGCCTTCGTAGAAGTCGCCTTCCGACGAACCGCCATCGCCCGTGTACGTAATCGCAACGCGCTTCTCGCCTTTTTTCTTGAATGCCATCGCTACGCCAGTTGCATGAAGAATCTGAGCGCCGATGATGATTTGCGGCATGAGAACATGCACGTCTTCAGGAATTTGACCGCCGTGTTGATGACCGCGGGAATATAGGAATGCCTGGTACAGAGGCAGGCCATGCCATACTAGCTGAGGCATGTCACGATAGCCAGGGCAGATAAAATCGTCTTTGTTCAGCGCGTATTCGCTGCCGATCATCGAAGCCTCTTGTCCCGATACAGGAGCATAGAAGCCAAGACGGCCTTGGCGGCCCAGGTTAACGGCACGCTCGTCCCATGTGCGTGTGAATACCATGCGATACATAATTTCTTTCAGTTGCTCATCAGTCAAATCCGGCATCAGATCCGGATTAATTACGTCTCCATCGAGTGACAATACAGATAGCGGCGTAACCGGTTCCGTTTGAACTTCGTATGGCAGTTTGCTCATTTTGAACGCTCACCTCAATCGAAATATTTGAAAATCGGGTACCTCTGTTATAGAATTATTATAACCCTGTTTAATGAAAATGGTCAAAGCAAAAAACAAAAAAACCGTTGTTTTTTCGCTTATTCTAACCATTCTGTTAAGGAATTGTATATGCTACAGCGTCCGAAATTTAGTAGTACAGCATAATACAACAGCTTGTTTTCGCCCCATTTCCCGTATACACCTTACTATTGTTTACCCACAACAACGGTAATCCATTCAATTCAGATAAGGAGTTTTGAGCATGACTGATGCACGCTATTTGAAAAGAACGATTTTGAAGGAAACGGTAGACAGCCGTTACTTGGCCGAAGGGCAGCGCAATCTGCGCGTATTTCTCCCGCCGGGCTATAATGAAGTGCTAAGCTATCCTGTTATCTATTGTCAGGATGGAGAGGATTTCTTCAACTTTGGCCGAGTAGCGACGACGGCGACGCAGCTGATATTGGATGAAGGGCTGGAGCCTTTCATTATAGTAGGCGTTGATGTCGACAAAAAAGTGCGCACTGAGGAATACGCGGCGGACGGTAATCGTCATGAAGCTTACCTCCGCTTTTTCGCTGAGGAGCTTGTGCCTTTTATTGAAGAGAAATATCCGGTACGTCGCGAGCCTGAGCACCGGGTGTTAGCGGGCGACTCGCTCGGAGGTACGGTCTCGCTGCATCTGGCGTTGTCGTATCCACAGCTCTTTACACGAGTAATGTCGATGTCCGGCGCTTTCTACGCCAGCTCTCAGAGCATAGTAGGCAACGCCCTCGATCTTAGCTGGCTGGACATTTATATGATCGTTGGCCTTCAGGAAGACGCTTATGAGACAGACCGCGGTGTCTACGACTTCGTCGCACTGAACCGCAACACGCGTGCCCTGCTGGAGCACAAGGGCGCCAACATCTTCTATGAAGAGAAAGACGGCAAGCATCAATGGGGCTTCTGGCAAAAGGAGATCCCGCAAGCGCTGCGTTACTTTATAGAAGTGGAGTAGGTGGCGATTGTTAGCGCCACTCGCTTATTTGAATAAGGGAGCTTCAAGGCTGGTTGAGTCTTGTAGCTCCCTTTTTCTAGAATTAGTGCAGATGCGTTGGCTGCTTTCTCCGCTCTAAGCCGAGTTTCTCGGCTTGCAGCACGCTCAGCGGTTACTTCCCGCTCTCTAAGCCGAGTTTTTCGGCTTGCAGCATGCTCAGCGGCTACTTTCGGCTCTCTAAGCCGAGTTTCTCGGCTTGCAGCACGCTCAGCGGCTACTTTCGGCTCTCTAAGCCGAGTTTCTCGGCTTGCAGCACACTCAGCAGCTACTTTCGGCTCTCTAAGCCGAATTTCTCGGCTTGCAGCACGCTCAGCGGCTACTTTCGGCTCTCTAAGCCGAGTTTCTCGGCTTGCAGCATGCTCAGCGGCTACTTTCGGCTCTCTAAGCCGAGTTTCTCGGCTTGCAGCATGCTCAGCGGCTACTTTCGCATCAACCCTTTGCCATATGTACACAAAAAGAACTGCTCCAGAAGTTAATTAGCATAACTTTCGGAGCAGCCCTTCAATTTGCATCGGTTTAAAGCGGAATGAAGACGAGACGCTACACTAGGAAGACCATATTTATTAATTAGGTTAAGTACGGATACGGGGACAGAGTGTCATTCGAGCACGAAAGTTACTATCAGCAAAGTACATCCCATCTATCTGTCCATTACACATCTAGCCAGTTCAACACCCGATACCTGTACATCACACCTATTTCCATACAGCACTTCGATATCTGTCCATTACACATCCAGCCAGTTCAGAAACCCGATACCTGTAAATCACGCCTATATCCATACAGTACTCTGATACCTCTAAATTACACCTATATCAAGTACAGTGCACCCTCCACCAACGAATACAGAATAGTACAGGCACACCGCAGTCAAACACACACACCCTAACCTACGACCAGCCCATGTCCGCCTTAATTTTATCGAGCAAAGCGTGACATCCTTCGTCAACCAGCTCATACACATAGTCGAAGTTACCTTCATAATACGGGTCCGGCACATCCGGCACGCCTCTGCCTGGAATCAGCTCCATGAATGTGAACAGCTTCCCTGCAGCTTGCTGTCCGAGAGCGCTCTCCATCATCTCGTGCGCATCCTTTAGATTTTTCCGGTCCATGCAGACAATATAGTGAAAGTCAGCCGCGTCCTGCGGGATGACCTGCCGAGCTTTCATGCCGACATACGTGATGCCGTGGGCGTCAAGCACACCCCGAGTACCCTCATGTGGCTCACGGCCAATATGCCAATCTCCTGTTCCAGCAGAGTCAACAGCTATACGTTCCTCCAGCCCCTTCTCTGCAACCAGCTTGCGCATCACCGCTTCCGCCATAGGCGATCTGCATATGTTGCCAAGACATACGAATAATACTCGAACGTTGTGGTCCATACTTATTATTCTCCTTTCTTATGCTTCAACTTCCGAATGGCCGCTTGCTCCGATGCGCTAAAAGCACCTCTAAGCGACCTTCTTGGAAGCTTCCATTTGTAGTAAACCGACAGCATCCTGAATGTAATAATGATCACGAATAACGCCAGCAGCTCGATTGTCGACTTAAACCAGCCAAGTCCGATCGCCACACCAGCCAGCATGGCCCATACCGCGTAGATCTCATCCTTTAAGACAAGCGGCTTGCGTCCCGCCAGGACGTCGCGGATAATCCCGCCGCCAATACCGGTGAGCATAGCGGCAACAAGCACTGCGCTAAGCGGATGCTCCATCTTGGTCGCATACAATGCGCCTTGAATGGCAAACGCCGACAAACCGATCGCATCGAAAAAGGCTTCGCTTCGTCTCCACCGCAATATCCACCTGACCGGCAGAATAAAGGCAATGGTCATAGCCGAGAGCGCCGTCATGAACAAATAACCTTGGCTCCATAGCGTCGTTACCGGAACACCGATCAACAGGTTCCGCACCACCCCGCCTCCAAAAGCCGTCACGAGTCCAAGCACGTATACGCCCAAAATATCGTATTCTTCCTCCATCGCCACAACCGCGCCGCTCACCGCAAAGGCAATTGTACCGATTAAGCTGAATACATTGAAAATGTCCATGCTCATGGTCAAGTTCACTGCCGATATCCCCGCTTCCCGTCCGTTATGCATGGCAAGCACCATGCGTCCATACCCATTTTATATCCGGCTCCCTCTAATCGCAACGACAATTTTTGAGCACATTGTCGAATTCAGCGGGAAACGATATACTGAGAGTCGTGTCCACCTCTTGCGGACACTCGACCCTTATTCATAGGCCAGAGAGGAAGTACCTTTCATGCAGCAACGCATCATTATTTTCGCCGGAGGAAATTTAGGGCCCTGGGCTCTTCAGCATATTACACCCTCCGATACGTTGATCGGCGCGGATAGCGGCGCCATCTATCTGATATCGAACGGCTTCGCACCTCATATCGCCATTGGCGATTTCGATTCTGTCACAGAATCGGAGATGGAGCTGATCCGCGAACGCAGCGGCAATACCATCTCCTGTGACCCCATAGACAAGAACTACACCGACACCGAGATGGCCTTCCGTCTGGCACTGGACATGAAACCTGACGGCTTGCTTCTGCTAGGCGCACTCGGAACGCGTTTCGACCACTCACTCGCGAATGTGCATCTGCTGGCACTTGCTAATGAACTGGGCATAGAAGCTGCAATCGTAGACGAGCATAATGAAATTTGTCTCATTTCGAAAACAACCCTGTTCCAGCGCGGCCACCATCCGCAAGTATCCCTTCTGCCCCTGTCCGAACAAGTAACCGGTATTACGCTTACGGGCTTCCAATACCCGCTGAACGAAGCTACGCTTACCATCGGGCAATCGTTAGGCATCAGCAACGTCATGAAGGCTGAGCAAGGCAAGATTGAAGTGCGAAATGGCAGACTTCTAGTCATCCGAAGCCGCGACTAACGCAAACATGGACTGACCACAATCTGCCCCCTATTCTGGGGGCAGAACAATTTCCAACCCTTCAACATGCTTCCGGCTCATCTCATGGCGCATCTTTCGATGTTCTTTGGATTCAAAAACAATATCCAGATCGTAGATTTCACCAGGATACAGCTTCTCCTTGGCGATGTACATCTTCAGACGCTTGTGGTTAAAGCTTAGCTTTTCCCCTTTCACCTGAACAATGACATTTCCTCTCTCGTCTGCCGGCTGGTAAACGACGCCTGCCCGCTTCAGCGGATAGATCCACACGGAATCCCCTTTTTGGAACACACGCCGCTTTGGCTTGGATGCCGAAGCTTCACTCTGCGCATCTGCCCCTAGCGGTAGAGGCTGCCTAGCAAGCGACGGAATAGTAACTGGTCTAGCTGCTTCGGATGGCCCCGTAGCATCATGTGGTCTGATCCATGCTGCGGTCTTCTGCTCATTCATATCCGCTTCAATGTCGGCACTTCTTTGATTAATCCCTTCATCCATGACCTTGGCGCTCGACATCTGCTCCTTCTTGCCTGTTAACAGCCGTTCCGCACGGAGCATGACTGTCTCCGGCAATCCGAACCGTCTGGCAATGGCGAATGCATGGCTGTCACCGGCTTCGCCAATCTCAAGCCGATAAAGCGGCTTAAGCGTAGCCGGATCAAAAGCCATACGGCCATTCTGGCATCCTGGCGTGCGCGCGGCAAACGATTTAATTTCATTGAAGTGTGTAGTCGCGCCAACAAGAGAGCCTCTCTCCAGCAGCATTTCCAGCACAGCAATAGATAACGCGATTCCTTCCGACGGATCGGTGCCAGCCGCCATTTCGTCCAGCAATAGCAGCGATCTGGCGTCGGCGACATCGAACATTTCCTTTAGTACGGCAATATGCGAGGAGAAGGTGCTAAGCGATTGCTCCAAGCTTTGCCCGTCACCCACATCCGCTATGACATGACGGAAGATACCCAGTACGCTGCCTTCCTCGGCCGGTATAAGCAGACCGGATTGCGCCATGAGCACGAGAAGGCCCATTGTTTTGAGGGATACCGTCTTCCCTCCCGTATTTGGTCCTGTTATGATCAGCTGCTTCCAGCGCATGCCGAGCTCCGCATCAAGCGGCATGCTGCCCGCTCCCAGCAGTGGATGTCTTGCACTCTTCAACCATATGACAGGCTGCTCGCTCAGCGTCACACGCTGTCCTTCATAATTGCGAGCCAGCTTGCCGCGGGCCATAATAAAATCAAAGGTCGCCATCGCCTGAGCGTCCGTCTCTAGCGCGTGGGCGTAACCCTCCGCTAATTGGGAGAGCTGAGCCAGCACAACCATGCGTTCCCGCTCCTCCGCCGCCCGCCATTCAGCCAGCTCCTGTTGAAGCTCCGATACATCGGCAGGCTCGATAAAGAGCGTCTGGCCGCTGGACGATTCATCCAGCACGGTTCCCGGCACTTGCTTGCGAAGCTCACGCTTCACTGCCAGCACGAATCGGTCTCTTCGTTTACTGACGATGCTCTCCTGCAGCGAGCTGCGGTACTTACTTAGGGAATGGTCCATTTTCCGGCTAATCTTATCCTCGGTTGAATAGATATGCCTGCGAACATACCCAAGATCGGGGCTTGCTTCATCCGTCAGCCTGCCATACCGAATGCATCTTCCCAGCTCTTCGCGAAGAGTCTTGCAGTCATCCAACGATTCGGCATATGACGCAATTGTCGGAGCAATATGCATCTTCCCGCGCATATACCTCTTCATTTGGGCGACCGAGGCAAGCCATACGGCTAGCGCTTCTAGCTCCCCCTCATTATAGCTTCTCCCTTTCCCCAGAAGTACCAGGAACGCTTCAATTCCTTCCATCGCGGACAAGGGAATGCTTGCGCCGCTTCCGAGCAGCTCGGAAGCTTCGAACGTCTCGGTCTGCCATGCCTCGATTTGCGCTTTGGACAAGCTTGGCTTCATCCCCTCCGCCAGTCGCTTGCCTGCGTCCGAAACGGTCAACTCTACCGTCATTTTTTTGATCTTGTCATACTCCAATTTCCTGAGCGTTGATTCATTCATTCCTTGATTCCTCCTTCAAAATGAGCATAAAAAAAGGCAGCAACGAAAACGCGAGCGCGTTCCGTTCCTGCCTTATAACAAATGAAGCCAATTATACCCGAATAACCCGCGCCAATGCGGCGCAGCTCAAAAAATGGGTATAAAAAAACCGTGCTAGTGAGCACGGTGATTTGGCCTCATCCCTATAGCATGGTGGGCGGAAATCCTCATGTTCTCAACTCATGGGATCAGATGACAAAATAAGCCTTACCTATCGCAATTAAAAATCGCGATAAGCCGTGGCTAAACATAAATCAGCCCTTGTGCATCACTGCACCAAGAAGCCGCTTTCGTCCTGATCATATCCAATTACGAGTTAAGAACACCGGTAATCATTAAAATTTCCCCTTTGTCATGCTTATTCCCTCTTATCGTATAAAAAAGGCTGCCTCGTGTCAAGTCATCGATCGACTATCTGCACTAGCCTATATCTGATATCACTAGTCCTTTTCATAATGTCCACACTAGCATGCTAATCATGCCTCATGCCGACGAGCGCAGCCTCTGTCATTCTGCCGAACGTACATGCGCATATTTACATATCATCAATCAGCTCATCCAGCTTCCGTTGGCGCTTGCGCTCCCGGATACGGCGCACCTTCTCCTCATCGCGCAGACAGCGGATTAAAGCGAAGCACATGCCGACGATGATCGCAGCAAAAGGCAGCGAAGTCACAATAGAAGCCGTCTGCAAGCCGTTTAATCCGCCGCTCAGGAGCAGCACGATTGCAATCGTCGATTGCATTACACCCCACACCAGCTTCACCTTTGCTTTCGGATTAGGATCGCCATCCTGTGACAAGATGCCTAATACGAATGTCGCCGAATCCGCCGAGGTGACAAAGAAGACTACGATAAGCAGAGTTGCGACTCCCGAAGCAATCTGGCCAAGCGGCAATTGATTCAGCAGCAGAAACAAGACGGAGGTAACATCATTCTCCGCTGCGGCAGCAAGCGGTATATGCTTGAGCAGCTCCATATGCAGACCCGTGCCCCCGAATACGGAAAACCACAAGAAACCAAGCAAGCTTGGTACAATTAATACGCCAAGAACATACTCTTTGATTGTTCTGCCCTTCGATACTCTGGCGATGAATGTTCCCACGAATGGCGTCCAGGAAATCCACCATGCCCAATAAAAAAGCGTCCAGTTGCCAATCCACTTACTCTCCGAGAATGGAGACAGCCGCAAGCTCATGCCGATTAAATTTTGCACATACGAGCCAAGCGTATTCGTTAGCGTATCCAGAATAAACGCGGTTGGACCTACGCAAAAAACAAAAAGCAGCAAGCAGAATGCCACAATCAAATTGGCCGTGCTTAAAATCTTGATGCCCCGGTCAAGCCCCGACATCGCTGACGCCATAAATAAAAAGGTCATCACGATGATGATCCATATCTGCGTACCCGTCGTCGTGGACATGCCGAACAACGCGTTCAGCCCGCCGTTAATCTGTAGAGCCCCAAGGCCAAGCGAGGTCGCTACGCCGAATACGGTGGCAATGATGGCCAGCAGATCAATGCTCTTCCCGATCGGACCGTATACCCGGTCGCCCAGGATAGGCAGAAACGTGATGCTGATGAGGCCCTTGCGACCCTTGCGGAATTGATGATAAGCAAGTATTAGCCCCACGATCGTATAGATCGCCCATGGATGGAGTCCCCAATGAAAGAATGAATACCGCATCGCGATTCTGGCCGCTTCAGGCGTTCCTCCAGCCAGTCCCTCCGGCGGCACCAAATAATGCGACAGCGGCTCCGCCACACCCCAGAATACGAGCCCGATGCCCATTCCCGTGCTGAACAGCATGGAGAACCAGGACAGCAGCGAATACTCAGGGTCGTCATCATCGCTTCCCAGCTTGAAGCTGCCATATTTGCCGAAGGCCAGCACAAACGAGAAGATCAAAAAGCCGAACATCGACAGCAAATAAAACCAGCCGAATTTCGCAATGGTGAAATCAAATACGACATTGGCGACAGACGATAGCTGATCCGGCTGCAAAGCCCCCCAAAGCACAAACAAAGAAACAATGATGATGGATAGCCGGAAAACCATGACATGTGCCCCCTTTTATGCCATAGCATATCCCGCTGAACGCAAAAATATAGGGTTGCCTGGCATGTTTTTCACATCCCTGGCAACCCTGATCAATCGCATAATTTTATCGTCATGCCGTCTCTCGCGAACTGTACACCCTCCGGCATCGTATTCCTCACATTTACATCAATGTCATGGGACATATGAGTCAGAACCATCTGGTCTGGCTTCCATCGCTCAAATAGCTCTACTGCTTCTTCCACATCATAGATCGAGCGTGTCTCCAGCGGGTATGGCTCCTTGACGAAGCTGGCACCCAATAGGACGAGGTCCGCTCCATAAAAAGGGGCTTGTTGTTGTTCGGTCATATCAATGGCATCCGGGCAATAGATCCAGCGGTATCCGTTCCCCGTATGGACGAACTCGAAGGCATAGGAATAGCCATTGCGGCCGTGATGAACGCGAAAGCATCGGACGTTCCATTGTCCGAGCACTAGTGGCTGCTCCATCGGAATAAAGCGAATTCGCGACATGATCCACGGAAATCTTGAAGTAATGTCTGGGACTACCTCCGGCGGACAATAGGCCTGTCCAACCTGATCCGTCCACCTGCATGCGTCATACCATTCCGGCAATCCGCCGATATGATCATAATGTGCATGGGTAATCAGCATCCGATCCAATGCGCGAAGCCCGGCATTCTCCATCTGGCTTCCCCAATCGGGACCGCAGTCTATCCATGTCGTCCCGGTTTCAAGATTCGCGATTTGCAAGGATGGTCTAAGCCTGCGATTGCTGCCTGTTGCTCGCGCTTCCGAACATACGCCGCAATCGCAATAAGAACGGGGAACCCCTTGTGAGTCCCCCGTTCCGCGGAATGTGATGGTCGTCATAGAGGCAGCAGACGGACCTTGCTCATGCCTTTCAGATTGTCGATCATCGCCAGCCAAGCCTCAGGCTTGTTCGGCAGCGCCGAATAATAACCAGTCAGGAAAGTGACGACAAGTGATGCGTCAATCTCGTCTGCCGTCTCGTCTTGCGGCAGGAATCCAAGGTCAAGCTCCGTGACTGCTTGGCCTTCATGATCCCATGAAGGATGAACATACGAGAGATCAAGACGTTTGTAGCCCATATGAGAAAGTACTTCTCTGCGGACATACGGATTCATTGGCGATACACCGCCGAATTCATGGGATGCTGCGCGGTAAGGATCATAGATCTCCGCAAACATGCCGATCGGCTCCGTGCCGGACTCCTTGGCCAACCGTTCCAGATCACGCTGACGGCTCCGCATCAGGAATCGGCCCACGCCCAGAGACGGCTTGCCAATAATCGTAAAGTCGGTCATCGCGACACGAAGCGATGGATAATAACGGTATTCCGTGGAGCCGACAACTTCTTCTCCATGCAACGCTACGTAGACATGAATGCTTTCATCCAGCAGCGGCTCTCTCCATAGCTCGTAAGCCAACACTTCCTCTGGCGGAAAGATCGAGCCGAGCAGCTCGTGCAACGGCTTGAAATAAGGATCGTCGATCGAGGTAATGCGATGGTAGGTTAACATAAGTTCGTCACTCCGATTCTGCTTGTTGATTGATTGTTTGGTTAGTTGACAATTGGTTCCGAAACGGGTTGCGCCATTCCATAATAACCGCATGATGAAGAGATTCCTCGTCTTCCAGATAATTCTGCGCAATTCCGACCGGGACGCGGCCGCAGCGCAGCAGGAATGAGATGACCGGGTCCGTCCATTCTCCTGCCAGCACCTTCTCGACATATTGCTGCGGAGTCGCCTCCAGCGATTTGGCCCGATACCCCGGCATGCGGCCTCCGCCAAGCAGACGCTCCAGCCGAAGCTGTACGGCCGTTTCGTACATGGACTGCATCAGCCATTTGCCAAGGCCCGTCTTACGGTACTCCGGGATAACACATATATCGACGACGTACAACGTATTGCCGTCTGGACGATGATTGCGGATATAGCCGTTATCCGTGACCGATTCCCAGCTATGTTCATGCCCGTATTCGCCCATATCAACAATTAGACCGGTCATAGAGCCGACGATACGGCCGTCAACCTCTGCGCATAGCGCTCCCTCGCGGAAGCGGCTGACATGCTCGACAAGCTGTTCCTTATTCCATAGCAGCTCCTCGGGGAATGGCGGCGGGAAGCTTAATTTCTGTGCATCCATAAGTCCATCAAAGTCCCGTTCCGAATAATTGCGGATGATTGCTTTTACTGGCTTACCGTTGTGCCAGACATACAGCTGCTTGTTCATTCGCGAAGCTCCTCCCGCCTTAGCTCCAGTCCGGATACAGATCCGATCTTCTGTCTCTCCAGGTCATGACAGAGCCGTTCTTTCTAACTTCCTCTAACAGCGATAGATCAAGATCGCCTACAACGAGCATATCATCGTTGATGACGCCTTCCGCTATAATCCCTGCAGGAGGGAACGGAATATCGTTCGGTGCGAGAATAGCGGCTTGACCGTAGTTGGCACGCATAAAGTCGACCTTGCGAAGAGCACCCACTGTCCCTGTCGTCACCACATAAATCTGATTCTCGATCGTTCTCGCATGGCAGCAATAGCGAACGCGGTGGAAGCCGTGACGGTCATCCGTACAGGAAGGGCAGAAGATAACATCCGCGCCCTTCGCTCTTGCCATCCGAACGATCTCCGGAAATTCGATATCATAGCAAGTGAGCATCGCAATCGTCCCGAACGGCGTCTGGAATACCTCGACTCCATCACCCGGGGACATATCCCATTCCTCTACCTCTGTAGGTGTCAGATGAATCTTGTGTTGAACATCGATTCGGCCATCGGGATGGAACAGATGCGCAGCATTGCGTCTCTTTCCGTCCTTCACTTCGACTACATGGGTACCCCCGATGATATACATGCCGTAGGACTTGGCCAGATCGGCAAATAACCGTTTGTAATCTTCCGTAAAATCAGGCAGTCTGCCGATCGGAAGCGCTTCGCCCTGATCATCACCAATAGATAGAAGCTGCGTCGTCATAAACTCAGGGAAGAGCAGGAACTGTACGCCGTATTCTGACGCATTCCTGACATAGTGGGTAACTTGCTCTTCGAATTGCTGGAAACTCTGGATGTCGGCAAGTTTGTATTGCACCGCCGCTACACGATACTTCATAGAAGGACTCCCCCTGATCTAATCATAATTTGCGCTGCTTGAACTGAAGCGTAATGGTTGTGCCCAGCTCTGGCAAGCTGAAGACGTCGATTTTGCCTTCATGCAGATCGACAATCCGCTTGGCAATCGAGAGGCCAAGACCAACACCGCCCGTCGTGCGGCTTCTGGCGCCGTCTACACGGTAGAAGCGTTCGAATAAGTGCGGAATCTCCTTCTCCGGTATGCCCATGCCTTTATCCTTCACTTCGATCTTCACAATGTTCTTCATGAGCGTGATCGAGATATCAATCGGTTCCTTGGAATACTTGATCGCATTGTCCAGCAGAATGACAAGCAACTGACGGATTTTGTCCTTGTCCCCCATCATGCGGACAACTCTAGACAGCGCCTTCACGCGAATCGGTCGTTGGAATGTCGTTTGCATCATCGTCGCAAGCTCATCGACCACCTGCACTACATCGAACATCTCCAGCCTCAGCCAGTCTTCCTGCTCCGCTTCGGCGAGCGTAAGCATCGACTTGGTCAGGTTTTGCAGCCGTGTCGCCTCCTTGGCGATTGCTTCAATCGCCTCGTCGCGCACGCTCTCGTCATCCCTTCCCCATCGCTTCAGCATGCCCGCATAGCTGCTGATGACCGTAAGCGGCGTCTTCAACTCATGCGAAGCGTCCGCAACGAATTGCTTCTGCCTCGCAAAGGTGCGGTCAAGCCGCTCGATCATTTGATTGAAGGCCCGGATCAACTGCTGAAGCTCAGCGGACTCCTCACGGTTGCCCATATCGATCTGGCGAAGCTTGCCGCTCCGGTCGATCTCGCGCATCGTATTGACCATCTGTTGAATCGGCGCGGTCAGCCTCGAGGTGAACCAATACGTACCGAAGATCGCGAATAGAATAGCGCCGCCGCTCGTTACGCTGAGCGCTGCGACCAGCACCTGCAAATAATCATCCAGTTCATCCAGAATGCGCATCACTTCCAGCATGGCGATTACTTTGCCATTCTCGAAGAGCGGCACCTGCATGAAGATGATTCTCTCTCCGCCTCTCGTAATCATGCCGGAATCATGATAGGGCTTGAACTCCGCCGGGATTTCCAAGAGTGCCGTATGCGTGGCCATACCCGTAATACTCAACACCCGGTTATTGGGCGCAATGATACGGACCATCTCGTTCATACTGCTGTACTCCTCCAGCAGTTCCGGGGAGCTTAGCCCCCGGCCGCTCTGGATTCGCGGATTTTCCAGCATCAGATTGACCTTGGTCGAGATGACCTCTTCTTCGCTCTCTGTCGTAATTTTGATGACATAGAAGTAGACGAATATATTAAAGAAGATCAGAATTAATATAAGCCAAAAAATCGTAAAAAGCGTAAACCGTTTACGCAGCGTCATGCATCCGGCTCCTTTATCATATAGCCAACGCCGCGTACGGTATGAATCAGCTTATGGCGATAGCCCTTGTCCAGCTTTTGGCGCAAATAACGGATATAGACGTCAACAAGGTTGGTCTCCCCAATAAAGTCGTAGCCCCATACTTCGGATAGGATATCCTCACGAGACTTCTCTTCATTGCGGTTCTCCACCAGATAGACGAGCAACTCGAATTCACGAGGCGTCAGCTCGATCAGCAGATCCTTCCGGAATACTTTGCGCGTGCGCAGCTCAATTGTCAGATCGCCGAGCTTAATCAGATCGGAGCCCTCCGCTTCCTTCGGATACTGCTGGAAGATGCGCAGAATGTTTCTCACGCGCGCCAGCAGCTCCTCGACCGCAAATGGCTTCGTAATGTAATCATTTGCTCCATGCTCGAAGCCGCTTACCTTATCAGGAACCGTATCTCTTGCTGTAAGCAATATAATAGGAACAGGATTGCCGGCTTGCCGGATCAGGCGAAGCACTTCAATACCGCTCATCTCCGGTAGCATTACATCCAGCAGCACTAGCTGCCATTCACCAGAGGACGCCATCTCGTAGCCTTTGCGCCCGTCATCGGCTACACCTACCGTATAGCCTTCGTGTTCAAGCTCTAACTGCAATATGCGGGCGATCCCCGCTTCATCTTCAACGACAAGTATGCGTTCATTCATGAGTTTGGACCTTCCTTCTTGTTAGAATCCCAACAATATTATCATCATAAAGAAGGATATGTCCAATTGCAAGAGAACTAGCTATTCCCGTTTTGGTCCAGATGCTGGGTCAGCTTGTCGCATAGCGGAGTCATGGCCTTGCCTAACCGATAGTCCAGCACCGTATTTTCCGTCATCCACTTATTGCTCCACAATGCATTCAATACCGCATCTTGCGGCAACAGCGGAATCACGCAAACCGGACGACCCGGGAAAAGCGACAGCCATTCCGTCCTGGCACGGAACCGCACATCTTTGTTGGCAACCCAATGCAGCGTGCCGCCGCTGTCCTTCAGCTTCTCTCCAAGCTCAATCAGCCGCTGCACATGATCAACTTGCCACTTCGCGATATAGGGATCGCCGACGGCAATGACATGCATCGATTCCATCAGCCAATATAGCGCATCGGGCTCATGCCATTTGCTGGAGAAATCAATGATGTTGATCTCGCTGCCAAACTGTCTCAGCTTTTGCTCAAACAATCTGGAGTCATGCCCGTTCTGCGACAAATGATGCGACGGGACCACGCACCAGTGGATCGCATTGCTGTCCTTCTTTCTTCGATTATAAAACTCCGTATAGCTGATCATCCCATCTTCCTCGTTGGGGTCCTTCTTGGATCTTGCGGGCAGCAATTCGATCCACTCCGGCTGCACGCCGTAATATTCCGCAGCCGTCACGGAGCAGCCTCGCCGTCCGAGCATCATGGATAAGGTGATGGACAGCATGGTAGCCCCCGCCCCAGGCGACATGGAGATGACGCTGACAAGCGCCGGCTTCAGCCTGTTCATATGCGTATCCCAGCGTTTGGGACCGTCATCCTTCAGTACTGCCTGAGAAGTAAAGGCTTTTAATGCTTGCTCCACTTCCTGCATAGTCTGGTAGCGATGCACCGGATTGAGCTGCAGCATTCTCTCCAGCACCGTACCGAACGATGCAGGGTAATCCTTTGGCAATTGGGGGATGATCGACCGGTAACCACTGGACTCACCGTCGTACATCCGGACGCCGTTTGATGCGATGTAATACAGTAACGCACCAAGACCATAGATGTCCGTCCGTACGTCACTTTGCCTCCCGTCCCGCTGCTCCGGTGCTGCAAAACCAAGCGTGCCGAGCTTCACCGTATCGTCGTACTGTCCTTCCTTATATCTTCTCGATATGCCGAAATCGATCAGCTTAATGTTCCCTTTACGATCAATCATCACATTAGACGGTTTCAAGTCGCGATGTATAATAGCAGATGGACGTGTATGCAGGTAGACCAGCGCCGAGCATAACTGCAGACCGATATGAATCAGCTCAGGAAACGTAAAGCCGCTCATGGATTGATTCAGCATACTGGCAATCGTATTGCCATCCACATAATCCATGATCAGCACTTCTCTACACGTCCCATCCTGCGGCGGGAAATAGTCGGTTATGAGCGGCAAGTAGGGATGACTCAGTTTCATTAGCGTATGGGCTTCTTCCGAGTAGATGCCTGACCCGATGCTGCCTGATGTTATTTTCATCGCGCGCACTGTGCCTCCAAGCTTCAGATCCTCTACCGCGTAGACGACTCCCATGCCTCCTTGTCCAATGACGCGAATGACGCGGTAACGGTCTTCGACAATTGTTCCATTCCTCAAAAGTTCGCTTCCTGCTTGATTGTTCATCATCTGTCAGTCTCCTTCTTCTCCCAAACGAAAAAAAGCATCACGAAATCACCTGCGCACGGCAGGTGTTTTTCGGGATGCTTTCCCATTTCTTATATGGTTGATAATGCCATCATTATAACATAGTTGCGATCCTTGCGAATAGTACCGGTGACGCGAACGCCGCCTTAGCTACTCCTTGATGCGAAGATGCAAGGTAATCTCTTCTCTATTGTGGAAAAGCTGCTTGGCCTTCAGCACGGTAAAAGCCGTGCCTAGCCGCTCTTTCACTTCCCGTATGGTCTGCAGCGGCTTACGGTGCATCAGCTTGACGGTTACGATCGCTGTTGCTCCGGGAGCCAGCGCTCCCTTTAAATCCAGGACAAGCTTGCTCATCAGCATTGGACTCCAGCTCATATCGCAGACGAGCAGATCAAATGCGCGCTTGGGAAGCTTAGCTTCGGACGCATTGCGCTTGATATGCGTGAGCGCTGGGCTTGCCAGCAGCGACGGATGCATATCCGCGGGATCAATGGCCGTAACACGCAGTCCGCGTTCCAGCAGCAAGGAAGTCCAGCCCCCCGGCGCCGCTCCGACATCCAGTGCTTGCCGGTAATCCATGTACTGTAACCCGAATGCTCTCTCCGCTTCAAGCAGCTTGAACTTGGCTCTGGATACTTGTCCCTCTTCGCGCTGGAACCGTACGGCTCCCCCCGGCCAATCCGACAGCATGTCTTCCGGTGTGGCGAAGCCAACATACAGCTTGTCCCCTGCCGCATATACGGAAATAATCATCTCCGGCTGCTGTACGACAGGCTCCGCATCCAACTCCTCCAGAACTGCATCAAGCAGCGCCTTTGTATCGGAAGCCGTATAATGGAAGGATGTATTTGCATTTCTACGAATATGTACAGCGGTCCGCTTCTCTTCAAAGGCAAGACGGGCGTTGCGGATCATGTCCGCTAAGCCCTGCAAATCAGACGCGCTCCCATCAATATCCATGATCCGGTCGACCGGTTGGATATGACGGAGGAAGATAGGCTCGTCCCGATGAATAGCCGCGAGAGCTTCAGCTTGCTCCATGGCGCAATTCATAAGGAACACCTCTCCTGCGGCAAGCTGAGTGAAGCTTGCCCCCGGAATTAGTCTTCGAAGCTCCTCCATTGCATAAGGAGCATAGGTTTGATTCGCTGTTCCGATCCATTGACTCACGATGGCTAAGCCTCTTTCATTATGATGTAATAGTAGCAGTATCTTAAGCGCTAACGACGCGATGCCTCTGATATTTCGTCCAGCAGCCGCTGTGGCATGGGGCCGCCAAATAACTGAACATCCTCTGGCACATGCTCTGTTAGCGCATGATACATCTGCTGCTTTCCAGGAGCGCTGGACGTATGCAAATAAATGCGACGTGGATATTTGCCGGATTGAATCAGGTGATGCACGACTTCATACCCCGTAGGTTGGCCCCAGCCTAAGTCGTAGTCCAATGACAGGATATCGATTGACTCTCCGTCAATGAGCAGATTGCATTCCTCTGCTGTCTTGGCAAGCACGAATCCTTGAGGACATTTGCGGAAGTCATCCAGATATACGTGGATCATTCAGACCCTCCATCCGATTTGCTCACGATAATAAATACAGCATTATTCAGTTATTTCCTGACATCCCGTACAAGCGAACGCTTTCCGGTTGCCTGCTGTCAGCTTCTGAACCGTTCCTCCGCATCTTGTACAGGCCTGGCCTTCACGCTTGTAGACCTGGAAGCGCTCCGCGAATCCGCCCGTCAGCAAATCACCTTCGAATAACGGCTTCTCTCCAGCGCCGCCATGGGAGATTGCATCGCGGAGCACGCTGCCCATCGCTTGATACAGTCTCTCCCATGCTTCGGCATCCAGCGATTGAAGCTTCGCATCGGGACGAAGCCTTGCCGCGAAGGCGATTTCATCCGCATAGACTGGACCGATCCCGGAGATCAGCCCTTCATCCAACAGCGCTGTCCTGAGCGTGCTTCTCTTCTTGGCGAAGCGCTCCACGAAGCGAGATAGCGTCAGCCGTTTGTCTAGCGGGTCGATGCCGCGCCCTCTCATATACTCCTCCAGCCCTTTTACAGACATCAGCTTGATGTCCTCCGCTTGCAGACCGTAGAAGGTTACATAACGCTCCCCAAGGGAAATGGTCAAGGAAGCTTTCGCATCCTGCTCCCTGTCGCCGGTTCCGCAATAAACATAAGCATCACTAGAGATTTTCATAAGAAGCCGCTTGCCATTGTCCAGATGGAAAACAAGATGCTGCGCTCTCCGTTCGACGAACCAGATGGTCGTCCCCACTACATGACCGCTGAGCTCTCTCTGAGCGGCCTCATCCATACCATGCTGATGGATGGTCATTGCTGTTATTTGGGCGCCTGCATAACGTTCAGCAAGTATAGCCCGGTAGATCTCCAACTCCGGCAGTTCCTGCATCTAGGCTTTATCCTCCCTGCACATGCTGTTTGCACTTAGATTGCTTGCAATTTCGTATCTCAAATCATCCAAAGTATTGCATATTCGGTCTGGCCTGCAACCGGCAGCTGCCGCATATTGTTCCAAATTATCGTTATGAGTCAAGCCCGTAAGGACTAGCACTGCCTTGCATCCTGCGGCATGACCAGCTGCTATATCCGTCGCTATATTGTCCCCAATGACCCAGGTTTCCGAATGTGGAACACCAAGCCGCCTTAATGAATAGTCCATCAGAATGGAGGAAGGCTTGCCGATGACTACGGGTCTCTCCCCGCTCGCCGCCTGCAGCATCGCCCCAATGGAACCAGCTCCCGGAATAAGCCCGTCAGCGGAGGGAAGCAGCAGATCGGGATTGGTCATCACATATCTCGCGCCAGCCCGTATGTATCGAACCGCTCTGGCCATTCGCTCATAGCTCATGGTCCGGTCAATTCCTTGTACGACATAGTCAGGCTGTTCGTCTTCCGTCAAGCGGCAGCCGGCTTCCTGAAGCGAGCTTCGCAAGCCGCTCTCCCCAATCACGAAGACGGAAGCTCCTGGTGCCTGATCGGCAATATAGCCCGCAGCAGCCTGAGCGGAGGTGCATACATCCGAAGCCTGCGCGGGTATGCCCATCGCCGACAATCGTTCAGCTACCTCTTCCGCCGATACTGATGAATTGTTCGTTACGTATTGATAAGGTAATTTAACCTTATTAATATATGCGATAAGGCGATCCGCCCCATCGATTCGATTGGAACCCTGATACAGCGTCCCGTCCAGATCGATTAACAGTCCGCGCAAGCGGTCGTTCGATTTACTCATGATTCCATCCCTCTTCTGCCTTGCTTGCGCCGCAGCCTGGCTGCCCGATTGCGAAGGCTGTCCTGCTCCGACTGATGCTTGCGATTGCGCTGTCCGAAGAGCGTAAGCCGCTCATGCCTCTCCAGAGCTCGCAGGGCAAAAGCCAGCGCCGATTCCAGATCCTTCGTACGGTGTTCATAATACATCGCAAGCTCAATACAGGCATCAATCACATCCTCATGCGACTGGGCTCCGGCTTGCACAATGGCTTTCTGCCACAATAACACAGCCCGCCCCCAATTTCCAGCCTTCTTATCGCTTGCTGCCAGCATGAGAAGCGATGACGGAGCAGCCCCCTCATGCTGCATGGCCCGCTCGAACAAGATCTCCGGCAATCCGCCCAATCCCATGCGATTCAGCCATAACCCGGTACGGACTAATTCTTCTGCTTCCGTCGGGTACGGAATTCGTCTGAAGATCTGTTCCTGAAGCAGCCAGCCGAAACGGATCGACAAGCAAGCGAGCGACAAGAGATCGCTTTCATTATGACGGAATACACCCTCCAGCGGAGCCGGGTCCCCATCTGCCAAATATTGAAAATATAGCTGCGGGGCCAGGGAGCCAGGTACGTCATCCGTTCGTGTAATGCCAAGCCGCTCCTCTTCAATATGACTAAGCTTGCACGAAGCGAGCGTATTCCGCCATATCGAGCGCGAAGGATGTAAGAAATCAAGATGAAGCGGAGCATAATCCGCAAACCTGATCGCATTCATGATCATGCGATTCTGCACCAGCGGCCAATCGAAAGTTTTACCATTATATGTGGCGAGATACGTATAATTGCGAAGCTTTTTCTGCAAATCCGACAGCATGGCAAACTCCTCGGCGGGATGTCGGATCAGTGTCTGTTCAATGATGAACGAGTCGCCGCTCATATAGCCGATTCCGACCATAAACGGAACATTCCCCGTTCCGACGCCTAGCCCCGTCGTCTCCAAATCCAGATAAAGGATGGAATCGGGCGCTGGTTCGCCAGCATTGGGGTGGAAGGATGACAAGCCGGAAGCCGCCTCCCTCAGTTCGCCGACGACATGTGTACCATGGCGATGATCAAGCGGATAGACCGTTCTTCTAATCAAATAAGAGCCGGCTTCATTGTGGCGAAGGACCACCCCGAAAGCAGACCAGCCCGGATGCAGCTGCTCCCCGTCATCTGCCTCATTCGGAGCAGGCGACGTTTGCGCAGGAACTGTCGCATCGTCATCCACGGTCTGTGTTTCTCCTGACGTCGCCCTTAACCGGTTCATCCGGTCACGCAGGCCGCTCATAGCGCTCCTGCTTCCTGGAGCAGCTCCAGCGCTTGCTGCTTGCCTAGCAGCCCTACCTCTTCGATCGGGCCGACGCAAGCGGGACAGCCGCTGAGACAGCCGCAGGATATGATCATCGACTTGGCATGGTTGAGCAATTCATCATGCACCTCGTACAAACGCTCGCTTAGGCCGACGCCGCCGGGGTAACGATCGTAGAAGTAAATTGTAGGACGCTGTGTATGCACCGCCTTCACCTGCGGTACGACGCGTATGTCGAACGGATCGCACATCAGATAGAGCGGCGCGATATGGACCAGCACATTCGCAATGCCGAGCAGAGCGAATTGCATTTCGTTTTTGCTCTTGCGCGCTGCCGCTTCTTCGCTGAACGAGAACCAATAGCCGCTCGTATGCAGCTCCTCCTCCGGGAGATGGATCGGACCCGATCCGATATTCTCATGGGTGCGCAGGCGAATTTTTTTGAAAATCGTCGCTTTGGCATTAACCGTTACTTCACCGTATTGCCGGAGCAGGTCCCCGGTTTGCTTTTCTTTGTCTACATGTAGAACTTTCAGCTCGACCGCCAGATTGGCATCCGTATAATAGTCAACATCTACCTGGCGCACGAATGCTTTTTTCTCCGGGTAATCGAGCTTCTCGACCTGGAACTGAACCCCTTCATGTATGTAGATGGCTTCCTCATGAATAAGTGTAGGCGCACTGAAACGATCCACTTCACCAAGCACCCGGTTGTCATTGGTCATGTCGACGATAACAAAGTTCTCCTGCGCAGCGGAACGAAGTGAAATATTGTGCGCGGGGAATGATTGCTCCATCCAGAACCAGCGGTCGCCCGCCTTGTGAAGCACCTTCTCTTCCACCAGAAATTCCATCATATCCGCCAGTGATTCCGACCCGAACGTCTCGCCCTCGCGGAATGGCAGCTCATAGGCCGCACACTTGACATGATCGATCAGCACGAGCAAATTGTCCGGATGGATCAGCGCCCGCTCGGGCGGATGAGCGAAGAAAAAATCCGGATTCTGGATCATGTATTGATCCAAGGGATTGCTGCTCGCCACGAGGAATGTTACTGAGCTTTCCATCCTCCGTCCAGCTCGGCCGGATTGCTGCCAGGTGCTTGCGATGGTGCCTGGATAGCCATTCAGGACGCAGGCTTGCAGCTGACCGATATCAATCCCCAGCTCCAGCGCGTTCGTGCTGACTACGCCGCGAATTTCCCCCGTGCGAAGCCCTTTCTCAATCTCGCGCCGGAGCTTAGGCAAGTAGCCGCCACGATATCCTCTAATCGTCTTGCCGTCCAGCTTATCGCGGATGAGCTCTTGCAAGTAAGTAAGCAGCAGTTCCACGCGCACGCGGCTTCTGGCGAATACAATCGTCTGTACGCCTTGCTTCAGCAGCATAGCCGCAAGCTTCTGCGTCTCCAGCACGCTGCTGCGGCGGATGCCAAGCTGTTTGATGACAACGGGCGGATTGTAAAGCACAAAATGCTTTTCGCCCATTGGCGCGCCATTATTGTCCACAAGCTCGACTCGCTCGCCGATCAATCGCTCCGCATGCTCTTTCGGATTATCAATGGTTGCGGATGCGCATATGAACTGCGGATTCGAGCCATAGAATCGGCAGATCCGCTTCAGACGCCGAATCACGTTGGCAACGTGGCTGCCAAATATGCCGCGGTAGGCGTGCACCTCGTCAATCACAATATATTTGATATTCTCAAACAGCTTGACCCACTTGGTATGATGGGGCAGAATCGCGGAGTGCAGCATATCAGGGTTCGTGACGACAATATGGCCGCTGTTGCGGATTGCCGATCGTACCGTCGGAGGCGTATCTCCGTCATAGGTATGGGTTTTGATCCCGCTGTCCATCAGGTCGGCCAGCACTTGCAGCTCCGCCACCTGATCCTGAGCAAGCGCCTTCGTAGGGAATAAGTAGAGCGCCCGGCCTTCCTCCTGCTGGAGCAGGCTCTGCACGACCGGCAAGTTATAGCATAACGTCTTGCCTGAAGCTGTCGGCGTCACGGCCACGACATGACTGCCTCTTCCTACTGCCTCGTATGCAGCCGCTTGATGAGAATAGAGCTTCTCGATTCCGCGCTTCCTGAGCGCTTCCCGCCATGCGGGATGCAGATCATCCGGCAGCGGCGCGAACTTCGCCTCACGCGGAGGCAAGGTGCGCCAATGCGTCACGTTTTCCATGACTGACTCGTTCGCCTTAAGCTGCCCGAGCCATTCCTCCAGATTCGCCGCTCTCCCCGTCCATCGATTCATTGCCTTCACTCCTCTGCCAAAGCCTAGCTTGTCTTCTATGTAGATGATCAAGATCGTTTATTCGTAGATTCGATCTTTATTGTACAGAATACATGTTCGCGCGGCAATGTCATTTTCAGGACGTTGGCCTTTCCGCTGGCCTCACCGCTCATGCACACGTGGAATCTCCACCATGCTAAGGTCGGTAGCGGCAATCACATGCGGGAATACAGCCGCAGCTTCCTCTACGAGCTTGGACAGCTCTTCATTGTTGTATCTGCCGCTGAAATGTGTCATGGCGACCTTTTTGGCCCCGGCTTTAAGCGCTGTCTGTGCTGCCTCTACCGTTGTGCAATGGCCGAATTCATGCGCCTTCTCTTCCAGTCCTGCGGCGAAGGTCGCCTCGTGCACAATGAGATCGGCATGAAGGCTGAGTCTTTCTGCCATCTCGCAAGGGCTTGTATCTCCAAGCACCGTTACGATTCTGCCTCGCAGAACACCGTCGGTAACGGCATCCGGCGTAATGATCGTGCCATCCTCCAGCGTAATCGGGTGTCCGGCCTTAAGCTTGCCGAACAGCGGCCCGGATTTAACACCCAGCGCGCGCAATTTATCGGCCATGAGCGGTCCCGGCGCATCGCGCTCCTCCACCCGGTAACCAAGACAAGGCACGCGATGGACAAGTGGACCTGTCTCCACCCGGAAACGGCCATCCTCATAGATGAACGCCTGCTGCTCCTCCAGCTCATGTATGATGAGCTCGTAATCCAGTACAGTCGCCGTTAGCGAAAAGACGGTGTCTATATAAGACTTTAGCCCGATTGGTCCAAACATGGTCAGCGGCGTCACGCCGCCGTCGAACGATCTGCTGCTAAGCAACCCCGGCAGTCCGTACAGATGGTCCCCATGAAGATGAGTTATAAAGATCTTCTCCAGCTTGCTCAGCTTAAGCGGCACATGCATCAGCTGATGCTGCGTCGCTTCTCCGCAATCGATCAGCCACCACCCCGTCTCCGGCTCAGGCAGCTGAAGCGCGATGGCAGTTACATTGCGATGCTTGTTCGGCCTTCCGGCCCCTGTACCCAGAAACCACATTTTCATCGTTCAGCCCTCGCTTTATTCGCATTTTATAGACCGATCTTTAATGAGAAAGGAGCCCTTCGCCCTCGGATTGCGGAATCCGAATACGAAAGGCTCGTACTTGATCAGGTTATACCTTCTCGACGTTGAAGTATTGCGCTTCCGGATGGGCGAATACCATCGCAGATACGGATGCTTCCGGTTCCATCATAAAACCTTCAGTCAGCTCTACGCCAATATCTTCCGGCTTCATCAGCTCGAAGAGCGGGCCTTGATCCTCCAGATTCGGACAGGCCGGATAACCGAAGGATACTCGAATGCCCTTATATCGCGCTCCGTGGCGCTGCTTCATCGTCATCTCCGGCGGATCAGGATAGCCGCATAGATCACGCATCCGGTGATGGATACGCTCAGCCAAGCCTTCCGCCACCTCCAGCGCAACGGATTGAAGGGCATGGGAGCGTAAATAGTCGCCTTTGTCCTTCCAATCGTTGGCCAGATCGCGAATGCCCTGTCCCGCTGTTACGACGAGGAAGCCCACATAATCCATCACACCACTGTCGACCGACTTCAAGAAGTCCGCCAAGCAGAGATAAGGCTCCACATGCTGACGAGGGAAGGTGAATCGCTTGATCTCCTTGCCAGGCTGCTCAGGGTCATAGATGATAACATCATTGCCTGAAGATTGAGCCGGGAAGAAGCGATACATAGCGTTGGCTTTCAAATACCCCTCTGCACTGCCTTCCTTCAAGATGTCATCCACGGTTTCCTTCAAATGCAGCGCCTTCTCATTGCCCTCGGCAAGCAGCTTCTCAACGGTGCCCTTCAGCCCAAGGTGATGGCCCAGCAGCATCTGCATATTGACGTAAGGCACAATATGAGGAATAGGCACATCTCTCATAATGTGACGTTCCAAATCCGGCGGCGCGAATACGGGGGCATTGGGATCAATCTTGGAGCGGACGGCACGCGTCAGCTGTGGCATAGGCTTCACTTCTTCTTCCAATGCTGCCCCTGCGGCCTTGAACGCTGCAAGCTCTTCCTCCAGCTTCTCCCGATGCGCAGGGTCCATTAGCTTATTGGCAATATCCAGTCCGTCCATCGCATCCTTCGCATACAGGACAAGACCGTCATACTCCGGGCCAATTCTTGTCTTGGTGAATTTCCGCGTAAGTGCAGCGCCGCCGACGAGAATCGGAGCATCTATGCCAGCAGTCCGCAAGTCTTGCGCTGTAATGACCATTTGCTGTGCTGATTTCACGAGCAGCCCGGATAATCCGATCGCATCCGCCTTTTCGTTGCGGTACGCTTCGATCAATTGCTCAGGCGGTACCTTAATGCCGAGATTAATGATTTTATAACCGTTGTTGGAGAGGATGATCTCGACCAGGTTTTTGCCGATATCATGCACGTCGCCTTTGACCGTAGCCAGAATGATCTTGCCCTTGACCGACGATTCCGACTTCTCCATGAACTGCTCCAGATGAGTCACCGATGCCTTCATCACTTCTGCACTCTGCAGAACCTCTGCTACGATCAGCTCGTTATTGTTGAACAGCCGGCCGACCTCTTCCATCCCTCTCATGAGCGGTCCGTTAATAACTTCAAGCGGCGCGTATTTCTTAAGCGCTTCGTCCAGATCCGGGATCAAGCCTTCCTTCGTTCCTTCCACGACGTATGAGCCCAAACGCTCCTCCAGTGTCAGGTTTGAAATCTTCTCTTTCTTCTCAACCTTTTTATGGCGGAAGGCGGCGACAAACGCGGCAAGCGTATCGTCATTCGTGTTGTAGATTAACTCCTCAGCCAGCTTGCGCTCTTCCTCTGGAATAGAAGCGTACCTCTCCAGCTTCTCCGTATTCACGATTGCATAATCCAAACCCGCTTTGGTCGCATGATACAGGTAGACCGAGTTAAGCACCTCGCGTCCCGCATCCGGTAAGCCGAAGGAGATGTTGCTGAGACCCAGAATTGTTTTCGTCTTCGGATACTTCTCCTTGATCATGCGAATGCCTTCCAGCGTCTCAACCGCTGAGCCGATATATTGCGGATCGCCGGAGCCGACCGGGAACATGTTCGGGTCGAAAATAATATCCGCAGGATTAAGACCGTATTTCTCCACCAGCAAGTTGTAGGAGCGTTCCGCTACTTCCAGCTTCGCTTCGCGAGATACAGCCTGGCCCCGCTCATCGATCAGGATCATGACGACTGCAGCGCCATAGCGGTGGATCAACGGAATGATTTTCTCAAACTTCGATTCGCCATCCTCCAGGTTGATGGAGTTAATAATCGCCTTGCCTTGCGAATATTTTAGGCCCAGCTCAATAATATGATCATAGGTGGAATCGAGCATGAGCGGTGCTTTGATCTTCTTCGCGACTTGCGGCAGGAAGTTATGCACCGCATACGCCTCGTCAATATCGGTATCCTGCAGGTTGATGTCAATGACATGCGCCCCGCCTTTTACCTGTGATCTGGCGATCTCGGATGCTTCGTCGAACTTCTCTTCCTTAATAAGCCGCTTGAACTTGCGTGACCCGGAGATATTGGTTCGCTCACCAATCATAATAGGACGATTATCCGCTTCGATAAATACAGTATCGATGCCGGAGACTGCGTCGGAATGCTCGCCAAGCTTCGTTCTAGGGGCAAACTTCGCCATCGTTTCTGACATTGCACGGATATGCTCAGGCGTTGTGCCGCAGCAGCCGCCCGCAATGTTCAGCCAGCCTTGCTCTGCAAATGCAGCCATCTTCATCGCAAGAGATTCCGGCGATTCGTGATAGTTGCCGTTCTCATCCGGCAAGCCGGCATTCGGATAACAGCTTACTGCTGCGCTTGCAATGTCGCTAAGCGTCCGAATATGATCGCGCATAAATTCGGGACCCGTCGCACAGTTCAGACCAATAGAGATCGGCTTCAAGTGCTCGAGTGAAATATAGAAGGATTCAATCGACTGGCCGGCAAGCGTCGTCCCCATCGGCTCAATCGTGCCGGAAATCATGATCGGCAATTCACGGCCGAGCGTCTCGAAGGCATTGCGAATGCCTATGCTGCCGGCTTTCACGTTCAGGGTGTCTTGGGATGTCTCAAGCAAAAGCGCGTCTACATCAGCTTCGATGAGCGCCAGCGCTTGTTCATAGTAGCTGTCGACCAGCTCGTCGAACGTTACGCCGCCCGTTACAGACAATGTCTTGGTCGTCGGACCAAGCGCGCCCGCTACAAATCTGGGCTTCTCGGGCGTGCTGTATTTGTCAGCCGCTTCGCGCGCCAGCTTGGCAGCCGCCAGATTAATCTCGCGCGCCTTCTCCGGGATGTCGTAATCGGCCAGAACCACACTGGTAGCGCCAAACGTATTGGTCTCCAGAATATCGGCCCCTGCTTCCAGGTATTGCTCATGTATTAATGAAATGACATCAGGTCTCGTCAGCACGAGCATTTCGTTACAGCCATCCAGCTCTGCGCCACCGAAATCGTCTTCTGTCAAATTCGCTTGCTGAATCATGGTGCCCATTGCGCCATCCAGAATGAGGATACGCTCCTTGAGCAATTGTTCTAATTTCTGTCTCGACAATGTGCTACACCCTTCCCAAAATCATTACCAAATAGTTTAACAGAATCACCTTATACTGAAAAGGAACTTCCATCGACAATCGCTTTGATTTGAATTATAATCATTATATCATTTAATTTCTATTGGAAAAGAGGGAATGGTATGGCTGAAATTCGCATTCGCAATACAGAGGAACGGATTAAAGGAGAAGAAAACGTTCGCGCTTTTCTGGACAGCCAAGAGGTGCTGTACGAGCATTGGGATCCAAGCAAGCTATCCGAGGAGCTACAAGATAAATTTGTGCTGTCCGATGAAGAGAAAGCTGCAATTCTAAAAACGTATGAAGCCGAAATTAACGACCTTGCCGCACGTCGCGGTTACAGAACTTGGGACATCATCTCCCTGTCCGACGCAACTCCTAATCTTGACGAGCTGCTGAAGAAATTCGAGAATGTCCACACGCACACAGAAGATGAAGTTCGTGCCATTACAGCAGGACGCGGAATCTTCATTATTAAAGGAACAGAGGATGTCGGCTACTTCGACGTTGAGCTGGAAGCAGGCGACGTTATCTCCGTACCGGAGCATAAAGCGCATTTCTTCACGCTTATGGAAAATCGCCAAATCGTAGCCGTTCGCCTCTTTATCGAGACGGAGGGCTGGATTGCCCACCCATTCGCGGACCCAGCGTTCACGAAGTAAGACCCTATTGGAATAAAGAAGCAAGCCCCTCCCGGCTGAACAGGCCGAGTAAGGGGCTTGTTTTTATTTCTAGAAGGAATGATTGCGTATCAAGTTATAACGTATTCGGATTATTGTTCCAAAATCTGGAGCAGTTCTTCCAGGTTGATGATTTCATACGTAGGTACGATCTCATCGTTACGCACCATGCCATGGCGATTGATCCAGACAGACGTCATGCCAATTGTGTTCGCGCCCAGAATATCCGTCGTCAGCTTGTCTCCCACCATGATGCCATGATCGGGTTCGATGCCGAGCTTCTCCAGCGCATGCTTGAAGATGGACGCAGCCGGCTTGCCCTCGCCGAACTGCCCTGAGATGATAATATGATCGAAGTAAGGAATAAGTGCCGGCACACCGTCCAGTTTCTCCTTCTGAAGATCAGGAGAACCATTGGTAAGCAGCAGCAGCTTATATTTGCCCTTCAGCTTGTCGAGGACAGCGAATGTTTCGTCGTAGACGATTGGACGCTTGCGTCTCTCTGCCGGGAATTGCTCCGCCAGCTTAGCCCCAAGCTCCGGATTATCGGCACCCAGCGCCTTAAGTCCGCGTGTCCAAGCTTCTCTGCGGTAATTCGGCGCAAGCTGCTGAAGCTTGCGGAATTCCTCCTGCTCGCCTTCCGCGAAGTTCGCCCACAACCCTTCAAACGGGTTAATTCCAATCATTTTCGTAAACGGAAAAGTCTCGTACGATTCGTACAGCTCTCTTGCTTCCTTGCGGACAGCCGCTTCAAGCTCGACGATATCAACGCCCGCAGCCTCCGCTCCCGCTCTGCAAGTGGCCTCGAACGCTTCCTTCACGCTGCGGTCATCCCACAATAACGTGTCATCCAGATCAAATAATACCGCCTGTTTGGACATGATGGTCTCTACTCCCCCATGAATCAATTATTTTTCGTCGAACGCTATATTGTGCGCAGCTGCAAACGCCTTAAGCTTCTCGGCCATTTCTTCGGTTTTGAAGCGGTTCAGCAAACGAGAATACGTCCAGCTGGCGCCCTTCTGAGGCATAATCGTGACATATCCGTCTTGCACGCGAATGCCTTTAATGTCGGCAACATTCAGACGCTTGTCCCCTGTGAAGCGGCGCGACTGGACATAATCCTTGCCGATCGTTAAATAAGGCTTCCGCAGGAAAAACAGGGCCGCCAAAATAATATAGCAGGCTACGGTGACCCAATACATGGTGGTTGCCTCAAACTTGGGATCGCCTTGCATCACAAAGCTGTACAATCCGACAAAAACCAACAGCAAGATCGGAAATACATAGTTGCGTCCCGAATAACGATCCTTTTTCTCGGCGTTGAATACGACCGGCGCTCCGCCACTTTTCTTGCGGACCTGATTAACCTTGCTCATGTTTTTACGTACTTTGCGTTCCCATGACCTTGACAAGGCTGGTACCCCCTAATGCTTAGTGTTGTTGTCCTCTTCGTCTTCGACGTATTTAATCGAATCGAGCTGCTGCTTGAAGTTGCTTTTGAAGTTGTTCAAATAACGCTGCCTCAATTCGTCGCGCTCCTTCGTTTCCTCGTCCGTTAAGCCTACCGTTTTGTTTTTACGGGAAAGCTCGTTAATACGTGCGATCAATTTATCGATATCCATGTGTCTCAACTCCCCTCTAGCTGTAAACATCTCATTCCCTACCATGACATTACGCATTGCATGAATCAAGGTTACAGGAATGACTCCATTTGAACTCAACTCTACTAGTATACCAGAAAATGAGACAAAAAAAGAGCGCTATAACCCAAAGGTTGCAGCGCTTCTTGCACTATCTTCTATTATAGATCCGGAATGATCAGCTGTTGTCCCGGAATAATCAATGTGTCAGTCAAATTGTTACGATTCTTAATGGTATAGACAAGATAACCTACATCGTCATGCCTCTCTGCATATCGGCTAGCAATCGACCACAAGGAGTCTCCGCTTCCTACTGTCACCACCTGTTCCTGACCCGATGGCTCCATTGTGCCAGATGCCTTTGTTCCCAATAACAAAAAGCTTGTAAAGAGCAGCAGAGCAATCAGTAAGCTTACAACGATCCGCAAGCCATTCGACTTCATCCAGCCGCTAATTACGCTCATGTATGTCGTATTCTTGGATGTGTCAGGTTCCATGTGGATGGAACGGTATGAAGAAGGATTCATTATCATCATAATCAGCACCCCAAACATTTGTTCTGTTCTCAGATTAACACGAACAAATGTTCCAGTCAACAGAAAAATACGAACCTTTGTGCTTAAGAACTTATGTTTGTACGAACTGCGGTTCTGTGTTATAATTTGACACAATAAGAAGAATGGAGATGATGTACGTGTCGAAGCTGTCCAAACGGCAACATTCGATCCTTGAATTTATCAAGCAGGAAGTTCGGGAGAAGGGTTACCCGCCCTCCGTTCGGGAAATCGCAGAAGCCGTTGGTCTGCTGTCCAGTTCCACCGTTCACGGCCATCTGGACAGGCTGGAGAAGAAAGGCTTCATCCGCCGCGACCCTACCAAGCCTCGCGCTATCGAGATCCTGAACCAAGACGACAATGACAACGTCATTCCGTTTCCAGTCGCGCAAGTGCCGATCGTGGGCAAGGTTACCGCCGGCATTCCGATTACGGCTACGGAGAACATAGAGGATTATTTCCCCCTTCCTTCCCATTATGTGGGGGACAGCAAGGTCTTTATTCTTAACGTTATCGGCGAAAGTATGATTGAAGCGGGCATACATAATGGCGACTACGTCATCGTCCGCCAGCAGCAGACGGCGAACAACGGCGAGATCGTTGTTGCAATGACGGAGGATGATGAGGCAACCGTCAAGACGTTCTATAAGGAGAAGGATCATATCCGTCTCCAGCCAGAGAACGCTACGATGGAGCCAATCCGCCTGAAGAACGTCACGATTCTCGGCAAGGTCATCGGATTGTTCCGCGATATTCACTAATTTACACAAGAAGAAGGCTGCTGGAATGAATGATTCATTCCAGCAGCCTTTTATTATAAAGGATATTATCTTAAATCCTCCACCCTTCGTTCACCACACTGCCGAATCGTACCTTCATCCTTACAGGTCAGTTGCCGATATAGCTAGTAGGAGGTGTATAACTTGGATATTGGCGCATTATCGATAGCATTAGGCCAATCAAAGCTGGCCCAATCCGTAGGCATCAAGATGCTTAGCATCGCCAAAGGACAAGCTGAACAGCAAGGACAACAGCTGGCAGACATGATCGGCAAGAGCCTCGACCCTAATCTCGGTCAAAACTTGGATCTTCGAGCGTAATGAATCAACCCGCGATGTTTGCGGGTTTTTCTTTTGGTTTCCTTTTTCAGTTGAAGTACCTAAGACCAATGTCTGACTCCGTCTTGCCAAAACTAACCCGTATCTCTTCCTGCTACGCTTTACCGGCTTGTTTGGAGACTTCCACATCCACCACATGATCCTCATTAAAGATACGCATAGCCCCAGCCGAGTAGCAATAAGCTTTGAATTGCTTGCCCTTTACCGAAATAATCCGCACATTACGAATCGATACATTTCTCTTCCTGTCGATGTAGATGAGCTGTACAACTTTTCCGAGAAATCTCTCCATGCCAATCACCGCCTGAACGAATGTATGTTCTTATTATATCCAAAACATACGTTCGTGTCACATGAAGTTTTTAACTATTTTCAGCCGTTAATCGCAAGACGTGAGGCCAGCTGAAAAAGGAGCAGCACCGGCGGTTACACGCCAAGCGCCTGCTCCTCCCATTCCTTCGTATACCAGCCCGCTTGCTTGCGGAACATCGCAGCGTACTCGCCATTCCGGCTCATTAATGCATCATGATGGCCCTCTTCCACAAGACGGCCATCCTTTAGCACCAGAATACGATCTGCAAACCGGCAGCTGCCAAGCCGATGAGTAATAAAAACCGATGTTTTGCCGCTCGTTAACTTCATCAGGTTCTCAAAGATAGCCGCTTCGGTCATGGGATCAAGCGAAGCAGTAGGCTCGTCCAATACAATGAGCTCAAACTCCCGGTAGAAAGCCCGATTCAGCGCGATACGCTGCCATTGACCATAGGACAGCTCATGGCCGCCGTCGAATTGAACACCAAGGACAGTATCCCAGCCCTGGGGCAGCTTATCGATGAAGGAAGCGGTATTCGCTTCTTCGCTGGATTTCTGAAGCTTATCCCGGTTGCTCAGGTCGCTGATTGCTCCTAAACCAATATTCTCCCATACGGGAAAGGGAAACTGGACAAAGTCTTGAAAGATCGCGCTCATGCGGCTTCGAAGGCTGTCGGAAGTTAGATGCGCATACGCTATCCCGTCAACTGCAATGGAGCCTTTGTCCGGAGCGTATAATCCAAGCAAGCATTTGGCCAGCGTGCTCTTGCCCGCTCCGTTGTCCCCGACAATGGCAATCGTTTCGCCCGCTCCTATTGAAAAGCTTATGCTGTCGATCGCCGGACCAGGAGCCCCGTCATAGTGAAAGGACAGCTGCTCTACCGTTATGCCTTGCCGGATTGGAGACGGAAACTCCTGGTCTCCCTCCTTCCCGTTCCCTTCAGGAAGATTCACAAATGAAATCATCTCATTCGCGTGCAGCAAGCCCTGATGAATGTTGGAGTAGCCCTGGGCCAGCCCTTGCATAAGCGACTGGGAGCTGAATAACGCTTGGGCGAGCGCAACATATTGACCGATCACCAGCCCCCCGGTTGCTCCGGTATGCAAGGCGAACAGCAGCATGCCGCTTAGCAGCGTCAACGTGAACAGCTGCACCCCGTAGGTAATGCCAATCGTTTTTCGCTCCAGGGCAAGCAGCCGGCCGACATTTCTTAAGGCGATCCGCTTCCACTTGGCTATCAAATAAGAAGCCAATTCAAATACGCGAATCTCCTTGGCTCCTTCCCTGCTTTTCAGTAAATTGCTAATGTAGGATGACATGCGCTCATCAGGCGTCTGATGAATGATCAGCTTGAACATCGCTTTGCTTTCATAGAGGTAGGACCCTAACATAGGCACCACAAGAAGCAGCATGCCAAGCGACAGCAACCAATGAAATTGATAAAGCACAACGATAAAGCCAACCACCGTAATCATATTCTGAATCATCGTCAGGATTGTAAAAATAATGCCGATGCCTTGAAGCTGCATGCTAAAGGAGGTGCGTTGCAGCCGGTCATAATTGATATGGTTGTCAAAATAAGAAAGCGGCAGCCGGTTCACCTTCGTCGACAATAGCTCATCGAAGTATAACGTGGCTCGCTGATTAAAGTATTGCTGCGTGTATTTGAATATGCCCCCCATCACCGCCCCGGACAGGAGCAAAGCAAGCTGCAGCCCTACAAGAATCTGCACGCCTCGCATGCCATCTTCACTATTCCCTTGAAAGAGCTGCGCCGCTTCTTCAACCAGTCTGCTTGTAAGCGCAAGCTGCACGATTGGAATAAACGCTTGGGCTATTGTGAGACCAATGAGAATGACAAGCGCCACACTTGAGATTTTCCATAGTATCGGAATCAATAAGCCGAAGGTGCGCAGCTTGCCGTTCGATTCGTTCATGCCGGCTCCGGGCGGGCGATATAGAGCGGGTAATGGGCCAAAGTTGCACCGTCGGCATCCGTCATAACAAAGTGAAACAGTCCCTCGTCATGCACGACAAAGCGCGGCTGGAACGCCATGTCGATACCGGCCGGGGCCGGGGATACGCGTTTATTGACTAGCCCCTCGCATTTCTTCTCCCATACGATCTGATGATCATCATCGTATACCTTGATCCATACGACCCCTTGATCCATGCCAAAAAACAATACCTTAGCCCACAAATAAAAAAGCGTAACCGATGGATATGTACGGATGTGCACGACATTGCGCACATTCTGAATGCAGTGGGCTCTGGCTTCATAATTGTCAATAACCTGATCCGCGATTATAAGCTGTCCGCTTATGGCTGGGTGCATTAGGCAACTTCCCCTCTAATATGGAATGGCATCTTCAACTGTTTGGTCTAACCTATTTGAATCCCGATCTGCTCGTTCAAATGCCCGATGTGCTGGATCGTAAAACGTTGCATCATCAAGCCCTTTTCTAGCACAATGGCCGCCGGAGTCGCCTCCAGACCGAATTTCGCTTTATAAATGTTCTCCTCCATCGTAATGACGGGGAAGGAATAGTCGTAATAGTGGACAAGCTCCTCGTTCTCTTCCTTCAGTCCGCTGCTGACAACTAAGAGCAGCCCATCGAAACTAGCGGAAAAAGCAACAAGCTCCGGAAGCAAATCGATACAGCTGCTGCAGGTTAAAGATACGAAAAGAACAGCCGCCTTCTCGGCATCCGCCAGCCTGGCGTCCAATGCCAGATCAGGGAAGGGCGCGCCGGGGATAAAGGGTTGCTCAATGGTTTCTTCCGGACCGGAAGCGTAGGACTGCTCCCTCTCCAAGGTTTCCCGCTTAAACAAATCTCGAAAGCTAAGTTTGCTCATCACAGCCCCTCCTTCATCGCAACCGCCGCCTGTGGCTCCAAAAACCTTTTGAAAGGAAACAAAAGCTTCTCCAAATACTCCATGCTGCCAGCATGTTCAATCGTAATGATTTGCCCATCCGCATTCAAACCGAACGCCCACGGATAACCGCGAGTTTTCAGTTCGCCGAACATGACATTGTCCGTGGCATGATACAGACGCGCAGACGAGTGAAATATTTGCTTCGCTTGCTCGAATGTCTCTTCCTCTGTATCCATGAATATAATTAGATTCATGCCGGGATATCGCTTGATCAAAGCGTCGATCGCCTCCATAGCGGGAAGACAAGGCGCGCAGGTCGTGCTAATCGTAGCCAGCAACAAATAATCGGTTATAAAATCATATAGGTGCAAAGAATCATAATTGGGAATCCGTATATTAGGCATGTAGTCGCCAATTTGCAATCCTTCTTCCACTCTCAAAAAAGATGGTCGTTCCTTCTCCATCTGATTCATCGCTGTTTCCCCCTTTTTCCGTAACGGAATAGCAGAAAGAGAATCTCTCAAGTTAGTTGAGAGATTCTCTATGAAACTTAATTTTACCAGCAATCACAAGGCCCGTTAACGCTGCAGTTCTCCGAAGGGCATACTAATACTCTTCTTCTTGTGTGGCTGTTCGCGCCTGGGCAATAGCTTGTGCAATACGTAACCCATACCGTAGATCTACATCCATTTGGACATGCCATTATTGTTCACCTCCTTTCATTAATGCCAGAACAAGCAATTAAATCTATCACCTCAAGTTTAATTTATAATATAATTAGCAAATCTTCCTTCGATAGTTAACAATATATAACCATTATCTACAAATGTAAACGGTTTCAACGAAAGTTTACAAAACATTACAGGATTCGACAAGATTCAACGCGTAGATAGCAGAATGATGTCAGTATCCAAGAAATTACGGATATTTTACTATAGACCAGGAAATGAACTGCAGCTAAGTGAACAAAAACGATCTTTACTTGGTGGTATAGGGTGGATAAGCATTGAGAATATAGTCTTACGTGGGCTGAAACGTTCGGAGGCAAGGGAATAGTACAAATTCTCCCTTCATACAGTACTCTTAAAGATTACGGTCTCGAGGGAGATGCTGCCATTGTTAGATCAGTCATTTGTAGCACGTTCTTTAGAAGAAGTAAGGTTTTGGTCGCGCATTATGAAAGAGCATTCTCTTTTTCTTAAATTGGGTTTCCGTTGTGAGGATACCCAATTGATTAACGAAGCTAATCATTTCTATGCCATCTTTGAAGCCATCGAACATAAATCAAATGCATTTACCATTGGGACTGATCCAACTGTCATAAAAAGATTCAATGAAGAGGTGCACACCGCAGTTTCTTATATTTGGGCTTTTAAAAGAAAAGTACTCGGATTAATAGTGACATGCCAGCTCCCGGGAGCAAACAACTTCCCCTTGTTAGTTGATCATGTAAGCAGAGAAGCTAATTATTTCAGAAATCGGTTGTCGGAATTAAACACTGGTCGCTTGGAACCTCTGCCCGATGCGATCATTGATGAAAATGTTTTTTTCCTAAGAATTATGGCTGATCACGCCAAATTCATTAGTCACTTGCTTGATCCCTCCGAGCGGCAGCTAGTGGAACAAGCCAATAACTTCAGTCAAGAATTTGACACCTTGCTATTTCAAGCAAAGGACCTGGAATCTATGCGTCCTCAATCGCAAACGGTTCCGCTGCTTGATCAATTTCTGGATCAAAACAGGGTTTCTGTTAAATCACTACGCGATTTCAAAAAAACAGCTCGAGAACTAATTGAAGCATGCCGTATTAAAAGCATCATTCATCCGTTATTGGCGGATCATGTATTTCGTGAAGCAGAACATTTCCTTGTTATCATCGATATGTTTGAAAACAGTTTGACCGGAAATTCTGCTTAAACTTTGATATATAAGTCCTTTAAGCAAATCAAAAAAGGGAGCGTTTCGGGGGCAGTCGAATTACTCGACTGCCCCCGAAACAACATCCCTTTAGACCCGCGTTATTACTGAACTTCCCCTATTAGTAATGCGTCAAATACTGATCGCGTTCCCATTGGTGAACTTGCGTGCGGTACATATCCCATTCGATTTCCTTCAGCTCGTAGAAGTGAGCCAGCGCATGGTCGCCGAGCGCTTCGCAGACGATATCGCTTTTCAGCATTTCGTCCAATGCCTCTCTCAGGTCAACCGGCAGACTTGGAATTCCTTCGTCTATCCGCTCTTCCTCCGTCATGATATAGATGTTGCGATCGATTGGCGCTGGAAGCGGAGTCTGGTTGCGGATGCCGTCCAGGCCAGCCTTCAGCATGACGGCAAGCGCTAGATACGGATTCGCTGTCGGGTCCGGGTTGCGAACTTCGACGCGAGTCGAGAGACCGCGTGATGCCGGAATACGGATCATCGGCGAGCGGTTGCTTGCAGACCAAGCGACATAGCAAGGCGCCTCATATCCGGGAACCAGACGCTTATACGAGTTGACCGTCGGATTCGTAATTGCAGCCATAGCGCGGGCATGCTTCAGCACGCCTGCCATATAATAACGAGCGGTATCGCTAAGGCCAAGCTTGTCCGACTCGTCGTAGAATGCGTTCGTGCTGCCTTGGAACAACGACTGGTGACAGTGCATACCCGAACCGTTAACCCCGAATAGCGGCTTCGCCATAAAGGTCGCATGCAGGCCGTGTACGCGCGCAATTGTTTTAACGACAAGCTTGAACGTTTGAATTTGGTCCGCCGCTTTGATGGCGTCGGCATATTTGAAGTCGATCTCATGCTGCCCAGGAGCCACCTCATGGTGGGAAGCCTCGATCTCGAAGCCCATCTCCTCCAGCGTCAGCACGATCTCGCGGCGGCAGTTCTCGCCCAGATCCATCGGCGCCAGATCGAAGTAGCCGCCTTGATCGTTCAGCTCTGTCGTCGGCTCGCCGCGCTCATCCGTCTTGAACAGGAAGAACTCCGGCTCAGGACCGACGTTCATCGCCGTGTAGCCCATCTCCTCGGCTTCCTTCAGAGCGCGCTTCAGAATGCCGCGCGGGTCGCCTGCGAACGGCGTGCCGTCCGGCATGTAGATATCGCAGATCAGTCTTGCGACACGATCCTCTGCTACCCAGGGGAAGACAACCCAGGTATCCAGATCAGGGTATAAGTACATGTCAGATTCTTCGATACGAACGTAACCTTCGATGGAAGAACCGTCGAACATCATTTTATTATCAAGAGCCTTGTCCAGCTGGCTAACCGGTATTTCGACGTTTTTGATCGTCCCGAGCAAATCGGTAAATTGAAGGCGGATAAACCGTACGTTCTGCTCTTCTGCAATACGCTTGATGTCTTCTTTCGTGTAGCTCATTAGATCATCTCCTTAAGTCGATTTCACTACCGTTTATTTAGGAAACGGGTCAGCTGTCCCTGAATCATGGACGCTTGCCCCGGTCTCTTCTCAAGAAGCTGTTGCTTCAGCAGGCGATGCAACTGCTGGTCCGACAGCTCGCGGCGCTTCACCTCGGACTGCTCGCTGACGATCGTCGCATCATCCGATTCCTTGGATACCGGATTCATGACCTGCTTAATCCCCGCGATATTAACGCCCTTCTCAATTAGAGACTTGATTTCGAGCAGCCGTTCTACGTCGTTGAACGAGAATAACCGCTGATTACCGGCCGTCCGCGCCGGCACGATCAGCTCATGCTGCTCATAATAACGGATTTGCCTGGCCGTTAGATCCGTCAGCTTCATAACGATGCCTATTGGAAATAAGGCCATATTCCTGCGAATTTCATCAGCCATGTCGCATCAACCTTCCAGTCGCTCATTTATAGGTTCATTGTATCGTTGAGCTATAAATGTGTCAAGTTGTGTAAGGTTTAATCACAACCAAACCTTTTTGGACGAGCTTAGCTAACGCGATCAATACACCGTATTTGGCATGGGCATACGTCAGACCGCCTTGCATATAGGCGATGTATGGATCACGGATCGGCGCATCCGCCGACAGCTCCAGACTGCCCCCCTGGATAAAGGTGCCGGCTGCCATAATGACAGGATTCTCATAACCCGGCATATCCCACGGCTCAGGGACGACATGAGCATCCACAGCCGCTGCTTCTTGAATGCCCTGTACGAATGCAATAAGATGATCGGCTTGTCCGAAGCGAACCGCTTGGATCAGATCCGTTCTAGGCTCTCGCCAATGCGGCTTGCTCTCGAAGCCAAGGCGCTCGAACATCGCAGCCGCAAAGACGCTGCCCTTCAAGGCTTGTCCCACCAAATGAGGGGACAGGAAAAGCCCCTGGTACATCGAACGCATCGTTCCCAACATAGCGCCGACCTCGCTGCCAATGCCCGGGGCGGTCAGCCGGTAGGAAGCAGCCTCCACTGCCTTCTGGGTTCCTGCCACATACCCGCCGGTCTCCGCAAGTCCCCCACCTGGATTTTTGATTAGTGAACCGGCAATCAGATCTGCTCCCACCTGTGTCGGCTCCATGAGCTCTGTGAATTCGCCGTAACAATTGTCTACAAAGACCAGTACATCCGGCTTCAGCGCTTTGACACGCTGGATCATATCGCCGATTTGCTGCACGGTAAAGCTCGACCGCCAGTCATACCCGCGCGATCGTTGAATGCCGATCACTTTGGTTTTCTCCGTCAACGCCGATTCGATTCCGTCCCAATCCAAATCTCCGTCAGGAAGCAGCGCAACCTCGTTATAGGCTACCCCCCAATCCTGCAAAGAGCCTTTGCCGTCACCCGGCTTGCCAATGACCTTATGAAGCGTGTCATAGGGCTTGCCCGTTATATAGATCAGCTCGTCACCGGGTCGAAGCAACCCGAACAGAGCGCAGCTGATCGTATGTGTACCGGATGCAAAATGCGGCCTCACCAGCGCCGCTTCCGCGCCGAATACATCCGCATACACCAAATCCAGCACTTCACGGCCGCGGTCGTTGTAGCCGTAGCCTGTCGATCCGGCAAAGTGATAATCACTGACTCGATGGCGCTTGAACGCCTCAATGACCTTCCATTGATTGCGTTCCGCAGTTCGATCGATTCTGCGGAACGCTTCGACAACCCGATCTTCCTCTTCTTCTGCCATCTGGAGCAGGCTTTCCCATAGTTCCCCGTTCTCTTGTTGAATCTTGCTCATGCTTCTGCTTCTCCCTTTTTCAAATTGCAGCTAGCTTCGTTCTAATTTCAAGTCCTCCGGCCGGATCGACATCAGCTCGCCTTTGCCGGGCACGGAATTGGAATACTGTCCAATCAGGCGCACCGCTTGATGGCGAATCGCCTTCTCGATCGTATTGCGCACAAACCTAGCGTTGCTGAACGAAAACATATCGCTTTGTTTCTCCTGCATCAGATGCTGTCTCAGCTTGAATACCGTCTGCGGCATCATCACATAATCCCGCTCCTTCACCATCAGCTCCCCGATTTGAATCAGCTGGTCTACCGAATAGTCGGGAAAATCGATTTGGATCGGGAAGCGTGACGGCAGCCCTGGATTCGTCATCAGGAATTGTTCAATCTCCAGCGGATATCCCGCCAAAATCAGCACAAAGCCATTGCGATGATCCTCCATCGCCTTCACCAGTGTATCGATCGCTTCCTTGCCGAAGTCCTTCTCGCCGCCTCTGGCAAGGCTGTACGCCTCATCTACAAATAATACGCCGCCCATCGCCTTGCGTACCAGGTCACGTGTCTTCTGCGCCGTATGGCCGATATATTCGCCAACCAGGTCAGCCCGCTCTACCTCAATGAGATGACCTTTCGTCAACACGCCCATCTTCTGGAACAGCTTCGCTACAATTCTTGCAATGGTTGTCTTTCCCGTACCGGGATTGCCCTTGAAGATCATATGATAAACTTGAGAGCCGCCATACAAGCCTGCCTCTGTCCGCATTCGGCTAATGTAGAGCAGCGCATAAATTTCATAGACCAATGCCTTGACGTTATCCATACCGACCATTGGCTCCAGTTCCTTCTGGATATCGGCAAAATGGTCCACCGCAGGCAACGGCTTTACGGATGGCAGCGGCTCCGCTTCAAGCGCATGGGCCGAGGCGCTGCTGCCGAATGTCTCATGGCTGCGCAATACAACATTAATCTGGCGGGAAGGTCTACTCGTTCCGTTGCCTGGTCCCGATATGACGTGTCCGCTCATCTGGCGCATCACCTTTCCTTTTCAGAAGCTGCTCGCACTACAAGAGGTTGTTCAAAAAGTCCACTTTTGATCACGAAGGAGATCAGGGAGCCAACTCGACATCGAATATGGCATTCAGCCGGAACTTCCGGTGCTCACGTAGCTTCCACTACGTTCCGCTCCTCATTTCCTAGCTTCATCCCATCTTCTGCAGCGTTTTGCAAAAACGCATCATCGGAAGCATAAGCTCATGTGCTGAAAACCGAACTTTTTGAACACGCACTACAAGTGTATTCTATCTTGCAGCGTCATATTAGCAGATTCAAAGCATGGACTCAGGCGAGCGGAGACCGGCGGTAAGCAGCAGCCAGTCCAGCTTCCACTTGGTGAACGCCAGCACTTCTCTGGAATCATTATAGAACTCATTAAGGACAGCCGACTTGACACCTGCAACGCCAGCAAGATCAAGCCCTGCATACGCGGCTATCTCTCCGGCGCGGGCCGCATGGTAATCATGCGTAATGACCAGATAAGTGGCATGTCCCTTCTCTTCGGCAAGCATACTGCTGAACACCAGATTTTGATACGTGCTCGTGGAGTGCGTCTCTAGCAACAGCTTGTCTTCCGGCACGCCTTTCTCCACCAGATAGTTCCTCATCCCCTCGGCCTCCGACAACGTGGAGGCTCGCCCCCCGTGTCCGCCGGAGAGGACCAGCGTCTTCACTGTTCCGTTCTCCAACAGCGTGCGGGCATACTCCAGCCTCTCTCGAAGTGCCGGGCTGGGTCGGTCATTCCATAACGCCGCACCCAGCACGATTCCGGCGTCAGCCGCCGGATAAGCCTCTTTGGGGCTATAACCATTAATGAGCCAGAGCATATAGCCGCTCCATAATACACCTACCGCAATTCCCCACATAATGAAACGAAATAAGAGCAGCCACGGGCGAAAAACACGCTTCCGTCTCCGCGGTCTGCTCTTCTTTTGTACTGCTGCTTTCATGATTCGCTAAGTTCCCCCGTTCTCTCCGCCAGCGTCTTGCGATGCTTAAGGCTTAGCGTAAAATAACGGAACCTGCCGTTGCGGATGCTGGACAACAGCCTTCCAGCCGTCTTGCGGGCCAGCGCGACATCCCTGCTGCTTACATCCCCATCACGCAAGGCGTCCTCCAGCTCATCCTCATCCATCAAATAAACTTCGCCGCTAGGCAATACGACTACATCCAGATACAGATCATCAAACCACGGCACCTGCTGATCCGTTAAGCCTTGCGTCTTGCATACATCAATATACCATTGAATGACGCGTCCTTTATCATCGAACATCGTCGTAACGACAAAATGTTCGCCCTTCGGAAAATGCTGCATCCACAAATAACCACGATCGGCCAGACAGAGCCTCCGCCCGTCATATTCCTTCCAAAGCGGCTCCCTTAACTCATGAATCCGATAAAAGGTAACCAGACCTCGGAACTCGTCGCCGTCAAGCGCCAGGCAGGAGTAGCTTCTCCGCAGGATGCGGCGCCAATTCGCCCGGTCAGAAAATTTTCTCTTCATACGGAACGTACCTTTCCGTTCATATTGGTAACCCCTATAGAGAAAGATTACCATATCTTAACGTCCATCTCCACCCGACGGGGAAAATAAACACGCACAGCTTGTACCGGCGTTAGTGAGCCATGCCCTCTAATGAACAAAAAAGCGCCCCGCTGGCTGATCAGTCCAGCGGCGGGGCGCTTCATGCTATACCACTTCAATCACGATTGATTCAATGATGATATCCTCGATCGGGGAGCCATTCTGAACAGGACTCGCTGCGATCTGACGGACGGTATCCATACCGCTTTCAACCTTGCCGAAGATGGTATAGTTCGGCTGCCGGTTCAGATTGGATGCCTCTGGTCCTGTGCAAATGAAAAATTGGCTGCTGCCTGAGTTCGGCGAACCGGTATTGAACATCGCTACCGTGCCTTCCTCATAGACCGATTCCGAATTCAGCTCGTCGGGAATCCGGTAGCCCGCATTGCCCGTGCCGTTGCCTTTCGGATCGCCTGTCTGGATCATAAAGGATTCAATAATGGAATGAAACTTCAGACCTTCGTAGAAGCCTTCGTTCGAGAGGAACACAAAGTTGTTCACCGTTACAGGTGCCGCCTTCGCATACAGCTCCACTACGAACTCTCCCTTGCTCGTTGCAATTATGGCCTTATACTGCTTGTCCAGGTCAATCGACATTTGCGGCATTCTGTCCCAGCTTACGGCTTTCATCGGCTCGGTACCGGACTTTCCGTCCGACACCGGCACCGTGTTGCCCTTGGACCCGCAACCTGCAACGAGCAGCATGATAGCTATGACTACAAGTACGTTACGGAATGTTCCCATGCTTCGAATCGACATGTCCAACCACCTATTCCTGCTATATGCTTAGAGTCCGCCTACCGATACCCCGTCTCCGGCATTGCCGGCAGGAGGAGGAGTCGGATCGATAAGGCCGACTTCCCCATCTCCTTCGCCAGGATTGCCTGTGTTGCCAGGCGTCTCAGGCGTGCCAGGGTCGGTGCCCTCACCGCCGTTTTCCCCGCCGTTGCCATCTTCTCCGCCTTGTTCGCCTTCACCAGGCGGCGTCACCGGAGGAGGTGTTGGATTCTCAGGCTCCATCGGAATTTCCGGAATGCCAATATCGATCTCCGGTACGGCAATCGTGATGACATTCGACGGCTCGCTCCGCTGATTGGTAGCGGCGTCGTAAGCCACAACATAATAATCGTAGGTCACGCCCGGGAAGACACTCATATCTTCGGTATAAGGCGTAACGGTATCCACAAAGCGGATATAATCGCTTGCTCCGCTTTCCTTCCGGTACACTTCATACGTAATATCCTTTTCGCTTACCGGATCCCAGCTAAGCATTACTCTGGCATCTGGCTCGGAGAATACCGCCTTGAAGTTCTTGATCGTGATCGGCGGTTTATCTTCCTTCACGTTGTTCGGACGCTTGAAGCTGTCCTTCGCAACGCCTTTCAGTGCAGGGCGCATCACCTTGGCGAACAATGCCGCCGACTGACCCCCGCCTTTAGTGAGCAAATGATTTACGTCGGTCTTATCGTAGCCCATCCAGACAGCGGCTGTCCACTCCGGCGTATAGCCGACGAACCAGGCATCCTTGATGCCATTGCCTTTGTAGCCCGGAATACCGGCTTGTGTCGTGCCTGTTTTGCCCGCTACCGGACGATCGATCGCCGCCCTTGCGCCTGTGCCGCCCTTCTCGACGACCGCTTGCATCATTTCGGTCAAGTACCATGCCGTCTCAGGAGACATGAGCTGCTGGGTTGGCGGCGCTTTGTATTCCCAGTTCTTCTTGCCTGTAATCTTCGTAATCGCATGCGGATCGACGGACTTGCCGCCGTTCGCCATAATGCTGTAGGCTGTTGCCATCTGCAGCGGCGAAGCGCCGCGCGTCAGACCGCCAAGCGCCATCGCCAGGTTGCGGTCGTCCGGCTCCAGCGTAAGGCCCAGCTTCTCCGCGAATGCCGCCCCTTGCTTGACGCCGACTTCATTAAGCATCCATACCGCCGCCAGGTTGCGCGAGTCCTTCATCGCTTGCGTCATCGAGACAGGAGCAGCGCCCCATCTGTCTTGCGGGCAATAGTTCGAGAAGCACTTCTGGTCGTTCTTCAGCGTGGACCACGGGAAGTACTTGCCCGACTCCAGCGCAGGACCGTAGGCGACAATCGGCTTGATCGCCGAACCCGGCTGGCGCATCTTGTCCACACGATTCCAGCCGCGCGACGAATAATCGCGTCCGCCAGCGATAGCCTTAATCTCACCGCTGCGGTGGTCAATGATGATCATTGAACCTTGTACGATTTGATCGTCTTTGCTCTCCTCGAAGTTGGAAGGATCGGCGAATTCCTTATCCATCGTATCCTGAGCTTGCGGGTCAAGCGACGTATAGATATGCAGTCCGCCGACGCGCAGCTCTTCCTCGGACAAGCCGGTAATCTTCATCGCCTCATTCAGCACGAAGTCGGAATAAGCATAATACTTACCGCTCTTCATTGCGTTCTGATTTGGCGGCACCTCATAGACGACAGCCTGCGCTTCCTTCATCTCTGCTTCTGTAATATAGCCTTGATCGTACATCAGACGAAGCACGACCGCTCTGCGGTTCATCGATTCATCCGGATTGATAAGCGGATTGAAGCGGTTTGGCGCCTTCGGCATCGCGGCCAGTGTCGCGGCTTGCCACAGCTTCATATCTTCCAGCTCTACACCGAAATAAAATTCGGCCGCAGCCTTCACGCCATGAATCCCTTTGCCGAAGTAAATCCGGTTCAAGTACATCGTCAATATTTCATCCTTGGTCAGCTGCTGCTCAAGCGCAACCGCGATGGAAGCCTCCGTCGCTTTGCGGAAGAACGTCTTGTCTGCCGACAGGAATACGTTTTTGGCCAGTTGCTGCGTAATCGTACTGCCGCCCTCGACGGCGCTGCGGGCGATAACGTCCTTCACAAGCGCACGTCCGATCGCCCAGAAGTCCAGCCCCGAATGCTCGCGGAACCGTTGGTCTTCCGTGGCAACAATTGCATTTTTCATAAAATCGGGAATTTCCGAAAACTCCGCTACTTCGCGATGATCCAATACATCGTATAGCCTGGATATCTCATTGCCATTCACATCATAGATGATGGATGCTTCTCCGAATTCAAGCTTGCTGCCATGCTCCTCAAGCAGCCTCTCACCGTTGAGTACAATTAATAGATAACCGATAATGCCGCATACAATAGCAATTACTGCTGTAAAAAAGAGACCGTAGAACCATGCTTTGCCTGACATTCGTCTCTTTTTCTTTGTCTTTGTTTTTGGTTTCGTAGTAGTAGTGGTGGTCCTTCTCCTAGGTTGTTCAGCCATGATGACTCCCCTCCTGCTTCCTTGCTTCGTTTTATCTAGCATTGCCGCGAAAAGGCAAGAGCAACCCAGCTCAGAGCGGGTTGCCCTTGCATGCCGCTATCTAGTTAAACGAATCCCTCTATAAGAAAGTTTCACATTGATCGCTAAACTAGCCCTCAGACGGGTTTTGTTCCTGCTGCATCAAAGAAACGTTCCGTTGCGGTACGAAGGTGGAAATTGCGTGCTTGTACACCATCTGCTGACGGCCTTCGCTGTCAATGATGATTGTGAAATTATCAAAGGCTTTGATCACGCCCCGAATTTGAAAACCATTCATCAAAAAAACGGTAACCGGAATGTTATCCTTTCGCAACTGGTTCAGGAACGTATCTTGAATATTGATTGATTTGTTCATTGGACGTTACCCCCGTCTAAAAAAGATTGATTAGAAGTATATTCAAGATGATCTTGAAACTTTCCTGCTATTATAGCATGAATCGAGCGCAAATTGTTGTGAAAATTTTCCCCCATATCGATCCAGTGGATATCTCCCATATGCCGGAACCAGGATAATTGCCGCTTGGCGAACCTCCTCGTATCCCGCTTCAGCAGCTCTACAGCCGCTTCGTAGCTACACTCGCCCCGCAAGTAACGGGCGATTTCCTTATAGCCGAGCGCTTGCATCGGCACGGCATGCGGCGGCAAGTTGCGGGCAAGCAGCCGCTCTACTTCCTCAACCAGACCTTCCTGCAGCATCTCGTCGATGCGTTGCTCGATGCGGCGGTACAGTACCGCCCGATCCATCGTCAGACCGATGAGCACCAGGTTGTAAGGGGATTCCTTCTTCTGGCCCGCCTGCTGCTCGGTGAAGGATTGTCCCGTTGTATGCTGCACCTCCAGCGCGCGGATCACGCGCCGGATATCATTGGGATGCAGACGCTCGGCGGCAACCGGATCGACATCAGCCAGCTTCCGGTGAAGCGCCTCTGCTCCCTGCTGCTCGGCATAGGCTTCCATCTCTGTGCGAAAGACCTCGTCAGAACCTCTGTCGGCGAATTGATAGTTATAGCAGAGCGACTCAACGTAAAGCCCCGTACCGCCAACCACGAACGGCAGCTTCCCACGGTTGGCGATATCCGCTATCGCGCTGGCGGCCTCCGCTTGAAAGTCGGCAGCGGAATAAGCTTCCTCCGGCTCCCGTATATCGATAAGATGATGAGGCACGCCCTGCCGTTCATCCTCTTTTATTTTCGCTGTTCCGATATCCATCGTCCGGTACACCTGCATGGAATCGCCGGATATGATCTCCGCGTTCCAAGAACGGGCGATGTTCAAGCTAAGCGCTGTCTTTCCGACAGCCGTCGGGCCGATGAGGACGAGCAGCGGCGGCTTGCCTGCAGCACGATTCTCCGGTACTCCCGTTAGATCAGTCAATGGTAATCACTCCGTATGCTATTTTCGATGAATTGAACTGGGTGCGCGTGAAGCCAAGACGGTCGAATTCGTCGCTGACTCCGTTTTCTTTCATAATAACCGTCTTCCTGGCGACGCGTTTCGCCTGTTCGACCACTTCCAGACTCAGCTCGTCCATATTGGCGAGCGAGCGGAAGGCGCCTATCGCGGCAGATTCCATGATGGGCTGGCGGAACATGGGGTCAAAGTAGACGATATCCGCACTGTTGTCCGGCTGGGCAGCCAAGTATTCGGCATGGTTGCTGCAAGTCATCTGAATCCGCCTCATCGCATCGTTCACATCCGGCAGCCCCGTATCGTAGTGCTTCAGACCTTGTCTCACCAGCGAACAGAGAACCGGCTCGCTCTCCAGCGCGATGACTTCGCCCCCCTCTCCTGCCGCATACGAGAAGACAAGAGCGTCTGCCGCCATGCCGGCCGTGCAATCGATAATATGGTCGCCCGGCTCGCAGCGCGACAGCCCAATGAGCGGATCACTCTCGCCCTTGCGCAGCCGCTTCACCCGGACAAATGCCATGCTGGGATGGAAGAACAGCGGCGGCTCCTCCGGGTGTTCATAATACCGCGTCTCGCTATCCGTGACGATGATAACACGATTATCGCCGCTAATCTCCAGCAGCTTGCGCACGGACAGGCCTTTGCGCGGTCTGGCGTCCGCTTGAAGCTCTGCTGCCAGCTTGCCCGCCTGTTCCAGCGATCTGGGCGTAGGCTTCGGAGCCGTCGTAATAATCATGACATCACCCGTTTGAACATTTTTTCAAGCTGATAAGTAGATAAGTGAACAATAATCGGACGGCCGTGCGGACAAGTGTACGGCTGGGAGCAGCGGGACAGCCGCGCCAGCAGCGCATCGCCCTCTTCTCTTGTCATCCGGTCATTGGCTTTGATGGACGCCTTGCAGGCGCACATAATCGCCGCCTTCTCCCTCAGCTTCGTCACGTTAATCGATTTGCGCTCCTCAATGAGCAGCTCAGCCATTTCCTCAATCAGCGATTGCTCCTGGCCCTCCGGCATCCATTCCGGATAGGCGCGAACGAGGAAGGTCTGCGCGCCGAACGGCTCAATCTCGACACCCGCCTCGCGGAACAAGTCGGTCATGTCCCGCAGCTGCGATGCATCCCCCGGCGTGAATTCCAGCGTCAGCGGGACAAGAAGTCCTTGGCTTGCAGCAACAGGATTCCCAAATTTATGAAGGTAATACTCATAATTAATCCGTTCATGCGCGGCATGCTGATCGATCAGGTATAAGCCGTCATCCGCTTGTGCGACAATATAGGTGCCGTGATGCTGGCCGATCCAATGCAGCTCCGGGAAGCGAGGATCAGCGGCTGGCATCTGGTCGGCTTGCCGCCCTCCTGAGACAGCAGCATCTGACTCGGTATTAGCCGGCATTCCTTCCTCAGGGAAGCTTGATGATTCAGCAGCTCCGGCCTCCTTTTCGAGGGCAGATTGCTTAGCATCGTTGGCGGACAGATCGGGCTGCAGATGGACAGGCGGCGATCCCTCATCCTCAGCGGTTAGCCCTGCATGATTCTCTGAGTCGTAAGACACTGTCGCGGATTCCCGCCATGCCCAATCCCCTTCACGGGGATCAGGCGTCGGTGCAGACGGCGCATACAGCCTCTCCGCGGCATCCCGCGGCACCTGCTCCCGATGGGGAGGCTGAGATTGCCAGGATGGCCGATCGGAACGGCCTCCCGGCTGGGCTGAACGACGAACATCATCGCTGCTTGCCGACCAGCCGGTTTTTCCGGAATCGGAGGAAGCAGCCGATCTTCCATATGGCGTTCGAGCCGGTCCATCAGAATGAAAAACCTCTCTCGATTGTTCAATTGGAGCCGTTGGCGCTACGTCCATTCGGGTGTCGGCTCGATCTGGCGCAGCGGTCGTTTCTGCAGTCGCTGCCGCCTCGGAACGTGCAGCTGATGACGGAGAAGCCCCAGCGCCAGAAGTCGCCGAATCTGCCGCTCCCTTCCCTTGAACGGGATCACCTATGCGGTCCGCGATATGGAACGAAATCGCATCCTGTACATACTGCGGCTTGGAGCGGCTGCTCCCCGTCGCTGCTCCAGGTATGTAACGATGCGCCCCAAGTACATCCTTCACGGTCCGTTCAATCAATGCACGAAGCTCCGTCTCCTTGCTGAACCGCACCTCCATCTTCGAAGGATGCACGTTCACATCCAGCAGGCCGGGATGCATGCCAAGCTCCAGCACAACAAGCGGGAACCGGTTGATCGGCAGAAGCGTATGGTAGGCCTGCAGCAGCGATTGATTCACCGCATGACTGCGGATATACCGACCGTTCACTACCGCCGTAATGCCGTTCCGGTTCGCCCGGGTCAGATCGGGCTTCGACACGAAGCCGGTTAATTCATAATCGGCATCCGATCCGGAGACGGGAAGCATCGCCTTCGCTGCGCTGGTGCCATAGATGGCAGCGATGACCTGCAGTCTGTCGCCGGTCCCCATTGTACGCAGCAATACATTGCCATTATGCTTCAAGGTAAAGGCAATACCGGGATGTGCCAGCGCCAGCCGATTAATATAATCGGAGATATGGCCGAGCTCCGTCTGAATGGACTTCATATACTTAAGCCTTGCAGGCGTATTGTAGAACAGATCGCGCACGCTCATGTCCGTGCCCCGCGGTGCGTTGGCAGGCTCATCAGCTGTGACATGACCGCCTTCAATTACCAGCTTGCGGGCAAGTCCACTGTCTGTATTGGCCGACATGCATGTCAGCCTGGAGACCGCTGCAATACTGGGCAGCGCCTCTCCCCTGAAGCCAAGGCTCGCAATGCGGAACAGATCACTGCTCGTCGAGATTTTGCTCGTCGCATGGCGTTGGAAGGCCGTCGCGATATCATCAGGCTCGATGCCGCCTCCATTATCCGTCACCCGGATCAGCGTCAGACCGCCTTCCTCGATGGTGATATCAATCTCCGTACTGCCTGCGTCAATCGCATTCTCCGCAAGCTCCTTGACGACGGAGGATGGCCTCTCCACTACTTCGCCGGCGGCAATCTGGTTCGCCAGCTGCTCGTCCAGCAATTTAATTCTCGACATGTCTTCACGCTCCTTCCGTTATGGACAGCACTAATCTCTCAGCTTTGCTTTCCTGTCATTCAGCCACTGCATCGCCATCATTGGCGTCATATTGAACAGATCCAGGCTGCGCAGCTCCTCTGCCAGCTGCTCCGCCTTGGCCGATGCCTTGCGCGCCTTCGGCGCTTCCGCTGCCGCCGCCGAATCCTCGAACATGGACAGCTGCACAACAGCAGTGGTCTTAGCAGGCGCGGACTCCGCAACGATAAGCATATCAGCTCCTAATGACGACCGCTTGCCATTGTCGCTGCTCTCCGTCTCGTCCAGAAGCTCGTATGCTCTGCCGATGATGGAATTGGGCAGTCCCGCCAGCTGAGCGCAATAGATGCCGTAGCTCGTGCTTGCCGCACCCGGTATCAGCTTGCGCAGGAAAGTCACGTCATCCCCGCTTTCCTCCACAGCCATACGGACGTTCGAGAGCGACTTAAGCGAATCCTCCAAATGCGCGAGCTCATGGAAATGCGTAGAGACAAGCGCCTTACAGCCAATATGGTGATGAACATATTCGATGACTGCCTGGGCGATCGCCATGCCTTCGCCAGTAGATGTGCCTCTGCCCAGCTCATCAATAATGACCAGACTTGCGGACGTCGCTTTCTCCGTCATCGTCTGAATATCCTTCATCTCGACCATAAAGGTGCTCTGGCCGCCGATCAGATCATCCGCCGCGCCGATGCGCGTGAAGATACGGTCGACAAGTGGGAGCACAGCCGACTTCGCTGGCACGAAGCAGCCGATCTGCGCCATTACGCTAATCAGCGCCGCTTGGCGCATATAGGTGCTCTTGCCCGCCATGTTCGGACCCGTGATGAGCAGGATGCGCTGTTCCTCTGCGCTCAGGCGCGTGTCATTGGCGATGAACGGCTCACCGTCCATCACCGCCTCTACGACGGGATGGCGTCCCTCTGCTACGCCAATATCGAAGCCTTCCGTCATGCTCGGCCGAATATAACGACGTTCGGCGCTGACCGTTGCGAACGATTGGTAGACATCGAGCTCAGCAATCATGGAAGCGGCTTGCTGCAGACGATGCAGATGCAAGGCGATATGGTCGCGCAGCTCCAGGAATCTCGCATATTCCAGATCGACCATCTTGTCTTCCGCTTCAAGGATGAGCCGTTCCTTCTCCTTCAGCTCCGGTGTGACGAACCGCTCGGCATTGGCCAGCGTCTGCTTCCGCTCGTAGCGGCCTTCCGGCAGCATCGACAGATTGGTTTTGGACACTTCCAGGAAGTAGCCAAATACTTTGTTGTAGCCGATCTTCAGCGACTTGATGCCTGTCGCCTCGCGTTCCGAACGCTCCAGCTCGGCCAGCCACTTCTTCCCGTTCGTGCTCGCTTCGCGAAGCTGATCCAGATACTCGTCGTAGCCAGCGCGAATCAGCCCGCCTTCCCGAATGGATACAGGAGGCTCCTCGACAATGACCGTCTCGATCATATCCGCCAGATCAGAGCAATCGTCAGCATCCCGCACCAATTCCTGCAGCACAGCGGAACCCGATGCCTCGCATAGTGCGGTCAGAGACGGGATACGGCGCAGCGAGCTTCTCAGCGCATTCAGATCGCGCCCGTTCGCATTGCCGTACGCGACGCGCCCCACAAGCCGTTCCAGATCGTAGATCGGCGAGAGCTCGGCGCGAATATCCTCGCGCAATATGAGATCGCGGTACAGCGTCTCCACCGCGTCGAGCCGACGATCGATTGCGCTCTGGCTTAGCAGCGGCTTGTCGATCCAGCGGCGCAGCAGCCTTGCGCCCATCGAGGTGCCTGTCCGGTCCAGCAGCCAGAGCAGCGAGCCTTTCTTACTGCGGTCGCGCACCGTCTCGGTCAGCTCCAGATTGCGTCTTGTATAGTGGTCCAGAATCATATATTGATTCGGTTCATAGGATTTGATCGCCGTTACATGGCCAAGCGAGCGCTTCTGCGTCTCTTCCAGATAACCGGTAAGAACGCCAACCGCCTTCAGCCTAGCTTCCTGCAAGCCTGCAAGCTGCTCCTCGCCGAATTGAGCCGCCATGCGCTCGCGGGACACGGCGCCGCGCTCCGTCAGCGGAATCTGGCGGCCCCATGACGCGTCGCCCGACAATAGCCGGATAAGCGCTTCATCGCCTACGACTTCCGACGGCACATAGACATTCAGCTCGTCAATCATCGAAGCCGGAGATTCCGGAAAAGAAGTAACATAGAACTCTCCCGTCGAGAGATCGCATGCCGCAACGCCTAGCATGCCGCCAGCGGCCGCGACTGAGGCGATAAAGTTGTTCGACTTGCCTTCCAGCGACTTGGCCTCCATAACCGTGCCGGGCGTTACGATGCGGACGATCTCGCGCCGGACGACGCCTTTGGCCGCGGACGGATCCTCCACCTGCTCGCAGATCGCAACCTTGTAGCCCTTCTCGATCAGGCGGTTAATATAATTTTCAGCGGAATGATAGGGAACCCCGCACATCGGAATTTTGGAGCTGCCGCCGCCCTCTCTGCCTGTGAGCGTAATCTCCAGCTCGCGCGAGGCGTTAATGGCGTCGTCAAAAAACATTTCATAGAAATCGCCCAATCGGAAAAACAGGAAAGCGTCCTTCGCTTCCTCCTTCACGGACAAATATTGCTGAATCATCGGAGTATAACCGGCCATCTCTTCGTTCCTCCCGATATGTACTTGATCATCACTAGCGTGTATGCATGAAGAACCGCCGCTTCTTGAAGCGGCTTGTCCTGTTAAGCGGTCTGATCAGATAGGGTTGTCCGAACGCAGCAGAATCCCGCCAATGCACTTGCAAGCGCAGTTGCTGAATCTTCTGTCCGGTATCAAACCATCTCTTCATTATACCAATCGGAAGGAGTCTAGGCTATAACCCGGAGAAAGGAGATAGGAGGTATAAACGTTCTGAAAACAGAACGAGCCTTCATACGACGGGAACCGGTATGCGCCACTTCGCCCGGATATCTTTGCTTTCGTCCCAGGTCTTCCCTTGCCGCGCAGATTCGAACAGAGGCTCGATATAGCGGGCCAGCGCGGGGTAGCTCTCCGTCGCGGCCACGGCATCCGCGACCTCATCCAGGCAGCCGGCCAGCTCTGTGCGGTCGCCGGTATAATATGCCTCCGCGAAGCGCTCCTCCTGAGCGGGAATGCGCGGCATCCGCAGCGCTTCCCGTGCGCACAGAAGCGCAAGCGCAAACGCCGCCTTCGCCGCTGCCGGAGATACGAGCCAGCTCGGCAGCGTGCGGTACTCGAACCCGCCATGCGGCTGCGGGCGGAAGTCCCCGAGCGCGCCGTAGCGGGGACGGCGGCCCCGCCCGGCGGGGTCCTCCACCAGCGCGAGCGGATAAGCCGCGCAGCTGTCCAGCAGGCGGAGCAAGCGGCCGGTAAGCGGCGCTCCGCTAATATGGATATGCCCGCCGAGCGCCAGCCCCGGCAAGGGCATCGCTCCGGCGACCCAGCGCAGCTCCGGGTCGCCGATCTTCACGGCGGCGCGCGCCAGCAGCCGCCGCACATTCGCGGCGAGCGCGGCGGGCGTCTCCGCCGGCTCGGGCCGCAGCTCGGCGACGGGATAGAGCAGCCGCCGCCCGATGTACATCGCGTCGGTGCCGGCTGCGCCCCTTGCGCCTTCGCCGAAAAACCGCGACGCCGGAGCCAGCTTGCCCGCCGGCGTCAGCAGCGCAAATTCGGGGTCGGCGCCGATAAGCAGCAGCCGCCCCTGCATCCCTGTTGCAGCGGCGGCATACCTCGCCGCGAACTGCCGCGCCAGCTCCGCGCCTTGCAGCGTATCCGCCGCAAGCGGCCATGCCGCCACGATCGCGGCGCGCCCCTCGTCGCTCAGGGATACCTCGGCATCGCCGATCTCCAGCCCGAGCGCATACAGCGCCCGGACCGCGACTCTCGCCACGCGGCGCAGCGGCGGAGCTTCCGGCCATCCCTCGGCAGCCAGCGACAGGGAGCGGCCATTCACAAGCCGGTGAATAGCATAGGGCTCCAGATTGACCACCGTCACGCGGTATAGTCTCGCCTCTGCTTCTTCCGCTTCTCTCGCTTCCGAACAGCTCAATCCTGCCCGTTTCCATAACCGGCATCGCTGCTCTGTGCTCATGAGGGCGGCATGCGCCGCGCCTGCGTTCACGACCCATACACCGTCGAACGCATCGGGCGAAATGGGAACTCGCAGCGACGATGCAATGACCGCATCCCCCGCACACAAGCCTGAACTTGCTGCAACAGCCCCATTGCCCTCCGGCGGTTCTGCAAGCTGTACGCCGGCAAGGTTGCCGTCCTCCCCTCTCCATAGCCATGTCGCTGCCATCGCCATCCGCCTCTTTCCCCTCAAGCTAATATGAAGCCGTCTTGTATGCCCGCTTCATCGCTGCCTGCCAGATTTCACGCCAAAAAAGGGCTCCGGTCAAAAAAAAGGAGGGCTTTCGCCCTCGAATCTGCCGCACATCCGGCATATACTGCGTTATCCGCTCCCAGCGCGGAAGAGTTCATTCCCTTACAGCTCGTCGTCCAGCAGGTCGGCGTCCAGGTCCTCGTAATCACCATCGTCATCGCCGAGGCTGAAATCCAAATCCTTGTCATCCAGGTCGTCGCAACCGCCTGGAATAACCGCTACGCATACCTTCGTCTCGGCGATCATCTCAACCGCGAACTCACGCTCTACACGAACGATAACATTTTGCCCGCTCGATGAGATATTCGCTTCGATACAGTTAGGCTCCTGGAGCACTTCCGCAGACACTTCCTCCGTGGCAACCCTATGTTTAGGATCTACATACGAGAGCGGTACATTTTCGACGAATTGTACGGATTCTTTGGCTACATCTGTTTGCGAATTTTTGTTGTACGAATACCAAATGTTGATATCGTAAGTACCGATCACCTCAATACCGTCGCCCGAACGAACCGCTTCATACTGATGGTTGATGATCCATGCGCCCAAAATACTGGTCGGATGGTGAGGCGGTGTAACGGTATGGGTTACAGTGGAAAACTTACGACCTTTGCCGCAGACAGCTTTAGTAATAATTTCTCTGCACTGTAGCTGTTTATCTGCAATAGTCATTGATTTAACCTCCTCCATACAATCATTCAATTAAAGTGTATGCAGGTCATAGGCGTTTGTTGATTAAACGAGTCTAATCAACGAAATTTATTTTACATGCCTCCTGCGGCAAAGCGCCATTCCCCGCAGGAAACGAATGCAAGGCCGTCGGTAACATTTCTTCTGTACATCTATATTCAGCCGCCGGTCGAAATATGAGATAAGAAGCTTAATTTGAGCCGCTCTTCCTTTTCTCCCCTTCCGCCGGAACGGGCTTTTTCTTCATGCGCTTCGCTACAGCCAGGTAGCGGTCGACCTCATGCAGCAGCGTCAACAGCGCCGCGCGAATCTCGAATTCCTCGCGTGTCTTCGGCAGCTCCATCTCCCGGAATGAACGCATCAGGTTGAATACCATCCCCTCCGCCTTACCTTGATAGACTTCTGATTTCACGTCCCCGGCAAGCCGTTCCAGCAGCTCGGCGATCAGCTCGCCTTGCGGCCATTTCTCATAGACGAGCGCAAGCTCCGCAATCATCTGCTGGATCGAGTAGAGCTGCTGTCTGCGCATCTCGAAGTAACCCGGCCAGTAGGTCGAAGGCTCCTGGTACCATAGCCGGTTCTCCGAATTGCGGACGGAACGCTTCGCTCCCTCTTCAATAATACGGTGAGCATCAAGCAGCTCCGAGCCGTTCCATAGATGAATCGGATCACGCAGTGTAGCAGCCATCTCGCGGAAGATTGTGCTGAGCGCATGCTCCAGCTGCGAGCGCACCGCCAGCAGCTCCTTCTCGTCTTTGGGCATATAGATGAAGTTAATGGCCGTCGCCCAGCCGAGTCCGACGAACAGTAGCAGAATCTCGTTGCCCAGGAAGGAAGCGGTAACTTGTCCATGCGTGAACAAGTGAAAGACGATAACCGCGCTCGTAATAATGCCGTCCTTAAGCTGGAATCTGGACAGGATCGGGAACGAAACGAGAATGTAGATGGCTACCGCCCAATAATGGAAGCCAAATACCGTAAAGATAAGCGAAGCGAAAAAAAGACCCAGCACCGAGGCGACGAACCGGGCAGTGGCGCTCTTCAGCCCCTTTTTCCGCGTCACCTCAACGCCGAGTATAGCCAGCATGCCAGCCGACAAGGCTGGCTCCAATCCCAAATAATAAGCGGTATAGATCGCGGCGATTGCCGCCAGCGCTGTTTTGATTACCCTAATGCCCATGATGATGCCCTCTAATCCGGTAGAATAATTTCCTTCCATCATCCTACCGTTCCCGCCAGCCCTCCGTCAACCGCTTCTCCAGCGCTGCGACCAACTGGTACATCATGGTGGCGACAATGCCGATCACGACAAGGCTGGAGAGGACAAGCGTAAAGTTGAATACTTGAAACCCATATATAATCTGATAGCCAAGGCCCACTCTCGCCACCAGAAATTCCCCTACAATAACGCCGACCCAAGCGAGTCCTACGTTGACCTTCAGCGTCGCGATAATGACAGGAAACGAGCCTGGCAGGATGACCAGACGGAACAGCTGGAGCCTCGATGCCCCGAACAAGCGAACGACTTTAATGTAGCCGGTGTCGATTTCCCGGAACCGATTATAAATATTAATGGTCGTAATAATGACCGTTACCGACAGGGTGATGGCGACGATGGACATGAAGCCCGGTCCCAAACCAACTATAAATATGGGGCCCAATGCGACCTTCGGCATGCTGTTCAATACGACCAAATAAGGATCAAGCACACGGGAGAGAAACGGAAACCACCATAGAAGAGCCGCAATGACGGTGCCCAGAATGGTGCCCAGCGCGAAGCCCGCTATCGTCTCTGTCACTGTCGCCCCTACATGAGGCCACAGCGTCCCGTCCGTTGCTGTCCGGAGAATCTGATCGAAGAGCTTGCTGGGATAGCTGAACAGAAGGGGATCGATCCACTTATTCCTTCCTGCCGCTTCCCACAAGCCAATGAACAGCACAAGCAGCGTAAGCTGGGTCGTGCCGACTGCCCAGGACAATGATCGTGATTTGCGTTTATGCTTATCGTACAAGCCATTCATTAGCGTAACCCGCTCTTCCTGAATACCGGACAGTCCCAGCTGGTCATCTGCCTTGCGTTCCTTGTCGCTTCCACCCTTACCCGGATGGCTGTCATTCATCGCTTTCACCTCCAGCTCCATCCACCGCATCCAGCTCTGACCACAGCTCTTCGAAAAGCGTCTGGAAGCCCGCCAGCTTGCGTGCCGTCATGGGATCAGCCAATCTGATCTTCTCAGGAACCTCAATCTCCTTGCGGATACGTCCCGGATTGCGGCCAAGCACAATGATCCGGTCGCTCATCGCCGCAGCCTCCGCCAGATCATGCGTGACCAGGACGGCGGTTTTACCGAGCTTTTTGAGTGTCTGTACGACCAAGTCCTCCAGTTGAAGCTTGATATGAAGGTCGAGCGCCGAGAACGGCTCATCCAGCAGCAGCACATCCGGCTCCGTCACGAGTGTCCGGGCAAGCGCAACCCTCTGGCGCATGCCGCCCGACAGCTCATGCGGGTAGCGGTGACCGGAATCACCCAGCCCCAGCTCCGTGAGCCATCCCTCCACAGCTTCCATTGTCTTGCGGGATTTGGTGCCGTTAATCTCAAGCCCGATAGCAGCGTTGTCCCTGATGGAGCGCCACGGGAACAAATAATCCTGCTGCAACATATATCCAACCTTAGACGAAGGCCCGCTCACCCGCTCTCCCCCGAGCAATACTTCCCCCGTTGTCGGCGGGAACAGTCCTGCCAGCAAGCTGAGTAGCGTTGTCTTGCCGCATCCGCTAGGTCCGACGAGACTGACGAACTCTCCTTGCGCTACGGAGAGATCTATTCCTTCGACGGCCAGCGATGCCCCTTTGTCATTCACATACACATGAGAGAGCCGCTGTAGCGCCAGCGCCGGAGTATCCTTCATTCCATCGCCCCCTCGCATCCGATTATTCTACTTCACCGAAGCGATAGCTTCCTTGGCGAATTCGGTATTCACCAGGACGCTATGCTCCGGCCGCTGGTCCAGCTCTCCTGCGGATGTGATGACATCAATCAAATTGTTCCATTCCGCTTCATCCACAATCGGATCTGTTGCGAATGAGCCTTGCTGCTTGTAGCGGTCAATTGAGCTTACCAAGATATCGCGGTCCACGTTCTCGAAGTAAGGCAGTACAACATCGGCAATCTCTTCCGCGCTATGATCGGCAACCCAATTTTGCGCTTTGTAGACGGCATTGGTGAACGCTTGAACATCTTTGCCGTTTTTCTCGATAAAGCTTCCTTTCGTCATGAACACGGTATAGGGCAGAAGTCCGCTCTCCGTACCGAAGGAAGCGACAACATGCCCTCTGCCTTCCTTCTCGAAGATCGATGCCGTAGGCTCGAACAATTGCACATAATCGCCAGTGCCGGACGAGAAGGCAGCCGGGATATTGGCGAAGTCCACATTCTGGATCAGCTCCAGATCATGATGCGGATTGATGCCGTTTTTCTTCATAGAGAATTCCCCGGCCATCTGCGGCATGCCGCCAACTCTCTGGCCCAGGAAGACGCTGCCCTTCAGCGAGTTCCAATCGAAATTGTCGATTTGCTCTCTTGCGACAAGGAACGTGCCGTCCGTCTGCGTCAGCTGAGCGAAGTTGATGACCGGATCGTCTGCGCCCTGCTGATAGACATAGATGGATGTCTCCGAACCGACAAGCGCCACGTCGACCACGTTCGAGAGCAGCGCTGTCATCGTCTTGTCGCCGCCCGGCGTCGTGGTGAGTTCAATCTTCAATCCCTCCTCCTCAAAGAAGCCTTTTTCAATCGCTACGTATTGCGGCGCGTAGAACAGCGATCGCGTCACCTCTCCGATCCGGATGAGCTTCTTGTCCGAATCTCCCCCTCCGCAGCCTGCAAGGGCCGCAGTAGCCGCTAGCATAAATGCAAGCAGCAGCGTGCCATATGCACGTTTGCTCATAACCATACCTCCCGCCAATAGGCAAAAATAGATGTACCACAGCCTATGCGGGAGCCATCAGCGCTGTGATAGCAAGGTTGACACGAACGCAAAAAAGCCGGTCCGCGCTCGTCTCAGGACGACCGCAAACCGGATTTCTTCAATTATATGCAATTTCTTACAACTTGTAGATGTCCGTATACTTCTTCGTCAGATAATCGACCAGGTATTGCGGATCAAGCGGCTTGCCCGTAACGGCTTGCACCAGCTCGGACGGCGTACGGAGCTTGCCGTACTTATAGATGCGCTCCGCCAGCCAATCCTTGATCGGATGCAGCTCCCCTTTGCCGACCAGCGACCACATACCTTCAAGCTCCCGTTCCATCGTATCCGCGAATTGTGCGGCATACATATTGCCGAGTGAATAAGATGGGAAGTAGCCGAATGCGCCTCCCGACCAGTGTACATCCTGGAGAACGCCTTCCGCGTTGTTCGGAGGTGTAATGCCAAGATACTCCTTGTACTTGTCGTTCCAGAGCGCAGGCAGATCTGAAGCCTTCGCGCCGCCGTTGAAGATCAGCTTCTCCATCTCATAGCGGATAATTATATGAAGGTTGTAAGTCAGCTCGTCAGCCTCAATACGGATGAGCGACGGCTGGACGATATTGTTGCCGCGGTAAAATTGATCCACGGATACGTCCAGCTGTCCCGGGAACCGCTTCTGCAGTTCGCCGAAGTAGCGATCCCAGAACGGACGGCTGCGTCCAATCACATTCTCCCAGAAACGCGACTGCGATTCATGGATGCCCATCGACGTGCCCGTGCACAGCGTCGTATTCGTCAGCTCCGGCATAATGTTCTGCTCATACAGCGCATGCCCGCCTTCATGAATCGTGCCGAACAATGCGCTTGTCACATCATTCTCCAGATAGCGGGTCGTGATGCGGACGTCGCCAGGGTTCAGCCCTGTCGCGAACGGATGCGCACTTTCGTCGAGGCGTCCCGCTTCGAAGTTGTAGCCCATCTGCTTCAAAATGAACAAGCTGAATTCTTTCTGTGCAGACTTGTTGAAGGTCTGGCGCAAGAAAGACGTATCAGGCTGATGCGGAGAAGCTGCGATGGCAGCAGACAGCGGCACCAGCTGATCCCGCAAGCCGCCGAAGATGCTGTCCAGCTGGGCTACCGTCATGCCCGGCTCGTATTGATCCAGCAAGACGTCGTACCGGGTGTCCTTCACTCCCCACAGATCGATGAACTGGTTCGTATACGAGATGACTTTGTCCAGGTAAGGCTGGAAGCCGGCATAGTCGTTGTTCTCCTTCGCTTCCTCCCACTTATTCTCCGACTGCGAAGCCAGTACGACATATTCCTGGTACAGCTTCGGCGGAATTTTCACGCTGCGGTCATATTCCTTGCGCGTCTCCGTTACAAGACGGCGGTCGATCTCAGACAGCCCTTCATAGGCGCTTCTCTCCTCCAGTGCCGACAGCAGCTCGCCAAGCTCCGGCGAAGTCGACACCTTGAACATATCGGCCGACAGGATGCCAATCGACTCCGAGCGTGTGTCCATTCCCTTGCGCGGCGCCCCGGTGCGCAAATCCCAATAGAGAACGCCAAGCGCTTCCTCATAGCTTTTAATTTTATGTACGGTATCTCTGAATTGGCTCAGTGCGGTTCCATTTGCTTCCGTCATTTTTCCATTCCGCCTCTCTCGCCGGCTACCGAATCGCCCGGCATGCTTGATCTTGGAGTATTCACTCCTTATAATCATCTTAAACCTGCATGACCGGCATTCGCAACATGAGAAGGAGAGATTTTCAATGCATATTACATTTACAGAATCAGCCGCAAGCCGACTAGCCCCGCTATTAGCGGACGGTACAGCCAAGCTTAAGCTGCTGCACGATACCGAAGGCTGCGGCTGCGTCATGAGCGGTGTGCCTGCGCTTCAGCTGGTGCGCGAGGCTACAGTTGACGATAAGGAAGCGGCTGGAGACCCGTTCCCCTTCCTCTACGAGCCCAGGCATGAAGTGTTCTATGAACCGAAGTTAAAGGTTGACTTCAATCCGGCAACCCACAGCTTCTCGCTGCGCAGCGACAATCAGACTTATACGACTCAGCTGCGGCTTATTCCATTGCAGTCAATCGAAAGCTAGGAGGATATCAAGTGGGCAAAATCGAAGACATCCTGAGCTACAACGAGCAATTCGTCTCGACCAAAGCATATGAGCAATACGCAACCAGCAAATTTCCCGACAAAAGAATGGTCATCTTGACCTGCATGGACACGCGGCTTACCGAGCTACTGCCCAAATCGATGAATCTTAAAAATGGCGACGCCAAAGTGATTAAAACCGCCGGGGGCATCATCACCCAGCCATTCGGCAGCGTCATGCGCAGCGTACTCGTTGCCGTATATGAGCTTCAAGCCGATGAAGTGTTCGTCGTGGGCCATCACAATTGCGGTATGACAGGTCTGAATTCGCAAGAGATTATCCAGCATATGACCGAGCGCGGCGTGCCGGAATCCACCATCGAGACATTGAAGCATTCCGGGGTCAATCTGCTCCGCTGGCTAAGAGGCTTCGACAACGTGAGGGACAGCGTCGTGAACAGCGTCAGCATCATTCGCAATCATCCGCTTCTTCCCGCCAACATTCTGGTTCACGGCTTGATCATCGATCCCGATACAGGCGAGCTGGAGCTGATCGACAAAGGCGAATAAGCGCCTTACATTACTATACATAAAGAAGAGGGAGCAGCCGGCGGCCGCTCCCTCTTCTAATCATGCAGCGATTACGATTAAGACTGTCTATCAGCCCGTTTCTTCCATAAGGCTTCCTCTCTGGCGGCAAGAACCTCCGTACGATCCCGGCGAAGATGGCGGTGGATGATCTCTTCGTCCTTCATGGGACTAGCCGTTCCCCAAATGAGTCCCCGGATATCACAAGCTTGCCTGCACAGCTGAATCAGCTCTTCATCCCACAGCTTGAACTCGATGTCCTCGAACGAAGTACCGGACTCTACAGCCTCCCGGCGTACTTGCAGCTGAGCACGGAGCGACCGGGTATCCACACCAAGCTGCATCAGCTGCTCATCCGAAAGCTTTCGTTCTGCGCTTTCGTACATTTTGGCGGCTCCTCGCCTGTTGCCGCGCCGTTCATGATATTGTCCGACCGCAATCTGAATCAGCCCGACCCAGGTATCGCCCATGCCGTCATTCGGATGCTCCTTCCAATACTCCTCCAGCAGCTCATGGCATTCGAAATAGTCGCGCGTTGCATGAAATTCAACCAGATACGCAATATAAGCATCAGGGTATTTGCCCATAGGAGCGTCCCTCCTGTCCGTTTCCGAAAAAAATCAAAAAATATTTTATAAAAATGAAACCTTCGTTCATCTTAGCCGTATTTCAGGATGATAGCAATATATGCACATCACCAAGCAGGAGGAGAAAGATCATAATGAAAAAAGGAATTCTCGTAATGCTGGCTCTCACACTGTTCTTGAGCTTCGGTTTCGGACAAGTAGCAGACGCCAAACGCGGCGGCGGCTTCAAATCGCCAAAACAAAGCTTCACCCAAACGCCTAAGAAGACGGACAACGTCAACCAGTCCAATCCGGGCACAAAAGCGGGGGCAACTCCCGGCGCTACTGGCGGCGCTGCGAAGTCCGGCGGATTGTTCGGCGGCAGCGGCTTGATGAAAGGTCTTATGATCGGCGGTCTTGCTGGTATGCTGTTCGGCGGATTGTTCGGCGGCATGGGCGCTTTCGGCGAGATTTTGGGACTACTGATTAACGTGATGGCCATCTTCGCGGTTATTATGCTCATTCGCGTTGCCTGGGTGTACCTGCGCAACAACAAGAATAAGAACAATAATAACAACGGTACGCCTGATCAACGGAGACCTTACTAATCGTGAGAATCTACACCGATGAGATTATAAATGCAGTATGCCTGAATTACGCCGAGCGCAGAGGCGTACAGCCTAGCGAAATCGAAGTGCAGCTCTCCTGGGACGAAGAGTACGGTTACACCGCAGAGCTTTGGGTTTCCGGCCGCAGTCAATACCTGATTGAATCCAACTTGCTGGAGTCGATCGAGCAATACATGCATTCGCATTACAATCGCAGAGTTTTCCGCTCCGACATCAAGCTGGATATTGACGAGGATGCAGGCGAATTTTTTGCGGATATCGCAGATCAATAGCACCAGGGCAATGATCAAGAAGCAGCGCTTTCGAGCGCTGCTTTTTTTTGTTCCCTGCAAGCAAGCCAGTTTTTTAACGCTTCATTTGCTGCCACTATTTTCATTCTATTTTTATAGCAACTCCTCCCTCCTCTTCCGCGTCTAATAGAGTAGATTACGAGAGGAGTGTGGTACTAATACGTAACGCAAAACGAATAAGCATGGTGGTGGCGCTCATTCTGCTGCTCCAGTCGTTCCTGACGCCTGGCGCCCATATCGCTGAAGCAGCGCAAGCTACCAAGTATCGGGTCTACCAGTATGACAAGGCGCTCAAGGAATTCGCAAAGGAAGCCGATGCCATCCGGTATGCCCAAAGCTTCAACTACAGCCATGTCGAGCAGATTGCAGACCGCAAGTGGCTATGGAACAACTTCCCGAGGTACAAAGTGTACCAACGCGGTGAATCCAATACGAAGCTGGAGTTCCGTACCTATCAGGAAGCGCTGAACGCAGCGAAGTACCTGAAGGATGTACATATCCGCGATTTGCAAAATGTGGGATGGGTCTATGAAAACTATCCTAGATTCCAACTCTATCAAGGCGACAAAACATTGCCGAATTGGTCCTTCCATACGCTTGATGAAGCCAAGAAGGAAGCAGCGAAATGGGGCAACGCGCATATTATCGACCTATCCACGAACAAGTGGATCTGGGATAACCTGACCGCAGCCCAGGTGAAAGCGCAAAGCTCGGCAGCAGCCGTCTACCAGCTCGTGGTGAATGGCGAACCGGCAGCGGATGCCAAGCTGTACTCCTTCCTGAAAAACGCGGTCGCGGCTTCGGCCGATATCCCGAACAGCCAGGTTGTGAATACGGTACGGAATGAGGTTGTGCATTCCAACGTTCCGGCATTTGAGGTTAAGCAGAACGGCAAGCTCATCAAGAGCTATATCAGCCTTGACGCTGCTGTTAAATATGCCAAGACGCTAGCAAATGCGGAAGTGCTGCAGAATGGCGCAGCGCTGTGGTCGAGCTACTCGTACCTGGAAGTATTTCAGGGCGACCGGAAAATCAAGACATTCCATCAAATAGACTCGGCGCTCTCTTATGCGAAGTATTATGCCAACATCACGATACGCACGCTAGACGGACGCGCGTTATGGAATAATGTCAAGTCGCTGCAGATTCTAGGCTGGAACGGCAGCAGCGCCAGCTCCACCATTATGAATCATGTCGCCAATACACAAGGCTTGACGATTGACTCGCCGACTTGGTTCGAGCTGACAGCAGCAGACGGTACGATGAAGGATATGTCTGACCCGGCTGTAGTCAAAGCTTTGAAGGAAAAGGGCATTCTGGTCACACCGCTGCTTCATAACGGCTTCGACCGGAAGATGACGACCGAGTTCTTGAAGAACGCTGCCGCTCAGCAGAAGTTTATCGACGCGCTTGTGAAGCGTTCCGTCGAGCTTGGCGTATACGGCATCAATATCGACTTCGAGGAAGTAGCAGGCGCCGATCGGGCAGCTTACACCGCTTTCGTGAAGAAACTGACAGCTGCTGCTCATGCCAAAGGGCTGAAAGTATCGATTGATTTGCCGCGCGGCAGCGTTAGCTGGAACCATCTGACCGCTTACGATCATGCCGCTATCGGCGCCATTGTGGATACGGTCATCATTATGGCCTATGACGAGCATTGGAAGGGCAGCGACAAGCCCGGCTCCGTCGCGGGCTTGAAGTGGGTCGAGGAAGGCGTCAAGCAATACCTTGACTACGGCATTCCGCGCAGCAAGCTGATGCTGGGTATGCCGTTCTACGTCAGAGAGTGGCGGATCGCGCCCGACGGCAAGCTGGTCGACAATCGCGCCATCTTTATGAAGGAGCTGCCTAAGCTCATTGCCGATACAGGCGCCAAAGGTGAATTCGACGCGGTATCCGGGCAATGGAAGTATACGTACAGCAAAGACGGCTATACCCATGTATTCTGGGCAGAGACGCATGACACCGTACTTGCCAGAATAGCTATTGCCAAGAAATACGATCTCGCAGGCGTTGCCGCATGGCGGCTTGGCTACGAGGATGCGGAGCTCTGGACGAAAGTGCTTAGAGCCAAATAATTATAGGCAAGATGCCATAAGCAGATGCAGCAAGCAAGCCCTGAACCGGAGTGAACCGGTTCAGGGCTTGTATGCTTATCCCCTTCCCTTCCGTTTCCATAGCGGTTCGCCGTGCTCCTAACTGCATATTTCGAAGATTCACGCTTTCCGATCAAAAAAACAAGCCAAAGCACCTACAATCAGCTCTGGCTTGCGCTAGTCGTCCAACTCATGTTTTGGGTCATTTCCTAACGTTCATATAGCTTTGTCCGGCTTAGCCAGCTTGGCGATAGATAAGCTATCCACTATCGTCTTGTCATATCCGTTCTGGGCGATATGAATCATGGATAACCCGAGTTCCTTAAGCGTCGTGACATGGCGCGGCATTAGCCTGCGCAAAATGGGATACAACGCTCCCAGCAGCTTATAGTAGCCATGCGTATGAGCCAAGCCTTTCGTAGGATGAATATAGCCGGGACGATACATGTAAGTTCCTTTGAACGGAAGCTTCAACAAGGCATTCTCGGTCCTGCCCTTCACTCTCGCCCACATGCTTCTGCCGCTCTCGGAGCTGTCGGTTCCTTCTCCGGTCACGTAGCAGAATACCATCTCCGGATTTTGCTCAGAGAGGATACGGGCTACATGCAGAGTCAAATCATAGGTAACTCTCGTATAGTCGGCTTCGTTCTTGCCAACAGAAGATATACCGAGACAGTAGAAACAGGCATCATAGCTTGCAAACTCCCCTGCGCGGGGCTCCAGCTGAAGAAGATCGTCATGAACAAGCTCCTTCACTTTGGCGTGAACGACGCCGCTTGGCTTTCGGCTAAGAAGCAGAATCTCCAATACATCGGGGTGAAGGAGACATTCATGCATCACTCCTTCGCCGACCATGCCGGTTGCTCCTGTTATGATCACTTTCATCCTCGCACCGTCCTGTCCCATTGATATGAATGCTGGTTTTCATTGCGCTCTAATTTGAGTATAATCTTATCTATTCATACGCTTCAACCAAGGAGGACTTCAGGCATGGAATCAGTACGTCATCATGAAGGCAACAGCTCGTATTATGCGGTCATATTCACCAGCACGCGTACGGAGGGAGACAACGGCTACGGTCATATGGCGGACCGGATGGTTGAGCTCGCTTCCCGCCAGCCCGGATATATCGGAGTCGACAGCGTCAGAGACGCATCGGGCGACGGCATAACCGTATCCTACTGGGAAAGCCTTGAAGCCTTCCGCAACTGGAAGGCGAACGAGGCTCATCTGATCGCCCAGGAGAAGGGCAAGCTGGACTGGTATAAACATTATTCTGTCAAGATCTGCAAGGTTGAGCGGGAGTATGGCTCTGACGAACGATAGTCATGCCTATGACAACTGCAGAACCTTAGTATATGGATGTACAAAGAAACCGCACTACTTGAAAATGGCAGGTCAATCTCCATTTTCCAAGATGCGGTTTCTTTTTGCCTCCATGCTGAGAGCTATTCTGGATAAGAGATAACATGGAGGGTTCAGTCCTCCAAGCATATGTAAAAGCGTAGACTTGCCGCTTCCCGAGGTGCCTACAATGGCAACAAATGCGACTTCCTCTACTTCCATGTTCACGTCATCCAAAGCCGCCACGCTTTGGGCTCCTCTACCGTATTTGTTCGACAAGGCTATCGTCTCCAACTCGTCATAAAAGCGTTCTCCTTTATGAATCAAGATGATAGTGTAAAGGATAATTCTTACGATCTCTTGACAACAATATTCCTTGACAGGAATATTCCTTACCAGGTATATTGTAATCACAATAAGAACAAGTTAGTCCTAGAAAAGAGGTGAGTGAAGTCGGATTATGGATACGACGACATTCAGCGCACTGGCCGAGCCGAACCGCCTGCAAATTGTAGAGCTGTTAATGGATGGCCCTCTGTCCGTGGGTGATATTGCGGAGCAGCTGTCGCTTAGGCAGCCGCAAGCTTCCAAGCATCTCCGCGTATTGCTTGCGGCGGGGCTCGTCGAGGTGCAGGCAGAAGCCAATCGCAGGCATTATGGACTGCGGATGGAACCGCTTCGCGAGCTGGACGAATGGCTCGACTCCTACCGCCGGCTTTGGAACGAGCGCTACGACAATCTCGATCAATACTTGGCATTTCTGCAATCCAAACCAAAAGACAACCATTAATCAGGAGGCGTTACCCATGACAAACAAAATGATGACCAAAGTAGACGGCAATGTACTGACGATCGAGCGCGAATTCAATGCGCCGCGCAATCTAGTATTCCAGGTATACTCCGATGCGGAACACATCAAGCAATGGTGGGGGCCTCGCGGATGGGAGGTAACCGTATGCCATCTCGATTTTCGCCCGGGCGGCGTATGGCATTACTGCATGAAGTGTCTTGATCGCAATCAAGGCGACTTCTACGGTATGGAATCATGGGGCAAAGGCATCTACAGCACGATTGTGCAAGACGAGAAGATCGAATATACGGATTACTTCTCCGATGCCGAAGGCAATGTGCCTGAGGACATGCCGTCTTCAGATATTACGCTGATCTTCGAGGAGCAGGACGGACGCACGAAGCTGATCAATATTGCCCGCTATGTCTCTGCCGAAGCGCTTCAAACCGTGCTGGATATGGGTATGGAGTATGGCTTCTCCGAGACGATGGATCGTCTGGAAGAGCATCTGGACCGTATCAAAGGCTAATCGGATGAAAGAAAAGGGCAGTTCCAGACCGCTAGCGATCTGGAACTGCCCTTTGTGATGTCTCACCAACTATACCCCTTCGACAAGCTGCAAGCCATCGTTGTGGTGCCTCTGATCTCCTACTCCACATATATCGTATGAATATTCCCTTCCGGATCAGCGAAAAAAGCGGTTGTATGTCCCCATGGCATGACTGCCGGTTCCTTGACCGCCCCAGCGCCGCATGACAAGAGATGGGTATAGGCAGAGCGGACCGACTGGGGCGATTCCAGACGGAAGCACAGCTCCACCGCTTGTCCGGACTGCGGAATCACATAAGACGGATGCCCTCCGCTCTGCTCTGCCATCAGCTCTCTTGAGCTTAAAGAAAACCGCGTGCCTTCGTTTTCAAGCTCAGCATAATGCTCCGTATCGACCGCTATCGTGAAGCCTAGCGCTTCCCTGTAGAAGCGAGCCATACCCGGCACATCGCTCGTAATCAATGTAACAACCGTCAGCTGCGCCTTCATGCCGCTTCTCCCCTCGTCGGCTTCCGTGCCGAATCGGATGCGTGCAGCAGCACCACCCCACCTACAATAAGCGCAAAGCCGGACAGGGTCAGCATATTAAATGGATCTCGCCATAGAATAACGCCGATGAGCGCCGTCAATGCCGTACCTACTCCCGACCAAATGGCATAAGCCATCGACAGCGGAATGGTACGCAGGCAGATGGACAGACTGTAGAAAGCGACGCCAAAGCCAATCAGGACGCCAATGGACGGCAGCAATTCCGTAAATCCATGCGACAGCTTCAGCATGGTCGTACCGAACACTTCAAATAAGATGGATACAGATAACGCTACATACCCTTTATTCATGATGAGTCCCCCTCAGCTCATGTCCGTAGACAGCTTCATTAAGATAACGCCCGCAATAATCAATACGATGGCAAGCACCTTCTTTACATTCAGCGCTTCCTTCCATAACACGACGCCAACCACAGCAGTTAAGGCTGTGCCAACGCCGGACCATATGGCATATGCAACGCCAAGCGGCAGCTCCTTTAGCGTCTGCGACAGGAAGAAGAAGGCGGAGCCCATTCCCAGCAACACACCGAGGCTCGGCAGCCATTTCGAAAAACCTTTTGACAATTTAAGCATAGAGCTCCCGAATACCTCGCTTACAATTGCGAACATGAGCAGGATGTAAGGATTCATAGGGTCTCACCTTCTTCTGTCAGCTTCAACAGCTGCTCGATCACCGCGTCCAGCGCCGCATCGTCCAGTGGTTTGAGCTTGTACATATCGGAATAATACAGTCCGTCTATCGTGAGACGGATCAGATTAACGACAACGGGATCAAGCGCGTCCTCGCTCAGTTTTCCGAACCAATAAGCATAGTTGTTGTTCATGCTCTCGACAAAGACCGGTTCAAGCAGCGCCGCCGACATCACGCCGACGTTCAGAATGCCACCATGCTTCTTCAAGTCTTGTCTTGAGGCTTGTATATACGCTCTGCACCATTTGCCGTGCTCGCGACTGTCCTTATTCGCATAAGAATGGAACATCTCCGTGAACTGGTCAAAGATATGAACGGTTATCCCCTGCAGCAGCGCATCCTTGCTAGGAAAGTGATACAGCAAGCCGCCTTTGCTGACGCCCGCTTCCTTTGCTACCGCATCAAGCGTCAATCCGTTGAAGTCGACCGTTAAGATTAACTGCATCGCAGATTTCAAAATATGTTCGCGTTTGGAACTTGCCTTCGTGCTCATCCGAATCCCCTCCCGATTATGTACCGTCTAGACGGTTTTTCTTTTTACTATACCGTCTGGACGGTTTTGTGTCAAACAAATAATTCAGCTTCATGAACGGCTCAATAACTTATGGAAGTAGCCGCCCCTGCTTCACGAATCCGCGATACGGCTTGGACTTCCCTCCTGCTTGACCACTGTCCATGGAAGAGAGTCCGACGCCCCCGCTGCAGGTCGCGGACTTCTATTATAATTCCAGGCCTTTCATCCGCCCGGAAAACCGTGTGCCAGCTATTGGCCATATGGTAGAATAGCCTTCTGAAGGGAGTTAAACAAGATGTCAATCATACACCATAAATTAGCAGCCTATATGAAATCCTACACCGATCTGTATCCATTCAGCGGCAGAATTCTGATTGCTCTCCACAATGAGCCTGTCTATGACCAATCATTCGGCTACGCAAGCGCAGAGCATGGCATCCTCATTCAACCGGATACGAAATTCGGCATATGGTCCATCACGAAATCGTTCACCGCAATGGCGGTTGCGATGCTGGCAGAGGAAGGCCTGCTCCGCTTCGATGACCCTGTCAGCGATTATGTCCCGTCGTTCAAGACCTTTGGGCCGATGACCATTCGTCATTTATTGCAGCATCGCTCCGGGCTGCCCAACTTTACGAACATGCCGGAGTACAATGCGCACCAGAACAAATGGCCGCTGGACGTGGAGCGGACGCTGGCTCTATTGCAGGACAAGCCGCTCGATTACCCGCCTGGCGAATCGTTTGCCTACAATAATACAGGTTACTTTGTATTAGGCCTTATCATCAAGAGAGTATCTGGCATGTCCTTTGAATCCTTCGTCGCTTCGCGTATCCTGCAGCCGCTCGGCATGCATCATACAGGCGTGAACAACGGACGAAGAATCATTCCGAATATCGCATCCCCTTATTCCTCCAGCGGAAGAGAGCTTGCGCCTGCCGAGTATATCGATATGAGCACCGTTACTTCGGCCGGAGGCATGTATGCGACCGCCGCGGATTTGCTCAAGTGGGATCATGCGCTGAGCAGCAGCCGGCTGATCAGCAAGGAGCTGACGGACCAAATGTTCGATTTTACAGAAGACGGCTATGAGCTGGGCTGGTTCCTGGACAGGAAGCACGACCGGAGAAGAATCTCCCATAGCGGAGCTTATCGCGGCTTCAGGAGCGAGCTGCACCGCTATCCCGATGATGGCGTAACGGTCATCCTGCTTACCAATTACGATTTTGTCCCGTCGACGAAGCTTGCTGGCTCCCTGGCCGATCTGATGCTTGGCGAAGAGGCGATCGTGCCCGAGCAGCCTCCTCGCTATCCAATGAAGCCGGAGGAATTTGAGCTGCTGAAGGGCATCTATGAAGGCTTTGGCTGCAGAGCGGAAGTAGACTCGGATGCGGGCGGCTATTTCTTTGTATGGAACAACCGGGAAAAGCATGTGCTGTATCCGGTATCGCCGGCAGAGTTCCGGCATAGCTGGCATGATCTCTCCTATGCCTTCAAGCGGAAGGATGACGGAGTATGGTCTTTTTTGGGGATGAAGAAACGCGCCTGACCGACTGCATTGTTCGGGTCATACATTGTTCACATGTGCCCGGTTTGTCTTCGATGCAATCTTGCTATAATAAGGCCATAACATTCCGGTACGGGAGAGAACCAGCATGAACGTCACGAGCATACAGCAAGACCTCTTGGAGCATGCGACCGCCTTCATCCGCCAATGCTACGGGGAGCTTGGCAAGTCCGCGCAAGACATCAGCCTTCGTCTACATGAAGTCGAAGCGGAGATTATGCAACAAGATCATTATAAGCATACGCCTGAAGAGCTGGCGCACGGCGCCAAGATGGCATGGCGCAACAGCAACCGGTGCATCGGGCGGCTGTTCTGGGACAACCTGTCCGTCATCGACGCCCGGCATGCCGGTACGACCGATGAGATGGCTGAGGCGATCTGGCAGCATATCAGCTCCGCAACAAACGGCGGCAAGATCCGGCCATTCATTACCGTCTTCCCGGCTTCGACCGGGTTCCCGGCGCATCCCCCGCGCATCTGGAACCATCAGCTGATCCGTTATGCAGGGTATGAATCGGATGATGGCACTACGGTTGGAGACCCCGCTTCCGTCTCCTTCACCAGGCTGTGCCAGGAGCTTGGATGGCAAGGCGCCGACACACCACACGATATTCTGCCGCTTGTTCTCAGCATAGGCAACAGCGAGAAAAAATGGTATAATATACCGAAAGAGCTAACGCTCGAAGTGCCCCTCTCCCATCCCGATATACCCGCTTTCGAAGAGCTAGGGTTGAGATGGTATGCCGTACCTTTCGTGTCGGACATGCTGCTGGAGATCGGGGGCATTCATTACACAGCGGCTCCGTTTAACGGCTGGTATATGGGTACAGAGATCGGCGCCCGCAACTTGGCTGACAAGGATCGTTACAACATGCTTCCCGACGTCGCCCGGCTGATGGGGCTGGATACCTCCAGCAACGCCTCGCTCTGGAAGGACAAGGCGCTGGTGGAGTTGAATGTCGCCGTTCTCCATTCTTATAAGGCTCACGGCGTTACGATCGTTGACCATCATACCGCAGCCCAGCAATTTATGCGCTTCGAGCGCAATGAACGGGAAAGCCGCCGAGAGGTGACAGGCCGCTGGTCATGGCTTGTTCCGCCGCTCTCCCCTGCGACGACGCATATCTTCCATCAGCACTATGAGGATCACATCGTTTCACCCCAATTTTTTTATCAAAATAAGTCGTAAGGCCCTTTACGGGGCCTCCTCTTTTAGGATAAGACATGATACAAATACTAGTAAATTTACACAATTTGCAAGAAATATTCGTAATATTGAAATTAAACCTCATTAAAAATGATGAAATAGGGGGAAAATTTGATTAAAATAATAATTCCCCTCCACATTCTCCGATTATTCCCCTATACTAGACACATCTTCAACAAATCCTTAACGATCACCCGATTGACCGCTCCCAAGTCCAATCATATGATTGCAAAAGCGCTTGCAATTCCTTCGATCTGAATTTTGATTCATTCACTGCGTTTCACCTGCAACTTCAATCAACAACCAACCTTTTACCATCAACAACTTGCATCCAAGACGAACTGACGGCTTTTTCACATGCGTGTATAAGCTCTTCTTTGAGTTTATATAAAACCTCAAGAGAAAGGAGATCGCCTTATACGTTATCGGAATATTTAGGTTATTTAAGCTTCCCTAAGATTCACGGCAGTACCTGCAATGTCATCAACTAGAACCGCATAATGGTCTAATCGCTCTACTCTATCACTATTAGGAGGTTATCTACCAATGACACTGCTTCAAAACCCGCGTCAACTATTCGTAAAGGCTTTGCTCGTTAGCGGCTTCGCACTCGTTCTGGTGGCAATCATGACAATTATGGCCGACAGAGTATCCGCTCACGGCTATGTTGAATCACCAGGAAGCCGAGCTATACTTTGCAAAAACGGCGTAAATACGGACTGTGGCGCGATTGTGTACGAACCGCAAAGCTTGGAAGCGCCAAAGGGCTTCCCGGCAGCAGGTCCTGCAGATGGCAAAATCGCTAGCGCAGGCGGCGCATTCCCTAAGCTTGACGAGCAATCCAGCACACGTTGGAGCAAAGTTGCACTCTCCGGCGGACAGCAAACGTTTACATGGAAATTCACAGCTAACCATGCAACAACATCCTTCCGCTACTTCATTACAAAAGCAAACTGGAATCCAAACTCCCCGCTGACTCGTGACCAATTCGAGTCCACTCCGTTCTGTACGGTGAACTACGGCGGCGCCCAGCCTCCGATGAGCTATTCCCATACTTGTAACGTTCCAACTGACCGCTCCGGATACCATGTGATCCTGGCAGTATGGGATATCGACAATACGGTAAACGCTTTCTACAACGCGATTGACGTAAACTTGAGCGGAACGAGCAACGGCGACACAACAGCTCCTACTGCTCCGTCCAATTTAAGCGCTTCCAATGTTACTGCGACTAGCGCTACTGTATCCTGGTCCGCTTCCACTGACAACGTCGGTGTAGCCGGCTACCGGATCTTCAACGGAGCGACTCAAATCGGTTCCACGACTGGCGCGCTATCGTATAATTTGACGGGACTATCCGCCAATACGGCTTACAATATTACCGTTAGAGCATTTGATGCGGCCGGTAATGTATCCAACGCGAGCTCCATCATTACCTTCACAACTTCGAACATCTCCGGACCGGATACGGTTGCGCCTACTGCTCCAGGCGGACTTCATGTCATGGGCAGCGCAACCCAAAACTCCGTACCGCTGATGTGGAGCGCATCGACAGACAATGTCGGCGTAACTGGCTACCAAATTTTCCGCGGCACAACTCTGGTTGCTACGGTTTCCGGCTCCACGCTTGAATACCTGGTAACTGGCCTGTCCGCGAACACAGCTTATACGTTCACCGTCAAAGCAGTAGATGCTGCAGGTAACGTATCCGCTGCAAGCAACGCAGTAAGCGTAACTACGCCTTCCGCACCATCAACATTCCCGGCTTGGAGCTCGACACAAGTCTATGTTGGCGGAGACAAAGTAACGTATAACGGCGTGAACTATGAAGCAAAATGGTGGACGCTTAACAACATCCCAGGTACTCCTGCAGGCGATGTATGGAAAGTCATTCCTTAATCCTTGCTAGAGCGCAACATCTAGTTCGCTAAGCTCACAACAAGTTGGTGCCGATCCCTATCGGTATCAGCTTGTTTTTTTGTCCCCCTCTCCTTTGCCCTACAAGCGCTGGACTATAGTCCCAAAAAACCGTTTACAATTCAAAGTTGTTGCGGTATATTCTTTATAGAGAACACATGAATTCTCTATATTGTACTAGGGAGTGGATCCAGTTGAAAACCTTGAAACGGGTCATCGCATGCGCCACGCTCCTCACCTTGCTTGCATTCCCGGCATCCGCCTTCGCCTCCGGCAAGTCATCCGGCTATGATGACGATCGGAACAAAGGATTGCTAGCCTCTATCTCCTCCCTCTTCTCCTTCTTAGGGGGCTCCAACAGCAAAGACAAGAAGGAAGATACATACGACTATGACAAGCATTACAACGACAAGAAGGGCAGCAAGGGGGGCCTCTGGGACTGGCTTAACGACCGCAGCTGGTGGAATGACTTCAGTTGGTGGAAGCAGCATGAGAGCGACTCATGGAAGCTATGGGAGAAATATTATTGTTACTAAACGGCAAGGGCTGGCCCGCGACCATCGTCGCAAGCCAGCCCTTGTCCCTTTATGACCTAGTGTTATACGCCAGCTGCGGAGCCGGCAATTACTTTTTTGACATCGTACATTTTCACAGTGGTGCTAAGGATATAGCTAGGAGGCGCATCGTTACGCTTCTCGCGGTGTCCGGCAATATGGGCAGGACTCTTCTCCCAGTTTTTCCAGGCTTCCTCGGATTCCCAACGGATCATGGCGATAACTTCTTCTGATTCTTTATTTTTGCGGCTGACCATCACGGTCCGGTCGACCAAACCTGGCATCTCATCAATCGCGCCGGTGGAACCGAAGCGCTCTGCAACCTGCTCCGCATGACCTGGCTCTACAACAATTGTTCTCAATTGGATGAACATGGAATCACCTTCGTTATCGTTTTCTTTTCATCATATCGATAACGATTATCAATGTCAACATCTTATTCATAGTGCTTCATAGTGCTTCAGTCGATACCGATAGCCGCAGAACGAACATTTGAACACAATGCTGTCTTCCCCAATAACAAAGCTGAAACGGTCATCATCTTCAAGCTCGATATATTCCCGGCCATGCTCGTCCCGGTCACCCGTTGCGAATAAATTAGTCCGATTGCCGCATTCGCATTCCATATGTATCATGAATAAGCTCCTCTCTTGCGTCCCCGGATATTGGCCAGCAGCAGCGTAACCGCGATCACGGCCAACCCCGCGCTATAACCGACGAGCACATCTGATAGGTAATGAACGTGAAAATAAATACGGCTTACTCCCATCAATACGACCAGCAGAGCGAGAATGATGGCAATGACCGATTTTGCCCCTCCGCTCCATCTGCTCTCTTTTAGGAAAATAATCATAATCATACCAAACATCACCATGCCAAGCATGGCGTTGCCGCTTGGAAAGCTGGCCCCATCCGCCGTTAATTCCCATGCGGTATCGGGACGCACGCGACCGAACCCATTTTTCAGTAAAGTATTGATAAGATATCCGGCTAACACACTGCCGATCAGCATGCCGGCATACCGCCAAGCATAACGATATCCAAACCAGCCTGCTGCGATAAGTGTGATCGCGACAATGACAGCGGTTGAACCAAGCAAGGACATCCCTTTTAACAGAGTCGTAAGTCCCTCGCTCCTCCACTCCGTTAATCCATCATGTGCCCATTGGTCGAGGCTGTGACCTCCGTTATCCGGCACCGTTATGGCTGCAAAGACAAATCCGGTGATGCCGATGATCAGCATGATTAACCAAAAGTTCCGTTCCTTGCGAATAAATACCGCCTCCATGGGTAAGTTTCATTGCTTAGTTTTCCCTGCTTCGTTATAATAATCGATGATATTAAGATGTGACAAGACTAGAGTCAAGGAAGGAAAGAGAAATGATGTACATAGCAGATAAATGGACAGATTACGAAGTTATTGATACAGGAGAAGGCGATAAGCTGGAGCGTTGGGGCAATTACGTCCTTCGCCGGCCGGACCCTCAGATTATTTGGCCGATTGCAGATGAATCAGGACCTTGGAATAAAACGGATGGCTACTATCACCGGAGTTCTTCTGGCGGCGGCAAGTGGCAGATGTCGGCAACGCTGCCGGAGAGATGGACCATTACCTATGGAGAACTCTCCTTTCATATAAAGCCAACCAGTTTCAAGCATACCGGCTTGTTCCCGGAGCAAGCGGTCAATTGGAGCTGGATGATGGACAAGATCCGCAATGCTGGCCGGCCGATTCGCGTCTTGAATCTGTTCGCCTACTCCGGCGGAGCTACGGTAGCTGCAGCCAAAGCCGGCGCTGACGTATGCCATGTCGATGCTGCCAAAGGCATGGTGCAGTGGGCGAAGGAGAATGCGCAGCTGTCGGGCCTTGAATCGGCGCCGATCCGTTACATTACGGACGATGTATTCAAGTTCGTCCAGCGTGAGCAGCGCCGCGGGCGCCAATACGATGCGATCATTATGGACCCGCCTTCCTACGGACGCGGACCGAACGGCGAGACATGGAAGCTGGAGGAGAATTTGTATCCCTTCCTTCAATCCTGCACAACGATCCTGTCAGACAACCCGTTATTCCTGCTCATCAATTCGTATACGACTGGCCTGTCGCCTACCGTTCTTCATAACATGCTTCATATGACCATGAATGCCAAGTACGGAGGCACAATCAGTTGCGGCGAGATCGGATTGCCAATTACGAGATCCGCCCTTAATCTGCCATGCGGCATTCTGGGTCGCTGGGAGTCTAACTAATGCGGATCCCCGTATTATATGAAGACAATCATTTGCTTGCAGTCGTGAAGCCGCCGGGGGTGCCCTCGCAAGAGGATGAAACGGGCGATCCGGATATGCTTACGCTGCTGAAAGCGGATCTGAAGGAGCGGCATGGCAAGCCCGGCAATGTTTTTCTTGGTCTCGTTCACCGGCTGGACCGACCGGTCGGTGGAGCCATGATCTTCGCTAAGACGTCCAAAGCGGCCTCCAGGCTGTCCGAAGCGGTACGCAGCCGTACCTTCGGCAAAACCTATATGTGCGTCGCACAAGGCGTCCCAGCGTCTCCTGCAGGCACCTTAAAGCATTATCTCTGGAAGGATCAGAAGCGCAATCAGGTTTCCGTATTTGAGAAGCCTGAAGCGGATGCGAAGGAAGCGATACTGGAGTACAAGGTTGCAGCGGTTCATGAACGATTCAGCTTAATTGCCGTTAAGCTCCATACGGGCCGGTCGCATCAAATCCGCGCGCAGTTGGCCCATATTGGCTGTCCGCTTGTCGGGGATTTGAAGTATGGCGCAGCCAAGCAGCCCGGTGTTACGAATATCGGGCTTTGGTCAACCTCCGTTGCGGTTCCCCATCCCATCTCCAAGGAAGAGGTTGTCTTTCATTCCTTGCCGGAGGCGGCTGCGCCCTGGAGCTGGTGGGAGCAAGACCAACTGGCGTACGCAGCCAAACTTTATATCTAACACATCAATGGGAAGTCCAGGCTAGAGCCGGCTTCCCATTGATTATGAGAGGACGAGTATAAGCCTTATGCGACGCAAGACCGTCTTAATTCCCGTCATTCTTCTATTAAGTGTTCTATCCATCATTATTCTGTATCTGCTAGCTCAAACGATTGGTGATAAAATCGCCACTGACAAGGTAGGCAATCAAGGGCTGGTATCTGCTGCCCCTTCGGAAGCCGCAGCCACTCTCCCGCCTCCTACGGCGGAACCGACGCCGACGCCTGAGCCGGTGTTCACGGAAGCAGTCTGGGTTGGCGTCGGAGACATTATGAGCCATTCACCGCAGCTGCCTGGCGCATATGACGCCAAGCTTGGCGTGTATGATTTCAATCCGTTTTTTGCGGAAGTGAAGGACATTCTAAGCCAAGGCGACTGGATTATGGCCAATTTGGAGACGCCGATTGCCGGTGCAGACTTCGGCTATTCCGGCTATCCAACCTTTAATGCGCCATACGAGCTTGCGGAGGCGCTGAAGAACGCCGGCTTCAATCTCCTCTCCACGGCAAACAACCATTCCCTGGACAAAGGCGAGCGAGGGCTGCTGCGGACGCTTGAGCATCTGAAGGAGCTTGATCTGCAAGCGATCGGCACCGCTTTTTCGCAGGAAGAAGGCGATGCGCTAATCATCGCGGAGCAGAATGGCATCCGTATGGGGCTTCTTGCATACACCTACGGCACCAACGGCATTCCAATCCCGCAAGGCAAGCCTTATCTCGTCAACCTCATCGACGAAGAGAAAATTAAAGCAGACATTGCCCGTTTGAAACGGAACGGAGCCGACCTTGTTACAGTCGCTCTTCACTTCGGCAATGAATATCAGACCACTCCATCGGAGAGTCAGAAGACGCTGGCAAGGTCGCTCGTAGCAGCCGGCGCCGACATTATTGCCGGTTCTCATCCTCACGTGATCCAGCCCTATGAGGTAATCGAAGGCCGCGATGATAACGGCAACGAGAAACGTTCGCTCATCATCTATTCCATGGGCAACTTCATCTCCAATCAGCGGGGGGATTCCAAGGATTACGGCGTCATCTTCAAGGTCGGTGTCCGTAAAAATGTAACGGAAGATATGACCACACTGACCGAGATCGAAGCTATCCCAACTTGGGTACACCGTTACAAGCCTGACCGTTCCTTCCGCTATCGCATTCTTCCCGTGGAAGAGACGCTTGCCGCGAGAAGCGACAGCTTGCTGAAGGCAGGGGAATATGATCAAATGCAAAAGGACTTCGATATGCTCCTGCAGCGATTGGAATCTATGAAATAACAAATTGGGCCGCTTCCGAGATGGAAGCGGCCCTGCTTATGATGAATTGGCGACTTTGCCCAGCAGATAGACTAGCAATTGCTGATTATGAGTGGAGATGCGATCAAGCGAATGCTCGATCATGCCATTGCGTATGCCCCGCCCGCGCTCGGCTTCCGACAGCCCTTTCTCCGTCACCGATATCCATACAATGCGGCGATCGTTATCGTCTCTCGTGCGAGCGATGAGCCCGCCTCTCTCCATCCGGTCCAGCAGCGTCGTAATGGCGGCCGGCGTCGTGGACAAAAACTGAATAAGATCAGACGGTTTCATCGGCTGAGACTCCAGCAGAAGCTCCAGTACATTCAGCTGACCTTCTGTGAGCGGAGCAAGCGCCTGCTCCAGATTGATCTTCCACTCGCGCGACAGCTTCGTCCACACCCGAGTAAAATCTTCAGAAATCAAACTTCCCACCCGCTTTCTGTCCTATTAACCTCTTCTATGTCTATTATAGCAATTGCTCATGTCGAATAAAAGGTTAACCCAATTAATAGTTTGCGTCATTAATCGCTATAATAGCGAACCGTTTGACAGCAATTGACATATAATGTGGCGACAGCCCAGCTTCACGGGCGAAATTCCACTAACCCTGACGATAAGAAGGAGCGTGATCCCTATGGACACCAGAAAGGCTGAAGTCATGGAGCGCATACGCACTTACGGCATCATAAAAGACCCACATTGGCTTGACCGCCCGGATGAGCTTGTGCCAATGTGGGTCATGCTGGAAGCCTTCCTTGAATTAATTGAACGGCTCGACCCGCCTAATCGGCCTTTTGACTAAGCTCCGGCACGTTGCGAACAAATGTCGTCACAATACTGTCGTTCTTCTCTACCGACAGCAGTCCCTTGCCGACTGACTTGCGTTCATCGATAGGCGCTTTCTCCGAATTCAGCGTCAGCTTGGCGCCTCCTGATGTAAGCGCCACAATCTCAATCGGCTGTCTGCAATAGTAGGCAGCCGCCAGCTTGTCGCCATTGGACCGTACCCGCTTGCCTTCCTTGAATTCGAACGTCTGAACGCCTCGTCCGCCTCTGCCCTGAATCGGATAATCCAGCAGCAGAGATCGCTTCGCATATCCGATATCGGAGATGACAAGCACTTCTCCCTCATCATCCGACACCCAAAGCGCAGAGACCAGCTCATCATCATCCTTCAACTGCATGCCTCTTACGCCAGCCGCTACGCGGCCCATCGGATTCACTTCCATCTCCGCGAAGCGGATACTCATACCGTTGCGAGAGACAAGCAGCAGCTGCTTCTGGCTATCGCTAACCGTAACGCTGATGACCTCGTCGCCATCTGCAACCTTGCAAGCCGCGACGGCAGTTGAGCGCGTCGTCGCATACTCCTTCAGCTCCGTTCGCTTCACTTGACCGCGCTTCGTCACGAATACAAGCGACAAGCCCGATTCCGCTATATCCTTGATCGGTATGACGCTGATGATCGCATCATCCTTCGGCAGAGGAATAATATTCACGACTGCCGTGCCGGTATCCTTCCACTTGAAATCCGGTATTTGATGCACAGGCAGCAAGTAGTATTGTCCCTTACGGGTGAACAGCAGCAAATTATCAATCGTATTCACTTGCAGCAAATCCCGAATGACATCCCCGTCCTTCACGCCTGCACTGTCCAGCTCGCCGCCCGAGCGGGTAAAGGACATCATGCTGGTCCGCTTCATATAGCCGTCTTGGCTAAGCGTCACAAGCACATCCTCAGGCGTAACCAGAACCTCCAGATTCACCTTCAGCTCTTCCACTTCGCCCTGAATATCCGATCTGCGGTCGACCCCGTATTTGTCCCGGATCTCGACCAGCTCATCACGGATTACGCCAATCAGCTTCTTCTCGCTTTCCAGAATGGAACGCAGGTAAGCAATTTTCTTCTGCGCTTCCTTCAGTTCCTTCTCCAGCGACGTAATCTCCAGATTCGTCAGTCTGTAGAGCTGGAGCGTTAGAATTGCATCGGCCTGGCGTTCAGTAAAGCCAAACTTCGCAATCAGGTTGTCCTGGGCGTCAGCACGGTTTTTGGACGCTTTAATCGTGTTGATAACCTCATCCAAGATATTCAGCGCTTTGACAAGCCCTTCTACCACATGCGCACGGTCTTCCGCCTTTTCCAGCTCGTACTTCGTGCGGTGGGTAACTACTTCCTTCTGATGGTCAATGTACGCTGACAGCATCGGGAGAAGTCCCAGCTGCTGCGGAGCCTTATTCACGATGGCAACCATATTGAAGTTGTATGTAACCTGCAGATCGGTTTTCTTAAGCAAATAAGCCAATATTCCGTTCGCATCAGCTTCTTTTTTCAGCTCTACGACGATACGGAGACCATTACGGCCGCTCTCGTCCCGCACTTCCGCAATGCCTTCGATCTTCTTCTCCAGACGAATCGTCTCCATCGCTGTCACGAGACGCGACTTCACGACCTGATACGGAATCTCCGTAATGACGATCTGCTGCTTGCCGCCGCGCATATCCTCGATTGCTGTCTTGGAGCGAAGGTAGATGCGGCCTTTGCCCGTAGAGTATGCATCGCGGATGCCTTCCTCGCCCATGATCAGACCGCCCGTCGGGAAGTCAGGTCCTTTGACGATTGTCATCAAATCCTCAAGCGTGGAATTCGGCTTCATCATATACGTAATGCAGGCATCAATCACCTCGCGCAGGTTATGCGGAGGGATCTCTGTCGCAAATCCAGAGGAAATACCGCTTACCCCGTTAACCAGCAGGTTGGGGTATCGGGATGGCAATACAACGGGTTCTTTGGTCGTATTGTCGAAATTGTCCTTGAATTGGACGGTCCGCTTATCAATATCGCGCAGCAGTTCCATCGCAATCTTGGACAGCCGCGCCTCTGTATAGCGCATCGCCGCAGCTGGATCATCATCTTGCGAGCCCCAGTTGCCGTGACCGTCGACCAGCGGATGCCCCATCTTCCATGGCTGAGCCATTCTCACCATGCCTTCATAAATCGAAGAATCCCCGTGCGGATGGTAGTTGCCCATCACATCGCCAACGGTTTTCGCCGATTTCCGGTACGGCTTGTCCGGCGTATTGCCCGAATCGTACATCGCGTACAGAATGCGGCGCTGTACGGGCTTGAGCCCGTCTCGTACGTCGGGGATCGCGCGATCCTGTATGATGTATTTCGAATAGCGTCCGAAGCGGTCGCCTACGACCTCCTCAAGGAACGCCGGCAGGAATTGTTCCAGGATACTCATGCTTGCTCCCCCCTATTCTTCATATTCGGTAAAGTCTACGTTTTCAATGATCCAGCGCTTACGAGGATCGACCTTGTCTCCCATAAGCGTCGATACGCGGCGTTCCGCCTTGGCCGCATCCTCAATCTGTACTTGCAGCAGTGTTCTGGATTCCGGATTCATCGTCGTCTCCCATAGCTGATCCGGGTTCATCTCGCCAAGTCCCTTATACCGCTGAAGCTCGTATCCTTTGCCGTATTCCTTCAAATAATTTTGCAACTGCTCATCCGTCCAAGCATAACGAATCGTCTCCAGCTTGCCTGATTTTCTTGTAATCTTATAAAGGGGAGGCTGAGCAATATAGATTCTGCCGGTATCAATCAGCGGCTTCATATAACGATAGAAGAACGTCAGCAGCAATACTTGAATATGCGCACCGTCCGTATCCGCATCCGTCATAATTATAATTTTATTATAGTTGCTCTCCTCCGCCTCGAATTCCGGACCAACACCGGCTCCAATCGCAGAGATAATCGCCTTGTATTCGTCGTTCTTCAGAATATCGGCCAGTTTCGCCTTCTCCGGGTTCATCGGCTTGCCCTTAAGCGGTAATATCGCCTGATGCTTGGAGTCACGGCCTTGCTTCGCAGAGCCTCCAGCGGAATCGCCTTCCACGATGAACAGCTCGTTGCGCGTATAGTCCTTCGACTGCGCAGGCGTCAGCTTGCCGCCCAGATTAGAGCTTTCGCTCTTCTTCTTGCCGCTGCGGATTTCCTCGCGCGCCTTCCGGGCCGCTTCACGCGCCTTGGATGCCTGAACCGCTTTCTTCAGCAGCGACTGGGCAATCTGCGGATTCTCCTCCAGGAAAACCTGCATCTTGTCGGTTACGACCGCGTCGACTGCGCTTCTCGCAGAAGCGCTTCCGAGCTGATCCTTCGTCTGTCCGACAAATTCCACCTCAGACATCTTAATATTGATGACCGCCATCATGCCTTCGCGAAGATCGTTGCCCTCCAGGTTCTTGTCCTTCTCCTTGAGCAGCGCAGCTTTACGGGCATAATCGTTCATGACGCGCGTATAAGCGGTCTTGAAGCCCGTCTCATGCGTGCCGCCGCCTCTGGTCGGAATGGAGTTAACGAACGAAGCGATCGTCTCCGTATAGCCGTCATTGTATTGCAAAGCGACCTCAACCTCGATATCATCGCGGTCGCCAGCAAAGTGGATGACCTCATGCAGCACCGTCTTGTTTTCATTCAAATATTGAACGAACTGGCTTGCGCCGCCCTCATAATGGAAAACATCGGTTTTGCCGCTGCGATCGTCCTTGATCGTCACTTTCAGCCCCGAGTTCAGGAACGCAATCTCCTGCAGCCTCTCAGCGAGCGTGTCATAGTTGAAGGATGTTCCGGTCTGGAAGACACGTGCGTCCGGCTTGAACGTCACCTTCGTTCCTGTCCGGTTCGTATTGCCGATAATCTCAAGTCCCGTTACCGGCTCGCCGACATGCTCTTTGCCTTTGTCGTCGATCCAGTATTCGAAGCGCATTTTATGTATTTTGCCATCGCGGTAAATTTCAACTTCCAGCCACTCCGACAGCGCATTTGTTACCGAAGCGCCAACGCCGTGAAGACCGCCGGATTTCTTATATCCGCCGCCGCCGAACTTGCCGCCCGCATGCAGAATCGTGAAAACAACTTGCGGCGTTGGAATGCCGGTCTTATGCATGCCGGTCGGAATTCCGCGCCCGTTGTCGTGGACAGTGATCGAGCCGTTCTTGTGCAGCGTCACGTCCATTGCGGAGCAGAACTTCGCCAGATGCTCGTCCACCGCATTATCGACGATTTCCCATACCAGATGATGCAAGCCCGACGTGCTGGTGCTGCCGATGTACATGCCCGGCCGCTTGCGTACAGCAGTCAAGCCTTCTAATACCTGTATATCATCGGCCTCATAGTTTCGGTCTGCGGCCGCTGTGCCTGCGAGAAAATCCATTTGCTCAGCCATGAGCTTCCCCCAATCCGTATCTGCTTTTAAGTCTCGTTCTCATATCTTCAAGCTATTTTAATTCAAGATGTCCCCTTTCGTAAAGACGCGAAACGAAACGATCAATCCCGCAGCTCCCCATACAGCCAGTACGGCCAAAGAAAAAGGAAGCGTCATGCCCTCAATGGGCGGTGGAGTTCCTTCCAGATAGCTGGTCAGCTTCAGATTGACCGAAAATAAATATTTCGCACTCCTCCATGAAGAGGACATAGAGGACAAAATCGTACCGGCAATGATCGCCGACATCATCGTTACCAAGCTGGCCGCCGTACTGCGAATCAGTACGCTTACCATAAGGCCAAGCGCGGCGACGGTCATAGCGGAGAACCAGCTTAGCCCAGCCTCCATAAGTAAAAACCGCCATTGCGGTACCGCATGGACCGCCGAGCTGTCGATGGCTGATCCCTCGATCCGAAATCCGGTCAATACCGGTGCCGTCCAGCCTCCGTAACCAAAAACAAAGCCGGATATAAGGTAACACAATATAACCGTTACCGCAATGGTTAATGAAACATAAAACGTCAGAGCGCAAAGTTTACTGAATAAGATCATCCACCGTTTCACCGGTCTCGTCAGCAGCATCTTAATGGTACCGCTTGTCCTCTCGCCCGAGACGATGTCCGAGCCGATCGCCAGCACCAGCATCGGAATGAATAGCGTGATCGAATTGCCCAGAAACTCCCGCGTGAATTGTACGCCGCTCGGCTCGCTGGGATTAATGTCATGATCCAGATAATAGTGAAGCTGCTGGACGGCGATCCGTCGGCCGCGCTTCCAATCCTCCGGAATTCGGTCGCTAGCGAGCGTGTTCTCCATATCCGCAATTTGCTGTAGAATTTGGTTGCGCCAATCCGCAAAGTGCTCAGCTTGATTACTTACGACTTTATGTTCGGCATAAGTAAATACCGGTATAAGAATCAACAGAATAAGGACGATAACGATAAAACGCTTCTTCAGCCACAGCTTAAGCGCCTCATTCTGAACTAGCCCCGCCAGCTTAAGCAAGAGAATCGCTCCCTGTCAGCGCCAAGAAGAGCTCTTCCAGCGTCGGCTCCGCCTGATAGACCGCTGTTATGCCAATTCCCTTGGCCGACAGCCTCTCGACTGTGTCCGCAATGATCGTCTCCGGCATCGCCGCAACGACGATATCCGCCGGCTGGCTATCGGCTATGGTCCCGCTCCGAATCTGAATGCGAGGGTCTCTGCCTAGCTCAGCCGCGCCCTCATCCCTATTGACGAACTGCCAATAGACATATCCGGAAGCGCCTTGAATCAACTCCTCGATTTTGCCTGTGGCGATTATTCTCCCGCGGTCCATAATAAGCACTCTTTCGCACAGCATTTGAATCTCGCTTAACATATGACTGGAGATAAGCAGGCTAATGCCTTGCTCCGCAAGCCTGTGCACGAATGCCCGCAGCTCCTTTATCCCTTTCGGGTCCAGTCCGTTGGTCGGCTCATCGAGTATAAGCAGCTTGGGCCGCCCAAGCAGCGCTTGAGCAATGCCAAGCCGCTGACGCATGCCGAGGGAATATGTCTTTACTTTATCATGAATGCGATCCTGCAGCTTGACGATTGCCGTTACTTCCTGAATACGATCCGCACCCACTCCCTCTGCCATACGCGCAAAATGCTCCAGGTTCTGCCAGCCTGTCATATAGCTGTACACCTCCGGATTCTCAACGATACAGCCAACATGCCGAAGCGCCTGCTCCGGGCGGCGCTGGACGTTATGCCCGCAAATTTCAACGGTGCCGCCTGTCGGCTTGATCAGATCGACGAGCATGCGGATTGTCGTCGTTTTCCCCGCTCCATTGGGACCGAGAAAGCCGAATTTCTCTCCTTTTTGGATGTCAAAGCTCATCTGCTCGACGATCACACGGCCGTGAATCGATTTATGCAGATTCTTCACTCGAAGAACGGGTACATCATTTCCTTCCATTCAAACCTTCCTCCTTTCGTCAATCCAGCGACTCCAGCATACGGCCGGCAATCCGCTCATAGCCCTTGCGATTCGGGTGAAAATGATCCGACGACAAGTAGTCCCCGATACGACCTTCGAATAAATCAAAGGTTGGCACCATCATCATATTGGGGTAAGGATGAATAGCCGCATAAGCCCTCGTATTCCATTCTTGCATGCTTATGCTCGCCCCCCTGAGGTTGTCCAAATCATAGAAGGGATTATAGAGTCCCATATAAACGACTTTTGCTGCCGGATTCATGCGATGCAGCGTATCTGCGATGCGGCGGAAGCGCTCCAAAGCCTCCTCAATTCCCTGTGCCAGCCCGTCAACGCCCAGCGTCTTCCATTCCTTCTGAGCCATCCTTGCACGGGCAGACAGGAACAGATCATTGCCCCCAATCGTGAAGAGAATCAGATTGGCTTGCTTCACCGCATACTGATAGCCGGAATCCTCAGATAAGCGCTCCACAAGCTCAGATGCCTGCATCCCATTCACTGCCAGGTTGTTCAAGACTTGCACCGGCTTATCGTATTTCTTCTTCAATCCGTCAGTCACATGCTGCACGTATCCCTTGCCCGTCTCATCCCCGGTGCCTTTCGTCAATGAATCGCCTAGTGCAACGATTCGAATCTCCTTTAGGTCTGCGAGAGATGCCTCATGCCCCGGAGGAGGCTGGGATGTACCATCAGGAGCCGGCCTCTGGGCCAAGACCGCGGGGGCAATCAGCATATCGCTGATTACAATGCCCAGCCCCGTCACTAGCACTCCCGTCGACAGGAGGGAGCAAGCGGCAATCCAGCCCCACAGTATTCGAGTTCTCTTCATATTCGCCCCTCCAAGTCGGCTTGTTCGTCATAACCGGCATCTTGCATCTGTCGTGTCAGATGTTACCATGGTTTGCATTTCAGCCGCGCCTTATGCCATGCGCACGAAAAAAAAGATGCGCTAAGCGCATCCTGCAGGGACTTGTTCCGTTCGTTGAATCCGATAAACGATAGCAGCTCCGATCCTCTTAACGCGTAATGGCAACCCGTATTATGCTGGATGCCGCATCATAGATCTGACCGTATTGCTCAAGCGGGAGCGGATTGGTCCCTTTGCCCAGCTCAATCGTAAAGCCCGGCCTGCGCCAGTCCTGAATGAACCAATCCTTATAGCCGGCCGTGCTGTCCACATTGCGGATGGACTCGTAACCGCTCGCTTCGGCGAAAGCCGCAGCCAATGCCGCCGACTCCGGCGGCTCCAAGCCTTCAAAGCCCCAGAAGAACACCTCCCCTTGCGTATGGAAGGCCAATACCCGCAGGAACGAATCCCTCCGGGTCAGCTCAGCCAGCGCCTGCACCTCAGGCTCGGTAAGCGGTGCTGCACCAGAGTAGTCTCGCGGAGCAGGCGACTGCGGTCCGATAGCCGCATCGCGCTCCCACAAGGCCGGAAACTGTTTGTTCAGATCGACGCCTCTGATATTGGCTTTCCAGCCGCTAAAGTCCGAGCTGCCTTCATTAATGGCAAGCACCTCGCTGCGTACGGGCTCCGCTTCCGGCAGTCCGCCCACCACCAGATCGACGCCGTCGGGATTCAGCATGGGAACAACCGACAGCGTCACAGCCAAATATGGCGCGTACATGGCTGTCCCTTGCCAATCCATGCTATTCGTAACGCTCATGGCGTATTCGTTCAGAAACTGGACGAGCACCGGAGTCGTAATCCATTCATTCGCGTGAATGGAGCCGTTCGCATGAATGATTCGGTCGCCGCTGCCAATTCGAATTTCCGTTAGGGGCTTGCCCATTACGCTATTGCCGATCGAGGAGCGTCTCAGGAACGGATAAACGTCAAGCAGTCTGCCCAGATCCTCTTCAAGAGCCGCGACGTTATAATTGCGCTGCGGATTGGTGACCAGCTCCATGACGCGTCTTGGTATGCGTATGGTATCTCCCACCTGCAGGTTATTGCTTTCCAGTCCCGGGTTGGTCTGCAGCAGCAGCTCCGCCGAAATGCCGTTGCGCGTTGCGATACGCCATAGCGAATCCCCGCTTGCGATCCGATATTCTACCCACTGGAATCCCGGTATTTGCACAGCCTGGCCGATGTACAGCGCTTCCGGCTCAATCCCAGGATTGGAATCCACGATTAGACGGAAGGGAACACCGAAGAGGATGCTGTACTTCCAGAGCGAATCCCCGCTTCTTACCGTAACTTGCATGACGTCAATGCCTCCTTCACCCTCCAAAATTCTCATTAGAATAAAGTATGGGCCTCTGCCGGAATTGGTGCCTAGATACAAAGAAAGCCCCCGCACAGTGGCGGAAGGCTCCTGATCTTATTTATATTTGCTCCATTTGCTGTCGCTGTTCTCCAGTAGGTAAGAGAAGTCATTCTCCAGACGCTTCTTCTCTTGCTTCTTCGCTTCTTCCTCCTGCAAGCGCTGCTTCTCCTTGCGATCGGCCTCCGCTGTCTTCAGCTCGTCTGCCTGCGCCTTAAGCTTTTGCAGGGTATCCGCACCCAACAATTCCTTCAGCGTAGCGCCTCCCGCTTCCGTACGCTCCTGCTCATTGCTGCGCTTCGGCTGCGGCTGCCTCTGCTTGCCTTTCTTTGCCATCCTGATTCACCTACTCGTTATCGTATTCAATATGAAGTGATTCCGCCGCTCTGCGCGCAAGCGCGCGTGCCGACTCTGTATCAGAGGCCGTGCTGAGAGCCACAGCCATACGCCGGCCTACTTTCGTTTCCGGCTTGCCGAACAAGCGGACTTGCGTATTCGGTACAGCAAGCGCATCCTCTAGCCCGCCAATGCGGAAGGATTGCGACTCGCGGTCCGCCTTGAGCGTATGCGAAGCGCCCGGCGACAGAAGCCGGATCGTCGGAATCGGATAGCCCAGAATCGCACGAATATGCAGCGCGAATTCCGACAGATCCTGCGTCGCCATCGTGACCATGCCTGTATCATGCGGACGAGGCGATACTTCGCTGAAGAGAACCCCGTCCTTGGTCAGGAACAGCTCAACGCCGTAAAGGCCGTAGCCGCCCAGCTCCTCCGTAATGCGATAGGCGATCTCTTCCGCTTGGCGGATCTGCACGTCTGTCATGTCATGCGGCTGCCACGACTCGATATAGTCCCCATCCTTCTGCACATGCCCGATCGGCGCGCAGTAGCTGGTGCCGTTCACTGAACGGATCGTGAGCAGCGTTATTTCCGATTCGAAGGTCACAAATCCTTCTACAATAATACGGCTCTTCTTGGCGCGGCCGCCTTCCATGGCATAATTCCAGCAGCCCTCCAGCTCAGCCTCCGTACGGCACACGCTTTGGCCTTTGCCCGATGAACTCATAATCGGCTTGATGACGCATGGATAACCCAGCACATCTGCAGCAGCCCTCAGCTCATCCAGCGTATCGGCGAAACGGTACGGCGCTGTGGGCAGGCTCAGCGTCTCGGCTGCCAGCCTGCGGATACCCTCGCGGTCCATCGTCAATCGCGCAGCCCGGGCAGTCGGGATGACGCGGTGTCCTTCGCTCTCCAGCGCAAGCAGCGTCTCGGTCGCAATTGCTTCAATCTCCGGCACAATAAAATCTGGCTTCTCCTGCTCGATAATGCGGCGAATACCTTCACCGTCCAGCATATCGACCACATAGCTGCGATGTGCAACCTGCATCGCCGGCGCATTCGCATAACGGTCTACCGCGATTGTCTCTACGCCCAGGCGCTGCGCTTCAAGAACGACTTCCTTGCCTAATTCTCCCGATCCTAGTAACAGCACTTTACGAGCGTTCGATGTTAAGGGTGAGCCATACATATGAGAAAGAACCTCCTGGAACATCTTCGTCTGGTTTCACTCAAATAACGAGATCCCCTTCAGACAAAAACGGTTTTCTTCCATTGTGGAGGTTCTTTCGTGAAAAATCAATATAAAGGAGCAGATAATTGCTGAAACGTTCGGTTTTTGAGGCTATAAATAGCGATATTGCGCTTCAATCAAGCCATGATATACGCCTTTTGTTGCCATCAGCGCTTCATGATTGCCTTGTTCTACAATTAAACCATGATCCAGCACGATAATATCGTCCGCATGGCGAATCGTGGACAAGCGGTGAGCGATCATGAAAGACGTACGTCCTGCAAGCAGCGTCTTCAGCGCTTCCTGGATTTTCAGCTCGGTCTCCGTATCGATGCTTGCGGTCGCTTCGTCAAGAATGAGAATTTGCGGGTCCGCCAGCAAAGCCCGCGCGAACGACAGCAGCTGCCGCTGTCCCATGGACAATACGTTGCCCCGCTCCTCTACTTCTGTCTCATACCCGTCAGGCAGTGACATAATGAAGTCGTGGGCATGCACGGCTTTCGCCGCATCCTCGGTCTCCGCATCGGTCGCATTCAAACGGCCGTACCGGATATTGTCGCGAATCGTACCCGCAAAAATAAAGGTATCCTGCAGCACGATGCCGACCTGCGAGCGAAGACTCTCAATCGAGACATCGCGAATGTCGGTGCCGTCGATAAGCACCCGGCCTTGCACGGGATCATAGAAGCGGCACAGCAGGTTGATAATCGTACTTTTGCCGGAGCCGGTATGACCGACAAGGGCGATCGATTGGCCTGCCTTCACGTCGATGCTGATGCCTTTCAGCGCCGGTCTGTCCTTCTCGTATTCGAAAATGATTTGATCGAACTTGACATCGCCTTTGATCGCAGGAAGCGGCTTCGCGTCCTTAGTCTCGGCTACCGTCGTCTCTTCATCAATAAACTCGAAAATCCGCTCGGAGGATGCCATAGCGATCAGCAGCTGGGAATACATTTGGCCCAATCGGTTGATTGGCTCCCAGAAGTTGCCGATGTAGTTGGCGAAGGCGAACAACAGACCAATCGTGATCGCCTGAATCTGGATCAAATGCGTGCCATACCAGAACAGGATACAAGTACCGATGGCAGCCGTCACTTCAATGACGGGGCCGAAGGCCTGGTTCAGCGCGGACGCTTTGTTCCAGGACTTAATATTGTCCGTGTTCATATGGTTGAAGAAGGCCATATTGTCCTTCTCTTGCACATACGCTTGCGTAACCTTCATTCCTTGAATGCTTTCGTTCAAATGGGCGTTGATCCGCGATTGCTTCATCCGCACATCCTGCCAGGCGAAGCGGATGCGCTTGCGCAAGGAGGTCGATACGATGAACATAATCGGAACGGTAATCATAACAGCCAGACCCAGCTTGACGTTCAGCGCCAGCAATATAATGACGATGCCCACAAGCTGGATACAGTCCATCAGAAGATTCACGACACCATTTGTGAACAAGTCTTGCAAGGCGTTGACATCATTCGTAACCCGAACGAGTACGGAGCCTGCCGGACGCTTGTCATAGAAGCGGAACGACAGCTTCTGGATATGCTGGAACAGATGGTTGCGCAGGTCGTAGATGACTTTTTGCCCAATGATGCTTGTATACTTGATCCGGTATCGGTTAGACGCCCATTGCACAATGTAGAGCGCCAGCATAAGCCCGCCGATTACCGCCAGCATGCCGGTGCTTTTAGAGCCCTTATCGGCATCCAGAATGCTGTCGATGACATAGAGCATCAGGAACGGAATCGCAAGTCTGGTCAGCGTGCCGAGGATCATCATGACAAGGACGGGCATCAGTTCTCGCTTGTATGGCATCATGTACGTATAGAGACGGCGCAGCTGCGCCCAGTTAAACGGCTTTTCGATCGCCTCGTCGTCCTGGTAGACGAAGCGTTCATTGCGGCTTCGCCCTTTGGCGGATGCTTTTGCACTCATTTTGCGTTGCTCCTTCTCCGGTCTTGAATATCAATCACGGCATATTCATCTTCATCGTCATTGACATAGTCCGCGTATTGGATTTTATAGGTCTCGCGGTAAGGCCCCTTCTGTGCAATTAGCTCAGCATGCTTGCCTCGCTGCACGATATTCCCCTTATCAAGCACAATAATCTCGTCTGCGTGACGCAGGGATGAGATGCGATGAGCGATAATGAACGTAGTTCTTCCAGCCATCAGCTCCTTGAAGCCCGCTTGAATCTCATGCTCCGTCTCCATGTCGACCGCGCTTGTCGCATCATCCAGAATCAGGATGCGCGGGTTTTTGATCAGCGCGCGCGCAATGGCGATACGCTGCTTCTGTCCGCCGGACAAGCCCATGCCCCGCTCACCGACGACAGTATCGTAACCAAGCGGCAGCTCCATAATGAAATCATGCGCTTTGGACAGCTTGGCGGCATGCTCGATTTGCTCTTGGGTGACATCCCGGATACCGTAAGCAATATTGTCGCGGATCGATGCCGAGAACAGGAATGTCTCCTGGAACACTGGCGCGATCTGCCGCCTAAGCGACTCGACATCCACATTTTTGATATCCATCCCATCCAGCATGATACGGCCATTCTTCACGTTGTATGCCCGCATCAGAAGCTGAATGATCGTCGATTTGCCCGATCCCGTGCCGCCCAACAGGCCAATCACCGATCCTGCCGGAGCGTCAATGTCGATAGCCGTCAGAGCGGCCGATTTATCGGGATAATTAAACGTCACATTTTCAAAGCGGACATGCCCTTTCACGTTGCGTGCGTCCAGCTCAACAGCGTCCTTTACGTTTTTCACATGCACATGCTCGTTCAGGAGGCCAAGCACGCGTTCGCCCGACGCTTTGAACTGCGTGTAGTTGTTAATATGGAAGCCGAGTCCCCACATAGGGCCGATAATATACCAGATCAAGCTGAAGAAGGCTACGAATTCGCCTAGCAGCAGCGAACCGTTAATGACCATAATCCCGCCGGTAATGAGCAGAATGACTGCGCTCAAATTGGCCACCAGCTCCATAACCGGGAAAAATTTCGCCCAGATTTGCGCCGCTCCTACCTGGTTCGTCTGATACGCTTCGCTGCGTACGGAGAACTTCGATACTTCATGCGATTCTCGGGCGAAGGACTTCACCGTGCGAACGCCTGTAATGTTCTCTTGGACGGCCGTCGTCAGATTGCTCATCGCCTGGCGCATTTCACGGAATGCCGGATGAATCAGCTTCTCGAAGCGAAGAGCCAGAATCGCGAGGATCGGAATCGGCAACAGCGTAATAAGCATCAGCTGCCAGTTCAGATACAGCATCATAGCGCCGCCGAAAGCAATCATGAGCACCATGTTCAAGATTTGGGCGAAGCCAAATCCGATAAAGTTGCGGATAGCCTCCAAGTCTGCTGTAAGCCGCGACATGAGATCGCCCGTCTTGGCCTTGTCGTAATATTGATAGGATAAGGTCTGAAGCTTGTCATACAAGGCGTTGCGCAAGCGGAAGGCGACTCTGTTGCCCAGTCTACTGCCAAAAAAGCCATGCAGAAACTGATTGAGCGCTTTCAAAGAAATGACTCCCACGACAATGAGCGCGAGCTGCGGTACAAGCTCGAACTTCCGCGGTGTAATGACATCATCGATCAGATAACGCAACAGATTCGGGTAGACAAGCCCCAGCGCCGTGGCGATCATCAAAAACAAGATCGATGCAATTAAGAACTTTCTCTCCGGCATATAAAAAGCCTTTAATTGCCTCAGTACGTCCAACGAAACCCAACTCCCCATCTCTGTTATGTAAGCATGAATGAATCTTATCAGCATCGCTTTAGAGGAGCAAATTCGATAATTTTGCGAATTTTTATGTAGAAGCGCTTAAACTCCCGCTAGCGGAATTGGAAACGGTTAAACCTCCCAAATCGTCCCGAATCGATACCATAATGTGCGTATTACTCCGTTTTTGCATATTTTCACACAAGACAACCTAAACTTTTTTCCAGTTCAGCCAAGCGTGCTCGAAAAAAAGAATGCTTTCCCGGAAAAGAAATTCCGTGAAAGCATTCCATAAATCGGATGAGACAACAGCAGTCCCTCGGTTAGCCTTGGATTGCTGCAAGCTTCGCCTGAAGCTTCTTCAACTCTTCCAGCTGCCCGCTGTCGGTTAGCGTTGCGCGCTTGCCATCGGCAAAGGCAGTCACATCCTGCTTCAAGAAGCCGCTAGCCTGGCCGGCAGCGCTTTGCCAGACGCGCTCATAATGAACGGTCCAATCGGCAATGACAACTTCCATCCAGCGCTGAAGCTCTGGTGCGATGCGTGTCTCCAGCTCCTTGCGCAGCTGCGTTTTGCCTTCTCCCTCAAAGAACTGGCGAGGTGACTTGAAGCGGCTCCACAGCCATTTTGCGTCCATGCCCTCCGCTTCCCAATCCTTCGCTTGCTCGGGAGCTTGCACGCTCTCAGCCGGATAAGGTGCTGGCAAATAGTCTGCAAGCAGCTCCGTCAATTCTTCACTGCAACGATCGTATTGCTTCTTGAGGTTGGTATGCAGCGCCCGCTCCATACGAAGCGTGGTCGCCAGAAGCTCCTGCGACAACTCACGCTGCATCAGTCTTTGCAGCTCCAGCCATGATGTCCATACCATCCGGCGCAAATCGCGGCCATCGTCCTGCAGTGAGGCCGGATTGAAGGCCAGATGATAGAAATCGCCGAATCGGTATTGCAGTCTCTGAATGACGTAATAGAGAAGTTCGTTGATTTCCTGCTTCAGTCCATGCGGAATAAGACTGGCGGCCATCGTATCCACAAGTGCCGCCGACTGCCCTGCCGCATCAAATAATTGACGCAGCTGCGCTTCACGCTGCGAAGCGTCGCCTTCGGCTCCGCGCACCCAGCCGCTCACTGTCCCTATCGTACGAGCCAGCTCCTGATAAGCGGATTCTACGGCGAGCCGTCCTAAATCATTAGTAATAAAGGAAAGGAAAGCCGATTCCAATTGCGGCATACGAGACCGCTCCAGCAGCTGATGATCGGCGTCCATCTTGCCGTCAAGCGCTTCGATACTGGATACCGGGAACAATCTTGGCGAACGGATCGCATGCTGCAGCAGGTTGGACTCTACATGCGCAAGTACACCCTGCAGTTCCTCTTCGTCTGCAGCCAAATCCGCCGCATTGACGACAAAAAACATTTTATCCAGCTCGAACTGGTCCTTCACTCGGCCCAACTGGTCGAGGAATTGGCGGTCCGCTTGCGAGAATGCATGATTGTAATAGGTTACGAACAGAACCGCATCCGCGTTTTTAATATAATTGAACGCTACGCCTGTATGGCGCGCATTGACAGAATCTGCTCCAGGCGTATCCACCAGTACAATGCCTTCGGCTGTTAACGCGCATTCATAGTGAAAATCAATCTCGCTAACGAAGCAAGAACGGGATTCTTCCGCCACGTACTTGGCATAATCCGCCCGATCGGTCTTCAGCTCCTTGCCAAGCAGCGGCTCATGCCGCTCCCAGCCTTGACGCGCTGCGCGCAGGAAGCTGTAATGAGGCCGTCCGCCTGCGCCGATGGATTGCGGCGTCAGCTTGTCGATCGCCTTCAGGATTGAGGCCGCATCCGGCATATGGGCTTCGGATGCTTGCTCGCCGAGCAGCGCAAGAGAGTAGCGCAAGTCGGCTAGTACAACCTCCCTGCTCTTCATCACGACACGCGCTTCGCCATGCCCGTATTCCGGTGTAGGGGGCATAAGACGATTAATCGCCGCTGTCGTCGGATTCGGAGACACGGGCAATACAGCGTCGCCGATGAGTGCATTTGCGAGCGATGACTTGCCAGCGCTGAATGCGCCGAACAACGCAACCGTAAACCGGCTGCTCTGGAGGCGCTCAGCCTTCTCACGCATCGCAAGAGCAGCCGAGCGAAGCGCCGCTTGCGAAGAAATCAGCTCAGCCGCCTGAATGAGCTTGCCCGCAGCTTCGCCCTGTTTGGAGCGAACAGCTTCATTATTCAATCCCGAAGCAGCCTGAGTGCTGCGATGCACCCCTGCCTCCAATGTAGCTGCCACTTGGTTATCAGGACGGTCAGGATGCGAGACAACAGGCGTTGCCCCCACTTGCTCTTCCTTTACAGCAGCGGAGCCGTCAAGCTGGGCAGATGCATCGCTGCGTTCCGTTGCTGAGGATGACACAGTCTCAGCAGGCTTAGGCAGCACAGGCGCCGCAATCGGCGCTGGCAGCATCCGCCGCATCTCGGCTGCATCCTGCTCCAGCTTCGCTGCTATGCTCTCCAGCTCGTGAATCGCATTAGCCTGGCTTTGAACCTCTGCCAGCCTCTGCCCTGCCTCTGCACGCTCAGCTTCGCTTGCCGCAGATGCGCTGACCGCAATCTCGTCAATGACGTCAAGCGCACGCTGGCGATAGACGCTCTTAATGTCTGCGGCCAGCTCCTTGCTGAACGTCATCGTATATTCGTTGCCCATGACGGCTCCAGCCTTCACTCTGCCGATCAGCCAATTACCGTCCGGTGCCCAAGAAAGCTCCGAAGCCAGAGTTCCCTCCAGCTTCTCCAGGCTATAGCTCGCCGCCTCTGCTGCTTTGCGCAGCAGTTGCTTGACATGCCACTCGATCGATGCGCTTACCAGACTGGACAGCTCCGCCTGGAAGGCTTCCAGCCTTCTCTCCTGCTCAGCGGCCGTCTTTGCGCCCGCGAATAAAAGCCCGGTCTTAAAGCCCGGCTTGCGGCTCTCCAGAAAGGCATGGGCCAAGTCACGCAGAGGCGCCGGCGTAATATTCGCGTTATCCAGCAGCGATTGAAGCTCCTGACGCAGCTTCGTTCGATACACTTCTTGCTGGGCGGCAAGGTTGTCAATCCGCGCACGAAGCTCCTGCAGCTCACCAGACACGGCTGCCATCGCTTCTTCGCCTCCGGCTTCCGCGATTAGACGCTCGCGCTCCGGCTCCTGACGCTCTTCAAGCCACTTCAGGTGAGTCTCCGTCAGATGTCTGAGCGAAGCGTCCACACTATACGCGCAAAGCTCCTCGCGCTGCTCAGCCAGCTTGCTGATCAGACCGGTCAGCTTATGCCATTCATGATGGGGATGCTCCGGTTTTCTAAGCGATAAATAGACAATACCGGCAGGCTCCAAATGCCATGCCTGGAATGCTTCTTCTACGCTATTGCGATAATCGGAGAAACTAAGCTCCCTGTCACGATGCTTATCGATTTGATTGACAATAAAATATAAGGGCTTGCCCCAATCCTTCAATTCCTTGGCGAACGCAAAGTTAATTTCCGATTGGACATGATTGTAATCCATCACATAAAACACGACATCCGCCAAATGCAGCGCCGATTCCGTGGACATCCGGTGCGCATCGTCCGTCGAGTCGATGCCAGGCGTATCAAGCAGGACCGTTTCATTGCCCAGCAATTCACTTGGATAAACAATCGACACGGACGTATATTGCTCGCCGTCTACACAATATTGATCTAGCTCGCCGATCGGCACTTCCGCTTGAATCGTTGTGCCGTCCTCCGTTACTTTCTCTACTTCCGCATAAGCCCGCTCGCCGCCTCTAATAGATACGACGTTAGCGCTGGTCGGAATCGGACTGGACGGGAGCAGCTGAGCTCCGCAAAGCCGATTGACCAGCGTAGATTTGCCTGCCGAGAAATGTCCGCATAACGCAACAGTAAGCCGACCTTCGGTCAGCTTACTAGTTAGCTCACGCGCCTGCCGCGCGCGTATAGGGTCTCCTGCCTCGGTCATTGCGGCGCTTGCGGTCCGAAGTGCTTCCGCTATGCCTTGTACCGTCATTGTTGTCATCTCCCAGAAATCCTAGACGGCTTCCTCTTCGTCAGTCGGCAGGCAAATTTCGAATACATTGCCATGCTGAAGAATCATAATGTTGCGTTCCTTCTCCCTCATGACGACAACCTCAGGCTTCGTGCGCATACGGTCGATATATTGATCAGGCACATCGCCCGAGCCGCTTACCGTTATGCCATCGATTACGATATCTTCATTTTCTTGCGGCGGGGATTCAAGCACTTGCTCGTAAATATCGGAAAAAAGCTCAAAGTTGTTCGTGTACACGGAAATGCATTTCATGATTCATCATCCTTCATTGGCTAATTTAGTTTTTTACCTTTATTTTTGGTCTTAACCGCTGGCTTCATACGCGCTTTTCCTTCTTTGCATATATCCAGCAAGGGACATACAGGACATTGCGGATTTTGCGCCTTGCAGTGATATCGTCCGAAAAAAATGAGTCGGTGGTGAGTTAGTGTCCATTCCTCTTTCGGAACCAGCTTCATCAGCTTCTGCTCGACGACAAGCACTGTATCATCGGGCTTGGCTGCGCCAAGTCGCTTCGACACTCGCTCGACATGCGTATCAACCGCAATGGCTGGTACGCCAAAAGCATTGGACATGACGACGTTAGCCGTCTTGCGCCCGACGCCGGGAAGCTCGATCAATCCTTCGTGGCTGGCTGGAACCTCACCCTCATATTTATCGATCAAAATGCGGCACAACTTCTGTATATTGGAAGCCTTGCTTCGGAACAACCCGATTCGGCGAATATCACCTTCCAGCTCCTCCAGAGGCACGCTCAAGTAATCCTCGGGCGTCTTGTACTTCTGGAACAAACCTGCCGTAACCTTGTTGACGGTCTCATCTGTGCATTGAGCCGAGAGCAATACTGCGATAGTCAGCTCAAACGGATTGTCATGAATAAGCTCGCAATGCGCGTCCGGGAACATCTCTGCTATGGTATCCAATATATGACGCATCTTCTGCTTTGCACTCATGATTCCCCTCCAGTTTAGCACTATCGTTCAAAGTGTAGCGAAATTTGACACGGTACGCAACCATAAATCCGCATAATTCCATAAAAAAACTGCCCATAAGGGCAGTTTTTTTCACAAAACGTTCCTGCTTTTATAGGAATGATGGCTTAAACGGCATTTTCCCTATCCGTTGGAAGTTGTTGTGACGCTTTGCAATTTCTCCAGCGTCGAGCCAACATACGTCGCATTGATTTTTTCGCCAGCCTTGAATTGGCTGAAAGCGCCTTTTGTACCGTCGGCTTTGTAGATATCAATGCTTGCTGTTGAGAGGTCGAACGCCGCTTGTGTTCCGGTTTTGACTCTCAGCTTCTTGTTCACCGAATCTACGGATACGATCTCGTACTGGATATTTTGATGGATCTTAATTTGGTAAATCAAGAATTGGTCATACTCCAGATCAAGTGTAATCGTCGCACCCTTTGTCAGGTCGCTCAGATTAGCTGATGGCTTGTCTTTCAGATCAACATTAGATTTGTTATAAGGAATCGTAATCAATTCACCATTCGCAATCTTGATTGTTACCTGCTGGTCCGTCTCGTTCAAAGTAACAAGTTCACCTACATACTTGTCCACGAACTCCAGAATGATAATGTTATTATGCGAGTAACTGACAATAATGTTCTTGAATTGATTCATTAATTTCATTCCGTCTTCGCGCTTCATGGTCTCGCCGCGATAAACGAATTTAGTTGCGTCCGTAATATACAGCGCCTGCGCGTTTTTGCCGTTGGAATCTACAATCGTTAATAGTTTATCATCCTGGGCGCTGTTCACAATTTGTGCCGCAGTAATTTTATTCATTTGACGATTCTGCACTTTAATAGCGACAACCTGCTCATTCGCATTGATAGACAACTCCACGACGTCCACCTTCGCGATCAAATCGCTGATCGATGTGTTCGGCAATCCTTCAATTTGAACCGTAACACTCTTATCGAGGAACTTGGACACCAGGTTTTTGCCGTCTTGCAATATCGTAATCGACTCTTTGTCCAGATTTTGCACCAAGCCGCTGATCGTTGTTGTGTTAGGCGCTACAGCGGTTGTCAGCTTCAGAGTACGCGGATCTTTGCGGAAGCTGTCCTGTACAATGGTCACTTTCGCATCGCGCCTAATGGTATCGATCGCTACGGACTTGCCGTCGGCATCTTCCACGGCCAATGATTCGTCATAGGTGAACAACTGCGCTTTATTGTCGATCCATACATAGAATGTTTTGTCCGTCGCATTGTAGCGGTCGAACGTTCCCGATAGCGTCTTTGTATGCTGGGTATCGCTCTCCACCTCAACGTACAGCGCTTTTCCATCTTTCCCGATAACCGTTACGTCGCCATATTCAAGCAGCTGGTCCTTCGTAATCGGCTTCTCGGAGTTGAAATGGAAATATACCGTACTGGAATCAAGTGTATAACTCGTCTCTTTCCCATCTTGGTACAAGGTCAGTCCCGTGCTGGTCAGATCGGATACAACGCCCGACAACTGGCCTTCATAGTCGACCGGATAGCTGGACTGTGCTCTGCTGAACAGAGTAGCCAAACTAGCGCGCGTAATCGTCTTGGCAGGCTCGAACGTAGTCTCCGTCATCCCTTTGACCAGGCCAAGCTGGAATGCTGCGTTTACAAATCCTTTATAGCGGGTACTAATAGATGAGGCATCTTGGAAAGGCGACGACGCATTTTGCAGTTGGCTCGCTACTGCTTGCTGTCCAATCGCTTTCACAATCAATTTCGTAACCCATTCACGGCTCGCAGGCTTGGAGCCCCAAGCGTTTTCGGTATCCGCTTTGGCTAGCGCGTACTCTTCTTCACGGTCAAGCAACCCTTCCTTGAAGGCAAGCTCGATGTAGGTTTTGAAAAATTCACTTACTTCAAATGATTCATCGAAGATGATCATAGAGTTCGTCGGTGCTTTGTCAATCAAACCGGCAAAACGCAAAGCCATCAAGACGGCTTCCTGCTGAGACACGCTTTTCTCCGGCTTGAACGTCGCCGTGCCATCTGCCGTATTTTTATAACCGTCAATAATGCCTTGGAAATAAAGCTTGGCGATATGCTTCTCGGCCCAGTGTCCCGCATTCACATCAAGAAACGGCGTTGAAGCTGTAACCGCAGCGGCATGTACAGCGATAGGTGTTGATAAAACGGCAGAACCGCTTCCCGTTACAAGTGTAACAGCAAGCGCTCCCGTAAGTATTTTTTTCCAGCATAATTCGATTGGCATCCAGGTCGTCTCCTTTGTCGATTTCGAATAATGTAAGTGATAGAGCTCTTATCGAACGATTGGATGATCCAGATCGACGTGGCCCATCATGCTCTCAACCGCTTCCCCTACGACAAGGATGTCGATGCCTTCCACGAATGAGAATTGGAACAGCGTGCTCTTGAGTGTCTCGACCATCTGAAGCTCGCCGGGCGCGCCTAGACGGGCTTCGTCCGGAATGTGGATGTCCACCGTTACGATGCCGTCATTGAGAGTGACGGCCAAAATATGTACGTCCTTCCATAGAGAGACGCTGCCGTCGCCGGCATCCTTTTGCAGTTCAGCCAGTGCGGCTTTCACCATATCGGCCTCATCTGCATTCGGAATCGTGACTTTTCTCTCCAACGTTTTCTCCAGCTCGGCGTCTGTCGCGTAGATTGTAATTTCCATCTGATCCGCAGGTGCGCTGGAAGGAACCGGAGACGGCTCATTCGCGCTTTCCTCCGGTTCGTTATCCTGCCCGCCGTTCGATTCATTAGCTGTAGGGGATGCCCAGACGCCGCCTTGCGTGTCCACGTTAGTCTTCTCTTGAGCACCGCAACCCGAAAGCGCGGCTATAACAACAAATGAAGCGATCAACACTCGAAAGGCTTGTCCGGTTTTATGCATCAGCCAGAACCTCCGCTCTCTATTTCAATTTCAAATATGCTTTAATTCCCTTAGCTACTTCTGCTCCGAACTTGTTCTGAACGGAATCTGTAAATAGGGCTTTCGCATCGCCATCATTGGATAGATATCCGGCTTCGATCAGAACGGCTGGCATCGTCGTCTCCTTGATGACCTTGAATGCCGCTTTCTTCACACCTCGGTTATTCAACCCGGTTCCGGCAAGTACATATGGATGTAGAAAATCCGCTAACGCCTTGCTGTTTTCGCGATAATAGTAAGTCTCCGAGCCGTTTACGCTTGTTTTGTCATAGCTGTTGGCATGAATGGAGATAAACAGATCGGCCTTATGATCCTGCGCAAACTTGATGCGGTCGGCCAGCTCAATAAACGTATCGTCTGAACGAGTCATCAACACATGGATACGCTTGTCCTTCTCCAGTTCGGCCTTCAGCTTCAGCGCAGCACTCAGGTTGAATTCCTTCTCCCAGCGAGTCATGGACTTGCTGTATGCGCCCGGGTCCTTAGCGCCGTGACCTGCATCGAGCACAACGGTGAATTGCGCGCCATTGTTGTCATCCGGCGGCGTTGTCACCGGCGTTTCAGGTTCAACCGGCGTTTCTGGCTCCTTCGGAATATCTGCAGTTGGCATCAGCGCAATATGTATCGCGTTCTCCGACTCCGTCACCACGTATCCCGTGTCATCGCCAATGTTGATGACCAATCTCGCTGTAAGCGGGTTCAACTGGAATTGAGCGTACTTGTAACCCGTGAGCAATGGGTTATCAGCCACTTCCACTCTTGTCTCCCCATTGAAATAAGGCTCAAACGTCGTGTTTTTGAAATCAAAAGCAAGACGCTTAGGGTTGTCTAGCACAAGAGGTTTACCTGGCTTCTGGACATCCGTGTGGATGAGCGTAATGACGGACTGTTCGTCCATCGAAACGCCTGTTATGTACCCTGTCGGCAATGGCTGCTCTGGCTCTGCCGGTTCAGGCTCAGCAGGCTGCTCCGGCTGAATGCGGAACATATGCACTTCCCGCTCGGGGCCCTTCCACTCAAATTCCAGTCCAAGCAGTTCGCCTACTGCTCTCACCGGTACCATCGTCCTTTGATTCATCAGCTGCGGCTTGGCGGCTATGTCCATTATGACGTCGTTTACCTTCACCATTGCTTCGCCGATAATCAGCTCGATGACAGTGCTGTCGTTCTTGATGGTCACTTTCTTCATGACGGGTTCCCATTCCACTTCATAGCCAAGCCCCTCGGACAAAATGGCCAGCGGAACGAGCGTCGAACCATTCTCGATCTTCGGATCCACATCAGACACTAACTGCTTGCCCTCCAGAAACAACTTCGGAGGCACGCTGGCAGCATGTCCGACGGACGCGAACATCGTGAACAACAACGACATCAACAACATAATGGATACAGACTTTTTCATTTCCCACCTCGATGACTGAATTTCCTTCATCGAATGTGATCATTCGACATACAAGGACAACTGTATAGACGCACAGTGTCAGAAAAAGTTGCGTATAGAGGAAAAAAGAGGACAACCTCCTTATCAGTCGGTATGTCCTCTTTGCTGATGTCTATTAGCCTAAGCGAGCAGCGTGCTTTTGCTCGTATGCTGAGATTTTGTCTTCGTGCTGAAGCGTCAGACCGATATCGTCCAGACCTTGCAGCAGGAACTGGCGGCGGTGCTCGTCAAGCTCGAAAGAAAGGTCGAGACCGTATTCGTCAGTCAGCTTCTTGTTCTCCAGATCGACATTCAGCTTGTAGCCTTCATGCTTCGCTGTGCGCTGGAACAAATCCTCTACTTGCTCTTCGCTCAGCTTGATCGGAAGAATGCCGTTTTTGAAGCAGTTATTATAGAAGATATCCGCGTAAGAAGGTGCGATAACTACCTTGAAGCCATAGTCCAGAATCGCCCATGGCGCATGCTCACGGGATGAGCCGCAGCCGAAGTTCGCTCTGGAGATCAGAACGGAAGCGCCTTGGTAGCGCGGCTTGTTCGGTTCGAAATCGGCGTTCACTTCGCCGCTCTCGTGGAAACGCCATTCGAAGAACAGAAACTGGCCGAAGCCGCTGCGCTCGATGCGTTTCAAAAATTGTTTTGGAATAATTGCGTCTGTATCTACATTGACCCGGTCAACCGGAGCAACGATGCCTGTTAATTGTTTAAATGGTTCCATGGATGATAATCCCCTCTCCTGCGTTATGCGCTTAGTTCAGCACTTCCGTCTTGATTTCCCAATCGCGAACGTCAGTGAAACGGCCATTGACCGCTGCAGCTACTGCCATTGCAGGCGATACGAGATGCGTTCTGCCCCCGCGGCCTTGACGGCCCTCGAAGTTACGGTTGGAAGTCGATGCGCAGCGCTCGCCTGGCTTCAGAACGTCCGGGTTCATCGCAAGACACATGGAGCAGCCGGCATCGCGCCATTCAAAGCCTGCTTCTGTGAAGACTTTATCCAGTCCTTCCTTCTCCGCTTGAATCTTAACGCGGCCGGAGCCTGGAACGACAATCGCCGTTACGCGGTCGCTGACTTTGTAGCCTCTAGCGATCTCGGCAGCAGCGCGAAGATCCTCGATACGGCCGTTCGTGCAGGAGCCGATAAATACATAATCAATCTCAATTTCGGACATTGGCGTACCTGGCTTCAGATCCATGTATTCCAATGCTTTCTCAGCTGCTTTGCGCTCGTTCTCCGTCGGAAGATCAGCAGGGAAAGGTACTTTGGACGTAATGTCCGTCCCCATGCCCGGGCTAGTTCCCCAGGTTACTTGCGGAATCAGGGAATCTACATCGAAATCTACTACTGTATCGTAAGCTGCGCCCTCGTCCGTTGTAAGCTGCGACCATGCCGCTACCGCTTCATCGAAGTTAGCAGGTGCATACTCGCGGCCGCGAAGGTAGTTGAACGTTGTCTCGTCTGGTGCGATCAAGCCGGCGCGAGCGCCGCCTTCGATGGACATATTGCAGACCGTCATACGCTCTTCCATCGTCAGGGAACGAATCGACTCGCCTGTATATTCAATAACATAGCCAGTTGCGAAGTCTGTGCCGTACTTCGCGATAACGCCGAGGATCATGTCCTTTGCCGTTACGCCCGGTTTGCGGTTGCCGATGAAGCGAACTTCCATCGTTTTGGCTTTGGATTGCTGCAGACATTGAGTCGCCATTACATGCTCAACCTCAGATGTGCCGATACCGAATGCCAGCGCGCCGAACGCACCGTGCGTGGAAGTATGGCTGTCACCGCAAACGATTGTTTTGCCCGGATGTGTCAGGCCAAGCTCAGGTCCCATAACGTGAACGACGCCTTGGTCCACACTGTCCAGGTCGAACAGCTTAACGCCGAAATCCTTACAGTTCTGAGTCAGCGTATCCACTTGCTGCTTGGAGATCGGATCGGAGATGTTGAAGCGATCCTTCGTCGGTACGTTGTGGTCCATTGTTGCAAACGTCAGGTCCGGACGGCGAACCTTGCGGCCCGACAGGCGCAAGCCTTCGAACGCTTGCGGAGACGTTACTTCATGAACAAGCTGCAAATCGATGTAAATAACGCTTGGTTTGCCTTCTTCTTGATGAATGACGTGATTGTCCCAAATTTTCTCAAACATTGTCTTTTTCGCCATTATGCTCACCCCATGAATTCATTATTGCTTGCTGCAATAATCTGCTTTATTAATTACTGCCATCATACCATGTCTTTCTTCATTGATCTAAGATATAATATCTATAAGGACTATAGTTATTAACTATAACTCGCGTTATCTTATTTGTATAGATCGAATTTAAAGGGAGGTTTAGCCGGATGGAACTGCGTCAATTAAATTACGTCATCCAGATCGCCAATGAAAAAAACTTTTCCCGAGCCGCGGACAAGCTGCATATTGCCCAGCCTTCGCTAAGCCAGCAGTTGTCCAAGCTGGAGCAGGAGCTCGGGGTATTATTGTTCCGGCGAACCACCAACTCAGTTGAGCTCACTCAGGCAGGCAAGGTATTCGTGGAGAAGTCGCAGACGATTCTGGATACGGTCGAGCAGTTGAAGCAGGAAATGGACGATATGGCGCAAATGCGCAGAGGGCGCCTTGTGGTTGGCACTCTTCCCATTACAGGTTCACACGTCCTGCCGCTTGTACTTCCTGCCTTCGGCGCGCAATATCCTCAGATTGAGGTTGTGCTGGTTGAAGAAACAACAGCCAAGCTGGAGCAGTTGACCGCCAGCGGCGGCACCGACCTGAGCTTACTGTCCTTGCCTCTCATTGACAGCTCATTATCCTATGAGCCCTATCTGGAGGAAGAGATATGGCTCGCCGTGCCCCCGCAGCATAGGCTTGCATCCCGGCAAGAGCCGATCGAGATCAGCGAGCTGAGCGCGGAGCCATTCATCGGGCTGAAGCGCGGTCAAGGCTTCCGCCAAATTACAGTCGAGCTGTGCGAGGCGGTCGGATTCACGCCCCAAATCGTATTCGAAAGCAGCAATATCGAAACGGTACAGTCGCTAGTGGCTGGCGGCATGGGTATTGCCTTTGTTCCTCGCATGCTGACCAGAACGGGCGGAGACTTTGCCCCGGTATATTTGAAGCTGCAATCCCGCCCTACCCGCACGCTTGTCGTCGCCAGCCGCAAAGGCCGCTACTTGTCCAAAGCCGCCCAAGCGTTTATCTCCACTCTGAACGAAACGATTAGCGTCTATCAAGGGTAGCGATGGTCGTTGCAGTAGGTTGTGTTACGATTCTTATGAGTGTGACGGTGTTTAGCTTAAGTCAGTTCATTTGAGTGGTGAGCGGCGCATTTTCGATTAAGGTTAGTTAGTATATGTGTGAGCGGATCAGTATCTTCGAAGTAAAAAGGACAGAAAATGCTTGGATAAGCGCCCATTATACATTAATAAACACATCATCTTGATGAGACTGGAACTTTGCTGAACTTGATGATCGCATGAGCTTGACCAGGCCTATTCTCAAAACACCTAAATTAACTCAAACACTCAATTAACACTTATTATATAGGACTTGTCGAGCAGTTCTACCCCTACCCATGAACTGAACAATACCGAAATTTGTCCATCAAAAAATCGCATTCTGTTAAGCTGCTGATCAGCTTGTATAGAATGCGATTTTTAAGTTGTACATGTATAACGTATGAGAGTGCGCTTCTAAGCCGAGTTTCTCGGCTTGCAGGCCCTCCCCCGCAATCTAACCTTTAAAGTAAAGCTGAGGCCGCCGGTCTTCAAAGACCGGAATGCGGCTGCGCACTTCGCTCACAAGATCCAGATCGATGTCCGCCCACAGAATCGTCTCTTCCTCGCCAGCTTCTGCTATAATCTCCCCCCATGGGTCGATGACAAGCGAGTGGCCGAAGAAGGTCGTCTCCCCGCTAGTCCCCATCCGGTTGCACGCAATCACGTACATTTGATTCTCAATCGCTCTCGCTGTCAGCAGCGTGCGCCAATGGTGCAAACGCGGATTCGGCCACTCGGCTGGTACGAACAACAGCTTGGCTCCGTCCAGCGCCAGCGTGCGCGCCAGCTCCGGGAACCGGATGTCATAACAGATCATCATGCCTGCCTGTTCCCCTTCAATGACAAGACGCCCCGGCTTCTCCCCGGCTTGCAAGTACTTCTCTTCCTCCATCAGGCGGAACAAATGGATTTTGGAATAATCACCAATTTGGTTGCCCTCTCTGTCGAAAGCATACATCGTATTATAGACGCCGTCCGCCTTGGCTTCTGCAATAGAGCCGCCAACGATATAGATCCCATGCTGTTTGCTGAACGCGGACAGGAACGCGATCGTCGCCTCCCCGTTCGTATCCGCCAACTGTTCGATCTCCGTCAAGGCATAACCCGTATTCCACATCTCCGGAAACATCACAACATCCGGCTTCACTTCCGCACGTACCACTTCCTCCAGCAAGCTCTTGAGCTTAGCCAGGTTTTGGTCAGGAAATCCCGCTTCTATATTCATTTGCAGCAAAGCAAGCCGCAATTTCTTCGTCATAAGGTGAAGCCTCCCAGTCATGTTCTTTTTCACTAATGATACCTTCTCATGGTTCTCTGTCAAGATGGGCATCGTAACGAAGAAGCTTAATTCAAGAAACTACATCACAAAGGAGTTTTTCTAATATGTTGCTTGTTCGTTATCCACGATTGCTGCTTATGGCGCTCGCCGCCATCATTCTGCTCACCTTTGCCGCTCCCGCTGCTTCCGCGGCTGCAAGCTCCGGTATCGCAACCAGCCCCGAAGCCGAGCTCCGTCCGATCCAAGTGTTCGACGTTGCCGCTGGCCGTGTCGTTAGCACCCTACCTAACGATAAGAAGTTTCAAAAGATGGCTCTTTCCTGGACCGAATCGGTTACAGGACTCGCACCGCAAATGACGGCAGGCCAAAATTGCAGCTATGTCTATCGCGTGCCTCTTGCCAAACCTGCAACTGTCGCATCCGGCGATATCAAAATTAGCACAAGTGATCTCTTTCTGTTTTATTGCAAGGATGAAGCGCCTATGCTGCTTGTCTTCGACGAGCGTCGCAAGCCTTTTCTCTTTCTATTCAAAGAAGACATCGGGCCGTTTATCAAAAAAGTAGGCCTGCCAGCATCATAAAAAATATGGCGTCGGCTGCGCTCCCTGCTTCAATTCTCCCTTCATTCATGCTACATTATTGCTAATGTCTTCTCGGCAACGACTGACAAATCGCTATAGCAAGCAATTTCGGAGTGTGATGAAATGGAAGCAGGAGTAGAAAAACGGCGGATTCGGCCCGCTGCTCGCATGGAGGGTCTGCCGACGCAGTTTTTCGCCAAGCTGGTAGGCAAGGCGAATGCGCAGATCGCCAAGGGCAAAGATGTCATTAATTTGGGGCAAGGCAATCCCGATCAGCCCACTCCCCCGCATATTGTAGCCAAGCTGCAAGAAGCCGCAACCAATCCGCTGTATCATAAATACCCGCCGTTCAGCGGGTTTCCTTTCCTCAAGCAAGCGGTCGCGAAGCGCTACAAGGAGGATTACGGCGTAGAGCTTGATCCCGATACGGAAGTCGCCATTTTGTTCGGAGGCAAAACAGGGCTTGTGGAAATTAGCCAATGCCTGCTCAATCCGGGAGATGTCTGTCTCGTTCCCGATCCCGGTTACCCCGACTATTGGTCGGGCGTTGCGCTGGCAGGAGCGGAAATGTCCTTTATGCCCCTGCTTGAGGAGAACGGGTACTTGCCCGATCTCAGCGCGATTGCACCAGACAAAGCTGAGCGCGCTCGACTTATGTTCATGAACTATCCCAACAATCCGACGGGCGCTGTTGCCACGCCGGAATTTTACGCTGATGTAGTGAAGTTTGCGGAAGCCCATGATGTGGTCATTGCGAGCGACTTCGCGTACGGCGCAATCGGCTTTGACGGCGGCAAGCCGATCAGCTTCCTGCAGACGCCTGGCGCGAAGGAAGTCGGCGTGGAATTCTATACGCTGTCGAAAACCTACAACATGGCCGGCTGGCGCGTAGGCTTCGCGCTTGGCAACACCGATGTCGTCTCCATGATCAATCTGATTCAGGACCATTACTACTGTAGTCTGTTCGGCGGTATCCAGGAAGCGGCTGCACTTGCGCTTACAGGTCCTCAGGATTGCGTGACGTCGCTGACGGCCATGTACGAGAGCAGAAGAAACGCCTTGTTCGAAGCGCTGGATCGCATCGGATGGAAAGCGGCAAAGCCAGGAGGCTCTTTCTTCTGCTGGCTGCCAGTGCCGGAAAGCTATACATCAGAGACGTTCGCGGATAAGCTGCTGCTGGAAGCCGATGTCGTCGTTGCTCCGGGCGTCGGGTTCGGATCGCATGGCGAAGGCTATGTGCGCCTGGGCTTATTGTCCAGCGAAGAGCGCCTGGTCGAAGCTGTCGAGCGGATTGGGAAGCTTGGACTTTTCACCCCGTAACGATGCGATTATGGTGGGATGCCTTTCTTTACAGAGGCATAAGATCATGTTATCCTTAATTTAGTTGAAACCAGAAACGTGATGACGGGACCAGTAAGCAGATCAAGGCCTTGCCCAGAGAGTAAATTCCACCGGCTGCAAGAATTTACCTTAGGCCCACTGCCGAAACCTACCTCCGAACGGCCGGCGATAAGCCGGACAGCGCCTCCTGTTACGAGGCTTCAAGATGGACGATGGTTATGCCTTGCGGCAGCAGCATCGTCAACGAAGGTGGTACCGCGGAAGTGAAGACTTTCGTCCTTTAGAGGACGAAAGTCTTTTTTGCTGTCACAAAACAGTATAGGATGGGATGAACATGTCGGAGAGAATCGTCGTGAAAATCGGCAGCAGCTCGCTTACATCAGAGGAAGGCGGATTGAACCGGGAAAGCATAGCCTTCTTCGCGTCAGAGCTCGCCTCGCGCTATCGCCAGGGAGATGCAGTCATGCTGGTAACCTCGGGCGCGGTTGCTGCGGGTTTCCGCCAAATCGGTTACACGTCCAGACCAAAGATTGTACACGAGAAACAAGCGGCCGCGGCAGTCGGGCAGGCTCTGCTGATGCAAGCCTATCAGGAGGCCCTCTCCCGTTACGGCATCGTCGCAGCGCAAATTTTGCTGACACGGGCAGACTTCTCCAATCGCCGCCGTATTCAGAATGCGCTAATGACGATTGAAGAGTTGCTGAAGCAAGGCATTATTCCTATTATTAATGAAAATGATACCGTGGCAACCGATGAGCTGGTGCTCAAGTTCGGCGATAACGACAATTTGTCCGCGCTTGTCGCAGCGATGACCAAAGCCGCCAAGCTTGTCATTATTACCGATATGGACGGCCTCTACACCGAGGATCCGCGCAAAAACCCGCAAGCAACCAAGATAGAACGTGTGGAGCAAATATCGGAGGATATATTGAAGCTCGCAGGCGGCGCCGGCTCTTCCGTCGGAACGGGCGGCATGCGTTCCAAGATTGAAGCAGCAAGGGTTGCCATGCGCGGCGGTGTAGGCGCCTTTATCGGGAAGGTTCAATTGGAAGGCGATCTGACCAGGGCTGTGGAAGGCTGCGGCAGAGGCACGTATTTCGATACGAAGCTTCATAGTCTGCCGATGAAGAAGCAATGGCTTGGATTCCACTCCATGCCTCAGGGACGAATAACAGTCGATGACGGCGCGGTAGCCGCTCTTCTCATTGGAGGCAAGAGCCTCCTCCCCGCTGGCGTAACGGCTAGCGACGGTGACTTCCATCCCGGGGATGTGGTTGAGGTCGTGAATCGCCAGAACGAAGTGCTGGGCAGAGGCGTCGTCAATTACGCCGCATGGCAGCTGCAGGCTGCCGCCGGGCTTGGCTCGGAAGAGGTCTCCCGCAGGGTCGACGTCTCCCGCATTGAAGTCATCCACCGGGATGAATGGATCACGCTTATATAAATACCGCACGATAAATGAACCAGGAGGGGAACTGGAATGATAAGTGAAGTGAGAGCAAAAGCAACACTGGCGCAAGAAGCGGCAGCAGCGATGAACAAGCTGACGACCGAGCAGAAAAACGCCGCATTGTCCGCGATGGCGGACGCCTTGATCGCAAGAGAAGTGGAAATTATCGCAGCGAATGCCGAGGATTTGCAGCGCGGCCGGGACAACGGCACGAGCACCTCCCTGCTCGACCGTCTGGCCTTGAATAGCGAGCGCATCGCAGGAATATCCGAAGGGCTGCGTCAGATCGTGGATCTGCCGGATCCGGTCGGCGAGCTGCTGGAATCGTTCCAGCGCCCGAACGGCATGAAGGTGGAGAAACGCCGCGTTCCGCTTGGCGTTATCGGCATGATCTACGAAGCGCGTCCGAACGTAACGGTAGATGCCGCAGGCTTGTGCCTCAAAACCGGCAACTGCGTGGTATTGCGCGGAGGCTCCGCTGCCCTGTCCTCCAATCGTAAAATCATTGAGATATTGAAGGATGCGATGAAATCGACCGCCCTGCCGGTTGATGCGATTCAATTAATTGAAGACAGCGATCGCGCTTCCGTCAACGAAATGCTGAAGCTGAATGGCCTGCTCGACGTCGTCATCCCACGCGGCGGCGCCGCACTCATCCGCAATGTAGTGGAGAACGCCACGGTACCGGTTATTGAAACGGGCGCAGGCATCTGCCATGTGTATGTAGACAATACGGCCAATATTGCCATGGCTGCTGACATTGCTTTTAATGCAAAAGTACAACGCCCTTCCGTGTGCAACTCCATCGAGACGCTGCTTGTGCATCAAGATATCGCAGAGGCGCATTTGACAGCCCTAGTCGAGCCGATGCTCAAAGGAAATGTAGAGCTGAGAGGCTGTGACCGCTCCAAGGCTATACTGGGCGATATCCGGATGGCAACCGATGAAGATTTCAGCACGGAGTACAACGATTATATTATAAATGTTAAAGTAGTAGACGGGCTTGATGATGCGCTCGGCCATATCCGCCGCCACGGAACGAAGCATTCCGAATGCATCGTGACGGAGACTGGCGAGCATGCCGACCGTTTCCTCCAGGAAGTAGATGCGGCGGCTGTCTACCATAATGTATCCACCCGCTTTACCGATGGTTTCGAGTTCGGCTTCGGCGCAGAGATCGGAATCAGCACGCAAAAGCTGCATGCGCGCGGTCCAATGGGGCTTCCAGCCCTGACTTCAACGAAATATCGAATTACGGGCAACGGCCAAATTAGAGGTTAAACCCCGTTAGGAAAGCTAGTTTTCTAACATAAATTTAAAGAGGAGGAGACCAACCATGACTATACTTACGGAGACCGGCATCGCAACGATGCGGATCTGCTTCTATGGCGCGGGTTCTATGGCAGAAGCGATTGCCCGCGGCTTGATTCACGAGAAGCTCGTCGATCCCGCCAAAATCTCGATGCTTAACCGCAGCAATGAGGAGCGGCTAGCGGAGCTTCATGAGCGCTACGGCGTTCAAACCGTCCTGCAAGGCTCGTCCAACGATACGTATTTGCAGGAAGCGGATATTGTATTTCTAGCTATGAAGCCGAAGGATGCGGCGGAAGCGATCTCGGCTATCGCTCCCCTTCTCAACTCCAAGCAACTGGTTGTGTCTGTCATTGCAGGTCTCTCCATTGCTTCCATGGAGAAGCTGCTCGGCGCAGATCAGCCGATTGTACGAACGATGCCGAATACATCGAGCACTATTGGACTTGGTGCAACCGGCATCAGCTATTCATCTAAGGTGACTCCTCAGCAGCGTCTGATTAGCGAAGCGATGTTCCAATCGATCGGCATTAACGCAGTCGTCGAAGAGTCGCTCCAAGACTCTGTCACAGGCGTGTCCGGCAGCGGTCCCGCTTATGTCTACTTTGTGATGGAAGCGATGCTAAAGGCGGCAAAAGAACTTGGCCTTGAGCCGGATATGGCGAAGGAGCTGGTCGTTCAGACCGTCCTCGGCGCGGCTCAGATGGTGAAGCAAACCGGAGAGAGTCCGGAGGACTTGCGGCGCAAAGTCACATCTCCGAACGGCACGACGCAAGCCGCGATTGAGACGATGACAGAAGCCGGACTGCCGGAAGCGATTGTGAAAGGCATGAAGCGCTCCTCCGAGCGCGCTGCCGAGATCGGAGCTGTAATTGGAAGGAGCATTGCGGAATGAGTCAAGTATGTATTGCGACTTATCGTTCCTATGACGATAAAGCCGATTTTGATAAAAAAGCATTATCCATTGCCGTAGGATTGACTGTAGGCAGCTGGACGGAGCTTCCAGAAGCCAAAAAGGCGGAGATGGAGAAGCATCTGGGCAAGGTGCTGTCCGTTGACGTACATGAGCCAGTGAATGGTGCGGCCGGCGAGCGCTATGCGGATATTCGCATCGCATATCCCGACATTAACTTCAGCCGCGATATCCCTGCCCTGCTCGTTACCGTATTCGGCAAGCTGTCGATGGATGGCCGTATTAAGCTGATCGATCTGGATGTATCCCAAGATTTTGCCTCGGCTTTCCCTGGGCCGCGCTTCGGCCTCGGCGGCGTACGCGATTTGCTGGGCGTCCATGACCGCCCGCTTCTAATGAGCATTTTCAAATCTGTCGTCGGACATGATCTGGCCAATCTTCAGGAGCAGTTCTACAAGCAGGCGCTTGGCGGTGTAGACTTGATCAAGGATGATGAAATCCTGTTCGAGAACCCGCTAACGCCTCTGGAGAAACGGGTTGAGGCATGTATGGAAGCCGCCCGCAAGGCTCAGGATGAGACGGGACAGAAGCTGCTTTACGCGGTCAATCTGACCGGACCTACCTCTCAGCTGGCAGCGAATGCCCGCAAGGCTGTTGCGGCTGGCGCGAATGCGCTGCTGTTCAACGTCTTGTCCTACGGCTACGACGTCTTGCATGAGCTTAGCAAAGATCCCAAAATTAATGTTCCTATAGCAGCGCATCCCGCTCTCGCTGGAGCGTTCTATCCTTCGCCGCATTACGGCATCGGGGCTTCCCTGCTGCTCGGCAAGCTGATGCGGCTCGCCGGAGCGGATCTTGTGCTCTTCCCGTCTCCTTACGGCTCCGTAGTGATGCCGAAGGAAGAGAATCTGGCCGTCAAGGACGCCCTGCTTAGCCCGCTCCACGGGCTTAAGACCAGCTTCCCTGTCCCTTCCGCGGGCATTCATCCGGGACTAGTGCCGCTCATCCTGAAGGACTTCGGCACCGATGTCGTCGTGAACGCCGGTGGAGGCATCCACGGACATCCAATGGGCACCGCTGCAGGCGGGCAAGCGTTCCGCCAAGCAATCATGGCCGCAACAAGCGGTATTTCGCTGCGCGAAGCTGCTGAGGCAAGCGGCAATGAAGCACTTCAAGCCGCAATACAAGCATGGGGGATTAAAGAAGCATGACGAAATCTGAGACATCCAAGAAACGCATCGTATTTTGCGATTTCGACGGCACCATCACCATTAACGACAACATCATTGCAATTATTAAGCATTTCAATCCTGAAGGCTGGGAAAGCATTGCCGAACGCACCATCTCGACAGAGCTGTCGATCAAGGAAGGCGTAGGCGCACTATTCCGCCTCCTGCCTGCTTCCATGAAGGAAGAAGTCGTCTCCTTCGGCATTAACAATGTGCGTATAAGAGATGGCTTTGCTGAATTCATCGCCTATTGCAAGGAGCAGAACATTGATTTTTATGTGACGAGCGGCGGGATCGACTTTTTCGTTTATCCTGTGCTGTCGCAATTCGATATTCCGCTGGATCATATCTATTGCAATGGCAGCGATTTCTCGGGCGAGCGCATCGAGATTCTGTGGCCGCATCCTTGCGACGGGCATTGCACCAATAAATGCGGTATGTGCAAAACGACTATTATGCGCCAATTTCCGACTGATGACTATGAGCGGATCATTATCGGTGACAGCGTGACCGACTTCGAGGGAGCCAAGCTCGCAGATACCGTCTATTCCCGCTCCCATCTGACTACGAAATGCAAGGAGCTCGGCTTGCCGCATACCGAATTCAATACCTTTCATGACATTATCGCGGCCATGAATGAAGAAAGGAAGTCATCATCATGAGTTTTGATCAAATCCGTACGGAGGACAAGCAGCGCGCTCTGGGCGAGCTGCGCGACGTAAAGGAGCTGTTCGCTTCCAGAGGCTGGTTCCCTGGCACAAGCGGCAATCTGTCTGTCCGTGTAGGCGATTATGCGCCGGAGCAGTTCCAATTCGCCATCACCGCGAGCGGCAAGGACAAAACGGTCCACACGCCGGAGGACTACCTCTTCGTCGACCAGAATGGCAAAGCCTGCGAAGCGACATCGCTTAAGCCTTCTGCCGAGACGCTAATTCATTGCGAGATCTATCGTCTGACTGGAGCAGGAGCCATCTTCCATATCCACTCCGTGTTCAATAACGTCATCTCCGAACACTTCTGGGACCGGAAGTCCGTGCCGGTAGACGGTGTGGAGCTGATTAAGGGCTTTAATCTATGGGAGGAAGAAAAGCATATCGATATTCCGATTGTCTCGAACTTCGCCCATATCCCCTCCATCGTTCCGGAGATTACAGAGCGGATCGATCGCGAAATTCCGGGCATCCTGCTTCGGAAGCACGGCATTTATGCCTGGGGAGCCAATGCCTTCGAAGCCAAGCGCCATCTGGAAGCATTCGAGTTCATTTTTGAATACGTCTATCGTCTGGAGCTGCTGAAGCGCGGCGTATAAGGGTATATGTGTTCACCATACAGAAAGCCGCCCGCAGGTCAATCTGCAAGCGGCTTTTTTGCTGACTCGCTCTCAAAAAACATCGCTTGACTTTAACGTTACGTCAACCTTCATAATAGGAGTTATTAGGTACGGGTTTAGGAGGTACATCCCGCAATGATGGTTCATGAAGCTGCGCGCATCGTGGGCGTTACACCAAGAACGCTTCGATTTTATGAGGAAAAAGGACTGGTCACGCCCCAAAAGACTTATGAAAACGGCTACCGCAGCTATTCGGAAGAGGATATTACACGGCTGCGCTGGATTATTTCCTTGCGGGAGCTGGGCCTGTCTGTGGCCCAGATTGCCGAGACGATTCCGTTAATCGGGGAGTCGGACCAGCTTATTCGGAAGGTGGATCAAGCCAGAGCCCGGCTTCATGAAGAGCTGACCGCCGCGCTTGATGCGCTGCATGCGTTCGATGAGACGATATCCGGCTGGCAGCGTGAAGGAATGCCCGTATTGGAAGATGTCGAACGGGCAGCCGCGCGTATCCGCCATAACCGAATGCTGCGAACATCCTGGAGCGATGAGTGGAATTATGACCGTCTCGCTCAGCAATACGGCTATGAGGCTCCCCTTATTGCGCTGTCGGGCATCCTTCAGCCGCAGCAATATGATCATGCTATTCGCAGGACGCTGGAATGGATCGATCCGGCCCCGCATGAATCCGGTCTGGAAACCGGCGCAGGCAGCGGCAATCTGACCTCGCTGCTATGCACGGCTGGGGCGCATATGACGGTCGTCGAGCAATCCCGCGAGATGATCAGCCTGCTAAGAGAACGACTGCCGCAAGTAGATACGAGACAAGGCAACTTACTGTCGCTCCCGCTAACGCAAACCTTCGATTTTGTTACCTGCAGCTTCGCCCTTCAGCATTTGGTCGCCTCCGGTCAGCTGCTTGCGTTAGGAGAGATGGATCGAACCTTGAAGCCAGGGGGCAGAATGGTCATTACAGGCTTGATGACGCATGAAATGAGTGACGAGCAAGCCTCCACCAGTCAGCAGGCCCATAGTTATGATACGGAAACCGTTCATCTTGCCGGACTGCTGCCGTCACGGCTGCCAGAGCTTGTTCAGTGGCTGGAGCAGCGATTCTATTCCGTCGTAACAGAAGAACTCGATGAAGAGATCACCATTCTGTATGCGGTAAAGCCATAACGGCTTCATCTCGTATTTAAAAACGGAGCTCTCTCCTCTTATTACAAAAATAAACCATGCCGACAGGCATGGTTTATTGAGATTAAAGACTTTATGCGAGACTGCTTTACGTAATCAGGCTCTGCCGCCGTGGAATTTGCCCGCATGGGCTCTCGCCTCATCCGCATTCGTAACCCGATTGCGACTCCATTCAATCAGAATACGGTCTATGTATCTTAGGCTAAGCTTGCCTGCAAATACAGCTTCCTTCAGGGCAAACAAAACAATTTCTTCGGAATAGCGGTCCTGGTCCAGCCAGCTGACGATCGTCTCGCATTCCATGGGAGACAACAATCTGCCGAATTCCTGCTCGAACACCGAAAAAAGATTGGAGGCGGGTGCGCTCTTCTCCAGCACGATCGGCTGCTTGTCCGTCTTCTTCGATTGGCGCTTCGACGTTGCCCGCCATTCGGACGCCTTCATCAGCCATCCGCTCCAGTTATAGCGCTCGCTGCGGAGACCCGTAACATCGTCGATATAATCGTCAATAGATAAAAAACCGTCCTTCATCAAGCGGCCAAGCAAAGCGCCGATCTCTCGGACATGAACGCCCATTCGATCCGCCAGCTCTTCCGGTGTGGGGAAATCATTCCGCTCTGCTTGTCCATACAGCATTATCTGCATCAGCAGCATGGCCTCAGAATCAGATAACCCAATTCGGCTGTAACTTTGAAGGAGGAGGCTAGGGATATGGACTCCCCCTTCGCCAATTGCAGCAGCAATGCCGTGCGTGTAGGCTTTCCATAGTTCGTCATTCAAGCCCAGCCTCTCCTCTCTAGTAGTCGTTGATGATGTTCATGCTAACTTATTGTACCGTATGATTGCTGTTATTTAGCCCTTTCACTATCGCGTTCGTATCGCGTGCGATAAGCAGCTCCTCGTTTGTTGGCACGACTAGCACCTTCACTCGCGAGTTTGGTGTCGAGATTTCTCTTGCTTCCTTGCTGCGAACGCGGTTCTTCTCTTTGTCGAGCTCGATGCCAAGGAACGTTATGCCTTCGCACACCGCCTCCCGAACATCCGGAGCATTCTCCCCTACTCCCGCCGTGAAGACAAGCACGTCAATTCCGTTCATTGCAGCCGCGTAAGCGCCGATATACTTGCGAAGCCTGTACGTATACATATCAAAGGCCAGCTTCGCGTTTTTGTCGCCCTCATGCATCGCTTCCGTCACTTCACGCATATCGCTGCTGATGCCCGATATGGCTAGCATACCGCTATGCTTGTTCAGCATGGAGTTCGCTTCGTTCAGCGTCAGCTCTTCCTTATTCATGACAAACGGTACGATCGCAGGGTCGATGTCGCCGCTGCGCGTTCCCATCATCAAGCCTTCGAGCGGCGTCATGCCCATGCTCGTATCGAACGACTTTCCGTCCAGTATTGCCGTACAGCTTGCACCGTTGCCGATATGGCAGGATACCATTTTCAGCGATTCAAGCGGTTTGTTCAAGAAACGGGCCGCCTTGTCGCTTACATAGGCATGCGATGTGCCGTGGAAGCCATATCTGCGAATCTTATGTCTGCGGTACAGAACGGTAGGAATCGGGTACAGATACGACGTTTGCGGCATGGTCTGGTGGAAGGCCGTATCGAATACGACAACCTGCGGCACTTCCGGCATAACCGCCTCTACTGCCGTAATGCCCATCATGTGCGCAGGGTTATGAAGCGGAGCAAGATCGAACAAGCGGCGAATCTCCAGCTTCACTTCCTGAGTAACAAGCACGGAGCCCTTGAACACCTCTCCCCCGTGCACAATCCGGTGGCCGACCGCGTCAATCTCGGACATCGCGCTGATGACGCCATGTTCCTTGTGCGTAATCATATCGATGACTCGTTTGACCGCTGTCACATGGTCCAGAATCTCACTAACGTCCCGTACTTCCGGCTTCCCCGTTGGCTCATGGGTGACGATAGATGAATCCATGCCTATGCGCTCTACGCGACCGCTCGCGAGCACCGTTTCATTCAACATTTCGTAAAGCTGGTACTTCAGCGAAGAACTGCCAGCGTTAATAACCAATACCTTCATTAGATCCGATCTCCATCCATATCGTAGTTGAAGAAGCCGACGCCAGTCTTGGCTCCAAGATGTCCGGCGCGTACCATCTTCTTAAGCACGATGGATGGGCGGTATTTCAACTCCCCATACTCGCGGAACATGCGTTCAAGCGCAGCCAAAACGGAATCCAAACCGAAACGGTCCGCCATCTCGAATGGTCCATGCTGGAACGAATAGCCGACACGCATGGCATTGTCAATGTCCTCTGCAGACGCCACGCCTTCCTCCAGCACATGCAGAGCCTCATTGATGAACAGGCAGATCAGACGGGATGTCACGAAGCCTGGCGACTCGAATACCATGATGCCTTTCTTCTGAAGGACTTCTTCGACAAAATGCTTCGTGCGATTATACGTATCATCCGATGTCTTCAGACCTAGAACGATCTCCACCAGATCGATTTTTAAAACAGGGTATATAAAATGAAGGCCGATCACGCGGTTCGGCACTTTCGTCACGCTGGCCAGCTCTGTCAAGCTGAGTGTAGACGTGTTGCTTGCCAGAATTGCTTTCTCTTCGCAGATGGCGTCGAGCTTCTGGAATACTTCTTTCTTGGCATCCAAATCCTCCGATATCGTCTCGATGACAAGCTCACAGCCCGCAAGTTCCTCAAAGGACAATGCCGATTGAATCCTGGATAGGACAAGCTTCTTCTCCGCTCCTGTCAGAGCCCATTTCTCGATTTGCTTATCCAAGCTGATTTCAATCATGTGTAATCCATAGGCGAGGCGTTCTTTGGTGCGCTCGATGACGATAACGTCGAGTCCTTTCGCGGCCAACATCTCCGCGATGCCCTGACCCATCGTGCCTAAGCCGATTACTCCAACCTTTTTAATCATTGATGCAATTTCTCCCTCTTGATAGTTTCCCCCTTATTATAACGTAATTCGACTAAAAAAGAAGACGGACAGGGAGTCCGTCTTAAATTTGTAATATTGTAGACAATTTTGTGAACTTATGCGGCTGTCGAACTCGACAATAATGCGCGGAACGCCTCGCCATCGAGCGTCTCTTCCCGCAACAGCGTCTCCAGGGAATCCGTGAACACTTGACGGCGTTCCTCCAGCAGTTTTTTGGTTTTCGCCATCAGCTCATCCAGGGTGCTTTTGGTTACATCGGCCCACTTGTCGGGCGTCATCATGGAGGCGTCAATAATGCCAAGCGGCGTCAGTCCGGACTCTACAAGCGTCTTGACAATACTTACCGCCTGATCAAAGTCACCGCGCGAGCCCGTGCTGCGCTCGCCATAAAACATTTCTTCCGCAGCCGCTCCGCCTAGCGTGATCATAATTTGTCCATGCAGGAATGGGGTCGTGTACAGATATTGCTCCTTCTGCGGCTGATGGCGCACATAACCGAGAGCGCCGCCGCGCGGGGACAGCGCAACCTGGGACACACTTCCCGGACGGACAAGCTCCGCCATAATGGCATGCCCAAGCTCATGAAGCGCTACGCGCTCGCGCTCTTCCTTCGATGTCTCGCGGTCAGTCTTCTCGCCCAGCATGACCTTGTCGATCGCCATCGTAAGATGGCGCTCATCGACAGTAGCGTGGTCTTCGCGCATCGCATAGATTGCGGCTTCATTCATCACCGCTTCCAGCTGCGCACCGGAGAAGCTGTATGTCTGCTCCGCAATACTATCCATGTTCACATTCTCTTCCAGCGGCTTATTCGCTGCATGAATGTTCAGAATATGAAGCCTGCCCTTCTTGTCCGGCAGCTCTACGCCAATATGACGGTCGAAGCGGCCAGGACGCAGCAAGGCGCTGTCCAGCATCTCCTTGCGGTTCGTCGCTGCTATCATCAGGATACGCGGTGATTCGTTCGCGTGAATGCCATCCATCTCCGTCAATAGCTGGTTCAACGTCTGGTCATACTCGCGCTGCTGTCCGCCATCACGCTTGCCGCCAATGACCTCGATCTCATCGATAAAAATAACAGCGCTGCTTTTGCCTTCCTTTTTCGCTTTCGTGCGTGCTTCCTTGAACAGGTCGCGGATGCGCCCCGCCCCTACGCCAACATACATCTCGACAAACTCGCTGCCCGAAGCGGCCAGGTAGATCGAATCCGTATATTGGGCCGCTGCTTTGGCCAGCAGCGTCTTGCCTGTACCCGGAGGACCGGACATAAGGATACCTTTCAAGGGACGAATGCCCAGCTTGGCAATCTGTTCCTTCTTCACCAGAAAATCGAGTGCTTCAATCAACTCGCCTTTCGCGCGTTCTTGTCCGCCAATCTGCTCAAAGGTAAAGGAAGGCGACTTTACTTCACTTCTAGACTTGCCATTCGAAAGCGCCGTGAGCTTGCCACGGCCTTTTGCCATAAAAAACAGGGCTCCTCCGACCGCCGCCAAAAACAAAAACGGCAATACGTTAACCCCCATAAAAAGCAAAAATACGATGAGAACAGGAACAAATCCAATCGCCAGCTCCAATCCATACTTACGCATTAGGCCACACCCCCATTTGGTTTGGCGTTCTTGGCAAGACGATATATTTGGCGCCTCCTGCGTTTTTGATCGTTACATATACATTGGTTCCGTCCATATCCGTTACCGTCTCAACACCGTCATGTCCAGATGCGACACGTTCCATCGTTTTTGGAATATCGGAATAGGTTTTTGTCTCCATCGCCTGTGCTATATCGAACATCGCTTCCTGCCAGATCGCATTAAGCGATGCGTCTTCTTCGTTCTGAATGACAATATCCAGCTTGCGTTTCCCTGCTAATGCTTTGCCTTGCTCCGTTACGGATGTGTAGACATCCTTCAAGCTTGCCTCATCGGACAGCTCGACTGATACGCTTACTTTATCCTGCTCAATGACCGGTTTATCCGCATTGGCGATACCCGGTACATTGGCAACGGCATCCGTTAATGGTGAAGCTACCGCGACCTGCTTGTACAACATCCAGCCGCCAAAAAGTGCTGCAGCGGATATCACGACGGTTATGGCGATCGGCATCATTCGAGGCTTTCTCATAACTATATCCCTCCAGTACTGAGTATATATAAATTGTCGCAATTGATCTATCACATTTGCTATACGTTAGTATATCACAATTATATACATAATGCGTTCTGTAAAAACAGGAAACGGGACCATTACGGTCCCGTTTTTGTCGGCAATGTATAGGTTTCAATCAGTGTCGCTTGCTGATCGAAGCTGTAAAATTGATATTTGAAACGTTCCTTGCTGCCTTCCGGCTCCTTATAATACACTTCCCATACGGGCTGCTCCCGGAATAATCCCGGTGTCACACGAATGATGGAAGCGCTGGCATGGTCGTTTAGCCATTTTGTTCGAAATTGGTCTTCCGGCAAAACTTGATCTGCCATCACACGATGCTGCAAAGCTCCCTCTTCATTCAGGAAAACGAATAGCTCTGATTCTGTTTCCGTCGTTCCATAAGCAACCCATGTCGTCGCTTCCCAGACATGCTTGTACAGCTTTTCGATATTCGCCATTTCGCCTGTCGCGAACACGGCTTCTCGCATGCTGCTTTCCTCCGACCACTTCGGCATTTGCACATCACGGAAATAAAAGCCGAACCAAACCCCTAACGCAATCAGGCAAGCGATGATAGCGAACAGCCAGCGCTTTGGCGTCATAAATGGCGGCCTTTTCTTTTCGACCGCTCTCATTAGCCGTTCAGTAACCGCTCGAAGCTTGCGGCTGCCTCATATTTGATCTTCTCTTCATCCATTAATGTGCAGACGCCGTTCTGTACCACCTGACGCCCATCCACCCATACATGCTTGACGTCTCGGCCCGATCCGGCATAAACAAGATGCGATACGATATCCGTAAGCGGGTAGAAATGCGGCTGATCCAAATCGATTGCAATAAAATCAGCCTTGTAGCCGGCTTTCAGCTGACCGATCGAATCTCCCTGCCAGATGGCATTCGCTCCGTACGTAGTGCCAAGCTTAAGAGCCTCCCAGGCCGGGATTGCTGTCGGATCGCCGGATACTCCCTTGTGAAGCAAAGCGGAGAAACGAATTTCTTCAAACAAATCCAGGTTATTGTTGCTCGCGACGCTATCCGTACCGAGCGACACCTTCACACCGGCTCTCATCAGCTCCGGAAGCCGTGCAACGCCGGAAGCCAGCTTCAGGTTGCTGACAGGATTATGCGAGACGGATACGCCGTGCTCTGCCAGCAAAGCAATCTCTTCATCGGTCAGATGGACAGCATGCGCTACGAGCGACGGACGCGAGAAAAATCCGAGTCGATCCAGATGCTCGACTGGACGTGCGCCGTAATCGCGAACATTCTGCTCCACTTCCGCAATCGTCTCGGACATGTGCGTATGAAGCGGCAAGTCCAGCTCATGCGCAGCCTCCACGAATTTCTCTATATAGGCGGGAGGACAAGTGTATGGCGCATGCGGCGACAGCATCGTCGAGATTCTGCCGTCTGCCTTGCCGTGCCATGTCTTGGCGAAGGCAATCGCATCATTCAGCTTGGCCTTCTGTTCTTCTTCCGAGCACAGACCGATAACGCCGCGTGTCAATATGCCGCGTATGCCTGCTTGCTCAGTCATAGCCGCAACCTGATCCATACGATCGTACATATCGACAAACGCAGTTGTGCCCGTACGCAGCATCTCTATAATCGCGAGCGCGCTTCCGGCTCTTGTGTCGGCATCCACATATTTGGCTTCCATCGGCCACATCTTCTGCTCCAGCCATACCTGCAGCTTCTGATCGTCGGAATAGCCCCGCAGCAGCGTCATAGCCGCGTGGCCGTGTGTATTGACCAGACCCGGCATGAACGCCAGCTTGCTGCCGTCAAGCTTCTGTGCATCGGGCAACAGGCCGACTGGCGGTTCTGCGCCAACGTATGTAATTACACCGTCTGTCACAACCATATGTCCCTTTACTGTTTTTGCAGCATCATCCATCGTAACGAATAGGCCATCTTTAATCCAAAGCTGTGTCATCGCTTACGTCTCCTTCATGATTCAAATAATAAGCCAGACTTAACAATTCCCTTGTGAAATCGGCATTATGAATACGCACATCATCCGGCACCCGAAGAATAGCAGGAGCAAAGTTCAAGATTCCCTCTACACCTGCGGCAATAAATTGATTGGCGACATTCTGCGCTTCATGCGCGGGCACGGTAATAATGCCAATTCGTATCTTTTGTTCGGCAACGACCCGCTCCAGCTCGCTCATCGGTTCTACGACCAAATTGTTAATATTGGAGCCGATCTTTTCGGGATGCACATCAAATACGGCTGTAATCTGCATATTATCCTTGGAATACTTGTTGTAATTGCATAAGGCATGCCCCAGATTGCCGGCTCCGACCAATGCGACTTTAATCGTTTGATTCAGCTTTAAGATCTGTCTGATCTTCTCTATGAGATACATGACGTCATACCCGATGCCTTTGCGTCCGAATTCGCCAAAATAAGCCAGATCTTTCCGAATTTGAGCCGGGTTCAAGTCAAGCTTGACCCCCAGCTCCTGCGAGGAGACCGTTTGGATCTCCCGGAGATGCAGCTCATTGAGCACTTGCAGATAAATCGGAAGGCGTCTAACGACCGCCTCCGATATTTTTGCGGACTTCATGGGAACCAACTCCTTCTTAACGGGGGTTGTAAAAAGCTAAGCGTCTGTTTTAATCTCCTGTTGCCGAATGAGCCAGCCATTGCTGCATGCGGGGTACCATCTGATTCGTATGCATCGTCTCGATCTTGGGGCCCGGCAATGAATACAGGAAGTGCTTGCCATAAAAGGTGTCAATGACTCTCGTATCATAGATGATGACAATTCCTTTGTCATGCGCTGTGCGGACTAACCGCCCGAAGCCTTGCTTGAAGCGGATTACCGCCTGCGGAATGGACAGCTTCATGAACGGATTCTGCTTCTGCCGCTGAAGCAGCTCGGACTTGGCCTCCACCAGCGGATGATTAGGCGGCTGGAACGGCAGGCGGACAATGGCCAGGCACACAAGTCCTTCCCCGGGAATGTCTACCCCTTCCCAGAAGCTGCTGGTGCCAAGCAAGACCGATTCGGGCTGCTGCAGGAATCTCCGGGTCAGCTTCGTCCGGTTGCTGCTGTCGATGCCTTGGCCCAGCAGTTGAATACCTGCTTCATCCAGCTTCAGCTTCAGCGGATCATACACTTGCTTCAGCATCTTGTAGGATGTGAACAAAACAAGCATCCTGCCTTTGGTCTCCACTGCGGTATCGGCGAGCGAGCCAATCAGTTTATCGAGATAGGTATCATCTACAGAAGCGCCCTTAAGCACAGGAAAATCACGCGGTATGACCACAAGCGCCTGCTCCCGGTAATTGAACGGAGAAGGGAGCAGTACCGTTTTCAGCTTGCCTTGCTTCTCATAGCCCTCAAGGCCAAGCTGCTCTTCAGCGTATTGGAAGCTTTTTTGAACCGTCAAGGTGGCGGAAGTCATGACGATGCTGTCTTTTGCATCGAAGAAGTACTTCTGCAATTGACTGCTGACATCAACCGGCGCAGCGTAGAGCTGCAGCGAACGATGACGGTATGCGGTGCTCGCCTCCAGCCAGTAGACATACTGCGCATCCTCCAGCTTTGTGATGAGACGAAGTTCATCCTTCACCCCTGCAAGATCCCGCAGCGCGCCGTTCAAATCCGTCAAAGACGCTTGTATAGACAAATCGTCCGCTCTGTCCTTAATATCGTTCATCATCTTCTCAGCCGTCTTGATCACTCTAGTCAGCTCGACGTGTACGTTATTCTCGACAGCCAGCACCTCCTCCCAGCCAGCCGGAAGCTGGCCGGAGCTAAGCCGCTTTACCAATGCGCCGTTGTCGCTCACGCTGTCCGATGCTGTGGAGGCAAAGGCATAGAACATCTCGAACAGCTTGTCCCAATGCTCCTTGATTTCTTGAAAAACGGGAATAATCGTATCAATGGTCTCCGTCCAGGCAGTGACATGATCGTCACCCTCTTGCTGAAGCCGCAGACGCAACGTCGGCAGCAAACCGGAACGGTTGTCCCGGTACAGCCGTACGATAGCTTGAACAAGCGTGAAATAATGCACATTCATGCCCAAATGCTTGCCGGCAACTTCCTCAACATGATGAGCCTCATCAATAATAAGATGGTTGTAGGTAGGAAGCAGACGATGATCGGCTTGCACATCGGTGAACAGCATGGAATGGTTCGTAATGCATACGTCAGCCAGGCTCGATTCATGCTTCGCGCGGTGATAATAGCAGCGCTTGAACCACGGGCAAGCCCTGTTCAGGCAGGAGTCGGCATCGCTCGCCACTGTTGACCAGAAATCGGAGCCCCTGCTGCCGAAATTCAACTCCTCCTGATCGCCGGTTTCGGTCTCCCCGAGCCAAACGACCATTTGTGCAGCCGTTATGGGGTCCTCTATGGGTGCGACCATATCTTGAGCGTTCAGTTTCCCTTCAAATTTCCGCAAGCACAAATAATTGCCCCTGCCCTTGAATATGGAAGCTTTGAACGGAAACGGAAGAACCTCGCCAAGCAACGGCAAATCCCGCTGGCGCAGCTGCTCCTGCAAATTGATTGTATGGGTACTGACTACGATTTTGCTCTTGCTTTGCAAACTGTAGTACAACGCTGGAATCAAGTATCCAAGCGATTTGCCTGTTCCTGTTCCTGCTTCAATCAGCAAATGCTTGTCTTGCGAAAGCGCTTCATACACTTCGCGGAACATGATAACTTGAGACTCCCGCTCTTCATACCGCTCGAATTTGTTCTGGAACCGCGATTTGACCTCGGACAAATAATCCTCGAACGATAGGCCATCCAATACACCTTCGCCCGAGGGCTCGTCTTCCCTTGGCGGCTTCTCCTCGCTCCATTCCTTAGCTTTAAGCGCGAACTGACGATAGAAATCATAATCGCCCATATCGAATACGGTATCCTGCTCAATCCGCTTTTCATTCCACTTCAAGAACCAATGAAGATCCTTGCTTTCATCGATTAACGCAGACAGCCGCTGCACAGTAAGCAGCGGCATGGAACGCAATTTTTCGACCGTCTCCATAAAGATAAGGGCGGTTGCCATCGCATCGCTGTCGGCTTGATGATGCTGATGATTATCAATGCCGAACTGCTCGGCGACCGCGCCGAGCTGATACGTTGTAATGCTTGGATAGAAGATGCGAAGCAGCTCGATCGTATCCAGTCTGCGCCCGGTGAAGGGCATATACCCGCAGCGATCCAGCGCATTATTCAAAAAACCGGCGTCAAAACCGACATTATGCGCAACCAGCACCGCGTCGTCCAATAACGGAATAAGCTCAAGCAGCACCTCATTCAGCTCTGGAGCATCCTTGACCATTTCCTCCGTAATGCCAGTTAACCCCGTAATAAAAGCTGGAATGGGAATTCTCGGCTTAACAAACGAGCTATAGGTTTTGACAATGTCCAGCTCATCGGAAACGATAACAAGTCCAACCTGCAAAATATCATCTTCCGCGCTATGTCCGGTCGTTTCCAAATCCAGTACAGCATAATTCATTGATTCCCCGATCCTCTCACATACAGCACAGCTCCGTGCTACCGAAATATAACGATAATTGTCCCGGCGTTTCTTGGCAGGACTTAAGATTGTTTAATGAGTCCGTGAAGCTCGGATACACCTCATATGCCTTGCGGAACAGCTTCTCCGCCTGGGCGATGTTCATGTGAACCGCATGAATGCATCCAAGGGCATTATAGCCTAAAGCCAGCCACTTCGGAAAGTCCGACAGCACAATTAATAATTGAAATTGCCGCTGGGCCTCCTGCCAATTTTGCATATGCATCTGGCTCATACCCAGGAATAGCCTGGCCAAATTGCATTCGGGCGCAACGGCAATCGCATGTTGAAATAAACCGGCAGCGTGAGAAAACATAAATAATTTATAATAGCCTTGACCTTTGTTAATGAGCAGCTCCGCTTCTTCAGGTATGGCAAGATCCGCCATATTGCAAGTGGTTGTTTCCACTGGCGAATAGGACGAAGCTTGCCCTTCTGCTTCAACAGGATCATCATCCATCACAGACGTAGTGACCATAACAGGCTGAGCAGCCGCGATGCCTTCCTGGAAGTCGGACACCTTCTCTTCGAAATCCAGCCATTGCTCGATAAAGCTGTCGCTCATTTTTTTCAATTCGGCGATTTGCTTAAGGTACGCCATTCGCTCCTGTTCGCTTGCTTGTGGGTACTGCTTGGTAATACCGTCAAGCATTTCGTTCATCGACGTGAACATATGCTGAAACATGCCGCATCCCGCCTTCGCTTAGAATAAGGAGTGATACGGTCATTTTTTGTTTACAGCCTGCTTTTCATACGGCGTACCAGCCGTTACATAAGTCAGGTAGGTTGCGTAATCCTGCAATTAGATAATCGTGGCATGCAATTCCTCAGTAAGCACCTCAAGCGGCTTATTCTGGTCGTCCAAAATGGTAATAACCGGCTTGTGTGCCTTGGCTTCTTCGCTCGTCATCATGCCATACGAGATAATAATTACTTTGTCGCCTGGCTGCACCAGTCTCGCCGCAGCGCCGTTCAAGCAAATAACACCGGAACCTCTTGCGCCTGTTATGACATACGTCTCGAACCTCGCGCCATTGTTGTTGTTGACAATTTGAACCTTTTCATTCTCAAATAAATCCGCGGCATCCATCAAATCCTCGTCAATGGTAATGCTGCCCACGTAGTTCAAATTCGCTTCCGTTACGGTCGCACGGTGCAGCTTGGATTTCATCATCGTTCTAAACATCGTTAAACCCCTCCACTCGGATGGTACAGGCTGTTATCAATCAAGCGTGTCGTTCCGAATTTGACCGCCATAGCCAGCAATGCCGGCGATTCCAGCTTATGCGTTAGTTCTTGCTCGTCTAGCGGCTCAAGCGAAGGATACCGAAGCAGCTCCACATAATCGATGACCGCATCCGGAGCAGATCCGATTCGCTCCTTCACACGCGACAGTAGCGAGCCTGCTGTCATGGTCTCCTCCTGTATCCATCCCCTCGCTTGCTCCAAGGATTGAGACAGGATAACGGCCTGCGCCCGGTGTTCGGCGGACAGATAGACGTTGCGCGAGCTGAGCGCAAGTCCGTCAGGCTCACGTACGGTTGGACAAGGCACAATAACCGTATCAAAATTCAGATCATCCACCATTTGCTGGATAACGGCAACCTGCTGAGCATCCTTCATCCCGAAATAAACCCTGTCCGGCTTAATCAGATGGAACAGCTTGCCAACGATCAGCCCTACCCCGTCAAAATGTCTGGGTCTCGAAGCGCCGCAGAGCCGGTCAGTCAATCCGCTGACGATGATGCTGGTCTTGGAAGGCTTCGGATACATTTGTTGTACTGTAGGTAAAAAAACAACATCAATTCCGCATTCGTCCGCGAGCTTCAAGTCGCGTTCTTCGTCGCGAGGGTAGCGGTCAAGATCCTCATTCGGTCCAAATTGCGTCGGATTAACAAAGACGCTCAATACCGCAATAACGTTCTTCGCCTTCGCTTCCCGCATCAGGCTTGCATGCCCTTCATGCAGATAACCCATTGTCGGAACAAAGCCGATCGATCTTCTCCCGCCCTCGGATAATGCGTATAAGTGCTCTTTCAGGTCGGTAATGGTGCGGGCTACAATCATGCGAGCGGTACTTCCTTTCGCTGGCTCTCTTTCGCTGTGTTGCGCGGCTCTTCAGTTTTGGCTGTTCCCCCGCCGTACAAGGCTGCAGGGGCTGCTGATCCCGGCTGGAACACATGCTCCTCGGCAGGGAACTGATTTGTCTTCACTTCATCGACAAAGGATTCAATCGCTCCCCGGATCGTCGAGCCAATGTCGGCGTATGTCTTCACAAATTTCTTTTCAAAATAGGGGGAAGAATATTGCAATATATCATGATAGACCAGAACCTGTCCGTCGCAAGCTCTGCCTGCGCCTATGCCGATCGTCGGAATCGTCAGCGCCTTACTGATCGCTTCCGCTACCGGCTCTGTCACAAGCTCCAGAACGATGCTGAATGCTCCTGCCTTCTCCAAGGCGAGCGCATCCTCCATCAGCTTCTGAGCGTCCTTCTCGGTCTTCCCTTGCACCTTGTAGCCCCCAAGCTGATGCACGGACTGAGGCGTAAGCCCCAAGTGGCCCATAACAGGAATACCGGCTTGTACCAGCGCTTCCACATCAGAGGCGATTTCCGCGCCTCCTTCAAGCTTCAGCGCCTGCGCGCCGCCTTGCTGCATAATCTTCGCAGCGTTAAGCAGCGTGGCTTCCCGGCTGGCTCCATAGGACAGGAACGGCATATCCGCTACAATGAAAGTGTTCCCGGCGGCTCTGGCCACCGATCTTGTATGATACACGATATCGTCAACTGTCACTGGTATCGTCGTCTCGTAGCCCAATACGACATTGCCGAGCGAATCCCCTACCAGTATGACATCAATTCCCGCTTCTTCTGCAAGCTTCGCCGACGGATAATCATAAGCCGTCAGCACGGAAATCGCATTGCGCTCCTGCTTCATCTTCAGCAGGCTGTGGATCGTCAGTCGTTTCCTCATCGCTTTCATCTCCTTTTCGTTGTCGAACAGAGAGACTGATTGTCCGCTGAACCAAGCGATAGCATCAGCATCTGAACACGCACTTATGTGCTATTTTAAACACAAAAAAACCTTTTAGCCGATTGCTAAAAAGGTTCCGGACATAAAAAGGAAACGGTTGCTTGTTGTGCTTCCTTCTGTCTCGGTCCCTACGGCTCAGAGCAGAGTGTGCAACACCAATCATTGACACGGTTCAATCTGCGAGGCTTACCAGTGCAGCTTCCTTGGAATACCGCCTGATACATGTAGTGTACCATAAAAAAATACCGTTCGTAAACGGCGTAAATGAACCGCCTTGCACCTGTCCTACGACCGGCTAAGCGGCTCGCCCATCTCTGCCGAGAAGATCGTAACCAGCGAGCCGTCGGCACGCTCTATGCGGATCGCTCCGCTCTCATCCAGCCCTACCGGGGTGCCTTCAAGCTCGCCTTGCGGCGTAACAAGACGGACCTTCTGGCCGATGGATACCGACAATGACTCCCACAGTGCCGCAATCGCTGAGAAGCCTTCCTGCAAGAACAGGTCGTAAAGCGTCTCCCACTCCTGCAAAAATTCCGTGACAATTTGACGGCGGTTGAATGGCTGTCCAGCCTCAATGCGAAGCGATGTTGCTTTCACCAGCAATTCCTCCGGATAATCCCCCTCCGACAAATTTACGCTAATCCCGATGCCTGCGATAATATATTTGAGACGCTCATCCTCCGCTGCAGATTCCAGCAGAATGCCGCTTATTTTTTTCCTATGTATCAACAAATCGTTAGGCCACTTGATGCCAATGGGCAATTGCGTCAGACGCCTCAAGCTTCTGCATAGCGCAACTGCTGTCAGCAGCGTGAGCTGCGGGGCGCAATGAATCGGAACATGGGGACGCATGACCATGCTCATCCATATTCCTTTGCCTTGAGGAGATACCCAGCCGCGGCCCATTCTTCCGCGTCCGCCAGTCTGCTCCTCCGCGAGCACAAGCGTCCCTTCCGGTGCTCCTGACTCCGCTAGCTCCCTTGCCGAATCCTGAGTAGATTTCACCTGTTCATAGTAATGGACGGTCTGTCCGAATCTCGCCGCAGTTCCCGGCCCCGTCAGCATATCGCTGCTAAGCTTATCGGGAGAATAGACCAGCCGGTAACCCAGCTTGGTCGATGCTTCAATCTCGTAACCCGCTGCTTCAAGCTTGCGAATCTGTTTCCAAACCGCCGTACGGCTCACCTTAAGCTCCTGGCTCATCATCGCCCCGGATACGTATTGATCCGGATGACGCTTCAGCAAATCCAGCAAATGATCATGGCTCATTCTATATACCCTCTTCATTCCATAATAGTGACGCCGCAAGGAGCTTGTCCCTCTCGTTCGCGACCTCTCCAGAAGCTGCCGCAATCAGCAGCCGCTTCAGCATGATGCTCATCCACGGACCGGCTTTGCGTGACAAAGCTTGCTGCAAGTCATTCCCGCTCACAGCCAACTGCTTCAGCGACTTGACAGGCATCTCTTCGAGCATCGCGGATAAGCGATTCGCGCTTTCCTCCGATACTTGTCCCGCTTGCGGCTTCAAAGCACGTACGACATGCAGCCAATGCATGGCTGCTTCCTCGCCGAAGCGAATAACACTGGCCAGCCATGCAGCGCGAATGCCTGGCTCATCGCCCGTATTCACGCGCACAGCCAGCTCTGAATGCAACCGTAATACCGTCATAATCAGACTCGTTCTCTTATTGGGAAGCCTAAGGCTTGCTAATAGCTCTTGCGCATCCTTCTCGTCAGCTTGCAATGACAATAAAATAGCTGCCCAACGCTCGTCTAAATGCTCAAGCGAGCCTAGTGAAGCCATTTCATCCCTGCCATCTTCCGCTATTTCTTGAATACGCGCTAACAAATCAGGCGGTACCGCTTCCTTGAAGTCTGCCCACAGCCCGCTGGCGCCAAGCCAAGCCAGTGCTCTCTCAGGGACATCGCCGGACAACATCTTATCCAGCTCTGCTTGCACGCGCTCCATTGCTATATGGCGAAGCAAAGGCTTGTATGCCTTCATTGCCCGCCAAAGGGACGGAACCGGCCGAAGTCCATACGTACCGAGAAAGCGAATCGCTCTCAGCATGCGCAAGGCATCCTCTTGGAGACGCTCATCCGCTTTCCCGACGCATCGGAGCCGGAACTTGTGCAGGTCGCTCAACCCGTCATAGGGATCGTATACGCTCCCGCTTTGCCTGATCGCCATCGCGTTCATCGTGAAATCCCGGCGCAGCAGGTCTTCGTCCAGCTGCAGCACATACGCAACGGAGGACGGTTTGCGGAACTGCTCGTATTCCGATTCTGTCCGGTAGGTCGTCACCTCATACGTCTCGCCTTCCTGCACAACGGTAACCGTTCCGTGCTGCAATCCCGTCGGGATACATTTCGGAAATAATGCCATAACCTGCTCCGGCAATGCCGAAGTGGCAATATCGATATCATGAACGGAAAGGCCCAGCACGGCATCTCGCACAGCTCCGCCGACGAATACAGCCTCATGGCCTTCCGCCTCCAGTTGCTCAATCAATGGCATCGCTGCCCTCATCTCGGACGTAAGCTCTAGCTTCAAAACTGCCCCTCCTTACGTACGACTGCCGTTGCCTCTTCACGGGAACAAGCGTTACTCGCAGACCGATACCGGCAGCTCGGCATCAATGCCAAGCACGCGGTAGTAGATGGATTCGTATTGCTCTGTAATCGAATCATTGCAGAAGTCATGTCTGGCACGCTTCAAGCAAGCTTCCTTGAACTTCGCATGAAGCGCATCGTCCGTCAGCAGCTTGATGGCGCCTTCCGCCATCTCCTCTACGTTACCGACATCCGACAAGAAACCCGTTTCGCCATGCGTAACCAGCTCCGGAATGCCTCCGGCATTGGAGCCGATTGTCGGCACGCCGCATGCCATGGCTTCAAGCGATACCAGTCCAAAGCTTTCTTTCTCGGAGGGCAGCAATAACACGTCCGCCATCGAGATGACTTGGGCAACGTCTTCTTGCTTGCCAAGGAAATGGACGCGGTCCTCAAGCCCCATATTTTTAATTTTGCATTGAATCTTCGTCAATTCCGGTCCTTCGCCTACCAGGAGAAGCTTCGCCCTTACCCGCTTCGACACCCGCTCGAAAATCTCCACTACATCGCTCACGCGTTTCACTGGGCGGAAGTTCGAAATATGCATCAATATCTTCTCGTCCGGCGCGGCAAAGTCGGCGCGCAGGGAAGCTGCTTCACGCGGATAATATACGCGCTTATCGACAAAGTTGTAGGTCAGATCAATAGGCGTCAGGATATCGAGCAGATTTCTCGTCTCTTGGATCAGATCGTTGGATACCGCCGTTACGGCATCGCTCTGATGGATCGCAAGCCGGATCAGATCCTTTAATGACTCATCCTGAGCCAGGACGGTTATATCGGTGCCATGCAGCGTCGTAACGGTCTTAAGACCGTTGCCGACCATCTGCTTGGCGAGATAAGCACATACAGCATGAGGCACTGCATAATGCACATGCAGCAGATCAAGCTGCTGCATCTTGGCTACTTGAGCCATCTTGCTGGCAAGCGACAGATCGTAAGGAGGATAACGGAATACATAATAATCGTTAACTTCAACCTCGTGGAAAAATATATTTTTATTAAATTTGCCTAACCGAAACGGTATGCTATGTGTAATAAAATGAATTTCGTGCCCACGCTCGGCAAGCAGCTTCCCTAATTCCGTAGCAACGACACCGGATCCCCCAAGTGTCGGATAACATGTAATGCCGATTTTCAGCTTCTTAGCCATTCGTGATGCACCTCCCCACTCATGTGGTATATCTATATCTATTCCCTATAGGTTGTACGTTTTGTCAAAATAATGAAATGCCGAACGGGCGCTTGATAGTGAAGCCTTCGGCATATTGCCAGCCCTTGCTTTGACCAAGCAAGAAATCTCTCGCTTCGACCCGCTCTACATAAGCGTTCGTAAGCGGCGTGGCTACCGAATCTGCGCTATGCAAACGGTCAAATTGGGAGCGGTATGCCCGCAGCGCTTCCCGCTTCACATCGTAAGTAGACGTGACATCCACAATTAGCGATACGGCCTCGACGTCATTAATATAATAATAAATAAGCTGCTCCACCTGAACAGGCGGCAGATGCGGCATATAATTGCGCAGCTTGGCATTAAACACAGCTTCTTCAATCAGCTTGCTGCAAGCGATATGATCCGGATGACGGTCAACCCAATATGGCGCAAATACGATACGCGGCTGCCAACGTCTAATTTCGGCAACGATCGCATCGATTTGTTCCCGGCCCCCCTGCAAGCCGCGGTCGGGCAGCCCCAAATTCGTCCGTGCAGATAAACCAAGCACCGCAGAGGCTGTTGCGGCTTCTTGCCGCCTCAGCTCCACGGTGCCGTTAGAGGACATCTCTGCTTCGGTCAAATCGCAAATGCCGACCCGCTGTCCCGCCGCCGTATGTTTGGCGATCGTTCCGCCCATTCCGATCTCTGCGTCATCCGCGTGAGCTCCGAATACGAGGATATCCAGCTTGTCCATTACTCGGCCGCTCCCGGCTTATATTTGTGCACCAGCTCGCGCCATGCAAAATCGCCGCGCTCAACAGCTTTGACCAGTACTTCCGCTGTCGCAATGTTCGTCGCGACCGGAATACCCTGTACATCGCACAGACGAAGCAGCGCGATAATATCCGGCTCATGCGGCTGTGCCATCAGCGGATCTCGCAGGAAGATAATCAAATCCATCTCATTCTCGGCTACCAACGCGCCGATCTGCTGGTCTCCGCCCAGCGGGCCGGACATAAAGCGATGGATAGACAGCTCAGTCTGTTCCATTATGCGAGTACCAGTCGTGCCGGTGGAATAAAGCGTGTGGGGCGTGAACACATGTTCATAGGCGATGACGAAATTCACCATCTCGTCCTTCTTGCGGTCATGCGCGATAAATGCAATGTTCAGCATGTGAATCCCCTCTCCCGATGTCAATTTGCGCCTTGTCGGCTAGTCCATAATATGTTCGAAACCATAGATCAAACCGCTGTATGTCATAACCTTCTTCACGGCTACATTGACACCCGGCATATAGCCGGCACGGTCATAGGAATCATGACGAATTTTAAGCGTTTGGCCATAGCCTCCGAAGATAACCTCCTGCTGCGCAAACACGCCCGGAAGTCTGACGCTATGTATACGGAACCCATTATAATACCCGCCGCGCGCTCCTTCAATTGTTTCTTCTTCCTTCGGATTGCCCTGACGCAGCTCCTGGCGAACTTGTGAGATCAGCTCGGCTGTCTTGATGGAAGTGCCCGAAGGCGCATCCAGCTTCTGGTCGCCATGATATTCGATGATTTCCACATTCGGCAAATATTTGGAAGCCTCTGCTGCAAATTTCATCATCAGAATAGCACCGATCGAGAAGTTAGGCGCGATTAAGCCGCCGATTCCTTTTCCTTTGCACAGCTCGTCCAGCTCTTCAATCTGCTCTGGCGTGAAGCCTGTTGTCCCGATAACAGGACGGACTCCATACTCGATTGCCTTCTTCGTGTTGCCGTAAGCGGCTTGCGGGACTGTAAAGTCAACAAGCACGTCAGCCTTCGCCCCGCTCAGCGCTTCGTCCAATGTTGCGCTTACGATCACGCCTGTATTGGAATGGCCCGCGAATAAGCCTGCATCGACCGGCCCGGAGGACGGATCTACGGCAGCTACCAACTGCAGCGTCTCATCCTCCAGTACCATCTTAACGACCTCTCTGCCCATTCTTCCCCCAGCGCCAGTAACCGCAACTCTAATCCGTTCTACCGTCATCCCCATCACCTTTTCTTTATCGTCTTCTCATCGTGGAACGGATGCGTTCCATTCTCCGTTTGCGGCTAATGTCCGCGAATAATCTTCGGGCCGCCGAGTGGTTCGGATCCAGTCTCAGCGCTTCCCTCGCGCACTCTATGGCTTCATCTAAACCTCCGTCTGTCATGCATACCATCGCAAGCGTGTAATACGCATCAAAGCTCAGAGGGTCCAGCATAACCGCATGCCGGAGCAGCTCAGCGGCTTCCTTTATATCCGGATTCTCCCGGTCTATCAGCACATTCGCTTCCGCCAGCAGAAGACGGGATTGTATCACTTGCGAATGATACCGGTACTCCTCATTATCTGGCTCCAGCTTCTCGGCCACATCTGCATAGATTTTCGCCTTCGGCCACTTGCCGCTGCGCGCGCAGGATACGGCGCATTTATGATAATATCCGGCGTTATCCGGTTCGGCAGCTATCGCTTGCTCGAACCAATAGATCGCCTCTTCAAAATCGCTGTGAAAAATATATTCATACGCCTTCCTGATGCAGGTCTCCCCATCCATCTGCCCATCCTCCTTGTAGTGGGGTGATGGTACAGCATATGTATGGAGCTTGCTTACAGTTCGTCGCTTTTCTTCGTCCAGCGATTTGCGTCACGCGTATTGAACTTGTGCATGACCTTATCGTGAGCCTCGGTCAGATCGATGCCTAGCGAATTGGCGAAGCAGGATAACAGGAACAAAATGTCACCAAGCTCCATCTCGACGGTATTTTCCGCCTCATCCGCCCTCTTCGGCTTCTCTCCGTAATAATGATTAATCTCACGTGCCAGCTCGCCGACCTCTTCGGTCATTCTTGCCATAAGGGCAAGCGGGCTGAAATAGCCTTCCTTGAATTGCGAGATGTACTCGTCCACCTCACGCTGTACTTCAGACAATGACTTCTCAGACATCTTTCCGGCTTCCTTTCCTGTATAGCTGCACGTTACTATGTTACCGTATAGGTCCGCTCAAAATCAATGTTTTTCGCACGCGTCAATTCGCCATACTAGAGATAAAGCAATCTATAGAAAGAAGGCGTCTTCGTGAAAAGAATATGGAATCAGCTGCGCCTGATCTTGCCCATACTGGTCGGAACGGCCATTTATGCTTTTGGGCTGCATGTTTTCGTTATTCCGAACCAGCTCATGGAAGGCGGATTAACCGGCATTGCCGTATTGCTGAATTATGCCGCCGGATGGAAGCTGTCGGTCACGACGCTGCTGCTCAATATCCCACTATTCCTCCTGGGCTGGAAGGCTCTGGGCAAATTCCAAATGCTCTATACCATCGTTGGCACGGTGTCGCTTTCCTTGTTTCTAGCGCTTATTGAATATTTCATTCAGGCCGGATGGCTTGTCCCATTCCATAGTACTAATGATTATATGCTTGCCGCGTTATATGCAGGAGTAACGCTTGGGACCGGACTAGGCATCGTCTTTCGTTTCGGCGGCACGACCGGAGGCATCGATATCATTGCACGGATATTGACTCGCTGGCGCAGCTTCAGCATGGGTCAGGTCATATTGGCGTTTGATGCCGTTATCATTGGCATCTCCATTCTCTACATCTCCCTGGAGAAGGTGCTCTATACGCTGGTTGTTGTTTTTATCGCCTCGAAGATGATCGATTTTCTGCAGGAAGGGGCTTATGCCGCAAAGGCTTTCTCTATCATTACCGAGCACGGGGAGCAGATGGCGACGACGATTACCCATGAGCTGGAGCGCGGCGTCACCCTGATGCCGGCGAAGGGAGCCTTCTCCGGACAAGAAAAAGAGATCGTCTATTGCGTTGTGGGAAGAGCGGAGAACCGCCGCCTCAAAACCATCATTCGCAATATCGATCCCAGGGCCTTCATAGTAATCAATGACGTACACGACGTGCTGGGCGAAGGCTTCAAAGAAGAATAGCGGACTTTCCCGCTTCGCTTGTCTCCGATAAGACTACAGCTTCTTCACGCCGTAAGGCCTTGCCTTATATTTGCGCCAGCCTGTCCAGGTCAACACGCCTGATATAATCGTACCCAGCAGCAGCGCCCACTTCAGCGGCTGTCCGATGCCTGGCGGCGCTATGGCCGGTACGGCTGCCGCCTGCTTGTCCTCTAAAAATATACGGTTGATCACCAGCCTAATCGCATCAAGCGATTGATCGACCTCCGTCTTCGACACCGTAGATTGCTTGCCTTCGAGCAATCTCCCCGCATAAGCAATACGCTCCATCAATTCTCTCATACGGATGGGATCACCTGCGAACATCGCCGCCGTCTCGATTCTGGCCGCATGCTCGCTTAATCCTTGCAGAGTAGCGCGCGCAGCAGCTACAGGGTCTCCGGCTTGTCTCTTCCATGCTTGCTTCAGCGTGTTCACATCATGCGTAAGCAGCGCTTTGTATTGATGCCACAGAGCTGCCTTGCCATTCATTAGCGCATCAGCGCCCATACGCAGCCGTACGGTATGCTCAAGCCACAGCGAATGCTTCACGCCACTGGAGAGCGCCCGCTCGACAGCAGCTGCATCATGCTCCATTGCCGACCATCCGTCAGCACTGCCGTAGCTGCGAAGCATCTTATTGTCCAGCAGCTTATTCAACCTTTGCAACTCAGCGAATGCGGCTTGCCGATTATTCGTATAAGCCGCCGTATATAAAGCTGTCGCTGTCTCGTCCATTCGTTCAAGCTGATGGTACGGACCTGACGAGAACAGGAATGCGTAGCTTCCTTCTGGACTCGCGCCGCCCCATACCACTCCAGCCGTGCCCATCGCCATACATAGACAGACGATGAACGGAATGATAATACGCGATTTCATGGACATCCCCCCATAGACCAATCTATGAGGGGATGTCCGTCTTTATTCATTTTTTTCGAAAACGCAAGACAAGCCATGCGGCTAGGAAGCTTGCAAACGACAGGGCGTACGTGAAGGTCCGCACGGCATCCAGATCGTCCTCCAGCTCTGCCGGAAGCCATGGATTAATGCCATACGTATAATCGATGGTATCATTCAGCAGCAGCCATCCCAGGCCTGCGACAAGCGCACCGGTCCTAGCTTTCATGAATCTGAAATACAATAGCGCCTCTGCGGCCATCCCCAGATGCGATGCGATCAGCATGTAATGCTGCCAATTCAGCACATCGCCTTGTGCGGCTCCGCCGACAATCATGGCAACTGCCCATATGCCGTATTTGACCGAACAAACGACAGCAAGTGCCTCGATCACAACACGCACGATGTCGCCGAGTTTGGATGATCGCTGTGGAGGGAACATCAAAAATAGAAGCGACAGGGTGAAAAACAAGCTTGAAGTTGGCGAATCCGGCACAAAAGGAAGCATCCATGCCGGTTTGTTCTCGATGGTCCAAATGAGCTGGTTTTCATACCAGATATAACCGTATATCGTACCGACCAGATTAACGATAAACAAAAGCCAAAGCACATTGCGGTTCAGCAGGAAGCTTCGGCTCCAGAACAGACTCAGATTCATGCTCTTGTTCCTTTCCAAAAAAAACCTGACCGAATAATTCGATCAGGTTTCCTTTAAGGGTTCAACTACTCTTGGGTTTGCTTGGTCAGCCATACAGCCAGCTGATCAATCTCATCTGAAGAAAGTGTAGCTTCGTATGGAGGCATCGCGCCGCCATTACGGCCGTGTGTAATCGTCTCCACGATCTCTTCCTTCGACAGGCGATTACCTACGCCAAGCAATGCTGGTCCGTTGGCACCGGCTAAGTCATTCGCATGACAGCCCATACATTGAGATTGAACGATCGACATTGCCGGATCTTCAGGCTCAATGATAGCTGCAACAGGCGCTTTCTTCAGCGGATTAGGACGAGGCAAGCCTCTCTCATGAGCCAGTCTTGCTTCTTCCTCGCGAACGTGATGCTCAGGAGTTTGTCCATTCTTCTCCAGCATGTGCTGGTAGTGATCCCAAGATACAACCGTCAAGTATACGCAAGCCGCCAGCGTCAGAAGCATAAGCGACGAAGCGATTGGACGGCGGTAGAAGCGGCGCTCCTTGCCGGTATCCAGGAATGGAGCAAGCAGCAATCCGCCGAACAGAATACCAGGAATGCCGAGCGTGCCCAGCAGGATGAACTCCTGCGATACATATGGATATTTCAAAAATTGATACAGGAACAAGAAGTACCAGTCTGGCATCGGAATAAACGATGCATTCGTCGGGTCAGCCGGATAGCCCAGCGGTGCAGGCTCAGCGATAACCCATACCAGGAAACCGACCAGTACGACGCAACCAACCATCCATTCCTTCAGAAGGAAGTTAGGGATGAAGGCTTCCGATTTACCCGGAAATGACGTGTAGTCTGGCGGTGTCTGGAAGCCGCCCGCTTTCTTGACGCGCGAGTCGCCCACATAGACGACCTTCTCGTTCGATTTATGACCGTGAGCCATGTGTAAGCCCTCCCTTCGCTTAAAGTGGTCCCGAAATGCCTTGTTTCCGAATCATCAGGAAGTGCGCCGCCAGCATGGCGATCAAAGCGCCTGGCAGGAAGAATACGTGAATCGCGAAGAAGCGAGTCAGCGTCTGCGCCCCTACGATGTCGCCGCCATACAGGAAGTCAGCAATGTAGGATCCGATAACAGGAACGGAAGCCGCGATTTCTACACCTACTTTAGTTGCGTAGTAAGCTTTGTTGTCCCATGGAAGCAGGTAACCTGTAAATCCAAGGCCAAGCATGATGAAGAAAATCAGCATTCCGACTACCCAGTTCATCTCACGCGGAGCCTTGTAGGAGCCGGTGAAAAATACGCGAAGAGTATGTAGGAACATCATTACGATTACCAAGCTCGCACCGAAATGGTGCATGCCGCGAACGATCTGGCCGAATGCGACCTGATGCTGCAGATAGTCAACGCTCGCGTAAGCGTTAATAATATCCGGCACGTAGTACAGGGTCAAGAACATCCCCGACAAAATCTGGATAACCGTGATAAAAAACGTCAAGCCACCGAAGCAGTAGACAAATGCAGAGAAATGATGCGCCGGGTTAACGTGCTCGGGCACCTCATGGTCTGCTACATCTCTCCAAAGCGGCGTAATGTCAAGACGTTCGTCAATCCAGTTGTATACATTTTTAAACATCTGCAGTACGCCCTCCTTAGCTTCTTGTGTTCGGAACGAGTGGTCCCAAATAGACAATGCCGTTGTCAACGACAACTTCGTATTCGTCGAGCGGCGAGTTGGCTACTGCCAAGTTCTTGCCGTCCTTGGAATATCTCGCGTCATGGCACGGACAGTCATATTCGTTATGACCTTTCGTATTCCAGAAAATCGTGCATCCCAAATGCTTGCAGACCGGAGACAGGGCAAATACTTTGCCGTCTGCGCCTCTCGAGATCCAAGCTACGAGTTCAGGCTCGCTCTCATACCAACCGTCAATCTGATGAATCTTGAACTTGAATTCTTGCGGTTCCGTGGTGACTTTGCTCTCCTCGACAACCTTGACCAGATTGCCTTCACCCTTCTTCGCAAGAAGCGGATCAACCGCAAACCGAACCATCGGAAGTACCGCGCCGCCCATCATGAAGGCCGTTGTGCCGCCAAGCGTATATGACAAAAATTGACGCCGGGACATTTCTTTGCGCTGAACCGGACGATGCGCCGTCTCGTGTTGTTCATGATTACTCATCTTCTGTTCTAACCCCCTTTGCCAACCATATCTCGCGTCTTGCCGCACGGCAAAAAACACATGACGAACTAGGACATAACTTATAATAGCCTAGGTGTTTGGGAGCGTCAAGAATATGGCCCGATATTTGCGTCATTCTGGAAATGCCGTTCAAGAATTTGTTATCATTTTGTCACATTTGACCTGCTCTGGCATTTGTTTTCCCCATATTTCGATCTAATTATACGAAGGATATCCATATTTAAGGAGAAATGGGGCTCCAGAGCTCTCTAATTTGTGACGACACCTCGCCAGGGGTCAGGAGATGTCCGTCCGGTCCAGGCTGCAGAATCAGATCCGCAGCTTCAATCATCAGCCCAGGAGCGGCAAACGCCGTCATGATGATCACATATTTAAACCCCGCTTGCTTCAGCCGGCTGCACCATTCGCCGAGCATCGAATGGAACGCTTCACTTTCTGATATGTAATGACATGCCGGATACGTAACCACCCTGCCCTTGAACGGAATCTCCACCAGATCCATCATATCCCGCAGCCGCTCAAGCCGGACTGTCGTCTCATAGGGCGACTCCCCGCCACCAAGCCCCGTGACGGGAAGCAGGCATGTATCCAGGTACGGCTTAAGCTCGTCCCATTGTTCTTCCGTAATATCGCTGAATTTCATCCGTTCTCCTCATTTCCCCGTTGTCTCTGCTCTTGCTTTTTCCATTCTACAAAAGAAAGCCTCCGTGCGCTAGGGCTGGCATACAGCCGGCTGCACATGGAAGCTCCTTATCGTTAATGCTTTAGCTCATTGAGTTGCTTGACGAGTCGGTAGAACGTATCCTCGTCGCCGGACGCGAGCGCTTTGTCAATAGCATGATTCAGCTTCTCGGTCTGAAATTTCAGCACTGCTTCGTCCAGTACAAGCTCAGCGACCAATCCGAGCATCGCCTCATACGTTTCTTTCATTTTGTCCATAGGATACACCTCCACACCGGCGCTTACGAGATCCTATATTCGATTCCTTTCGTCACGTAGCTCTCCATTGTCCTTCTCATGCGCAGTAAATCATCCTCTGTCAACTCTCTTACGACTTTGGCGGGCGTTCCGATAGAAAGCGTATAGGATGGTATTTTCTTGTTCTCTGTCACAATCGAACCGGCTCCTATTAAAGCATATTCACCAACGTCTGCGCCGTTTAGTACGATTGCCCCCATTCCGATTAATGTACCTTTGCCTATCGTGCAGCCGTGAATAATCGCGCTATGGCCGACCGACACTTCGTCAGCCAGTACAAGCGGCTGATCGGTATTCACATGGCCTACAACACCGTCCTGGATGTTGCAGCTATGTCCGATTCGGATAGGAGCGAGATCGCCGCGAAGCACGGCGTTGAACCAAACAGTGCTTTTGGGACCAATCGACACATCGCCGATCAGCTTGGCACCTTCTGCGATATAGCAGCTATCGTGTACAGCGGGCATTATTTGGTTATACGGCAACAACATTTATCCTCATCTCCCTTGTCAACCTTGAATTGGGGAGATTCTACCAAGGCCGCTCCTGAATGTCAATGCAAGGCAAGTCCGGCTGCGTCCGGCCCTCTAGCCATGCGATCGATGACCGTATTGCCCGCTTTCGTCATGCGCACAACCGTTCCGTGCTCCGGGTGTTCCCCTATGCGCAGCAGGCCTAGATGCACCATCATTTTAAGAATCCTGGCTTCCAGGATGGCATGGGCATCGTCGTAGTAATAGGTCTTGATGAAAGGAAGGAGCACTTCCCGGAGCGAGGACACGCTCACCCAATCGGGCGCAAGCGCATGAATCCAATGAACCAGCGACAGCAGATTGGCCACAGGGCCCTTGTACAGCTTTAGCCAATAACGATAGATCAGCTCTTGCTCATCTGCTTCAGCCGGCTTCTCCAGCCGTTCCTTGCCCGCATCCTCTAAAATGAGCCATCCATCTGGCTGTTCGCTGATATATTTGGCGCTGCAGCAGTAATCATAGAGCAGGGAGAACCGGTCCGGATAATAATTGAAGTGGCGGCCATATCCGAATCGCCAGGCTCCCTTGCTTGGCAAGTCCTCCCGCACGCCCATCCGGTCCAGCATTTGCTGAAGAGACCGCTTGTACATGGAACCGTCCGGGATAAGCTGCACTTCATTGTGGTATACATAATGAAGCAATTGCTTGATGTCTTCTTGCATTAAGCCCTGTTCATCCCTGTACATATGCGGTTCATCCGTGTATTGGAGCTGCTCGGCGAATCTGCGCCTGAGCGTCTCGCGGAATCTGGTCTTCAGATCGCTCGGAATCTGGAACAGATACCTCCCCGGACCGCTGAATCCGTTAAAGAGCCAGCCCTGATGCTTGAACTGGACGATGATTTCCCTTGGACTAGGCGGCGCCGGCGGCAAAGCAGCTTTTTTCTTGCTTTTTTTCGTTTTTTTGGCTGGTTCTTCCACCGGTTCCTTCTTCTCACCGAAGCGGCTCTGTTGAACCCTCGCGACCAGATCTTCCAGACTGTAGGACTGCCTGGACTCGAATAGCAGAGAATTAAGGAAACGCAAATCTTCCAGCTTCATAGAGCTGATTTGATTCTCGAATACGTCATGCCGATTCACTTGCGACAGAATGGACTGGATCAGCTCGTTTTTGGAGTTCCCGTTGCACTCGCACTGGTAAACGCCCGCAATCTTGCTGAGCTGACCGATATCGGCATAACTTAGCATGTCTGACAGATTCATGGCTCTCCCCTTTCTGCAGAGTACCGCTCCCTCGCAGGCTGCAGCTTCTATAGCTAAGGTTTTACTACCATTATTGGACAATTCGCGCATTTCATACCCATCAGTTGCGGTTGCCTCCAAGTAAATAGACTGCCAACGCAAAAAAAGCTCTCCGAAAACCAATCGGAAAGCTTGCTCTAACTATTGATCTAAAGCTGTACGGCTAGACGTTGATCTCCTCCAAATGCCGGGTACAGTTATGAAGCAAGGGCTGCCATGCGTCGTTCTGCCGCTCCAGAATAGAGTAGGACAGGTTGCCAAGGCGGGAATCCTCCAGCTCCGCACATAGCTCCTTTAGCATCTGGGCGATGAAGCTTCCGTGCGAGACGACCAGAACGCTCTGGCCTTCTTCTCTCTTCATCAGGTCCGAGATCGCTTCCGAGCCTCTGGCACGCACCGCTGTGTCGGATTCCATGCCAAGGCTTTGCTCACGCCAGTCCGCTCCCCAGCGCTCCAGACGTTCTTGCTCCGTCGTCCCTTCGATCTCGCCAAAATAACGCTCACGCAGACGAATATCCGGCTCCAATACAGGAATAGCCAGCCGCTCGGCAATAATGGCTGCTGTTCTTCTTGCCCGCTGCAGGTCGCTAGAGATAACTGCGTCCCATATACGCTGTTCCTTGCTCAATCTGGATGCCAGCGCACTCGCTTGCGCAATGCCTTCCTCATTAAGCGGAATATCCGTCTGCCCTTGTATGATGCCCTTTGCATTCCAATCTGTCTTCCCATGCCGGACCAAGCCGATAAGCAATCCGATTACCCCTTTCGATGTCTGCCGGTCCCGAGCCGAACGTCAATGTCGCGTTCTGGACAGCCAATTTAATATTAGTAATGCCATAACCAGTCCAAGCAGCGATAGCGCTACATAATATTGCGGGAACGTCGGCACAACCTTCAGTACGACCGGGTCGCTTATGCTGGCTACGGGCACTTCTGCATAGAAACCCGCGGTCATAAATGCGTTGTCTGTCGAAGCGTTGGCCGCTTCAATCAGTCCCGTCATCTTTTGCAACTGCGCCTCGGTAGTCGCATCCTTATAATCGAACACAAATACAAAGAACGCGCAAGCGAACATTGCCATGCAGCCCGCAATAAGAATAGCCGTATTTCGACGGAATGATTTGGAGAAGTGATAGCTTTTGCTTGGAACCGGCAAGTACCAGGATTCGTCCAGGTAGATGCGCTCCATCACGGCACGGTTCACATGCTCTGAAGGACCGATCGCGGCGGTTTCCTCTGCGCAAATGCGAACGAGATCCTCGCTCTCTTCCCAGAAGCCGTAATGAGCGGAGCAATGCTCGCAATCCAGCAAATGAGCCTCCAGTTCTATTCTCTCCTGATCCTCCTCGGACATATCCCAGTAGTCGGAAAACCTAAGCTGCACGTCCTCGCATTTCATCATGAATTCATCCTCTCGAAAGACTCCGCCGACGGCATCGTTCCATAATAAGGCTCAAGCTGCGTCTTCACGCTGGCTCTTGCCCGGAACAGCAATGATTTGACGGAACTGACCGACTGCCCAAGAATATTCGCAATCTCCTGGTAATCCAGTTGGTCATATTCCCTAAGAATAAGCGCGGACCGTTGCTTCTCCGGCAAATTGTTAATTGCCTCACGAACCATAGCCATTCTTTCATTGCGCAGAAGCTGCTGCTCGGGAGCGGCTTCATGCGATGCGATCGGTTCGAAACCTGCGTCATCGAGCGATACATTATTCGCCTTGCTTTTCCTAAGCTCACTCAAAACGGTATTGCGCGCAATCGTATACAGCCACGTAGAGAAAGAAGCATCCATCTCCCGGAAGGAGTGGAGGCTGCGGTAAGCTTTATAAAATGTCTCTGAACATAAATCCTCAGCCAGCAATTCCAGTTTCGCGCTTTTCAGCATATGAAAGATGAAGGCTAATATCTTGCGCTGATAACGCCGCATCAGTTCGGAGTACAGCTCGACATTGCCATCCTTAATCTCTCGTATTAACTGGGAATCAGTCATGACAGGCGAACCTCCTCCACCTGCAGATTATTCCCGGACCCTATGTATCATTGTACCGGCCCGAAAACAAAAAGTTGCGGTCATTATCTCAATAAATACAGATTTAACTGCAGATTCAATTGAGTAAGTTTAACAATTCGATTCCGACAGGCAAAATCCTGCCTGTTTCGACATTACTTCTTAAACCTTCATTTTCCTAATAAAACGAATCAGGGGGAAAAATGGCTTAACTCGCTTCTGTTACTCCTATCTGTTACTCCTATATAACCTATGTTCGGAGCTTCCCAAACAAAACACCCCTTGCAGCCGGAAGCCGCAAGGGGTGATTCACACCCTTATTGCACACAGATCTCCAGTGTTCTTCATGTTCAGGCCAGTGGCCTGAAATAAACAAAAAAAAACCACTCCGTGGAGTGGTTTGCGTTCATGATGAACGCTGCAGTTATTGGATAGGAGTGGAGAGAAACCATACTGTACTTTTATTATATGTATACGCTTCCATTTTGTCAACAAGCGTTTTCATTTTCGTGACAAATCTTGAAAATGAAAACACAGGAATGTCCATCTATTGATGAACGGAATAGCCATTATTCTCAAGCAGTGCAATCGCTTGATCCAAATACTCCTGATTGCGGAACGATAACCGAAGAATGCCCGGCACATCTTCCCTGCTCTCGATAATTTGCAGATTGCTAAGATTGATCCGGTTGTTGCCCAGCTCGCTGGCAATCTTGCCGATAATACCGGGATGATCCGGCACATCGACATAACAATCATACACCGAATGAATCATGCCCTTGCGTCGCTCCGGCATGCGGTTGCGGAATTCACCCGCCGTCCGGAACGCTTCTTCAATGGCTGGTCCGTCCAGCTTCTCCAGCATTTGCGCGAATGATTCCATTCCGGCATTCCAGTCGCGGATCAGCCGCAGGAGTACTTGGCGGTTATCAAGCAGAATATCCCGCCATAAGCTTGGATCTCCCGAGGCGATGCGCGTAATGTCCCGGAAGCCTCCGGCAGCCAAGGATTGATACAGATCATTGCGTTCATTATAGCCTCGCACCTGGTTCACCAGCGCAACAGCAATCATATGAGGCAAATGACTGATCGCTCCCACGATGTCATCGTGCGAGTCAGCATCCACCTTGACAATATTCGCTCTCGTATGCGAAAGCAGCTCCGTCAATCGCTCCACCGCCTCTGGCGGCGTTGATGGTTCTGGCGTCAATACATAGAAGGCATTTTCCAGCAAATGATAGGAGGCCGCCTCTACGCCGGAGCGCTCAGACCCTGCCATCGGATGACCGCCGATAAAGGTCGCTGGTCCCAGATCAATGGACCTCGCATAAGACGCCACCGAAGACTTCGTGCTGCCGACATCCGTGATGATACAGCCTTTCTTCAAATGGAAGGCGCTGATCTTCTCCATATACTCCTGCAGGTTGCCAACCGGTACGCATAGAAAGATAAAGTCCGCTTGCTCCGCGGCTTCCTGGATCGATGTCGTGCCGACATCGACCACGCCGCGTTGAAGGTATTTCTGAACGGAGCTTTCCCGATTGGAGAATCCGATCACCCGGATACCCGGCTTGCCTTTCAGGCAAAGCGCAATCGAACCCCCAATAAGACCTACTCCAAAAATCGCTACATTCGTCATAAATTTAAGTTTACACCGTCACTTCCTGCAAAACTTGCTCCAGCGCCTCGATAAAGGCCGCATTCTGCTCAGGCGTTCCGATAGATACGCGAATATAGGTTGGGTAGTTAGCCCAGCGTCCCTTCACGATTACACCTTTGCGCAGCAGCGCGTCGAATACTTCCCCTGAAGGGCGCTTCGCATCTACTAGAATAAAATTGCCGTTCGCCGGGAAATACGACAGGCCAAGCCGGTCGAACTGCTCCGTCATATAGCGAATGCCTTCCAGATTGTGTTCTTTGCACGCAGCAACAAACGCGTCATCCTTCAGGGAACTGAGTGCGCCCGCTTGAGCGATACGCGTCGTGTTGAACGGCTCGCGAATCTGATTCATGAATTGAATCACTTCCGGTCTGCCGACTCCGTATCCGATACGGTGTGCCGCAAGGCCGTAGACTTTCGAGAATGTTCTAAGCACGAGCAAGTTCGAATAGCTCTTCAGCAGCTCAACGCCATCGCTGAATTGTTCTTGATCGACAAACTCCCGATAAGCTTCGTCCAGCACAACAAGCACATGCGACGGCACTTCATTCAGGAACGCTCTTAGCTCAGCATCGGTCACAATCGTACCTGTCGGATTGTTCGGATTGCAGATCCAGACGATCTTGGTCTGATTCGTAATCCCGGCGAGCATCGCAGGCAAATCATGCTTGCCATCCTTCAGCGGCACTTCAATGATGCGCGCATTCTCAATTTGGGCATTATGCTTGTATTGGGAGAAGGTCTCATTGGCCATAATCGTCTCGTCGCCAGGCGCAAGATACGCTCTGGCTGACAGCACGATCACTTCGCTGGAGCCCGCTCCAAAGATAAGCTGATTCTTCTGAACCCCCAGCTTGCTTGCCAGCTCGTCCGCAAGCAGGACGCTTGCTCCATCAGGATAAATACTGCTATTGGTAAGCTCTGCGAGCATGGCGTTTTTCGCTTCGCTCGAGAAACCGTACGGATTTTCATTCGATGCCAGCTTGATCACACGATCCAAGCCAAGTTCTCTTTTTACGTCTTCCACCGGCTTGCCCGGATTGTATGCAGACAGATGGACGACATTGGATTTGGGCTGCATGACTCTTCACCTCTTCTATGTATTGAAGTGTTACTGTCCCATTGTCTCATATCTGTATGTTGTTTTAAAGCTTTTTCGAAAAAACGAAAAACCCGCCCCTTGAGCCATTCATGAGGCTCAAGGGCGGGTTTGAGGAAACAGGGTTATCCTTTAAGCGAGGATACGAACTTACCCACTTCGGCAAGCCCTTGCGCTCTTGTCTCTTCCTTCTCCAGCAGAGGGAGCGCCTCTTCAATCTTTCTCACGATGGCACTGCCGACGATAACCGCATCGCATTGCCGCTCGAACCGCTCCACTTGCTCACGGCTGGAGATGCCGAAGCCGATTCCGATCGGCAAGTCGGTCGAGGCTCTTACGGTCGCCAGGAAGTCATCGATTCCGGTATGGAAGTCCGAGCGAACGCCGGTAACACCTAATGAGGATACACAGTATACGAAGCCGCGAGCCTTGCGGGAGATACGTGCCACTCTGTCATTGGAGGTTGGCGCGACCAATGGGATAAGATGGATTTGATGCGCCTCCGATAGCGCTCGTACTTCCTCGTCTTCCTCAATCGGCAAATCCGGGATAATAAGTCCGCTAATGCCTTTGCTCTTCACAAGCTCAAAGAACGGCTCCAATCCGAATTGGAGAACAGGGTTATAATAAGTGAAAAGAATCAGCGGGATCTTCACTCCTTCCGCGCGAGCTTGCGCAGCTAAGTCAATGCAGTCCAGAATTGTAATCTGGCTGCGAAGCGCCCGCTCTGAGGCGCGCTGGATCACCGGACCGTCCGCCAGCGGATCGGAATATGGAACGCCAAGCTCGATCATATCTGCGCCGGATTGTTCTAACTCCTTGATGATGGCTAGCGTGGTAGGAAGATCGGGATCGCCTACCGTCAGGAACGGAATTAGCGCAGTGCGCCCTTCCGCCTTCAGCTTGGCGAATGATTGATCAATGAGATTCATTAGCTTTGACCTCCCAGATAGCCCATGATAGCTTCGACGTCTTTATCTCCGCGCCCGGACAAGCTGACGACGACGATCTGATCCTTATCAAGCGTAGGCGCAAGCTTAAGCGTCTGCGCAATGGCATGTGCCGACTCCAGCGCCGGGATAATGCCTTCCGTACGGGACAACAGCTGGAGCGCCTCCAATGCCTCGGCATCGGTAATCGGCACATAGTCCGCTCGTCCGGAATCCTTCAAATAAGCATGCTCAGGCCCGATGCCGGGATAGTCCAGCCCCGCTGAGATCGAATGCGCCGGCTGCACCTGTCCGAATTGATCCTGCAGGACGTAGCTAAGCGAGCCCTGGAATACGCCATGGCGGCCCTTCGTCATCGTAGCCGCATGCTCTTCCGTCTCCACGCCTCTGCCCGCGGCTTCAACACCGAGCAAGCGTACGCCTTCATCTTGGACGAACGGATAGAAAATGCCCATTGCATTGCTTCCTCCGCCGACAGCAGCGACTACATAGTCAGGCAATCTGCCTTCTTCCTTCAAGATCTGCTCGCGCGCCTCGTCTCCGATAATTCGCTGGAAGTCGCGGACCATCATCGGATAAGGATGCGGACCTGTCACTGAACCCAAAATGTAGAACGTATCGTTGACATGGCTGACCCAATACCGCAGCGTCTCGTTACAGGCATCCTTGAGTGTGCGTGTGCCGGAAGTGACGGGAACAACCTCGCTGCCGAGCAGATTCATACGGAAGACGTTCAACTGCTGGCGCTTCATGTCTTCTTCACCCATGAATACTTTGCATTCCAGTCCCAGCAATGCGGCAATGGTCGCCGAAGCAACGCCATGCTGGCCTGCACCCGTCTCGGCGATAATTTTGGTCTTGCCCATACGCTTGGCAAGCACTCCTTGGCCGATTGTATTGTTGATTTTATGCGCTCCGGTATGATTGAGGTCTTCACGCTTCAGGTATACCTTCGCTCCGCCGAGATGCTCGCTTAAGCGTTTTGCATAATAAAGTGAAGTCGGGCGGCCTGAATATTTATATAGCAGCTCCCGTACTTCCGCTTGAAAGTCGGGGTCCTTGGAATAATGCGCATAGGCCTCCTCCAGTTCGAGGAGTGCGTTCATTAGCGTCTCCGGCACATATCGGCCGCCGAACTTGCCGAATCTGCCATTTACGTCAGGTACTTGTATCATGCTTCTCTCACCCTTCTGACAAATGATCTGATTTTCTCGATATCCTTGCGCCCATCGGTCTCAACACCGCCCGATAGATCTATCCCGTCCGGACTATGCTTGTACAGCAGCTCCTGGACATTGCCCTCATGCAAGCCGCCGGCCACATACAGGGGCAGACCAAGTGAAGCTGCCGATTGTTTGTATGCCTCGATGACATCCCAATTAAAGGGCTTACCGGTGCCGCCTCCCGGCGCATCGATCAGAATGGCGTCCACCAACCCTGCATACGGGGCCAATCGTTCATTCGGATCAACCATCTGCCCGTCCGCTGTCGCATCTGCCTCCCGCCGGATAGAGACTACTCGCCAAACGGCCGTCCCCGGAAATCTCTCTCTCAGCTCGGAATAATACGACGGTGACTCTTGTCCATGCAATTGTACAACATCGAGAGGCGCAACAGCCAGAATATTCGCCAATTCTTCCATGCTTTCATTCACGAATACGCCCACCGCATGAGGACGGGCTTTGCGGTCATTGCGAATCCCATGAATCGCTTCAATTAGCTTAGCAGCTTCCTCTTTGCTCACTTGGCGTTTGCTGGGGGCGAATACCAAGCCGATCTCGTCTAGCGATAATCCGTCCATGGCCTTAATGGTCGCTTCATCCCGCAAGCCGCATATTTTGATACGAACATTCATGAACGAATCTCGCCCATCAGCGCGCGCACCGCATCGCTTACATCCGGCTGACGCATAAAGTGTTCGCCTATCAGCACGCCATGCGAGCCGACCGATTGCAAATAGTCCATATCCCTGCGGCTAGCAATTCCGCTTTCACTAATAATCGTTACATCCTGAGGGATCATGCCGATCAGCTTCTCTGTCGTGGCGAGATCGGTGACAAAGGATCTGAGATCGCGATTATTAATGCCGATTAAGGTTGCCCTATCCAGCTCGAGCACGGTTTCGAGCTCTGCTGCGTCATGAACCTCGACCAGCACGTCCATGCCAAGCGACTTCGCCAAATCATGGAACTCTTCCAACTGGACTTTCGTCAAGATGGCTGCAATAAGCAGCACTGCATCCGCCCCTATAATGCGTGCCTCATAGATTTGCCGGTAATCGATAATGAAGTCTTTGCGAAGCAGAGGAATATCGACCGATTGCTTGACCAGCTTTAAATAATCATTCGAACCTTGGAAGTAGTCACGGTCTGTCAGCACCGAGATGCAGTCTGCGCCTGCGGACTCATAGGCACGAGCGAGTGCTGCCGGCTCAAAATCCTCGCGGATTAGTCCCTTGGAAGGGGACGCCTTCTTCACTTCTGCGATCAAGCCCATGGCGCGCTTGCGACGACTCTCCTGCAATGCCGATTCAAAGCCGCGGCAAGCCGGCATTTCGTCGATGATGCCCTCGTATTCGGACAAGTGGAAGCTTGCAGACAACGCCTCGACTTCCGCTTGTTTGGTAGCAACGATTTTATCAAGAAACATGTGCCAACTCTCCTGTCGTTTGAATAAGCTCTTCCAGCTTGACTTGCGCCTTCCCGGAATCAATGACTTCTGCTGCCAAGGCGACTCCCTCCCGGTGCGTGGCGGTCAGTCCGCCGACATAGATGCATGCGCCCGCATTCGCGAGCACGATATCCCGGTAAGCGCCGCGTTCTTCGCCACGGAAGATGGAGCGAATAAGTCCCGCATTGACTGCCGCTTCTCCGCCTTGAACATCAACAATGGAATGCCGGGTCAAGCCGAGGTCCTCCGGCTCCATATGATAGGTCGTAACGATTCCCTCTCTCAGCTCCGAGATTTGGGTGGGAGCGGATATGCTGATCTCATCCAGCCCGTCATGGCTGCTGACGACAAGCGCGCGCTTTAACCCAAGCTCACCCAGCACCTCTGCTATTGTCTCGGTGCGCGAACGGTCATACAGGCCAAGCAGCTGGCGATCGGCGCCTGCCGGATTCGTCAGCGGGCCAAGCATATTAAATATGGTGCGGATGCCGAGTTCCTTGCGGGGGCCAGCCGAATGCTTCAAGGACGGATGGTAATGCTGCGCGAACATAAAGCAGATGCCAATGTCGTTCAGGCAGGCTGCTGCCTGCTCAGGAGATAGCGTAATCTGGACGCCAAGCGCCTCCAGCACGTCAGCGCTGCCGGTCTTGCCGGACATGGCGCGATTGCCATGCTTGGCGACGCGGATGCCTGCTGCGGATGCGATAATGGAAGACGCTGTGGAAATGTTGAACTTATGAATGCCGGAGCCGCCTGTGCCGCATGTATCCAGCAGCCCTTCTTGCTCTGTCTGAACTCGGCTGGCATACTGACGCATGACCTGGGCAAAGCCTGTAATTTCATCCTTGCTCTCGCCTTTCATGCGCAGCGCGGTTGCGATAGCCCCGATCTGCGAGCCTGACGCTTCTCCGCTCATTATGACGGACATCACCGCCGCCGCTTCTTCCTTCGTCAGATGCTCTCCGCCAATCACCTTATTTAACGCCGCTTGCATCGTCATCATTCCGCTCATCGTTAACCGCGCCCCTTCCCCGTCTGGACTTCGTAATCCGTGTTGATCGCCGTGCTTCTCGCCTGCATGGCTTCCGGCTTCCGGAAGCTCGCTTCCGCCGCTCTGATCGCCTTTAGCATGCCTTTTGCTTTATTGACCGTCTCCATATATTCGTTCTCCGGAACAGAATCCCACACAATACCTGCACCGCTCTGAACGTAAGCCTTGCCGTGCTTGAAGATAATGGTCCGGATCGTAATACAGGTATCCATCGATCCGCCGAAGCCCAGATAACCGATCGCCCCGGCATATGCGCCGCGCGCCTCATTCTCCAGCTCCGCAATGATTTGCATCGCTCTCAGCTTCGGAGCGCCGGATACCGTTCCAGCCGGCAGGCAGGATATGAAAGCATCGAAGAAATCTTTGTCCTGCCGTAGCTTGCCTGATACGTTCGATACGATATGCATCACATGGGAGTACCGCTCAATTTCCATGAATGAATCACAGCGGACGGAACCAAATTCCGATACGCGGCCGATATCGTTGCGGCCCAGATCGACCAGCATAAGATGCTCCGCTCTCTCCTTCTCATCCGCCAGGAGCTCCAGCTCCAGCTCCTTATCCTGCTCCGGTGTCGCGCCTCTCGGTCTTGTGCCGGCAATAGGTCTTGTCTCGACCCGATCGTTCGCCACTTTAACCAAAGCTTCCGGCGACGTGCCTACAATGACTTCCTCGCCCATTTTCAAATAGTACATGTATGGCGAAGGGTTCATCGTGCGAAGCACGCGATAGACGAGCAGCGGATCAATGTCGGTATCAATGCTGAAGCGCTGTGATAGCACAACCTGGAAGATGTCCCCGGCTCTGATGTATTCCTTCGCCTTGTCGACATTTGCTATAAATTGATCCTTGGTTAAATTCGACTGCACATCTCCAAGCTCCGGATCATTCGGAATGGGGGACGTGGGAGACACGCTGCTCGGAACCGGCTGCTTCAAACGGTCAATCGTTGCATCGATTTTAGCAACCGCTTCGTTGTAGGCCTGCTCGATTTCGCCGTCCGTCGCACCGGATTCGATATGAACGTTGCCGATTATTTGCAGCTGCTGCTTGAAATGATCAAATACGATAACCTGATCACAGAACATGAATTGCATATCGTTCATTTGCAAATCGTCAATGCGATGCGCCGGCAGATTCTCGTAATACTGAAGCAGATCGTATCCGAAAAATCCGATTGCGCCTCCTGTGAATGGCGGCAATTCGCTGGAGGAAGGGCTGCGGAAGGACCGCAGTTTCGCCTTGAGCAGCTCGATCGGCTTCTCATGCAGAATCGTCTTCTCCCCTTTATGCTCCAGCACCAGCTCGCCATGCTTGCCGTACAGCTTCATGAATGGGTCCGTTCCGATGAAAGAATATCTCGCCCATTTGGCGCCGCCCTCCACGCTCTCCAGCAAGAAAGCATGGTCTTCTTCGGCAAAATGCTGAAACAACCGGATCGGCGTCTCCGTATCCGCCATTACATAACGTACAATCGGTATCAGATTATAGCTTCCAGCAAGCCCTATTACGCGTTTCAATTCATTCGTCATCCTTAACGACCCCCATTAATGGAATTTCGGCGAGAAGCGTATAATCAAAAAAGCTCCCGCCGCAGCAGGAGCTTAGAATGTATCGATGATAGCGTGCCCTATAGGTTCCCTGCAATCACTTCGATGCGGTAAAGCAGAACAGCCAGCGGATACAAAAATATGTACCGGGTCCATGCTCAACTTGACCAGCAACCATGATCTTATGGGGTTTGCCCTACGGCAACTCACTAATGCTCTACTCATCTCAACTCAGCTAAAAACCTACTCGACTCATCTCATCTATTGCATTAACTATATAGCATCCGAAGCGGATGCGTCAACCCGTTATTTTGACTTTGACAAATCCGGACGAAGCGCCTGGGCGCCGCGTAAATAGACATGGCGGATATCCGCTTGCGTCTTCTCTGTATTGGCCAATACCATAACGCGGATACAGCGCTCCAAGCTTCCCTTCACCGGAACCTCCAGCGCACACATCAGCGGCACCAGCTCCCATCCTTCGAGCTGTCTGATCGACTGGGCGGGGAACGTCTCGTTCAGATCATTCGTCACCGTAATCAAGACACTGCAAATGTCAGCAGGGTCCAGTTCATTCTGAGTTACGAGATCCTTCATCATCTCCAGCGTCGCGCTGGCAATTTGTTGTCCGTCATTCGCATCTACGGTTATCGCACCACGTATTCCGCGTACACTCATTGCTGTTCAACCTCCAGTTTCAATTCCTCCACGATCTCTCTTACCCAGGCGATCGGCACATCCGACTTGATCTCGACTTCGCCGATCGCCGTCGGTACGATAAATACCATTGTACCTTCCGCAAACTTCTTGTCATGCATCATCGCTTCCATGATTGCATCCACATCGTAATGCTGCGGAAGCGCAATTGGCAATTCGCACTTGGCCAGCACGCGTTTGGTCGTTGTGTACACGTCCTCAGGCGCTCCATAGCGGACGCCAAGCTTAGCCGAACCAACCATACCGATCGCTATCGCTTCACCGTGCTGAAGTCCGTTGTAGCCTCCAACCGCTTCAATCGCATGTCCGATTGTATGTCCCAGGTTCAGAATAGCCCTCAGCCCATTCTCTCTCTCATCCTGCGAAACGACTGACGCCTTTACGCTGCAGCCGTTGTGAAGCGCATAGCCAAGGCTGTCTGCATCAAGCGCAAGCAGCTTATCCGCATGCTCCTCGCACCACTGGACGAAGGAGGCATCCCAGATCAGTCCATGCTTGACCACTTCGGACAATCCGGACCGCACCTCGCGCGCCGGCAACGACTGCAGCAGATTCAAATCATACAATACAAATTCAGGCTGATGGAATGCGCCGATAATGTTTTTGGCCTTTGGATGGTTGACCGCCACCTTGCCTCCTACACTGCTGTCATGCGCAAGTATCGTAGTCGGGATTTGCACGAATTTGACACCGCGCATAAAGGAAGCTGCTACATAGCCGGCCAAATCGCCGACAACGCCGCCGCCAAGTGCCACGATCGTTGATTTGCGGTCAAGACCGGCATCGAGGGCGCTTGCGATCAGCTGTTCCAGCATAGCGAGCGACTTGGAACCTTCTCCCGCTGGAACGACCGCGCTTGCGGCTTGATATCCGCCCCCATTCAACCTCTCTTCAAGCAGAGCCAGATGCAGCGGCGCGATATTCGTATCGGTAATAATAAGCAACGGAGATTTTTTGCTAATGCCGTGCTTGGAAAAATAAGTATCCGCCTCGTTCAAGAGGCCTTCCCCAATATAGATAGGATAAGAACGTTCACCAAGGTCTACCATAAGTTCACGCATAGTCTGCTATCGCCCCAATTGCTTAAAATATTTGTTCTTACCCGTTCGGACTAGAGGGTTAGCACGCAGTCAATTAGCTTAGACGCAAGCCAAAGTCCCTCCTTAAGCGCAAAGCCGCACTCTCATGCGCCTGCTGTCGTGATAATCCCGAAACATCTTTGCTCATTATAGTACAGCCATGCGGGTTTGACAAGAAATCTCACCGTTCCCTTAGACCGCCTCAATACCCGTCAAAACAGCAAAAGACCGGGCTCCCGATTCCATCGAATCAAGGCAGCCCGGTCTTCTCGGCAGGCATATCTACAGGCTCTTGGCAGCCGGTTGTTCATGGCAGCCATTGCTTTCGCTCATGTATTTGGTATCATCCGCAATTCTAGCCGCTTGCCTGCTGTCCACGCCGATGATTTGCGCGCACTCCTGTATCGTAAGAAACCCGCGGCGATACGCGGCGATCACTTGGCGCTTGTCCATATCCAGTTCTCCTTCCACAAATCGATTCTATGATTAGTATAGGAGAACATGGAAACCGCTATACATCGCTACACGCGTCTGTAAAAGAAAGTATCCGCTGTCTCGAAGCCGTATTGCGCAGGAGAGAAAATTTGTTCTGTACTGCCGACGAACAGGATCCCTCCCGGCTTAAGCGCTTCGGAGAACTTATGATACAAGCCATGCTTGGCTTCTTCGGTGAAATAAATCATGACATTCCGGCACACAATCAGATCATAGCCGGAATCGAACCGGTCATGCAACAGGTTGCCCTGTTTGAACTGTACCGCTTTCTTCAGCTCGTCCGCTATACGATAAGCTCCTTGGTCCGGCTTGAAGTAACGGCTGCGAAAGGCTGCCGGCACATCTCGAAGCGACCGCTCCAGATAGATCCCTTCCTTCGCCTTCTCCAGAACGTTGTTGTCCAGATCCGTAGCGACTAGTGCAGTCTTCCCAGCGGCCCCTAGCTCGGATAATATCATGGCCAACGTATAGGGCTCTTCACCTGTGGAGCAGGCTGCGCTCCATATTTTCAACCGGGGATTAGCACTCATCATCTCCGGCAGGAACCGTTCGCGAAGAACATCCCATCTCCCCGGATTCCGCCAAAACTCCGACACGTTGATCGTCATCCGGTCCAAAAACTCGTTCAGCAAAGCGCGATTCCCTTCAATCGCCTCATAATAGGCTTGAAAGGTGGAGAAACCATTTTTCATGCGAAGCGTCGTCAGCCTGCGCTTCATCTGCGCTTCCTTGTATTGCGAAAGATCAATATCAGTCTTTCGCTTAATGCGGTCAATAAATTGTAAGAAGTCCAGATCATCAGACATAACGGCAGCCTCCATCTTATGCGGCTGGCTTATACCCAGCGTTGAATCGTATGCTCGTAAGACACAAGCTCCTCGGGTGCAAAGAAGATGCCGATCTCCCGCTCTGCATTGACCGCAGAGTCAGAGCCATGAATCAAATTAAAGTTCGTATGTACCGCAAAATCAGAACGAATCGTACCTGGCGCAGCATCCAGCGCATCGGTCTTGCCGATTAGCGCCCGCGACAGCGCGATGACATTGTCACCGCTCCACACCATGGCGAATACGGGACCGGATGTAATGAACTCCAGAAGCGGCTCATAGAACGGCTTGCCTTTGTGCTCCGCATAATGAACTTCCGCGCGCTCGCGCGTGATCTGCATGAACTTGGCTGCCGACAACTGAAGCCCTTTTTTTTCGAAGCGCGACACGATTTCGCCGATTAATCCGCGTTGAACGCCATCAGGCTTTATCATCAGAAACGTTCTTTCCATCTTGCAAACCATCCCTTCCAACACCAGATTAAATGATCTAATAGTTTCTCTTCCCGACGAAATGCGCAATATCGGTAAGATTCTTTTTCGCCGTATGATCGGGTAATCCTTCTAATGCCTTCAAAGCTTTCTGTATGTAACAGTTAGCAAGCTCGTCCGCGAGCTCTCCTCCTGCGCTGTTGCGAATGAGAGAGATGGCCCGTTTCGTATCGGGAAAGCCTTCATGCTTGCGTATCATGCGGATTTCCTGCAGAAGCGGCTCTCTGGCTCCCGGATCGCGCAAGGCAAGAATGACCGGCAGCGTAATATTGCCTTGACGGATGTCTGAGCCTGGCGGCTTGCCGATTTGCTTCTCGGTGCCGTACAGGTCAAGCAGATCATCGCGTATCTGGAAGGCCATTCCCACATTGTAGCCATAACGGTACAGCCGATTCGCTGTTGCCCGGTCCGCATTGGCTGCTACAGCCCCAAGCTGGCAGCTGATCGCGATCAATAGCGCCGTCTTTCTACGAATTCTAAGCAAGTAATTGCGGATCGTCTGCTCCGTATTGAAGAAGTCCCTGATCTGCTCCATCTCGCCGATGCACATTTGAACAAGCGCTTTGGACAAGATTTGGTGGATCTGCGGATTGGGAAGCTGTGTGGCAATCGTCAGCGCTTTCCCATGGATATAATCGCCTGTGTACATGGCAATCCGGTTATCCCACTTGGACTTGACCGTCAGTTGACCGCGTCTTGTCTCCGCATCATCGATGACATCGTCATGCACTAGCGAAGCCATATGGATCAGCTCCAGCGGTACCGCCACTTGCTTGAGGACGTCCAGCTTGTAATCTCCGAACTTGCCCGCCAGCAGCACAAATACAGGACGTATCCGCTTGCCGCCTGCTTTGAGCAAGTGTGTCGACGTATCGCTAAGCAGGACATGGTCATCGGATACGCTGCGTTCCAGCGCTTGTTCGATCTGATTCAAATCGCCCTTCATTTTTGCGTACAGTTCTAATAGTTTCATTCCTTCACCTTTTGGGGAGAGTGTCCTTCATAAAACGTCAGCCGCGCCTCATGCTGCAGCAGGTTGAGTTCACGCGCGTATTGGAAATAAAGAGACAAGCCGGCTTGCAGCTTATCGCCGAAATCATATTGCAACGAACGGAAGTAAGTCTCCCAGTAAGAAGACTCTCCGCCAATGGTTGCGCATGCGCGCTCGATCAGCGGACCGGTGTTGTGCTGGTTATGCGCTTTGACGGCTAACATCGCTTCGTATATCGCTCGCAATTCGCTTCCATGCTTCTCAACTGCTGATCTGCGCGCAGCCACAACAGCGTAGGCCATGCCGAAACCTGTCCAGTTATGCCACAACTCTCCCAGATCGAGCACATGCAGCCCCTCTGTATGCCAGGAAGCTGTGATGGCCGGGTCGCCGATCAGAAGCGCTGCATCGGAATCCTTCAGCATGGCTTTCAAATCAGGCTCGGCCCGAACATATTCGGGCTCAATCCCAAACCGCATGGTCATGATGATCTTGAGCAGGTTAATCGTTGTCGCGGTGGTCGTCGTAACCGCAATCTTGCGCGGCTTGCGCTTCTCCAAAGGTTCCTTCATAAACAGCAGAAGCGAATGGACACGGCCAATGGACCCGACCGACAGACCTGGCATCAGTACGTAATCGTCGCAATACTGTCCGTATGAAAAGGATGAAATGGCCGAAATGTCCAATTCCCCTGCGCTGAGCAAGCGATTCAGCTCCGAGGGGACACGCGCAATCATCTCATAGTCCAAACCTTTTACCTGACGCTCGAAGCCCTTGAACAGAGGCCAAGCGTTGGCATAGTCAATCTCCCCGATGGTGATCCGATGCGAGTTGCTCATTATGCTCATCTCCCCATCTTCTGTACAAATCATGATCAATATCTACGTTGTCCAGTACTTTTCCCACAAGGAAATTAATCATTTCATCCATGGATTGGGGCTTGTAATAAAAGCCCGGCATCGCCGGAACGATACGTACGCCCAGTCTGGCAAGCGTAAGCATGTTCTCCAGATGAATCGCATGCAGCGGCGTCTCCCGCGGCACAAGCAGCAGCTTGCGTCCTTCCTTCAGCATAACGTCGGCAGCCCTCGCCATCAAGTTGTTGGAAGCGCCGTGCGCAATCGATGAGAGCGTTCCCATGGAGCATGGCATAATCAACATGCCCTCCACCCGGAACGATCCGCTCGCAATCGAAGCGCCGATATTCGCATTGGGATGGAAGACCAGCTTGCCTTGCCCACCCTGCCTGGAGAATGCCCGGTCGAGCGTCTCCGCTCTGCGTGCCGTCTCCCAGCCAAGCTCTTCCTTCAATACGCGCCATCCCGCTTCCGTAACAACCAGATGCACTTCGAAGTCCTTGGCCAGCAGTTCCTCAATCAGCCGAATGCCATAAATTGCACCGCTTGCGCCCGTAATGCCAACTACCCATCTTTTTCTGGGGGTTTCCCTTACTGGTGTCTGCTCTCTGCCTACCATTGTCTAAGCACCACCAAGTCCGCAATGGTGAAGATGAACAATACGACGCTAAGCGTCCCGTTCATGCCAAAAAACGCCGTAGGCACGCGGGATAAGTCATGCGGCTTCACCATCCAGTGCTGATAGAACAGCAAGGCGATGGAAAGCAGCGCACCGAACAGATAGAGCCAGCTGAGCTGTGTCATCCAGAACAGAATGACAAAGCCAATTGCTGTCACAATATGAAGTGACCTTGCGATCCACAGAGCGCCGGAGATGCCAAAACGCGCCGGAATGGAGTGCAGGCCAGCGTCACGATCATATTCATAATCCTGTGTTGCATAAATGATATCGAACCCCGCAATCCACAGCGCGACCGTACCATAGAGAAGCCATGCCGAGAAATCGAACTGTCCTGTCACAGCCACCCATCCTCCAAGCGGAGAGAGCGCGATGGTCAGGCCAAGCACGATATGGCACAGCCAGGTAAAACGTTTGGTGTAGGAATAAATAACAAGGAAAAATACCGCAATCGGCATCAGCTTCATCGCAATTGGCGCCAGATTGGACGCCGCCCAGAACAGCAGGACAAACGAAACGATGATGAACAGAAGCACTTCAGCCGACTTCAGCAAGCCGGCAGGCAAAGCTCGGTCCCTCGTACGCGGGTTCCGCAAGTCAATCGCTTTGTCGATCAGGCGATTCAGGCTCATGGCTGCACTGCGTGCTCCGAACATGGCAAGCGAAATCCAACCGATTTCGCTCCAGGACGGAAGCCTTTGTTCCATCACAACCGTGCCAAGCAAAGCCCCCATATAGGCGAAAGGCAAGGCGAACACAGTGTGTTCAAACTTAATCATTTCCAGTATAATGCGAAGTTTGCGTATCATTGCTGAACATCTCTTCCCTTCGTGCCTATGTGCAAAGCGGCGATGCCGCCGAAAAAGAGGCGCACATCCACTTCTTTCATATCCGCTTGGCGGTAAAGCTCTGTCAAACCTTTGGAGTCAGGGAACAGCTTCAGCGAATCGGGAAGCCATTGGTATTCCTTGAATCTACCCGCAATAAGCTTGCCGAACCATGGCATCATACGTTCGAAGTACAAATAATAAATGCTCTTGAATGGCTGCCATGTCGGCTTCGACAGTTCCAGGCAGACGACTTGTCCGCCTGGCTTTACGACGCGTCTCATTTCCTTCAATACTTGCAGATAGTCCGGCACGTTCCGAAGGCCGAAGCCAACCGTAACATAATCGAAGGTATTATCTTCGAATGGCAGGCTCATGGCATTGCCTTGCACGAGCTCGATATGGTCATCCAAGCCCAGCTTCTTCAATTTCTTCTCGCCGATATCCAGCATGTTCTGACTAAAATCAAGCCCTACAATACGGCCTGTACCGCTAGCTTTGGCCAAATCAATGGTCCAATCGCAAGTGCCGCAGCATATATCCAGCGCCGATTGGCCAGGCTGCACATCCATCCGGTTCATCGTATACTTGCGCCAAGCCTTATGCCTGCGAAAGCTGATGACATCATTCATCAAATCGTATTTGGGCGCTATTGTCTCGAATAAGCCATGTACATGGCTCTTAGAATTTGTATTGTCCATTTCCTTCACCTCGTCTCGTTAAGCGCGGGCATACCGCTGGACAGCTTGCTGACCATACTATCCGCTATGGCGGACAGCTCGCTTGTCAACTTGTCCGAATCCAGTAACGCAGCCCCGGATCTCAGCGATTCGACCGCTTGCCGCAGCTTAGCTGTCAGCAATGCCCGTATGTCGTATTTGTGAAGTAGTGCAGGAAGCTCACCGCTCTCCAGCGTCTGGGAGGCGAGCCGATGGCGTTCCTCTTCCGTACCGACCTGCAGGACATGCCAATAAGCCCAACTTTTGTCGAACTTATCGATGCTCTCGCTGCGCTCCAGCTCTTCCAGTACAACCTCGCAGCGGCTTACGTCCTGCAGCAATTCGGGCCAGATACGAGCCACAGCACCCTCCAATATACCGGAGAAGTGCTGGAACAGCTCGCTTCTAAGCTGCACAGCCTGCTTGAAGTATTCTTCAGCTGTTAAGCGCAGACTTCTCATTCGTGTATACAGGTTCACCTTAAGCCGGTTCACTTCGCATACGGCGCCGCTGATCTTCGTAATCATCTCAATTTGTCCCGCGTCTGCAAGCAGCTGATAGAATCTCGCACTGAAAAAATCCCCAGCCAATACCTTCAATTGCCTGGAACGCATATCCGCCTCGGAGCGCTTTGTCGTCTCCGTATCGATCAAATCGTGAGTATCCATGCCAAGCTGTACAAGCGTCACAACCAACGTGTAGAGCTCGCTATGCTCCTTCACTGACCTCTGTTGACTAAGGAACGCATATAGCATCCGTGCTCTCGGCTCAGCCAGCGGAGGCAACTCGGTATGCCTATCAATCATATCGTGCCTTGCATGAAGTTTTGTCATCTCAGGAATGCGGTATCTAGTCATTATAGAAGCCTCCGAACAAATGTAGCAGCAAGTCTCCGCTCAATAATCTAAACTATTATAGCACAACTTTACATGAGAGCATACGACTCCCCTTACATGTTCATCAATTTGCTATATCCGAAGTCCCAGGCCGAACCGAGCGTGCCGAATAGCCCTCCGGTTTGCCGAATCGATCCATCCACGCCGATGTAAAGCTAAGCCTCAGACGCTGTCTCCATACTTCATCATGTACCGGATCGGAGTCTTGAAGCTCTCCCAGCTCGCCAAACAGCCAGGCGTCTCCCTCGCGGACATCCACCGCTGCCAGAAGCCGTTTCTTTTTGCCGTCACTCTCCATAATACGGATGAGCAGCCGCTTCACATTATCGAGCTGCTTATACGAAACCCCGATCAATCGTTCCACGTCATCGAACCACTGCTCCGGTCTGCCGCTGTCGCTCGGTACGACCAACTCCAGCGTCAATACGGCGTTCCGCCACTCCACATGGCCCAGCCGCTCGCGAAGATCGACGCCAACGAACGCATCGACGATGTTCGCATTGGTCAAATGCTCGATCGGCGCCCCGCGGAAAACGGCAACGTCGCCCCCTCCGCCCTTGGACTTCATCAGAGCCTGGGGCAGCCATGCCGCTCCGAGCGTAATGGCCAGCGTAACCGCACATGCAGCTGCAATTCTAGTTCCGGTGCGCAATGCGGCACCTCCATTCATTCTCATAAGTACATAGTCCTTATTCCAAGTCTGGTCATTCCGGGCATGACACATACAGACTTCAGGCATATAATACATTGTACGAGAATGGGAGATTGAATATTCGGCTTGTCTGATCCGGGCAGGATAAAAACAAAAAAGCAGGCTTCGCCTGCTTTGCTCCAATCTTATTGATCGGTTTCCACGGTACCGTATTTCGTCATAACAACGGCTTTTCCCCGGATTTTGATAGCCGAGGTATGATCGGTGAACTGACAAATCAGCACTTCGTTTTTGTCCAGCTTTTCGGTATGGTGGAACCGCGTATCCTGGCCGCGCGTCAGGCCGATGACCTGTACGCCTTGATCCTTCGCCTTCACTACAATATAATCGCCAACCGTAGGCTCCATGGTGATCCCTCCGCAATTCAACATTCCTTGCTATCCATGTGAATTATAGTGGAAGTCGCGCCAATGTGCAATGCCGCGTCATTTCACATCCCACAAAAAAACGCTCAAACGAATCGTTCGAGCGCCTGTTCTTGCCTATACGTTAATTGGATACGAGGTCCTTGAGAGATTTGCCTGGTTTGAATGCCGGCATCTTGCTGGCAGCAATATCGATCTCTTCGCCTGTTTGCGGATTGCGGCCTTTACGTGCTTGGCGCTCGCGCACTTCGAAGTTGCCGAAGCCTACCAGCTGCACTTTATCGCCGCTTTGCAGCGCGTCGGAGATTGCCTCGAAAACGGCATCAACCGCTTTTGTCGCATCCTTCTTGGACAGGTCCGTCAATTCAGCTACTTTCGCGATCAAGTCAGTTTTGTTCATGATTTCACCTCCTTAAAAGTTTTTGAGAATCAAAAACTTACTTCGTAAGCATATGCTTAGTTTTGTAAAGCAAAACTTACTTCGTAAGCAATGCGTAGCAAAACTTACTTGGTAAGCATAGGCTTAGTTTTGTGAGACAAAAACTTGCTTCGTGTGCACATGCTAGAACAGTCATATTCCTCTTATTAACCGAAAACTTCAAATATATACCTTTTGACCGAACAAACCTATAGTAATACAGCAGAATTGCTTTTTCAAGTGAAAACGTTGATTTGACGCGGAAAAGGAACGTTTTCTAATTTTACGGTCATTTTGGCTGAAAAGTCTGTCATTATCCGATTTCTGGAGGGGCTAAGCATATAGTCCCAAAAGGCAAGACAGGCTGCACCGAAGGTCTTGGCGACCTTTGGTGCAGCCTGTCGGTTGTCAGGGTTTGTTACAGAATAATGGCGATTAATCCGCCGGAGCCCTCGTTGATAATGCGGCCCAGCGTCTCTTGAAGCTTGTAGCGCGCATTGTCCGGCATCATGGCAATTTTGCCTTGGATGCCCTCTCTTACGATCGAATGCAGCGAGCGGCCGAAGATATCCGATTCCCAAATCTTGATCGGGTCGTTCTCGAAGTCCTGCATGAGGTAGCGGACCAGCTCCTCGCTCTGCTTCTCCGTACCGATGATCGGAGCAAATTCGGATTCCACATCGACCCGAATCATGTGGATGGACGGGGCAGTCGCTTTCAGCCTTACGCCGAAACGAGACCCCTGGCGAATGAGCTCCGGCTCGTCGAGCGCCATCTCCGCAAGGGACGGGGCTGCGATGCCGTAACCGGTCGTTTTGACCATCTCAAGCGCCTCCGCGAATCGGTCATATTCCCTCTTGGCATGAGAGAAGTCCTGCATCAGCTGCAGAAGGTGATCCTTCCCTCGAATCTCGACGCCGACAACCTCCATCAAGATACGGTCATACAGCTCGTCGGGAGCGTACAGATCGATCTCCGCAACGCCCTGACCCATATTCATACCGCTAAGTCCGGCTCTTGCAATAAAGTCGTAGTCCATGAATTGCGCCACAACCCGCTCTACATCGCGGAGGCGGCGAATATCCTTCACCGTGTCGCGCACGGAGTTCTCGTAATTCGTGCGCAGCCAGTGATTATCATTCAGTACCATGACCCAGCTCGGCAGATTGACATTAACCTCATGCACGGGGAATTCGTACAGCACTTCACGCAGAACGGCTGTGCCTTCTTCTTCACCCATCGTCGCCACGCTGAGCGCAATGACTGGAATATCATATTTTGCCTGAAGCTCGCTTCTAAGCTGCTGTGTCTCCTCGCTCTTCGGACGCGTCGAGTTGATAATAAGCACAAACGGCTTGCCTACTTCCTTCAGCTCTTCAATAACGCGTTCCTCTGCCACAACGTACGAGCTTCTCGGTATCTCTGCAATCGAACCGTCCGTTGTCACGACGACGCCAAGCGTAGAATGCTCCTGAATCACTTTGCGCGTCCCGATCTCGGCCGCTTCCTGGAACGGAATCGGCTCGTCGAACCAAGGTGTCGTAATCATACGCGGGCCATTCTCATCCTCATAGCCCTTGGCTCCTTCTACCGCATAGCCGACGCAGTCTACCAATCTTACATTCACTTCAAGCCCTTCCGCCACTTTAAGCTGAACCGCTTGATTTGGCACGAATTTGGGCTCTGTTGTCATAATGGTTTTGCCTGCGGCGCTTTGAGGAAGTTCGTCCACGGCTCTGACCCGGTCCGATTCATTCGCAATGTTGGGAAGTACGACCGTCTCCATGAATCGTTTAATGAACGTTGATTTGCCCGTCCGGACCGCCCCAACTACACCGAGGTAAATATCCCCGCCGGTACGTTCGGCTATGTCCTTGAAAATGTCTACTTTCTCCACTGAATATCCCCTCCCAATTGATTTTCCGGTTCGCCGCCATCCACCGGACAAAAGGGCAGGCCAGCGACGCAACTCGTACATACTTTTTGGACTAGTAATAGCTTATGTCCCGACTGTCCAATTATGACGATTCCTTCTACGAAAACTTTTTTCATTTACCGAATGAACCTGCTTCCCTTCCAAGATTGAAATATATGAGGAAAGGACTCTTTCTATGCCGCGGCGCACAAAAAAACCTCTTCCGCTGCTGCAGCGGAAGAGGTTCGTTCCATTATACGGTTAAGGCAATATAGCGACCGGCTCGCCGCCGACCAGCTTGTAGACCGGTGCTTTCACAGGGACAAAGTCAGAGCTGTCCACTAGTAACTCTCTCAGATCGTCTATCCCGTTCGCGGCGGATTCGCCGTTCTTTTGAATATATTGCATGAGATCGATGCCGTAATCGATATAGATGTTCCCTTTGTCGTCCAAAATCGTATGCAAGCCTACACCCGAAAAACCGCTTCGAATATCAGGCGCTTTTTTGCCCATGCCCTCGTAATCTATCGTATAGAAGCCCGGGTACATCTCTTCCTTCTTCGGCAGGGAGCCGCGGCTGTCCGCATATTGCTTCACCCAGCTCTGCACGTCGATCAGCTTCTGGAACGTCGCAATGTCCATCAGCTTGACGGTAGGATCAGTCTCCTCGTTAATGATGATGAAATAATAATTGCCGCCGTTCTCGAATGCAGCGGACGGAATGTAGCTTAGATATCCCTTTGCCTGAAGCTTCTTGTAATCGATCTTATATTTCTCATATACGGGAACATCCTGCGAGCTTGTCACAATCGGTAGAAGTCCTTGCTCATCAAAATATTGGTCGATCGCAGCTTGAACGTTACGCACCGCCTCTTTGGGCGGCACATTCTGCTTCTCGTCTTCCGGATACAGACATCCCGTAAGCGACAGTGTAATCATAGCAAGCAGACCGATCATAGCGCTTGTACGCCATTTGCGGCCCGCTGCAAATAGAGCAGATGATTTCATTGCTTATTATCCTCCATTTCCGTCACCAGAGCTCGTCGCTCTCTTCCTTCTGGCGCGCCAGCGCTTTGGCGACTGCCGCGCGCAGCGGGTCTGGCGGAAGCTCCACTTCTACTTTGCCCGACACGCGAGTCTGGCAAGAGAGCCGGATATTCTTCTCCTCCAAGCCGGCTAGCTTGCGCCGTTCCTCGTCTCCCATGGGAAGCAGCTCGCTTCCAGGCAGCACGATAACCTTGCACATAAAACATGCGGCTTTGCCTCCGCAGCGTGTCGCGATCGATACGCCGGCTCGCCTCGACGCGTCCAGCACAGACGTGCCTCGTTTGACCTTGACCGCCCGTCCGCCCGGCCAAAAAATCACTTCCGCATCCACGGCCGCTCTCCTTTCTGCGATCCCGTTATCCGTTCATGAACATCGATGACGACATCCTCCGCAAAATCATTGCCGGCCTCGATGGCTTCGAGCGCAAGCCGATGAGCAAGAGGCTGCTTCCGCATCTCCTCCGCAATGACGCGCACACGGTCTTCCCGCTGCCGAAGCGTATTGAACCATAACTCATGGGCTAAAGGCACCACTCGGACATAGTCCAGCTTTCCATCCATATGTTCATGAAGCTCCATCGCCTCGCTATACGGTAGCAGCACTTCTTTTACGTTTATCTGATAACAACAGCCCAGTGCATGGACGGTGAAACCACCGACCAATTCCACCTGAATCGACCCGATCCGATAATGGCTAAGCGTTGAACGATAAATATCCGTCTCGCTGAATGAGGGCTTATCGATTGCATAGCCGCTAAGCGCATCATGAATGGCGCTGGCAGCATCGTCATCACAATACAAATCAATGTCTCGCGGCGGAGCACCCAGCTGAAGTCCTCTAAGCAGCAAGGCTGCGCTCCCGCCGAGCACCCACGATGTGTTGCCGGCCAAGCGTACAATCGTAGATAGCGCTTCATGCACGCTTGTTGTTTCCATGATCATGCCGGCACTCCTTTTATGTTAGAAATATGTCTTGTTAGCAGCTACAATACGGCCGGCGCCTTCCTTGACCACAGCCTGACAGCCCAGGCGGTAGCCTTCGTCGAACTCCTCCGGTTCCAGTCGATCCCATTCCTCGTCTGTTACCTCTTCCAGAAACTCTCCGCCCTCGGATACCAGGCAGCGGCAGCGCGCGCATGTCCCGCGCGTGCATGAGAAGCTCCAGTCTACTTTATGTTTGATCGCATGGTCCAGTATGGTCAGACCTGATTCCGATTCCACCGTTGCGGTGATCGTTCTGCCCTTTAGTTCAATCATGTTCGTATATAACTCCTTTAATCTTCATATCAGGTATGTACTGCCTTCTGTTACAGGATGGAGAAAAATCCATAAATAAAGCCGAAGATTAATAGTACGAAAGCAACAAAAGATAATACGAATTTAAGTATGCCTTTTGTCTTCACTCGGGCAAAGGTAATCAAAAAAGCTGCAATCGCCATTAGTCCAATGCCGAGAAAAGAAACCCACATTTTCGTCATTGCATCCATTCAGGTTCCGGTCTCCTCATCTGTATCGTTATAAGTTCTCAGGCTATTATAGCATTAGGCAAAAAAAAGGACAAAAGCGTATTCGCGATTCGCGCCCGGGAAGCTCCCGGGCGTATCGCCCACTTTTGTCCGATGCCGTTATCTCTTCGCCATCATCTTGACCAGCGCCTCCAAGTTCGACGGACTTACTCCGCTTGACTTGATCGCTTTTACAATATCGCTCACGGTAGAATCCGGCACTTTCATTTTGGCCATATCCGCTACCTGCTTAATCAGCTTACGCAGTTCCGCTTCATTTTGCAGGGTTCCGGCATCCACACCGCTGGCAAGTTTTTTGACTGCGTTTTCGGTTATGGTTTTGCCGGTTTTTTTGTTGATTGCGCTTAGCACGTCTTTGGGAATTCCTTTAGACAACCTATTTCACCCTCCTCAAATATCAGCTTCTAGCATCATATGAGGAGGGCGGGTTATTGGTGTAGGCGCTATGGGTCAGCCTATTGGCTCAATCTCATGCGTCTTCAGCCTGCCCATCAAGCTCTCAACCGCTTCCTTAGGCGACTTGCCTTCGAAGAGAACGGCATACAGCTGGGTTGTAATCGGCATCTCCACTTCAAATTGCTTGGACAACTGGTGAGCGGCACGTGTCGTGCGTACGCCTTCCACCACCATGACCATCTTCTCCAGCACGATCTCCAGCGGCGTACCGTCTGCGAGCATAAACCCCGCACGCCAGTTGCGGCTATGCTTGCTCGTTCCCGTCGCGACAAGATCGCCAACGCCTGCGAGGCCGGCGAAGGTCATTGGATTCGCGCCCATCACTGCTCCAAGCCGGCCAATCTCAGCCAAGCCGCGGGTGAGCAGCGCAGCCTTCGCATTGTCGCCAAAACCGAGGCCATCGCTGAGGCCAGCCCCCAGAGCGATAATGTTTTTGATCGCACCGGCAACCTCCACGCCTACGACATCATTGTTCGTATAGACACGGAATGTACCGTTAATAAGCGCGTCCTGGGCTTGATCGGCAGCTGCCAGCGACTCAGACGCAACAACGACGGTAGTCGGCTGCTTGCGAATGACTTCTTCCGCATGGCTAGGGCCGGACAATACAACGATCTCCGATGACGGTCGGCCTAATTCCTCCGCCAGTACCGTAGACATTCGTTTCAGCGTATGCTCTTCGAAGCCTTTTGTCGCATGCACACATAATGTGCTCGGCTCCAGATGCGGAGCCGCTGCCTTCGCTACCTGCCGCATGGCTGCCGACGGAGCAACGAATAGAGCCAGCTCCGCTCCAGACAACGCTTCGGCCAGATCAGTGGTCGCTATGATATTATGCGGAAGGTCATTATCCTGGAGATATTTGCTGTTCTGATGTTTCGTATTGATTTCAATCGCTTGCTCCTCGTTCCGGGTCCATAAGGAGACCCGGAATCCGTTGACCGCCAGTACGGACGCAAGCGCGGTACCCCAGCTGCCTGCTACCAGCACAGCAGCGCGGCGAACCCCGGATGTCTCATTCCTACTCATACACGCTTACGCTCCTTTCTTAACGCCCAGCTTGTTCTCCGTCCCCTGCAGCAGCTTGACAATATTGGAGCGATGTCTGACGAATGCAAATACCGCTAGAACAAGCGTGCCGCACAGCAGCGGAAGCGAATAGTTAAGCAAGGCAATGCTTACGGGCATTAAAGCCGCAAATACAAGTGATCCAAGCGATACATACCTTGTCAATACAATCAGGAGAATCGCAATCAGACCTGCGTATAGCGCGGGCAGGAAAGAAAGCGTAGCTACTACGCCAACCATCGTCGAGATCCCCTTGCCGCCCTTGAACTTGAACCATACAGGCCAATTGTGACCCGCAATGGCTGCCAAGCCGCATAGCACAGGAAGCCATTCATTGTCGCTAAGCGCATGACCTAGATAGACAGCGAAGATGCCCTTGGCAATATCCAGTACGAACACTGCAATCGCCGGGCCTTTCCCAAGCACGCGAAGAGTATTGGTCGCTCCCGCATTGCCGCTTCCATGATGGCGGATATCGATGCCTTTGACCCATTTTGCAATAACGATGCTGAATGATACCGCTCCGATCAAATAACTGACAAGTATCGCGACAATATTAAGTAACAAGCTGCTTCTCCCCTAGTCCTCGTCGGATTTGCGCCGCGTGAAAATGCGAAGTGGCGTACCTTCGAAGTCGAAAGCAGCGCGAATTTTATTTTCCAGATAACGCTCATACGAGAAATGCATCAGATCCGGATCGTTCACGAAGCAAACAATCGTCGGAGGCTTGGTTGCCACCTGCGTAACGTAGTTAATGCGCAGGCGCTTGCCCTTGTCCGAAGGAGGCGGATTGATAGCCACCGCATCGGATACGACATCGTTCAAGAGATGCGTCTGGATACGCATCGCGTGCTGCTCCGATACATGATTAACTACAGGCAGCAGCTTATGCAAACGTGATTTGGTTAGAGCGGATAAAAACGTTACAGGCGCATAGGTCATAAACAAGAAATGATCACGAATACTTTGCGTAAATTGCTGCATCGTTTTCTCGTCTTTCTCCACAACATCCCATTTGTTCACAACAAAGACCGAAGCTTTCCCCGCTTCATGGGCGTAGCCGGCAATATGCTTATCCTGCTCGATAATGCCTTCTTCGCCGTTAATGAGCACAAGCACGACATCCGCGCGCTCAATAGCCTTCATGGCACGCATGACGCTGTATTTCTCGGTGGACTCGTAAACTTTGCCCCGTTTGCGCATGCCTGCCGTATCGATCAGCACATAGCGTTTTCCATCATGCTCGAACGGCGTATCGATCGCATCGCGCGTCGTACCCGCCACATTGCTCACAATAACGCGGTCTTCACCTAGCAGCGCGTTAACCAGTGATGACTTGCCGACGTTCGGTCGGCCAATTAGCGCAACGCGAATAACGTCTTCGTCATAACCGTCATCTTCAAGCTCCGGAAGCAGATCCGTTGCTGCGTCCAGCAAATCTCCTATGCCAAGTCCATGAGAACCTGAGATCGGGATCGGCTGACCGAAGCCAAGGCCGTAAAATTCATACACTTCATCCATCCGGTTCTCATTGTCCACTTTGTTCACAGCCACAACGACCGGCTTGCGCGAACGGAACAGCATCTGCGCGACTTCATCATCCGCATGCGTCAATCCGATTTTTGCGTCCACCATAAAAATAATGACATCGGCTTCTTCGACGGCAAGCTCGGCTTGCATCCGTACCGACTTCATAATTTCATCTTCGCCGTCAATCTCGATCCCACCGGTATCGATAATGCTGAACGGCTTGCCGTTCCATTCGCCTGTGCCATACAGACGGTCGCGGGTTACACCCGGTTTATCCTCAACGATAGCCAGTCGGTCGCCAATCACTCGATTGAATATAGTGGATTTACCCACATTTGGACGGCCGACTATGGCGATTACGGGTCTTGCCATAATTGGTTTTTCACTCCTTCAACAATTCTCACGTTACTCATCATAGCAAAAAAGAGCGCGCTTGGCTAACTTTTCATGTTAATGATGGTCGACGAGAATGATCGTACCGTTCTTCAAGTCATGCGCGCTTGCATCCAATATTTTCTCCAAAAGGAAGGCAATTTCCTCTAGCTTCCTGGCATCAGGCGCAATAAATATCGGCGCACCGCCCTTTACCTCATCAGGATGGACGGACACAACGGCAACAATATCAGCCAACCTCCCCCGCCTCCTTTTCGTTCACCTTGGCTTCTGTCGGCATTCGAACGGCTGATTCCAAAATTTGCACGGCCCGAATAATTTCCCGTCCTTTCTCCGCGTCCTTCTCCTGCGGAAGCATGAAGATAGCTAACCGTCCGTCATTCATATCCAGCTTGGCCATTGGAATAAGAGCCGGCTCGCCGTCATCCCGATAAACCCCTAAAATAGTGGCAAGATCGTATAAAATCGCTTGACGCTGCCCCATATTGCTGAGCGTTACTTTGCTGTTGGGATTGGTTGGCTTCAGAATATAGCCGATGCCGCGCTTCGCGATGATGTCCTGGTTAGCCTTTAGACCTACATTCATAATGTAGATATCCGACACAAACAAGTCAGGTCCATCGACAATAACCTCCGCAATTTCGACAGAAGCAATATGGGCAATCTTATGACCCGACTTCAGCTTAAAGACAATAATTAAAGACAGTAATCCTGCTGCAATGCCAAACCATACGTTAATCACAATAGAGAAAAGGCTGGTTAGAAGCGCCGACATGATCACTAGATAATTGCGCCCTTCGAACACCATCGCAATGCCTTCAATATAAGTAGCCCCACGGCTCACAAGTTCCAGACTATCAATCTTCGTTAATGTCTCCCGTTCCATCTTGCGAACATCTCTGAACTGCTGGGCGGCCAGCGTCAGGAAAGTGATGGCCGTATAATCCTTGCCCATCAATGCCGGTACGGCAACAGCGCCTAGAGCTGCAGCGATTACCCCAAGCGAGATATGAATGATTCGACCATGCGGGTAGGTCGGGTATTGACGATAGTCGGTTTTCAGCATAAGCAGTCTGGCGATGACTCCGAATACGATGCCCAATAAGACACCGACGAGATGGTGATTTTCCTTTAGCAGAGCAAGCATTATGATGAACGCCCTCCTCTCAGATGCAGCCATACCGCACCTATTCTGGAACCAATAGCACGTCCGGCCCTCAGGAGCACCGTCACCGCAACTGCCGAGCAGAAGGCAATAGTTACGCTATCCCACCACTCCCATGAACCGATCCTGGCCTGGATGACGCCGTCTCGGAACAGGGCCTCTACGAAGTCACCAAGCGCTGCTCCCCATACCACAAGCACAAGCTGATGTCTGCTGTCCGATGTGAACGCACCGCATAGTAGACCCGCCAAGAGGGGCATATCCCATACCGGATCCATCCAGTAAAACATCGTTTCATGTGAATATAAGCTTCTAGCGCTTCCCCATACGATCGCAAGCATGAGCGTGCATAACATCAAGTAGCCTCGCTGACCCTCCTTTGCGGAACGCCATAACAAAACGGCACAGACAGCCATCAGCAACCATGCCGAAGCATGGATCTGGACGGCGGGTTCACTGCTAAATGGCGATGACCATAATGGAAATATTAGCAGTGCAGCGATGGCAAGCGTAATCGTAACGGTCCACCCTGTGCGCATATGAGGTGCAAAAACATCCTTCCAGCCTGTAGCCCATAATATCGAAACAATTAGCAGCAGCAATACACTGATATAACCTGGTATCATTTCGCAATCACCTCATGTAACCCTATTATGCACCAACAAAAAAAGGCTATTCCGACGCTCATAGCGCAGGAATAGCCTTTATGCCTATCTATTATTTCAATTTGCTAAGCTTGTCGCCGAAGCGCTCGCCCAGGGAATAGCTCATGCTGGAGCTGTTCAAGCTTACGTTCGGATTGTTGATTTCTTCAATTTTCGGAGAACGAGGCGCACGTTCCGATCTTGGAGCCGGTGTTGGCTGCTCTGGAGCTTCTTCTGTTTCTTTGATGCTCAAGGATACGCGCTTCTCAGCAGCATTGAAGTCAAGCACTTTCGCTTGAACTTCTTGCCCTTCACTCAGCACTTCGTGCGGAGTAGCGATGTGACGGTGAGCGATTTGAGAGATATGAACCAGACCCTCTACGCCAGGAGCGATCTCGATGAACGCGCCAAACGTCACGATGCGGCGAACGGTGCCTGTAACAATGTCGCCAACATTGAATTGGCTGGCAGCCGTGTCCCAAGGACCCGGTTGAGCCGCTTTCACGCTCAGGCTGATCTTGCCAGCAGCTGGATCAACTTTCAGCACTTTCACGCGTACCGATTGTCCTTCAGCTACAACATCCTTCGGATGTGCAACATGCTGCCAGGAAAGCTCGGAAACGTGAACCAGGCCGTCGATGCCGCCGATATCTACGAATGCGCCGAATGGCGTCAGGCGTTGAACTGTACCTTCCAGCTCTTGGCCAACTTCCAGGGAAGCCATTACTTTTTGTTTGTTTTGCTCGAATTCTGCGTCAAGCACTTCTTTTGCCGACAGAATCACTTTTTTGTTTTCCAAGTCAAGCTCTTTCACTTTTACGCGAATTGTGCGGCCTTTGTAATCGCTGAAATCTTCAACGAAATGACGCTCAACCATGGACGCAGGAATGAATCCGCGTACGCCAACGTCAGCGACCAAGCCGCCTTTTACCACGTCAGCTACGACAACTTCGAATACTTCACCAGACTCGAAGCGGCTTTGCAGCTCTTCCCATGCTTTTTCGCCGTCTACAAGGCGCTTGGAGAGAACCAGGCTCTCTTTGTTGTCGTCGATGCTAACGACTTTCAGTTCAACCTCTTGACCGACCTCTACCGCATCCGTTGCGTTCTCAAGCTGTACAGGGGACAGCTCGCGAATCGGAATGACACCGTCATATTTATATCCAAGGCTTACGTAAGCTTGGTTATCTTCGATTTTGACGATAGTACCTTTTACGGAGTCGCCTTTCTTCAAAGAAACGAAATTGTCTAGCGCGTCTTGGCTTACTTCCTCCGCGACGGATTCTTGCACATTGATTTCTTCTGACATTGAAATAACCTCCTCAGTTCATACCCCAACTTTATTTAAATCCGCTTGGCAATCGCTTTGCGGCATTTAAAACATACCTATTGATTTTCCTTGATCAAGTCCGCGATTCGGACCATCATCACATTTGTAACTTGGTCCAGAGCATCCGGCGATGATGTATCGATAATTTCAGTAATAATAATTGGCTTGCCATAACATACCTTGGTCTTTCTAAAAGGCTTGTAGCCGCCGACGATGGCAACCGGTACAATGGTCGCGCCGCTTCGCAAGGCGATCATGGCTGCGCCCTTCTTGGCCGCTCCTGCATTACTGCGTGAACCCTCCGGGAATATGCCCATTACGTTGCCTTCCTTAAGCAGCGTAATGCCGGACTTGATCGCATCCTTGCTGACGCCGCCCCGTTTGACCGGGAATGCGCCGAATGAACGGATAAGCGGACCAAGCACAGGGATCTTGAACAGCTCTTCCTTAGCCATGAAATACACTTTGCGCGGAACCTTGACTCCAATTGTAGGCGGATCCAGATTGCTAATATGATTGGATGCCAATACAACGGGCCCTTCAGCAGGTATGTGATGCAGGCCTCTAGCCTCCAGACGGAACAGCACCGTGTAAATCACTCTCAGCAAAAACCTAAATATGACGTATAACATAGTTTACTTCGCCTCCGCCAATTTGGTTCTGCTTAATTTTACGATTGCCGCAACAACTTCATCGATAGACATATTGCTGCTGTCCAGTTCGATTGCGTCTTTCGCTTGTATAAGCGGAGATATGTCTCGCTGCTCGTCCAATCGGTCTCTCTCGGCAATCTCGCTTTCTAGCTGCTCGAGCGATCCCCCATGGTCGGACGGCAGCTCCTTAAATCTGCGGAGTGCTCTTTCTTTCACCGACGCTGTCAGGAAAATCTTCAATTCCGCATCAGGCAGCACATGTGTGCCGATATCCCGCCCGTCCATCACGACGCCCTTCTGAACGGCCAATTCGCGCTGCAAGGTGCCCAGCACCTCACGCACGACGCCGCTTGCGGCGAAGTAGGACACGTGACGAGTTACTTCCCTCGATCGGATCAATCCCGTAACATCCTCGTCATTAACGAAGATCGATTGTCCCCTCTCACCCGGTTCAAGCCGGATTCGAGTCGTACGAAGCAGTTCCGAGAGCCTTGCCTCTTGCTCAGCTGTAATCGACAAGCGCTGCGCGCTTAAGGTTACAGCTCTGTACATCGCACCTGTATCGATGTACACGTACCCCAAATGACCGGCGACCATTCTCGCGACCGTGCTCTTGCCGGCGCCTGCCGGCCCGTCGATCGCAATATTGATTCGGTCGCTGTCACCATCTTGCAACGCCACGTACAGTCAACCCCCTTTAAAATCAAGACGGCCTCTTTCCCAATGAAACATGCTTCCTGCCATTTCAAAGAAAAAGCAGGCATTGCCTGCGAACGTGAAAATTATACCACACTATGGCCCCGGATGCAAAAGACAAGCGCTAGTTCAGGCGGGTACCTTCCCACCGATCCGCGCTTGTCAGCATGCCTCTGATTGTGTCATTCTGCATTGCAAGCTGGAAGATCCCAAGAAGCAGCAGCAAAGCAATAACGGTCTTTAGCAACAGGCTGCTTAGATAATCCGACAGCCTAATCCAGTCGCCTCTGCTTCGATTCTTCCCTATGAAACGAATCATGGAATTCCTCCTCTATAGAGGATAGCATTCCGATCGCAGTCCCAAGCTATGCATATGAATTACAACTATTTACCGGTTTCTGTACTCCAGCTGCTTCTCGAAGCAATAGCGAATGATTTTCCCGCGCTCGGAATCGCTGATGCTTACGAACTTGATCATGCATTGCTTGCGGCCGGAATCCAGGACATTAACCCGGACAACCTCCGCCTGAAACGATACATGCTCGATCGATCCGTTCTTATAGGGGACAAGCAGCCAGCAGTCCAATAATCCGCCGGATTGAAGCGCCCACTTGCCGTCACATACGAATGAAATACCGCCGCCGCCCACATCGTCCGTATGGCAAACGAAGCGTTCATGCTCCGATAGCTTCACCGCGAGCTCCAGCTCGGCAGGCACGCGGAGAAAGCTTCGGCGCTGCACTTTCGTCATGCGCTCGGGGTCCGGCTTTACAATCTTGACCAGCCTGATCGCATCATCCTTGAATCCGGTCACATGGGAATCGAAGTAATGCTTGACTCCGTCCGGCGATAGGAAATAAACCGACAGCTCGTCTCCCAGAAACAGCCGTTTTGTTCTGCCCGTCTGCTCATGCAGCGGGTATTCAATATGTAACGCTCCCTCTTCTTCGTCGGCGATTCTGGAGCGGTATTCGATCGCCGCTTCGGTCTCGTCGGAAGAAGCGATATGATAATACAGCATTTGATTAACCGTTGGCAACAAAATAGCTCCCCCCCATATATCAGACATTATAGCATGTCGAATGGAGGGGAGCTATATCGAACTTTCCTTTGTTTAGTCGGGAATTATCGCGTTAATTACGAGTTAGCAGCAGCCTTGCGATCCTCTGCGCTCATCTTCTCGACCTTCTCTTCCACGCCGTTTTCCGCATTAATATAGATCCGGTAGATCGTGCCGTTAATGCTTCCTGTGTATTCGTAGCAAAGCACTTCCTCGCCCAGCTCGCCATCGATGAGCGCCAGTTGCTCCTTCGTCACCTTCAGAGCGGGATTAATCGTTTTTTTGGCCTCTTCCTTCGTCATAATGGGACTTGGAAGGTCACGGCTGCGATGCTCATACACATAATCGCCAGCCTGCAATCCCACCGTCTCTCCATTATCCAGCGCCACCTTTACCGTAAGCTTGTCCGGATAGATCAGCACGCCGTTCTGCGAGCTGACATAGGTAAAGGTACCGGCATTCTGATAGATATCATATGTCACAGCCCTCATATCCTTGAAGCCATGCTCTTCCAGGAACTTATCCGCAGAGGCCTTCGCTTGCTCGAAGCTGATCTTTTTGCCTCCAAGCTCTCTCGTCTTCATCAGCGACGTAATTTGGCCGCCGTGAGAAGTGAAATCCATCTGTACCTTGCGGCTCGGGTCATCCGGGAACGCAACCGCAGTATAAGACTCATAATCCGTGCCTTTCCCGTTTTCTTGAACCGTAATATCGGCTGACTGGATGCCTAGCAGCTCCGCTGCATTCTTCTTCACGTCCTCTGGACCTACCTTATTGCCGCTCAGCATCTTGATCGTGCGTTTCTGATACAAGCTGCTGACAGACGGACCCCAGTCCATCTCCGGATAACCGTCAACCTTGCCTTCAACCGATCGCAATCCGTCTACAATCGTGTTATGGCCTTTCTTGGCGTCCGACGCAATTGCAACCTCGACATCCATCCAGCGCAAATTGTTGGTTAACACATCCCGCTGCATCTGCTGCAAATCCTTTGCGAGTTCATCAGACTTTTGGTATAGGGTCTGCAGCGTTTTGAATTCGCCGTCCGACAGAGGCTGCTTCGTCAAATCCCTCACTGACGTTTTGTAGGCAAAGTTGGAGATGTGAGAAAGGAAGTCCTCCGCTTCCGTGAACGGCAAGTAACTGAGCGGCAGCTGGCTGATCTCGTTCTGAGCCTGACTGGTCAGCCGCCATACGTTCACAAGCGCCTTGCGATGAGAGCCTGTCGAGGCAGAGTGGACCGCAAGCGTATTGCCAAGCTGATCATGCAGCTTCTCCACATGGAAGGTCAGATCATGGAACGCCCGCTGATATTGATTCTCCGCCTTGATCAGAATCGCGTTTTTGTCTTGGTGCTCCTGGTACCCCCAATATACAGCGCCGATCAATAGTACGGCAACAATCGGAAACATAATTGAGCTAAGTCTACGATACATGCAAAAAGCTCCTTTCTAATGCCAAACCTGGTGTTAGTTTGGATTGCGGAAAGGAGCTTTATGCATATTCTGTATTCTTTTGCGTGAAGCGTCCAGGGATTACACGGAATGTTCTTCAATGTCCAGATCGTTGCTATTATTGCAAATGCACTGCTTGAAGCCTGTATCGATCGAACCTTTGTCCCGTCTGCCTCTGAGTACGAACTTCTCGCCGCATAGGTTGCAGCGAATCGTTACCTTTACGCGCGCCTCTTCCATAGGTACCTCCTGAATCGCGATATACGATCCAGTATAGACGGAAGCGCTACAATTTAACCTCATCCTCATGCTGGCTGCCGAATCGGAAAGGCGATCTCGCGTTGGCTCGGTTCATCTTGTGCAAGCCCCACATCCATAGCAGCACCATGAACGGAACGATGAACCACATCCAATCATGCTTTGTCGCAATGATGATCCAGTCATACAAACCATGCAGCATAATCGGAAGCAGCAATGAAATGACCAAAAACAGCTTCGTCTTGGACTCCACTGCGAATTTGGCCTTGCCCAGATAGTACCCCATCATGACGCCGAACAACGCATGGCCGGATACGGGCAGCAGCGCGCGCATAATCTGGGTGCCGAAGGAAGAGGGCGTATAGATTGCGTACAACACATTCTCCATTGTCGCAAAGCCCAGCGAGATCGAAGCCGCGTAGACGATTCCGTCATAGGGCTCGTCGAATTCGGTATGATTATAGATCACATGGTAAAGAACAAACCATTTCAGAAACTCTTCGACGAAGGCTGATTGCACAAAAGCAGCGGCAATTGGTCCGTCGCCGAGCCAAATCTGAAAACCGCGCTGCAACACCATTATTGGCACCACAACGAGTACGCCCAGCACAAACATGCGAAGCACCATATGAATGGGCTCGGCATCATAGCGGTCTCTCAGGTATAAATAAGTCAGCAGCGAGACGCCCGGAGCAATCGCTGCCGTCAATAATGAAAACAAAAGCATGCCTAACCTGCTTTCCTACACCCACCCGCGGAATCTGACAGCTTCCGCCATCTTGCGGACGCCTGCCATATAAGCTGCGAGGCGCATATCGATCTTGCGGGTCAGATGTATGTCGTATACGTTCTCGAAGCCGCGTATCATCATCTGCCTGAGCTTCTGGTCAATCTCAATCTCGTCCCAGTAATAACCCTGATTGTTCTGAACCCATTCGAAATAGGACACAATCACGCCCCCAGCGCTGGCGAGAACATCCGGAATGAGGAGCACGCCCCGGTCTGAAATGATTCGGGTCGCTTCGAGAGTGGTGGGGCCATTGGCGGCCTCCACGATGATGGAAGCGCGGATCCGATCCGCATTGGCTTCCGTAATCTGATTCTCAATCGCTGCCGGAACGAGCACATCGCATTCAAGCTCAAGCAATTGTTCATTGCCTATCGTATTAGGGAACAAATTCGTCACATTGCCGAAGGAATCTCTTCGATCAAGCAAATGCGGAATATCGAGCCCTTCTTCATTATACAACGCTCCGTTCACATCGGAAATACCAATTACGCGAGCTCCTGCCTCATACATAAATTTGGCAAGATAACTGCCTGCATTGCCGAAGCCTTGAATGACAATTCTGGCGTCCTTGATATCGATCCCTTTGATGCGCAGCGCCTCATGAATCATAATGACGACACCGCGCGCCGTTGCCGTCTCACGCCCCTTGGAGCCCCCCAGCACGATGGGCTTGCCCGTAATAAAGCCGGGGGAATCGAATTCTCTGATTCGGCTATACTCGTCCATCATCCAAGCCATAATCTGCGAATTCGTCATCACATCGGGCGCCGGAATATCCTTGGTCGGCCCTACGAGCTGGCTAATCGCCCGCACATAGCCCCTGCTGAGCCGCTCCAGCTCCCTGAAGGACATCTTGCGCGGATCGCATATAATGCCGCCCTTGCCGCCTCCATACGGGAGATCGGCAATACCGCACTTAAGGCTCATCCAGATAGACAGTGCTTTGACTTCCTTCTCCGTCACGCCCGGATGGAAGCGGACGCCTCCTTTGGTAGGTCCCACCGCATCATTATGCTGGGCACGGTAGCCTGTGAATACGCGAGTCGTACCGTCGTCCATTCGCACAGGAATACGTACCGTAAGCAGCCGCATCGGCTCCTTCAGCAATTCGATCATATCGTCCCCGTATCCCAATCTTCTTAGCGCTTGTTCGATTACGATTTGAGTAGCTTGCAGCACATCGTTCATCATGTCACCCATCCTGTCCCCTTCGGCTCATCTACCACTAATATGAACTCCGCACCCGCTGAGTATTCCGGTTTGCTTTCCTGTTCTGGTTAGCAAGGATGAAAAAAGAACATCATCAGGCATAGCCTTCGGATGTTCCCGATCGGTGATTCCTTTCCTTAAAAAAGAAAATGATTACAAATTTCCTTTACGGCATTCTCAGGCATGATAACCTTTCCATATTCCTCCAGCATGGCATGCGCGACGGAAGTTGCTTCCCCATATTCCGCAAGCAATGCGATGACAGCCTGATGCTTAGACGCCTCCACCTGACTTGGTTCCAGTACAAGAATCCATTTGTCATTGTAAGAGTACAGTCTTCCGCTTTCTGTCAGCTTCGACGATTGCAATTGCTTGGCGGCCGATATCACATCTTCAAAATCGCGGAATGCATACATCACGATATCTGTCTGCTCCATCGTCACTTCCATATCATATATATCGTCTTCCATATCATCGTCTTCTCTCGAATGCTCATCCCCTGCCCCACCGGATTTGCCTCGGGTTACAATAATGACCATGCCTTGCGCCGGCATTGCCAGCACTTCAACTGCGAGCGGACCGCTGGCGTCAAAGCCAAGCTCCGTATAGGCCTGTTCCATCATCTCCAAAAACAGTTCGTGAAGCTTAGGCGGCTCGCGCCACATATCGTCCTTATGGATCCCACGTTCCAATAAGTCGTCGAACGTCAGGAAAATCCGTATTCTGTCCTGACTTAGTCGCTCGATTTTCATGACAGGATCCTCCTTTGCAGCATCTGTCGTAATAGCGTATGAATCAATCCCCATCTTGTGAATAAAATGGACTCATACCGATATGTAATTACTTTATCATGTCTTACGCATGAATGCACGAAATTCGAATGAAAAAAAGAATCGATCAAGCAGCATTCCAGAATGGATTGGCGCCTGATCGACTCTTGCAACCGAGTAATGAACGTCAATGAGACATGGCAGACGATTCCGCTTTGATTTTATTGACCTCGCGCTTCAGGGAAGGATCAGTCTCCACAATGGCCTCAATTTGTTCCCAAGCGGCTGCGGATTTTTCGGCGGTATCGTCTGAAGGCTTTGGGGATAATCCGACCACCGCCTCTTTCTTCCAATCCGCATTCACCATTTTTGCCATTGTCTTGCGGACTATGCCCGAACACATATCGGACATTGCACCCGCCGCCCATGCAACGGTTGCGGGTTTCTTCTTCGCTACATAGATGGTCGCTGCTGCGCCAATAATTCCACCAAACAACAATCCGCTTAATTTCATAAGGCTGAACACCTCTTTCATGCTCTGTTTTCATCAGTAGTGTAGCCGTATGCGCAGAACGCCATTCTGTATAAAATAAGGAAGCACCACGCCAGTGCAACATGAAGTTATGGTAGAATAAAAATACAAATCGACACCAATCGCGTTTATTGCCGGAGGAGACTGACATGACAATCAAAAAACAATTAATGCTACTTTGCCTGCTTACCGCCGTGTTAGCGGGATGCGCAAACAACGCTGACCATAACGGTAACAACGCTTCTCCAGCCTTGTCCAATCAGACAACGGCTTCCCCCTCGGCTGCCGCAACCGTCACGCCGACGCCGGAACCGTCTGCAATGCCAGAGACGGCTATAGAAGCAAAACCCCTGTACCGGATGAATGAAGTCTACCGCTTTGTAGCCATTGACGAAGCGACTCCCAAAAAAGCGGTCCTTCTCACCTTCGATGACGGTCCCAAAGACGAGACACTAATTAACAGCTTATTCGACACGCTCGACAAGCATGGGGCCCAAGCGATTTTTTTCGTCAACGGCTATCGGGTGAAAGCCCATCCAGAGCTGTTAAAGCTTATCCATGAGCGGGGCGGCACAATCGGTAATCATTCTTACGACCATATAAATCTGAAGAACGAAGAGACGGCGGTTGTGGAAGAGCAGCTGTCCAGCGTGCAGAACATGGTCAAGGAACTGACGGGCGAAACACCGAAGTTTTTCCGTCCGCCGTTCGGCTCTGGCGGGGACTCCGTCAAAGAAATCGCAAAAAACCACGGCATGATGTACATGACGTGGTCGAATGGTTCGCTGGATTGGGACAGCTCCGCACGGGACAAACCGGAAGTGGTTATCCGCAATGTAATGGACCAGCTCCATCCCGGCGCCAACATTTTGATGCATGAGCTGCCATGGACGGCCGAAGCGCTGGATGAGCTGCTCGGCAAGATTGAAGCCGAGGGCTATACGTTCATCGATCCGGCAACGATTGAGCTTACGAACTGAATTTATTGCCGTACCAGAACAGAAATGCGACGAGACAAAGAAATAGAACAAACAATAAATTATAATACCATTTGTTCACTTTATGGAGACTAGAAGGAAACTTCTTGCGCCTTGGCGGAAGCTTCAGCGGCTCGCCTTCCTGCGAAGCCGTGGCATTCGTCATGTCACCTGCCTTTTCTGGTTGATGGGGTCTGGATGTACGGCTATGTCTTTGTTTCCTGCTCATGGCTCCCTCCTGAATCGAATAATCATACCCATAACAAAATCAATGACGAAATGCGCAACAATCGGCGCCCATAAGGTATCGCTCTGAATATAGATCCAGCCGAGGCCATAGCTGATGGAGAATACAAGGCCTGTCGGAATCCAGTGACGCAAATACCGGACATGAATGGCTGCGAATACGATGCTTGTCCAATAAGGACCGATGGCATGCTGAATCGCACCGCGGAACAGCAGTTCCTCGCATACGGCAACCACAAAGGAAATAAGCGCAATATGCCAGATAGGCCGGGTGCGGAAGATACGGTCGTTCACTCCGCCGTCATCGGCTGCTTCCTCGGGTACCCAGCGGGAAATAAGCAGGTCCACTGCGATCACCGCAGCGGCTAGTCCGACGCCCCACACGAGGAATTCCAATTGCTTCGGAATGGCCAAAACATCCAATAAATTTTGACGCTGAAATAAAATCCATATGATACCGATAATAAGAGTAAGCGCCTGCGTAGCATACAAGTTAATAAGTAGCATACGGTCATCAATCTCGTCAATGTTAACCTTGCGCACGCGTATGTTGCGTATGTCGAATTTTTTCATTGCTGCGCGCCTCGCTCTCGGGTAATAGTTATGCTTACATAAGTATTTACATAATTGATACATAGAAGGAGATTTATTATGGAAAAACGATTAACGACCACAGCCATGTTATTTAGCGTTGGATTTGTTTTTATGCTTGTATTCGCAGTAGGTGCTTTCTTCTACGGCATACAGATCGGCACAGAGAAGGCAGAGGCCAAATATACGGCTAAGACAGAAGCTAGCAAAAAAAGCGAAGTCACTACACCTTATCAACAGCAAGAACTGGTATCCTTCTATCTTACCGTATTTTCTCCTTACCGTGAATTTCAGACCGAATGGCTCGCTGTAGCGGACAAGCTATTGCGCAGCGGCAATCTCGATGCCGGTTCAGCCTTCAAGAATCTGGCGAAGCTGGCTGATCAGAAAGCGGATGAAGCCAGTTCCTTCAATATGCAGAAGTCCCCTCTGCTAGGGGAGGCCCAGGTAGCCTATATCAGAAGTCTGAAGTACTTCAAAGACGCCGCAGCCAAAGCCGCATCTAACAAGACGGATGATCCCGCCAAACTGCTGGAACAAATTCAAAGCGATACAAACTATAAATCCGCTGTTGGTGAATCACTGGCCGCTCAGCAGGCTTATTATGAAGCCATGCAGAAGTGGGCAGCCTCCGTTGACCCGGTCATTCCCGCTGCCTACAAAGCAGCAGCGCCAATGAGCGTAGAGCAATGGGACAAGCTTTCGCTAATCGTCAAAAATATGGTTGTCGTCTCCTATCTGAGCGAACGCGGCGAGCTATTCGGCTTTATGCCGCAAGATCTGACAAGTCGAGTCGATGAGTTCATCCGTTCGGGACAAGCATCAAAAATGAAGCTGAAAACAGTCGGCGGCATTGTCGATCTTCTGCTCAACACAAGAGCTGTCGATTCGGGAGATTTCAACGCGAATAAAGCCAGATTCTATCAATCTGAGACGCTGCCGCAACTGCCATTCTTCTACTCGGAATGACAGCATTCCCTCCTGTTGTGCTTGAATCATAACGAAAATTTCACAAATGAGCAAGTTTCAGCATTGCAATTGACCGCGCTAATGCTATAAAATAGTAAAGTCCAACTCGTTCGTAGACTGAACTCTCGACCCGATGCTCTTGAGCGGTGCGGGCCGAGGGTTTTTCTGTTCATAATTATAGCGTGGCCGCGTGCGACGCCAATTCTAGGAGGCCTGTTTTACATGTACAAAGTGCTAGTATCCGATCCTATCAGCGATCTTGGGATCCAACAGCTTGTCGAAGCGACTGACATTATTGTCGACAAGAATCCTGGTTTAACAGAAGACGAATTAGTAGCAATCATTGGCGATTACGATGCGTTGCTTGTTAGAAGCCAAACTCGAGTCACTGCCAAAATTATGGAAGCCGGCAAAAAGCTGAAAGTGGTGGGACGAGCTGGTGTCGGTGTCGACAACATCGATCTGGGAGCCGCTACAGAGCGCGGCATCATCGTCATTAATGCGCCGGACGGCAACACGATTACAACTTGTGAACACACATTCGCCATGATGATGGCTGTTGCGCGTCATATTCCGCAAGCATACATGAAAACAGTCGGCGGCACTTGGGACCGCAAGTCCTTCCTCGGCGTCGAGCTTCGCAACAAAACGCTTGGCGTTTTGGGCATGGGACGCATCGGCAGCGAAGTAGCCAAGCGCGCCAAAGCGTTCGGCATGACGATTATGGGTTATGACCCGTTCATGACCGAAGAGCGTGCCGAAAAACTCGGCATCAAGCTGGCCAGTGTAGACGATATCGTCCGTGCGGCTGACTTTATGACCGTCCATACACCGCTTACGCCAGAGACACGCCATATGATCGGCAAAGCGCAATTTGCTGTCATGAAGCCGGGTATGCGGATCGTCAACTGTGCACGCGGCGGTATTATTGATGAAATTGCACTCGTTGATGCCATTGACCAAGGCATCGTTGCTGGTGCGGCATTCGACGTATTCGAAGTTGAGCCACCGGCTGAGGACCATCCATTCCTGAAGCATCCGAAAATTATCGTAACACCGCATCTTGGTGCTTCCACCATCGAAGCGCAAGAGAACGTAGCGATCGACGTATCGGAGCAGGTATTGCATATTCTGCGCAACGAACCATTCATGAATGCCGTGAACATGCCGCCGATTCCGGCTAATCTTCAAAGCAAGCTGCAACCTTACTTCACGCTTGGCGAGAAGCTCGGCAGCTTCATTGCCCAATCGACAGAGGGTGCTGTACAAGAAATTGTCGTCAGCTACTCAGGCGAGCTTGCCGAAGTCGATACGCAGCCGCTTACACGTTATATCGTTCGCGGCGTCTTGTCCCATCATCTTGGACAAGAGCAAGTTAACGTCGTCAACTCCATGCATCTTGCAAAAATTCGCGATGTGAACATCGTTATTCAGAAGTCACATGCATCGAAAGACTTTACGAATCTGGTGACAGTAGCTCTTCGCACGAAGAAAGAAGAACATGTCGTAGCGGGCACTTTGCTCACAGGCTACGGTCCTCGTATCGTTCAAATTGACAAGTACCCTGTCGATGTTACGCCAGAGGGCAATCTGATTCTCATCTCGCATAATGACAAACCGGGCATTATCGGCCGCGTTGGTACGCTGCTTGGCAACAACGATGTCAACATCGCTACGATGCAGGTTGGCCGTCAGCTTGAGGGCGGATCGGCGATCATGGTTCTGCGTGTAGACAAAGGAACGCCGAAGGAAGTGCTCCTGCAATTGACAAGCATGCTTGAGCTTAACACAGCGAAAGAAATCATTCTGCCCTAATTGTTTCACGAACAACAAGATTAATCGGTAACCTTCAACAAAAAAAGCGTTCCAGCGATGGAACGCTTTTTCTTATTTTCCGCTTATACGGACATCCTTCCCGATTCGGTGACAATTATTCTTTCCCTTCGACAGGAAGGAGAAGTGTAAAGGTTGTGCCGGTCGCGGCTGTGCTGCTTACATGAATTTTACCGTGATGCAGATCAATCAGGTTTTTCACAATAGCCAGTCCAAGACCCGTGCCGCCTGTCCGTTTTCTTGCTTTATCCGCCTTATAGAATCTCTCAAAGATATAAGGAACATCCTCGGGGGGAATGCCCACTCCTTCATCGCTAATTTCCAGCTGGATATAAGGCTCCCCGCTTACATGAAGATGCTCAGCTCCAATCGTAATGGATTTGCCAGCAGGCGTATGGCGCACCGCGTTGTCCATCAGATTCGTGAGCACCTGCTCCAGCCGATCCTCATCCGCCTGCTTAAGTGTCAGCTGCTGGTCCTCAGGAGCATTGACATGCAAGGCTACTTCACGTTCCTTGGCATACACCTGGAACTTGCGGTGTACTCTGCGGACGACAAGCCCCAGATCAATCTCCTGAAAGTTCATCTCGACATGTCCAGCTTCCATACGGGCAGTATCAAGGAAGTCATTGACCAGTCTGCCCATTCGAAGCGATTCATCATAGATGACCTGGACTAGCTCTCTTCTCTCTTCCGGCGATGCAACGATATCGTCAAGCAGAGCCTCGCTATAGCCTTGAAGCATCGATAGTGGCGTCCGGATCTCATGCGAAATGTTCGCCACGAAGTCTCGTCTCAGCTTATCGAGCTTATGCTCTTCCGTTACATTCCGGATTACGGCTACCGCTCCTCTTGTGACGTTCCCGGATTGCAAGGGAGCCATCACCACCGACCATACGCTGCTATGCACATGGACTTTTTCGGTCAAGTCCTTGCCATCCTTCATGACATGCTGGAACAGCTGCCTCAGCGGCATTGGCACGCCGGGAAATGACGGCACATCCTCCAACGGCTCCTGCTCCCATGCGGACTCCAGCGACGACCAGCCATTAATAAGCAATTGGCCGCTTGGGTTCGTCAAGATGACCTGCCCTTCCGAATCGAAGGTAATGACAGAATCCCCCATACTGCGCAAGATGCTCGACAGGTGATTCTTCTCATGGTGCAGGGCATGGATCAGCTTATCAAGCTGCTCTGTCATGTTATTGAACGTGATGGCCAACTGGCCGATCTCGTCAGAGGAGCTGATATGCACACGCGTGCTATAATCGCCTTGCGATACGGAATCCGCGGCATTCTTCAGCTGAAGGAGCGGCTGTTGGATTTTGGCCGAGAGGAAAAAAGCAAAAAACGTAGACAACAGAAATCCAATAATGGCCGTAATAATAAACAGCACTTTAATATCATGCGACGAATTCTCGTCAAACCATATATCGATATACTGCAGCAAAAAAACGCCGAGGATAAGAAGCACAACGGCGACCAACAACATGATGGTCGCCCACAGCTTGCCCACGACGCTATGCCACAGCAAACGCGCCAATCGATCCCAGAGCTTCATTTATTTCGGTACCTCTAGCTTATAGCCTACGCCCCATACCGTCGTAATCATAGCCGCCGCTTCCGAGGACACCTTGTTCAGCTTCTCGCGCAGCCGCTTGACATGCGTATCAACCGTACGCAAATCACCGAAAAACTCATAATTCCATACATCCTTCAGCAGTTCTTCGCGCGAGAACACTTTGTCCGGCGATACCGCCAAGTAATGCAGCAATTCATACTCCTTCGGCGTCAGGCTGACCTCGTGCCCGCCAGCTGTGACGCGATGCGCATCATGCTCGATCACAAGATGAGGGAATACAATATTATTGCTCGTATTCAGTTCCTTCGTAAGGAAAGCGGTCGCAGATGAGCGTCTAAGGATTGCCTTCACCCGGTAAATGACCTCGCGCGGGCTGAATGGCTTGACGACATAATCGTCGGCGCCGACCTCGAAGCCCTGGACGCGATTCATCTCTTCTCCCTTGGCCGTCAGCATAATGACCGGCGTCGCTTTCACTTGGCGCAGACGGGAGCATACCTCCACCCCGTCAATACCCGGCAGCATGACATCCAGCAAGATAAGAGCGTAGTCGGTATTGGATGCCAGCCTTAAAGCGGTCTCTCCATCTTCGGCTTCATCGATGACATAGCCTTCTTTCTCCAAATACATTTTCAGAAGACGGCGGATACGCTCCTCATCGTCTACAACCAATATGCGATTTCCGTAGTCGGACATGTCAAGCAACTCCTTTCATAAGCTCCATTATACACCGGAATAAGAATGCAAGCCTGCAATAATGAGGTTAACCCCAATGAGTGTGAACAATACGATCACGAAGCCGATAACTGCAAGCCACGACGAACGCAGACCCTGCCAGCCTCTCGACAAGCGGAAATGAAGGTACGCGCTGTAGAACAGCCAGGTAATAAGCGCCCATACTTCCTTCGGATCCCATCCCCAGAACCTGCCCCAGGCGATCTCCGCCCAGATCATCGCAAATATGAGTCCGCCGAGCGTAAAGATCGGGAAGCCAATCGCAATAGCCCGGTAACTGATTTCATCCAGATCATCCGGATCGATGCCTTCCATAACGGGATGAATAACTGCGCCAAGACGCTTGCGGAATAACAACCGCAATGCGCCGTACAGCAGTGTACCCGCAATAATCGACCATACAACCGTGTTGAGCTTGCGTCCTGCGTTGACGCCGTTCATCCAATATGGCGCTTCAAACAACGGCTTGTCCATGCCAAGGAACGTTTGAACCTCGACGATTTGGCTATTATACGGCTGTACAATTGGCGGCAAATAGTAATGGACCGTATCCACAATCGTGGATTCCTGGCCTTTATTATCGATATGCACCTTCTCTTCCGTAAACGATGCTTCATAGCCCGCAAATCGGAATCCGAAGACAGCTACGATAAAGCCGACAATGACGATAATCGAATAAAGCGTGAATTCGATCCAAAATTGTGCGCGTCTCGCTTCCTTTGTCTTGTCAGTGAAGTTGACGACGCGGAGCAGATACATCAGACCGGCAGCAAAGCCGACGGCAAAAAACGCTTCGCCCAGCGCGGCTGTCGTCACGTGTACCTTCAGCCACACGGAATTCAGAGCCGGAATGAGCGGCTGAACCTCCTGCGGGAATACGGACGCGTAAGCGACTATAATAATCGTAAGCGGAATTGCGAACATGCCGAGCAATGGCTTGCGGTACATGGCATATACGATCGTATAGGCGATCATGATCGCCATACCGAGGAATGTCATGAACTCGTACATGTTGCTTGTCGGAATCTGCTTGCTTCCGATCCAGCGTGTAAAGAAGAAGGTGAGATGTGCGACCAAACCTGCGGTCGACACGATAAATGCGATTCTGCCCCAGCGCTTCTCATGCATCTTGGGATCGCGGTTGCTCCACTTCTTGCCCGCTATGGCGATGACATAGAACATGAAAGCAAAGCAATATAGAAAAAAGGCAACCATAAACGCATCACTGCTAAAGTCCAATAAACTCACGCGTTTTTCCCTCCGTTATCTAGCGTCTTCGGATCAATTTCGATTCCGATCTTCTTCAGGGCATGTGCTACATCCGAACGCATGCCAAACCAATTCTTGTTCGTATGAGCGCCAAGCGCCAGCTTCCCGTCATCGATGCGAAGCCAGATCCGGCGATGCTGCCAATACGATCCCATGATTAAGCCAAGCATAGAGAAGACCGCGCCTACCCATAGATACGGAAGAGCCTTGTCCACACGCACGTTCAAATGGGTCGTAGCCTCGGAGAAGTCAACGTTTTCCATGCCGTCCACCCGAATTTCGATCTTGCCCGCGATTTCGCGGTTAATCGTATCCTGTGCGAATTTCACCTTGTCCTTCTGCATCGGGAAGTAGATGTACGGCTCGCCTTCAGGCTTCAGCCCTGGCCCTTTGACTGTAAAGACAAAGGCCGGCGCATTCGGATCCCGAGATAGCGTCGTTGGCTTTCCTTCGCTATTGAGCGCAAATTCCATGTAGTTGGCGAACAGGTCTAGCGTAAAAGGTCCTAGCTTATGCTGCAGCGCCGAATCCTTCATAGGGAGATAGAACGGGCCGTACTTCTCGCCGGTCTGCTTGTCCTCCAGAATCGGATTCACCGCATTCAGCCTCGGTGTCAAATCAAAGTCAAACTGGTAGAGCTTAAGACCGTCATAGACGAGCGGTTCATTCACAATGATGTTATGACGCTTGACTTCCTCCAGTACCGGCTCTTTGAGCGGATCATTGCAATCGCTCACACAAGCGTACAAGACAGCTTGCGTCTCGTAGTTTTTGGCTCGTGCTTTTCCTTGAAGCTGCTCCGGAAGCTCTTCGTCCTTGTAGAACTCGACGATGAACTTTTCGCTCTTGATATAGTAGTTCGTTCCCGCAATCTTGACCGTATCGCCATCGGGTACGCTTACATAAGCATCCATCTGCCAGCCCGGAATACTGCGCGCCAGAATAGCAAGCAAGAACAAAATCAAGCCAATATGGTTAATGTATGGACCCCACCGGCTGAATCTGTTCTTCTCTGCCAGCAGAGCCGTCCCTTGGCCTTCCTCTTGATGCACCTTGTATCCTCTGCGCTTCAGCTGAGCGCCGAAATTCGCCACCCATTCCTTCGGATCGCCCCCAATATCGGCGGTATATACCGTCTTCTGGCGCAATATGAATTGGTGATGCTTACGTATCTGCTGCTTGTTCAGCGCACGGTACAGCGGAAGCACCCGGTCCAAGCTGCAAATGACCAGCGACGTTCCGATCATGACGAGCAGGCCGATAAACCACCAGCTCTCGTACGTGTGGGACAAGCCAAGCATATAGTAGATCTTGCCCGGCAAACCATATGTATTCTCATAATAGGTAGACGGATCGAAATTATTGATGAACGTGCTCTCCTGCGGATAGATCGTGCCCAGCATAGCTGTCAGGAACGTAATGACGATCAAGTAGATCGCGATCTTGACCGAGGAGAAGAAGCTCCATATCTTGTCGATCACCGTCTGATTGCTCTTCTGCGATCTGCGGGCCACTCCGTCATAGCGCATCTCCAGCGGCGTATCGGATTGCTGCAAGTCCTTCAGGAGCGGCTTGCCGCAGGACTCACAAAGCACGGTTCCGACCGCATTCTGATGACCGCATTCGCATTTTGTATTTTCTACCGTTAACACGTGATGACCTCCTACAACTGCAACAATCTTTCCACTCGTTCCTCGATATCCTTCTCCAGCATGCCTCCGACCTTCACTTCCATCAGCGTTCCGTCAGGCTTAATGAAGAACGTGGTCGGATATTGCCGCAGCCCGTAGCTGCGCTCCGTTTGACGGTTCACGTCCCGGAGGATGGGGTAGGACAGATCAAAGCGATTCACAAAGTTGTTGACGGTGAGCGTATCCTCGCTCAAGTTAATCGCCAGAATGACCAAGTCGTGATCCTTCCACTTCTCGTATTGCCTCTCGAATTCCGGCATCTCTCTGACGCATGGCTCACAGAAGGTTCCCCAGAAATTCACTACAACCGGCTTCCCTTTGAATTCAGACAAGCTTCGGACGTTCCCATCGAGATCCGCTAGCTCAAATTTCGGCGGCTCGGCACCGACTTTAAGAAGCCCCGTCTTGTCCTTCCCGAAGAACGTGGAGCCAATGGCATAACCGCCTAATATCAGCACTGCGAGCAAGATCACGATCTGAATCTTCTTGCGCGACTTACCCATGTATGTATTCACCACCCGTTCTATTGACACAGCTGTCCTAGTATCATTATAACGAAAAGTCGACGGCAATAACTGCCGCCGCCGATCACTTTTTATGAACTTTATGTGTCTTGGTTGCTGCTCCCAGAAGTTCTTGAACCTCTTGCGGCGTGAGATGACGGAACTTGCCTCTGCCCAATTGCTGCAAGCCCAGCTCTCCGAATTTGATTCGTTTCAGCCGTATGACTTTATGATGGATGGCATCGAACATCCGCCGGACTTGGCGATTGCGCCCCTCATAGATCGTAATCGAGATCGTCGCTTCATTCTTCTCCGTGTCCACATCATGGTACTCTACCTCTGCCGGAGATGTCATGCCGTCTTCCAGCATAATGCCTCTCTGAAGCTTCTCCAGCGCAGTTCCATGCGGAACGCCTTTCACAGTAGCATGATAGGTTTTCGGAACGTGATGGCTGGGATGTGTCAGCTTGTTCGCGAATTCGCCATCATTAGTAAGCAGCAGCAGGCCTTCGGTATCATAGTCGAGCCGGCCAACCGGATACACTCTTTCTTTGATGCCCGGCAAGAAGTCAGTAACGGTCTTGCGTCCTTGAGGGTCCTTAGCGCTTGTAATAACGCCTTTCACCTTGTTCATCATTAAGTAAATCTTCTTCTCGCCTCTGATGGGCCTACCGTTTACGGTAATCGTATCGACCGCTACGTCCGCTTTCACACCGAGCGTCGTTACTTTCTCACCGTTAACCTCAACGGCGCCGGACAAGATAAGCTCCTCGCATTTCCGTCTGGATGCAATTCCTGCCTGAGCCAAAATCTTCTGTAAACGTTCCAATGCTCTTTCACCTCACTCTCCATCATAACGATATCGAGAGTAAAGCACAAGCTCCGCTACCTGAATATGTATAAGCAAATGGCGATTGCCGCAAAAAATCCGACAATATCAGAGAAAAGGCCAACCTTTAGCGCATAACGTGTACGTCTGACCGCAATAGCGCCGAAGTATACGGTAAGAACATACAACGTCGTATCCGTGCTGCCTTGGATCGTCGAAGCGATGCGGCCTATCATGGAATCCGGGCCATAGGTCTGAATCAAATCCGCCGTAAAAGCGAGCGACCCCGCACCTGTGAGAGGCCGAAGAATGCCAAGCGGAACGACTTCGCTGGGAATGCCCATCCAGTCGAAGGCCGGTTTAACCGCCGACAACATCAAATCCATGGCTCCTGACGCACGAAACATGCTAATCGCTACCATCATGCCTACCAAGGGGGGAATGATGGCGATGGCCGTTCCGAAGCCGTCCTTCGCTCCTTCTACGAAAGTCTCATAGACAGGAATTCGTCTTCGCATAGCGGCGTAAAGCGGAATAAACACAATAATAGCGGGAATCATCCAGGATGACAGCTTGGTAAACAACTCATACAACCTCTCCACCTCCCGTCGGCCGTACCCGTCCTTTGCCCGTTAAAGGCGGACGGGGGGTGGTTGGAGGAGCTTGGGATTTGCGGCGGTACCAGCGGTCAGCCAGAATAGCCGCCGCTGTTGCTACGAATGTAGCAGCCAGCGTCGTTCCTATGATCTCAGCAGGATTCGCCGAGCCATAATTCATTCTGATCGCAATAAGGGTTGTCGGAACAATCGTAATGCTTGATGTATTCAGCGCCAGCAGCGTACACATCGCTGGCGTCGCGGTGTCCTTATCCGGATTGAGCTTCTGAAGCTCCTGCATCGCTTTGATCCCCATTGGGGTGGCAGCATTGCCGAGTCCAAACAAATTGGCGCTTAAATTGCTCATGATGTAACCGATGGCGGGATGATCCTTCGGTATATCGGGGAACAGCCAGCGTACAATTGGCCTAAGCAGACGAGCCAGCTTCGTCAATAGTCCGGCATCTTCGGCAATGCGCATCATTCCGAGCCAAAATACCATAATGCTAATTAAACCAAAGCTTACCGTAACGCCTGATTTTGCGCCGTCGAAAGCCGCTTGCGTAACGGTATCCATTTTTCCGGTTATCGCAGCTACAACTACGCTTATGACGATAAAAAACAACCAAATCCAGTTCACCATATTTGACTTCCTCCCCCGCATACCGTACTGACCGGTTCCCGATCTCCCGCTCGAACACCCGTCAATGATGAATCAGCGATTCCGATGAAAATTCAAAACGCTGGCTTATCAGCTTATTGACTCCCTAATCTGGGGTTACCTGGTTCGTAGATCGGCACTGCGCCGATAGGCTGTCCGTTCAGATAAAATGCCAGACGGCCGCGCTCGCCAAGCGCATATGCTGTAGTTGCTGCATCTATAAGCTGAAGCTTGGAATGAACGGCATTATGCTCGTCCGATTCAAGCGGATAATGGAATCTTTGAGCTGCAACGTACGGATAACCGGCAATATCATTGCCCTTCTCGATAATGGACACCATCGGATAATGCTTGAAGCCCCAATCCAGCATATGGCGATGATCCGCCCAATCGTCCCCGTCATTGATGGTCACAGCCGCTAGCTGCTGGCCTTCACGAGTGGCGGAACTTACCAGGCAGCGAAATGCTTTTTTGGTGTAGCCTGTTTTGACACCATCGGCCCCATCGTACATCGACAGCATTTTGTTTTTGTTCTGCCAGCGATAGTCCCAGCTGTCAATGGGATTAGGGGCTCGCTTTTCTCTCGTCTTGACAATCTCCGCAAAAGCTTCATTTCTAAGCGCGTAGGCAGTCAGCTTGGCAAGATCATTGGCCGTGGAGTAGTGACCCTCCTCATCCAAGCCATGCGGATTGCGGAACTGGGAATGGGCAAGTCCGATCTCTTCCGCCTTCTGATTCATAAGAAGTACAAAGCCTTCTTCAGAGCCGCCTACATGCTCCGCAATGGCGGTTGCTGCATCGTTGCCTGAGCGCAGCATCAGTCCATACAACAAATTCGATAGGCTCATCTCTTCTCCCAGCCTGAGATAGATCGACGAACCTTCCCTGCCGAATGCGCGTTTGGATGTTTTCACCATATCGTTCATATTGCCATGCTCGATCGCTACAATCGCCGTCATAATTTTTGTCAAACTGGCGATCCGCATCGGCGTATCTCCCTCATGACTGTAAAGCAATCTGCCCGACTGAACATCAATCAGTGCCGATGCACGCGCCTTCGTACCAAGCGGCGAAGGAGCCGCTGTCGCGCTGCCAGGCACTATTGTCCAGCTCATAAACGACATGATGATCAACAGCGCAATTAGGCGCATGAGTCTGCTTCGCTTTTCGCTGTTCATGCTGTGTATACCCCTCTCGTTGCGATGGTAAGCTGACGACTTTCTTGCTCCTGCCATAGTATATGCTTGTACTGCCCGGGGTAGACGAGGCGATTCATTCAAAAAAATGAAAAACTGCCCTTTCGGGCAGTCAGGGGATAAGCATATGGGACAACTTTTAACCGTGTCGCTCGGTCTCATCCGCAACATGTCCGTCGATAATCGTGGTTGTTGTCTCCACGTAGTCCGTGTCGGAATGGTTGCCTCGCATCATCGTCTGAAGCTTTTCGAATACTTTTGGAGCGGAATCGATCACTTTCTCCATCAGATGGGTCTGATTATCAAGCGGAACGATTTTGACGCCATGAGTGCCCACAACGAGAAAAGCGATTGGCGTAATGGATACACCGCCGCCGCTGCCGCCGCCAAAAGGCAGCGATACGGAAGCGTTATGCGCATCCGTTGCTCCGCCTGTGTGTTTATGCTCATTCTCCGTACGAATATCGCTTCCGCCGGCAACAAAGCCAAAGCCAACCTTCGAGATCGGCATAATAACACTGCCATCCGGCGTCTGAACCGGATCGCCAACGATGGTATTCACGTCTACCATCTCTTTAATGTTTTCCATAGCGGTTTGCATTAGGCCCTGAATAGGATGTTCTGCCATGCTTTGACGCCTCCCTTCCATTTCTTCATGCGAACTAAAAGTTGAAGTCCGGCAAGGATAGCATAACCGAAGCGGATTTGCGCTATGCACGACCACTCGGTCTTAAAAGCTGGTTGGCTGAAGTTGGGGTGGACCTCCATTACCGGCCCGCTCTTCACATGAACTATCTGGGACAGCAGCCCCAGAATCCCCGTCTTCACTGACCAGACGGCACCAGTAGCCATAGCCGTCCACATTGCGTCACCGGTGCCAATGGAGGTCGTCCAGCGCCATTCCGTCAGGTGTACTCTGGCTAGAGTATCCTTAATCCAACCCTTCAAATCCTTTGTCAAACGAAGGATCTCCTTGTACTTCTCAATAGAGCTGACGACTTTGTCCGTGTCGATCTCGTCGTTGAACTCTTTCCATGTATTCAATCCCGCTTTGCTTGCGCTCACTTGTTCATCCACTTTCACAGCCAGACCGTCCATGCTCATGAACGGGATTTTGTAACGGTATCGAATGAGGCCGAACAATGCTCTCACGTTTAGCTCTGCATCATCATTATTGCCAACCCGCCTCACATATCCATGAACGACGACCGGGGAGGACAAAACAACGACGATGGCAAGCAAAAAAAAGCCGCCGGCCCAAATCCAACCGTAAGGGTTACCGGGCATGTTAATGCTTCCTCCGTTTCCCTAATATAGGTTGAAATTAGTATGGCCTGGCGGCTGATTCTCATTCTTTTAATTCATCAATTGTCATTTGTCTTCCATCGAGGCGCTCGAACAGCATCTGGGTTTGCTCGTCCAGCGCATCATCGACATCGATATGCTTCGGCTCCGGCAATTCGCGTATGGAGGCCAATCCAAAATAATCAAGAAATGATTTCGTTGTTCCGTATAAGATTGGCCTGCCGATGGCTTCCGCGCGGCCCACCTCTTCGATCAAATCTTTTGATACCAGAGATTGTATGGCACGATCGCTCTTCACGCCGCGAATTTCTTCGATATCGATACGCGTGATCGGCTGTCTGTAAGCGACAATAGATAATGTCTCCAGCGCTGCCTGCGACAGCTGAGCCCTGGTAGGCGTATAAGCCATGCGTTCAAAATACAGTGCATGCTCCGGGTGGGTCGTCATCCGGTAGGCGGATGCAACCTCGGTAATTTGAATTCCCCGCTCCTCGCGCTGCAAATCCCGTTGCAAGTCATATACCAATTCAGAGGCAAAGTCGGAATCCATCTCCAAGATATCCGCCAATTGGCGTTTGGTTAATCCTTCATCGCCGGCCATGAATAGAAGTCCCTCAATAATCGACTTCAACTTCTGATAATCCATTTTCTTCCGATTCTCCTCTCCAATGAATGACGATATCTTCAAAGAGCGAATGCTGGAAGCAGCGAATATGCTTCATCTTCATTAGCTCTAATATCGCAAGAAACGTCACCACGACCTCATGCCGATCCATGTTCTCGCGGATCAGTTTGGAGAACCTGACCGTCTCATATTGCTTTAGCACGTCCACGATATCCCTGATCCGGTCCTTGACCGATATCTCGTCCCGCTGTACAGTAGCGATTACGTTTCGCCTTGCGGCTTTGCGCAGCGCCTTCTGGAAAGCAGCGACCAAATCCGAAACATGCAAGCCTTCAACGGGATTGATGATTTCTTCTTTTAGAAATGGGGTCATATCCTCCGGCTCTCTGGAAAATACGAGACTGCGTTCGAATTCCTTCTCCCGCAGCTGATCCGCCAATTGCTTGAATTTGCGGTATTCCACCAGCTTCTGAATCAGCTCGTCGCGAGGATCGAGGCCGTCATCTTCCCATTCCTCGTAATGATCTTCAAAGACGGGAGGTTTCGGCAAGAGCTGCTTGCTCTTAATTGCCAGCAGAGTCGCCGCCATGACGAGAAACTCGCTGGTTACATCCAGCTCCAGCTCCTTCATGGCATCCAGATACTCCATATATTGAATGGTAATTTCGCTAATGGATACCTCATGGATATCAATCTCAGCCTTGTCGATCAAATGAAGCAGAAGGTCCAGCGGACCTTCGAATGCTTCCAGCTTATAAAGCACAGACACTCTTGCAACCTCCCGCGTTGTACAGCTGGCCGGTTATCCTTGCAGCTGTTTCGTTAAATTCGCCATCTCGATCGCGGTAACAGCCGCTTCGTAGCCTTTATTGCCTGCTTTCGTACCTGCGCGCTCAATGGCTTGCTCGATAGAATCGACCGTCAATACACCGAAAATCGTCGGAACGCCTGTTTTGAGCGCTACGGCAGATACGCCTTTAGCCGCTTCGTTACACACATAATCGAAATGAGGCGTAGCGCCTCTGATGACAGCGCCAAGCGTAATAACGGCGTCGTATTTGCCGCTCTCCGCCATCTTTTGCGCGATTAGCGGAATTTCGAAAGCGCCCGGTACCCAAGCCACTTCCACATCCGATTCGGAAGCTCCGTGACGCTTGAACGCATCCAAAGCTCCGCCTAGCAGCTTGCCGCTGATGAACTCATTAAATCTTCCAACCACTACGCCATATTTTAACCCTTCTGATACTAAATGTCCCTCATAAATTTTCGTCATGTTCAAAACATCCTCTCAAATTTGTTTGTATGGGTCTAATTTATTGTTCCTGCTGGGGTACCGCATCCGGCTCCAGACCTTCTATACGCAGCATGTGGCCAAGCTTCGCCTGCTTCGTGCGCAAGTAATGGCGATTGCTCTCGTTCGCTTCCATCTGAATCGGAACGCGCTCGACTACTTCCAGGCCGTAGCCTTCGAGTCCTCTGATTTTGCGAGGGTTGTTCGTCAGCAATCTCATCTTGGATACGCCAAGATCCTTCAAAATTTGAGCTCCTATGCCATATTCCCGCAAATCCGGAGCAAAGCCTAGCTTAATATTCGCTTCAACCGTGTCGAATCCCTGCTCCTGAAGCTCATAAGCTTTCAATTTGTTGATCAGGCCGATGCCGCGTCCTTCCTGTCTCATATAGAGCAGCACACCGCTTCCGGCTTCATCGATTTGCTTCAACGCCGCGGCAAGCTGTGGACCGCAATCGCAGCGGTGGGAGTGAAACACATCGCCCGTGAGGCATTCGGAGTGAACGCGCACTAATGTTGGTTTACTTGGATCAATCTCGCCTTTCACAAGTGCGACATGCTCCTTCTGATCCACCTGATTCGTATAAGCAATCGCTCTGAATTGGCCGAAGTCGGTCGGCATCTTCACATCAACCGCACGCTCTACCAGCTTCTCCTTCTCATTGCGATAGCGGATAAGCTCTTGAATCGTAACAAGCTTCAGGCCATGCTTCGTCTTGAATTCTACCAAATCGGGCAATCTGGCCATCGAGCCGTCTTCCTTAATAATCTCGCAAATAACGGCAGCCGGCTTGGAGCCGCTAAGCTTCGCCAGATCAATGGCAGCTTCCGTATGTCCCGCGCGTCTCAGCACGCCGCCTTCCTTGGCGATCAGCGGGAAGATATGTCCCGGCCGGCGGAAATCGCCTGCCTTCGCATCGGGATCGATCAATGCTTTTATCGTAAGCGACCGCTCATGAGCAGAGATGCCTGTCGTGGTCGACACATGGTCAATAGAGACGGTAAATGCCGTACCGTGATAATCCGTATTATGCGTGACCATCGGCGGCAGTTCCAGCGCCTCGGCCCTCTCCTGAGTAATCGGCGCGCAGACCAGGCCTCTGGCTTCCGTAATCATAAAGTTGATAACTTCCGGTGACGCTCCGTCAGCAAGTGCGATCAAATCGCCTTCATTCTCGCGGTCCTCATCATCGACGACAATGACTGGACGGCCTTGCTTCAGTTCGCTTATTGCTGCTTCAATCGTGTCAAATACATCTTGTTCTTCGGCATGATTCATTTTGGTTCCCTCCCTGGCCTTCTATATTCTCTCTTATAAAAACCCATGCTCCGCCAAATAAGCGGTTGACAGCTTGGATGGTTCGTTTTTCTTAGGGGTGCTGTGACCCCTGAAATGCAGCAGATGGTCCACATACTTCCCGATAATATCGGTCTCGATATTCACAATCGAGCCTGGCTGCCTGTACTGCAGCGCAGTCTCGGCAAGCGTATGCGGAATGATCGATACGGTAAAGCCGTCTTCTGTTGTGTCTATAACGGTTAAGCTAATTCCGTCGATCGTAACAGAGCCTTTGGGGATAATATAGCGCAGCTGCTCCGGATCATCCAGCCGAATCCGAAAGACGACCGCATTGGCATCCGCCTTGCGCGTGACGACCCTTCCGGTGCCGTCGACATGGCCCTGCACGATATGTCCGCCGAATCTAGCGCCGGCCTGCATGGCCCGCTCCAGATTAACCGGCTCTCCCGACTGCAGCAGATGCAGGCCGGACCGGCGATACGTCTCCGGCATCACATCCACCGCAAAAGATTGCCGATCGTAGGAAGTGACCGTCAAGCATACGCCATTGACCGATATGCTGTCGCCTAGCTTGACGCCTTCCGTTACGACTTTCGCCGCAATCGTCAAGATCATCGCTTCGCCTTGCCTGTTCACGCTCTTCATCGTTCCTATTTCCTCTACCAAGCCTGTAAACATGAATCCTAAGCTCCTTCCCTCGCGCCGGATCGCCCTATCATGCCCCTGTATCCGCAGCGTATCTAGGATATCCGGTCACGCATATATCGTCTCCCGCCATCTCTACCTGAACCCGTTCCAATGGAATGGCCTCCGACATCGCGGCACGGCCGGGGAGCGCAATGTTTTGCGGTGCCTCGGCGCCGCCGATAAATTTGGTTGCATAATAGAGCACGACTTTATCGATCAGACCTTGGTCAAGCATCGTCCCGCTTAGCTTGCCCCCGCCTTCCAGCAAGATGGAGCCGATCTCTCGGCGCCCAAGCTCAGCCAGCGCTACTTTCATGTCCACGGCCGGACCGCTGCCGCAAGTGATGACATCGATGCCGGCCTCCTTCAGCAGCCGCTGCTTCTCAGTATCGGCTTGCTCAGTCGTCAGCACAATCGTAGGCGCCGATGGATCGCTCACCACACGAGCTTCAAGCGGAAGACGAAGCTTGGAGTCGACGATGATGCGGACCGGATGGATGGCAGGCACTGCCGCACGGGTCGTCAGCTGAGGATCATCAGCCAAAGCTGTTCCAATGCCAACCATGATCGCCGCATGCTGATGGCGCAGCGTATGCGTCTGCTCCCTTGCGACAGATCCTGTCACCCACTTGCTGTCGCCTTGCTCCGTTGCGATCTTGCCGTCCAGCGTGCTGGCCGTCTTCAAGGTTACGAACGGCAGGCGGGTTGTAATATACTTATTGAATTTCTCATTCAAGGCTTGGGATTCATGCTCCAACAAGCCCGTGCTGACTTCAATGCCATGCTTCCTTAACCGGTTCACTCCTGTACCGGAGACAACGGGATTAGGGTCGGTGGCCGCGACTACGACTCTGGCCGCACCAGACTTTATAATCAGATCGCAGCAGGGCGGTGTTTTGCCATGGTGGCTGCAAGGCTCCAGTGTCACATAGACCGTCGCTCCTTGCGCTTCGCTGCCGGCCATCGACAGCGCATGCACCTCGGCATGGCCTTCGCCCCGCTTCAGATGAGTGCCGATGCCTACGATACGTCCTTCTTTCACTACAACGCAGCCAACAACCGGATTAATCCCGGTTTGCCCGGAAGCCTTCGCCGCCATCTGAATCGCCAGCGACATGTAATACTCGTCATTCAATATATCGATCAAGACGCAAAAACCCCCCATACCGGCAAGCTGGCCGACAGGGGGGTGAGATATCGAGAACAACGGCGTGAGTAATAAGATATGCCCATAAGCAAACAAGGCAAGCACCGCTAAGTCAGCACAAATAACCGTGCATAGCTGCGCCTTCATGCCAAAGCATGCTCCAAAACAGACCGCAATAAAGCGGTCTTGCATCTATCTTACTCGCAAAGTCAACAAATAGACTTCTCCCTATACATGTGAAAAGATGCACAAGGGAAAATGACAAATCTGTTGTACTGCATTGCCGAAGCTTCTCCTTCTCCCATCCAGACTATACTGTCGGTCCCGGATTTACACCAGGTCCACCGTTCCAATGTCTCACAAGTTATTGCCCTTATGAGCTCATCAGCCCGGGTCACGGACTAACGGAATGCGCAGCACATACGGTTGTCCGTTCTGCGCTGCGCTCCGATCACCGCCGGTTGGGAATCTCACCCTGCCCCGAAGGAAAGCTAACTTACTAATTTATAGTACACATCGTACCATTATTTTTCGGAAACTTCAACTGTCTCCATTTTGTCTCCGCCTTTAAGCGCGTCAACAAACTCCATGCCTTTAGTTACTTTGCCGAAAACCGTGTGTCCGCCATCCAGATGCGGCTGCGGCTGGTAGCAGATATAGAACTGGCTTCCGCCTGTGTTGCGGCCGGCATGGGCCATCGCAAGCGTACCGCGCTCATGCTTGTTCGGGTTGATCTCACAGTTGATCGTGTAGCCTGGTCCACCTGCTCCGCTGCCATTCGGACATCCGCCCTGTGCTACGAAACCTGGAATAACACGGTGGAAAGTCAGACCGTTATAGAAACCGTCGTTCGCCAGCTTCTCGAAGTTCGCGACAGTATTAGGCGCGTCCTGGTCGAACAGATCCAGATGAACCTCTCCGCCGCTCGCCAATTTGATTTTTGCTTGTTTTGCCATTATTGCATCTACCTTTCTTTATCCGAATAAGACTACGTTACCAATTCTGCCCTTACTTCGCAAGGGTTGATTTCTGCAGTCTTGCCGGAATCACGTCATTGCATACAATATTGTCAAGCGATTCGCGCTTAACAACAAGGTCTGCCTCGCCGTCTTTTACGAAGACGACAGCCGGACGGCGGATGCGGTTGTAGTTGCTTGCCATCGCATAGTTGTATGCGCCTGTGCAGAATACAGCAAGCAGATCGCCGGTCTCCGCTTTCGGCAATTCCAGATCCCAAATGAGCATGTCGCCGCTCTCACAGCACTTGCCTGCAATAGACACCGTCTCTTCTGTCGCTTCGCTCGCTCGGTTCGCCAGAAGGGCCTCATAACGGGATTGGTACAGGGCTGGACGCGGATTGTCTGTCATGCCGCCGTCAACCGCGATGTATTTGCGTACGCCGGGAATATTTTTGCTAGTCCCTACAGTGTACAGCGTTGTGCCGGCATCGCCGACCATGCTGCGGCCCGGCTCTACCCAAATTTCCGGAAGCGGGAAGTCCGCATTTGCAAAGTTGGTTTTGATTGCGTCCGTAATGGCGCCTACATATTCACTGACCGGAAGCGGCGTGTCGCCTTCCACGTAACGGATGCCGAAGCCGCCGCCCAGGTTGATTACCTTGAAGGTCAAGTCCAGCTCTGCGCGGATGGAAACGGCGAACTGAGCAACCTTGTCAACCGCCATACGGAAGCCTTCAACCTCGAAGATTTGCGAACCGATATGGGAGTGAACGCCCAGGATAACCAGATTGTCCAATTTCAGCGCTTCTTCAATCGCTTGCTTCGCAGCGCCGTTGCCCAGATCGAATCCGAACTTGGAGTCTTGCTGTCCTGTCGAAATATAATCATGCGTATGCGCTTCTACGCCTGGTGTAATGCGCAGCAGAATGTTTACTTTTTTGGCTTTGTCGCCGGCAAGGGCGTTAAGCAGCGCCAGCTCGTCGAAGTTGTCTACGACGAAGCAGCCGATACCTGCGTCCAGAGCCATGTTGATCTCATCCGGCGTTTTGTTGTTGCCGTGGAAGTGGATGCGCTCCACCGGGAAACCCGCTTGCAGAGCCGTGAACAGCTCGCCGTCGGACACCACATCCAGCGATAGTCCCTCTTGCTCAGCGATGGCGCACATCGCCATTACGCTGAACGCCTTGCTCGCATAGGCGACCTGGAAATTCAGTCCGGAAGCCTTGAATGCTTCGACATATTCTCTGGCGCGCTGGCGCACAAGAGCCTCGTCAACAATATATAATGGCGTACCGAATTTCTTCGCCAAGTCTGTGACGTCATTCCCGCCTATTTCCAAATGACCGTTTGCATTAATGTTACTTGTACCGTGCAGATACATTGCTACCCCTCGCTTTTTTGACGCTTCCATCATGAAGCGCTACTGATATTATTTGCAACTATAGCATCAGTATAACGCATGAGCAGCGCATCTGAAATGGATAATTTCGCATTTCATTTGTATTTTTACGTTCCTTTAGCTCGTCTCCGGCATCTTGTCCCGCTGCTGCGGCCTCAATATATTCGGCCTTGTCCGATTATAGAGAAGCGGCTGACGAATGACGATGCTGAGCAGCGCTTTCGCATCGAAGGGGATGATCGGCCACATATAGGGACGGTTCATCGAACGCTCGTTCACCAGGAAAATGACAATCACAGTCGTTACAATGACGAACCCTGGCACGTTGAAGGCCGCCACCGCCATAAGCAGCACCAGGCGTACGATCCGGTTGGCAAGGCCGAGCTCATAGCTTGGCGTAGCGAACATCCCAATTGCTGCGATTGCCATATAAAGGATAACCTCATTCACGAACAGCCCCGTCTGCACCGCAATATCGCCGATCAATATCGCAGCTACCAGCGACATGGCCGTCGCAAGGGTAGTCGGCGTATGTACGGATGCCATCCGCAGCAAATCGACACCGATCTCCACGAGAAGAAACTGCACAAAGAGCGGAATTTTCCCCGTCTTGCTCGGCCCCAGAAACTCCAGCATCGGCGGCTTGAACTCCGGGTGCATGACGAACAAGAGCCATAGGGGCAACATAAAGAGCGATGCAAATATACCAATAAATCTGACCCAGCGCAGATAAGTGCCAATGAATGGCGTCTGCCTGTTTTCCTCTGCATGCTGAACCAGGTCGGTATACGTTGTTGGCAATGTCATGACGCTGGGAGATGTATCCACAAAGATGGCGACTGACCCTTCCAGCAAATGCGCTGCGACCGTATCCGGGCGCTCCGAATAGCGTACGAGCGGGAAGGGGCTCCAGCCGCGCTTGATCGTCGCTTCCTCCAGCTGCTTATCCGCAAGCGGCAAGCCGTCTACCTTGACCATCGATATTTTGTCCTTGATCGACTTCAGCAGCTCTTTATCTACAATATCGTCGATATAGGCAATACACACGTCCGTTTTGGTGCGCTCTCCGACCATGACAAGCTCATAGCGCAGCTTGGGATCGCGCAGCCTTCTGCGGACAAGGGAGATATTGACCATCAGCGTCTCGTTGAAGCCATCGCGCGCCCCGCGCACGACCTTCTCCAGGGACGGCTCCTCCATGCCGCGTGCCGGAAAGTTTTTGGCATCGATCTTCAGAGCTTTGCTTTCTCCATCAATGAATAAGGCGCTGCCGCCAGCCAGCACAAACGTGATCAGCATATCCCAGTCTTCTTCCTTGTCTACTTGCGCAGCAGGCACATAGAAGTCCAGGAACGAATGAAGCGCATCGCTGCTTAAATCGCCTGGCTCCAGATAGGTCAGTCTCATGAGCACTTCCGTCAATACTTCTTCCTTCACCAGGCCATTCAGGCAAAAAAGCGCCGTCCTCTTCTCTCCGAATGTCATCTCCCGTACGACAACATCAAAGCTTGTTTTGTAGCCCATCTCCTCCAGCTTCTTCAGCACAGTGTCCAGATGATGGGGAATCGGTTCCCTCTTCTTCTTCTCTTTCTCCTCTTGTTCCTCTTGCTCCTCGATCCCCCTGCTGACTTGCATAATCTCATCGAAGCTGTTGCCTTCCTCCTCAGCTCCGCCGCGGCGAGATTCTTCCTGCAACTGGTCTTCGGATATAAATTGCGGCTTCATCCCGCCGTCCTTGCTAACTTCCTCGTTCTCTCTTTGCATATCACTCATCATCGGCCCACCTCGTTTTCTGTTTGCTCGCTTTACCACTGGAATACTAGCCAATCGAACAAGGAACCAAATGTTTTCCCCAATACCATCGCCATTACAAGTCCTACGATATAACGCGACAGCTGCAGCCGCTTCGCCAGAATCGGCAGAACGTTCATGACTTCCGTCAGCGCAGCGGCCAGCATCCCTACAAAGATTCCGTCGAACAGCCCCGCTCCGCTTAAGAATAGCGGTGGGGGCAGCGACAATCGCCAGTCCATAAAGTCGGCGAATGTCCAATAGAGCGCTCCGCTAATAATAGCTGTCTCGAACCAGATCGATAGCCGGAATGCGTTCGTCAGCTGCGCCAATCGCGGTATCAGATCGAAGACAATCAGGAGCGCCACGAGCCCGCTGCCCACCGCCAGGCCTCCGCCAATGCCCAGCACGGCAATGAACATGTTCGCCAATAGATCAATCATGGGAACCGCCGCCGTGGAGCTGGTCGTAATTGGCCTTTTTCCTCATCTCATCCGCAATGACGTAGTCATTAATATTTTCCTGGTACATGAACAGCTCGACCTCCAGCGGGTTGGGCTCTTCATTAAACCGCTTGCGGAAGATGTGGTTGAAGAACAGCACCATACCCAGTCCGACACCGAACGAATACGGAATTTGGAACCAAAGCGGATGCTCCGTCTTCTTCCCCGTTACAAGCTCGACAATGCGGATATGGACTTCCTTCATGCTCACGTCTGTGTGGAAATTCATAATGGCCAGCCCCGCTCCAAAAAAGAGCAGCAGCCACGCAAGCACAAGCAGCGCGTACCTCGGCTTGACCGGCTTGTCGGCAACCATCAGCAGCACCTGCGGATCGCCGTAAGCTTCAACCGTCACGTCAGGATATAACTGCCGTATCGACTTGACGATCTGGAGCATATCAATGACGACGCGGTTGCCATCCTGCTTGCTATGCTCGTAGAGCTTGAGACTCTTCAAGCTGTCCTCCAGCCCGTCATCATCCGTCATCAGTCTCGCCACTTGTCCAAGCGTAACCGTGTGCGTGGGCCGGATGTAGATTCTTTTTTTCAATCGCAGATAGAGGACCCCATGGCTGGAACTGCCCATATGTCATCATCCCTTCTGCCCCTTCATGGCAATTCGTTTCTCGATTAGTATGAGACAAGGAGGATAAGGATACTCAGCCAAAAATATGAAGGTTTTGCATAAAAAAAGACCAAACCGCTATTGAGCGATTTGGTCCCTGATCGATTGCAATATTTTTTTCTCCAGGCGCGATACTTGCACCTGCGATATGCCTAGCCTGCTGGCGACCTCGGATTGCGTCTTGTCCCTGTAGTAGCGCAAGTAGACAATCAGTCGCTCCCTTTCGCTCAGCCCTTCAATCGCTTCTACCAGTGCCAGCTTATCGAACCAACGCTCCTGTGAGTCGTCAGCGATCTGATCCATCAGCGTAATGGGGTCCCCGTCATTCTCGAACACCGTCTCGTGAATAGAGGTAGGCGGCTTGTTCGCCTCCTGGGCGAACACCACATCCTCCGGTGTAATGCCGAGGCGCTCCGCTACCTCCGATATCGTCGGCAGCCGTCCCAGCGTCTTCGACAGCTCATCCTTCATCTTGCGAACCTTGTTCGCCGTCTCCTTGAGCGACCGGCTTACCTTTAGCGTGCCGTCGTCCCGCAGAAACCGCTGAATCTCTCCGATAATCATCGGAACCGCATACGTCGAAAACTTCACGTCGTACGACAGATCGAATTTATCGACTGACTTCAGCAGACCGATACAACCGATCTGGAACAGATCCTCGGGCTCATAGCCCCGGTTGATGAAGCGCTGCACAACAGACCAGACCAGTCTGATATTGCAGTTGACAAGCGTATCTCGCGCGACGGTATCCCCAGATTGGCTGAGAGCGATCAGACGTTTCACTTCCGCGTCATCCAAATAAGGCTGGGCTGTTTGCTTCAAATCGACATCCATGAGGCTCAACCCCTATGCTCTAATTGTAGAGCGCTTTTTTTGACTCGATTCTCTTCTGCATGTCTACCCGGGTTCCGCCGCCTATCGAGCTGGAAACCTCGAAGCGGTCCATAAAATTTTCCATAATCGTAAATCCCATTCCGGAGCGTTCCAGCTCCGGCTTTGACGTATAAAGCGGCTGACGAGCCAGCTCGACGTCCTCAATACCGCGGCCGCGATCCGATACGACGATGGATACCATGTCCATATCAATAGAAGCTTCAATCTCCACCATCTTTGTCCCATCGCTATCATAGCCGTGTATGATCGCATTGGTTACGGCCTCCGAGACGGCCGTCTTTAAATCGTTCAGCTCTTCCATGGTCGGATCCAGCTGAGACACGAACGCCGCGACTGCGATGCGAGCAAAGGCTTCATTCTCCGAACGGGCGCTGAACGACAGCTTTAATTCGTTGCGGCTTGTCATGACACCACCTCCAAACTCGTAATCGCGCTTCGCTCATTGTCGTGAATGGCAATGATTTTGAACAACCCCGATAGCTCGAACAATCTGCGTACGGCGGGATTGACATCACAGACTACCATTTTGCCGCCCTTGGCCTTCACTTGCTTGTAGCGGCCCAATATGACACCGAGTCCCGAACTGTCCATGAACCCCAGATCCTTCAGGCTCAAAATGACATGGGAGACGCTGTCGCGCAGTAAGGCTTCCTCCATCTTGTACCGGACAATATCCGCCGTATGATGGTCAAGCTCGCCATGCAACCGCACAATCAGCACTTTGCGGTAATGCTCCAATTCGATTTGCAGACTCATTCGCGCTGTTCATCTCCTTCAGGGTAATGGATACTCTTGCCGAGATAGAACTAGCAATTCTCTAAATGCCCTTCCAATTCCTGCACACCGACAAAACTAGAAGCATACCGCTAGGAGCTGACAAAAGCTGCACGATTCCCGCATTAATGGAACAATCCGCCTGCTGCACGGCCCAGAAGCTTCCACCAGCTGGCCTTGTCGATCTTATTAGGCGCAGCAATGTCATATTCCTTAAGCACCTGATCTCCCTGATAGACGATCAGCTTGCCAATCGATTGACCTTTCTGAATCGGTGCCTTAAGCTGATCGTTAAGCTTCAGCTCATGCCGGATATCCGCTGTCGGCGTCCCTTTCTTCAGCAAGATACTGTATGGCTTCTCCGCAATAAGCTCAAGCTCGGATTCCATTCCCTTCTCGATTCGGGCTGTACCGATGGGGTCGCCTTCGCCTACAATCGGATAGTTCATGTATTGGGCGAATGCATAATCGAACATTTGAGATACCTCGTTGTTCCTGTGCTTGGTCGTTGGTTCGCCCATGACGACCGCGATAACGCGCAGATCATCCCGCTTCGCCGTTGCCGACAGACAATATTTTGCCTCGCTCGTAAAGCCGGTCTTAAGACCGTCCGCCCCGCTGTAGAAGCGAACAAGCTTATTCGTATTGACGAGCCAGAACGGCTTCTCCGACGATTTCCTGAGGTAGTCCTGGTATAATCCCGTATACTTCGTCACCTCTGAATGTCTCAGCAGCTCCCTGGACATGACGGCAATATCATGCGCGGAGGAATAATGTCCTTCAACCGGCAAGCCATTCGGATTGGCGAACTGCGTATCATTCATGCCAAGCTCCTTCGCCTTCTCGTTCATCATGGCGACGAATTGGCTCTCCGTGCCCGCAAGCTTCTCCGCCATTGCGACCGACGCATCATTGCCCGATGCCAGCGCGATGCCTTTGATCATATCCTCGACAGACATCTCTTCGCCTTGCTCCAGGAAGATTTGCGAACCACCCATGGATGCGGCGTATTCACTTGTGCGCACCATATCGGTCAGCTTGATTTTCCCTTCGTCCAAAGCTTCCATGACGAGCAGCAGCGTCATAATCTTCGTAATGCTGGCAGGCGGAAGCCTGTCGTGGCTGTTCTTCTCGTAGATGATCGTTCCGGTATCGGCATCCATAAGGATAGATGATCTTGCGGATGGCGCCAGGTCGATTGTCCCTGCGCTTTGCTGCTGCGGCGCTTTCTCCTCAGCGAGCGCTGCCGCCGGCAGCATAAGCGTACATGTCATAACTATTGCGATTAATGAAGCTACTGATCTCTTCAACGAAATGTCCCTCCTGGTAGATAGATGTGCAATACGGCACTATTTTCCTTTCCAGTGTTGACGCTATCGCTGGAAATTATTCCTTGGCGGAGCATTTCGTGAATGGATTCAATTGTAAAAAACGTGCTGATTTTCACTTTCTGCAACTATTAAGCGCGTGGTTTGAAGGGAGCGGATAAGATGAAAAGAAATACTCGAATGGCAGCGCGTGCTTGAGAGAGGTCATCCCCGTCGCTATCTGGAAACGGAGCCTTTCAAAGGTTATATCATTTAAGTCGCTCAAACCGACCTATTAACCATTAAGCGTCTCACAAAGCGTTTTAAGTCGATTTCACAGGCATATTCCCGCTTTACCTGCCTCACTGACTCATTTAAGTCGCTCAAACCGACCTATGCCTCCAGTTGAACGCTAACAGACCAATTAAGCCGATATCACCGACCTATTTATCACCTGGTCGCCTCCCTAGCTCATTCAGTCGATTCTACCGACTTATTTCCCACCCGAGCGCCTCCCTAGCTCATTCAGGAATCTCGCTACAAAATAGTAAAACTAGTAGCTAACAAATCCTAAATAACAAGAGAAGCTTCACGCTACTGGCTTGCTGAGGATCATAAAGAACATTTGCTGACGAAACTTGTCATCTGCAAAACAAATCAATGAAAATAACAAAAAAGCCAGCGCCTATGCGCCAGCTTAACCTTACTTTCTTCAATTTCTGTTATTTCACTTAAGCACCTTCGCAACAACATAGACAAAAAGCCTGGATCGCTTCTCTATAACAGCATCGGCATCTCTGCTGCTCTGGCTGCATGACCTTGCCGAACAATAGTCAAACTTATAGCCTGCTCAGCCCATATGCTGATCCTGCCAACGCCACAGTTCCTTGCTGGAGGTCGATATGCCGATGACCCCGCTCTTCAGCGCCAGTTCGTAATCCTGCATATCCACCATCAAGCCACCGGCAATTATCGGTATGTCCAGCTCGGCGCGAATGCGCCCCATAATACGAGGGCACACCATGCCAGGGAGCACCTCAATTGCATCAGGCTCTGATGCTTTCGTCATCCTGATTCCATTCTCGAGCGAGACGGAATCGAAGACGAACAGGCGCTGAACCGTCAGCAAACCCAGCTTTTTGGCTTCGGCTATAATGTTGTTTTTGGTCGTCACAATGCCGTCAATACCCACCTTCTCGGCCAAATAAGCAACGCCTGTCTTGTCCTTGCCGATCCCGTCAATGAGATCGAAGTGGACGAAGGACAGCTTGCCGGCGTCCCTGATCCCCTCGACGATCGCATCGATTCTAAATATATCCGTCTTCAAAATAAACACCACGCTAGAGCTGGTCTCCAGCACGGGTTGCAGCTCTTCCTCGTTCATCAGGGATGTAATAATCGGCTTACGCTTCAAAAAATACGCCATTCTTCTGGCACCGTCATGATCTTTTCTCATCTCTCATCACCTCATCGTTGATTCAACGCTATCTCCATGTCTCCGGTTCAATCAACAGCAAATGCTGCTCAATCGTTACAGCAGCTCGCTCTCCAAATCCTGCGCCAGCTTCATCCGTGAGCGGATATAGGGCGTCACTTCGGCGAACACCTCGTCATAAGGCTCGCTGTCGGTCAGATGCACCAGCGCGAGCCGGCGAATCGCCGTCCAATCATAATATTGAATGATCTCCTGCAAGCTGCTGTGAGATGCCAGCGGAACTCTTGCCGTCGTCGCTTCATGAATAAGCAGATCTATATGGTTCATCGCTTTGATCGCAGGGTTCAGCTCCGTATCGGAGGAATATACCGCCACTCGTCCATGATGCTCCACTTTGATGCCAACTGTCGGCACCGCATGCCTGCCGGGAAAGACGGACAGCACCATATCCGAGTCGCTGATCAGTACAGAAGGCTGCTCCCATGCATACGTTCGAATGACCGTTTCGAAGCTGGCGGGCCAGTCAGTCATACCCAGCTTGCAGATCCAGTCCTCCAGCCACTTCCGGTCCCCATGATCGCAATAGATATCAAGCGGCTTCGCTCGCCCATCCAGCCACATCCCCCACAGCAAGGAGGGAAGTCCGTAGATATGGTCAATATGCCGATGCGTCAGCACCAGCCTGGCCACCTCGCCCGTCCCCATGCCCAGCTTCTTCAATTTGCCTAGCGGATTCCCGCCAATGTCGATCATCGTACTGCTGCTGCCGCCGCGCAGCAGCAGCGATGTATTGTCCCGATCCCGTCCGGCTGCCGCACATGCCGTACCCATGAATACAATTTCCATCGCGTCCGCCTACTTCAATCCGGAATGCATGAAGCTGTCGACGAACTGTCTCTGGAAGAAGAAGAACGCAGCCAGCAAAGGCAGAATGACAAGGACTGTCGCGGCAGTTACCGTCCCCCATTGCGCCCCGGTCTCGAACGACTGGGCGAAGATTGCTATGCCGACCGTCAGCGGTCTCGACTCCACTGAGTTGGTGACGATCAGCGGCCACATGAAGTTGCTCCAGTGTGTACTGACGGAGATCAAGCCGAAGGCGACATAAGTCGGCTTCGCCGAAGGCAGATAGACGTAGAACAGCGTCTGCCACCATTTGCAGCCGTCCACTTTCGTCGCATCATCCAGATCCACCGGAATTTGCTTGAATGTCTGGCGAAGCAAGAAGACACCGAAGGAGGATGCCCAATACGGCAGCATGATCGCCAGCTTGGAGTCGATCAAGTTCAGCTCTTTCATAATGGCATAGTTCGGGAAGATCAGAATATCAGGCGGAATCATGATCTGCACCAGAAATACGATAAAAATTACGCCGGAACCGATGAACGTCAGCCTGGCAAATGCGTAAGCCGCAAGCGTAACCGTGATCATCTGAACTGCCAGAATGCCTAAGACGATCACAATTGTGTTCCAGTAATATTGCAGGAACGGGATGGTCTCCCATGCCGCCAAATAGTTGCCGAACGTCGGATTTTTCACCGAAAACGGATTCATGCGCGTGATAACTTCGATCGATGGCGTAAACGAAGTCAATATCGTCCACACTAGCGGCATAATAAAGAGAATGCCCAGCAATACAATGATAGTTCGATTGATTACGCGATACATGTACCTGCACTCCCCTTCCCTAGTAGTGGATGCGCTTATCCAGATAAGCGTAGTTGAAGATTGAGATCCCCAGTAAAATGACGAGCAGCACGACGGTCAATACGGACGCTGCGCCCATATCCCAGAAGCTGAATGCCGTCTCGTAGAGGAAGAACAGCAGCAGGTTGCTGGCATTGTCCGGCCCGCCTTTGGTCATGATGTACAGATGGTCGACCAGCTTGAAGGCATTCGTCGTGGCGACGATCATACAGAACAGCGTAGTTGGCATAATGAGCGGGAACGTAATTTTGCGGAAAACATGGAACGGCTTCGCCCCTTCAATCTTCGCAGCCTCATACACATCGCCCGGCAAGTTTTGCAAACCAGCCAAATAAAAAATCATAAAAAATCCGGCTTCCTTCCAGATCAGCATCAGGATCATGGCATACATGACCCAGCCCGGTTCGCCCAGCCAGTTGGCTCCATCGATGCCGAACAGGGACAGAAATTTGTCCAGCAAGCCGTAATCCGGCGTGTAGATGAACAGCCAGATGTTCGCGATACAGATCATCGGGATTAGCGTCGGATAGAAGAACGAAGCTCTCAGAAAGCCGTTACCCCTCATTTTGTTGTTCACCCAGATTGCCATATAGATGGCTAGCAGCAGGCTTGTGGGTACTGTACCGATAACGAGAATCAGATTGTTTTTAATAACCTTGAAAAACACTTCATCCTGCAGCACCCTGGCATATTGATCGAATCCGACAAAGCTCTGCGCTCCGAAGGTGGAGCTGAAGAAGCTGAGATAGATCGATTTGAATGTCGGATAAAAGGTAAACATCACCAAAAACACTAAGGATGGAAGCAGAAGGGCATAAGCAAATGCGTTCTCTTTCCAGTTGATCGAAAATCTTCGTGTCATGTTTATCACCCGTTTCCACCTTGAAGAAGGTTTAATGACAGCACAAGAGCCGCGAGCATGCATGAACGCGCTTTCACCAATTGAAAGCATTCGGATGCTTGTCGCGGCTCTCAATGGTCTCTGGCCTAATCTCTATTTTATTTGGACTGGAACGGCTTCAAGATTCCCTCCGCCTGCTCCTGCGACTTCGCCAGCGCTTCCTTGGCGCTTAGCGTGCCGAGCAGCGCAGCCTGGATATTATCGTTAAAGATCTTCGTCACTTGGCCGTTCTGGTACGTGGAAAGTTCACTATCGGCGAACTCCAGTTGGTCGCGCGCTACGGCTGCCTCAGGGAAGTCCGCAACATATTGCTTGAGCGCTTCCGTCTCGTAGGACGCCTTCGTCGTGCCGACATAGCCGGTATCGATTGACCACTGCGCAACTCGCTCCGGCTGTGTCAGGAACTCGATAAATTTAACCGCTGCTTCCTTGTTCCGCTCCGGGATATCCTTGAATACATACAGGTTGCCTCCGCCTGTCGGGGAACCGTATTGTTTGTTAGCCGGCAGGAACGCTACGCCGAAGTCGAAAGCAGCTTCGTTTTTCACCTTCGTCAGATTGCCAGTCGTGTGGAACATCATAGCCGCCTTCCCGCTGATGAAGTCGGAAGGTACGGTCGCCCATTCAATCGTTCCGGATGGCATCACTTTATCCTTCTGCCCCAAATCCATATAGAATTGCAGCGACTCCTCGACATGCGGCTTGTTGAAGTGAACTTGCTTGCCGTCGTTCGACATGATGTTTTCGCCCGATTGTAGTGACAGCGCTTGCAGCATCCAGTATTGATAACCGGTGCTTGGAATTTCGATGCCCCACTGTGAGCCATCCGTCTTCGTCAGCTTGGCGGCATACTCACGCAGCTCTTCCCAAGTGGCTGGCGCTTTCTCCGGGTCAAGACCCGCTTCGCGGAATTTATCTTTGTTGTAATACAGGACGATGGTGCTCCGTTGGAACGGAACGCTCCATACTTGATCTCCCGACTTGGTGTTGCCAAGGAAAGCTTCGTAGAACCCGTTGAAATAATCTTGCGAGAAGCGAGGCGTCAGATCCTCGATCGCATTCATCGAGAGAAGCGTGTACAGATCCGTCGACAGGAGCACGGCCATATCCGGCGAGTTGTTGCCCTGCACGGCTGTTGCCACTTTGGTCATCGTATCCTGATAGCTGCCTCCGTAGATCGGCATAACGCTAATATTTTCGTTTTCTCTCTCGAAGTCTTTGGCGAGCTGGTCAATCAGTTTGGTGATCGGGCCGCCAACCGCTACCGGGAAGTAAAACTGGAGCTTAACCGGTCCGTCCCCCCCGTCGTTTCCTTTGCCGCCGGATGAATTACCGTTGCTGCATGCCGAGATGATAAATGCAAATACAAGGATCAATAATGCCAGCTTCTTCATTCGGAATCCCCCTATGTCATTTTCGCCGGATAAAAAACAAGAGAGAAGTCCTCTGCATTAAAACGCTTTCAAACATACGAAAGCAGTTCGTTATGCAAAGGGCTTCTCATCATCTCCGCCCGGCATTTTCAATTGTACATGTACATTTTACATGCGGTTCACGAATTTGACAAGAAATATTTTTACATTTTGTTTGCGCTTTCATGATTGTTTCCTCTATTCGCGTTCTCTCCAGTTCATGCGGACTTGCTTGATGCCTTCCACTTGCCACAACTGTTGGAAAAGCGAATTAATTCCCTTTGCATTAAAGGAATGGACGCGAAATTCCATCGTACAGGAGGTGCTTCCCTGCTCGTCTGCATCCCCCCCGTTCATGACGCTCAACTGCTCGACCGACATGTTCGACTTCTCCAGCAAGGAGGTAATCCGATGGATTTCGATGGGGCTATCGCCGGTATCAATGACGATTTTCAGAGTGCCCGCCTTTTTGATAAACAGGAACTTCGATTCGAACTTGTTCAGTACCAGCGTACTGAGCAGGACAAGCACAGTCGTCACAACGGCAGGCCAGTAGAAGCCTGAGCCGACACTTAATCCGATCGCCGCCGCGACCCATAGCGTAGCCGCCGTCGTCAAACCGGAGATGACATGATTGGAGCGCCGCAATATGGCGCCTGCGCCAAGAAATCCGATGCCGCTGACCACTTGTGCCGACAGTCGCGCAGGATCGAATCTGGCATTGGGATGATTGATCAGATCGCTGTCGAAGCCGTAGATAGAAGTAAGCATAATTAGGGCAGCTCCTACCGCGACGAGCAAATGCGTCTTAAGCCCGGCCTGCTTCCTCCGTCTCTCCCTCTCCCATCCGATGATGCCTCCGAGCAGGGCGGCAAGCAGAAGCCGCAGCAGCATGGTGTCCGTATTCAACGAAATTTCGAACATCGCAAACCCTCGTCTCCTCATTTCATAACTTCACTTCAAAGAAATCGCGGATCACATCCTTCGGATGTCCCTCATCCGAATTCTGTCATCGCTAGCCAGCTCTATTAGCCAGCCTGCCCAATCTCCCATACCGATTGAAGCACGTAAGTCGGTTTCACATCAGACCCTTTCCAGTCATCAGCTCCCGTCACGCCGGTCAATACAAGCGCCGTGCCCATTCCAGCCATCTGACCCATACGGATATCGGTCTCCAGACGATCACCCGTCATTAAGCAATCCTTTGCTTCTACATTCAAGAGGTGAAGCGCCGTCTCGGTCGTCAGCGACGAAGGTTTGCCCATGACGATATCTACCTTGATGCCGGATGCGCCTTCGATCGCGCCAATCATCGCCCCGCAATCCGGAATCTCTCCCCCAGGCATCGGACACGTACGGTCAGGGTGGGTCGCTATGACGCTGGCGCCGCGCTTGATCGCTTGATAGGCAAAGTCCAGATGGTCATAGTGGAAGTTACGGTCCCAAGAGATAACGACAACCCCTGTCTCATCCGGTGTATCCGCGAATACGATGCCGTTGTCTCTTAACTCGTCTTTCAATATATCCTCGCCGATGACATACGCCTTCACGCCGGGATGATGCCGCTTCAAGTAATGAATAGTGACGAGTGCCGGATTCAGAATCTCCTCCAGCGTAACCGAAAGGCCAAAGCCATGCAGCTTGCGCAAATACGCCTCGCGTGAGTCGATCGTTTTGTTCGTCAAGAATAGCAGCTTCTTCCCGAGCGACTGCAGCCGCTGTATCGTCTCTACGGCCCCGTCGATGGGGTCGCTCCCAAGATAGATGGTTCCGTCCAGGTCGAAAATATAGGCTGAGTATTGTTGAAGGTTTCTCATGCGCGGCTCCTCCATACTTCTTTTATCTGGTCCTCAATGAGCATATGCTGCCTTCGTGACTCAGGCTCACTCCAGCCCATGATAGAAGCCATCATATCAACGACCTGATTACGAGCATCATCCGCCCGCTTCCAATCAAAGAGCAGCCAGCCCGTACGCCGCAGCAGAAAATCAACAGCGTTCAGCGTCAGCTCATGATCGATGCAATAGAGAATTTCGCCATAGAGCAGCTGGTCTTTTTTCGCCGAATAATCTTGAGCGCTAAGTGCAGCCTTCAAGACGTCTATCGTATTGGCGCCATACCTCGTGGCCAGATCCGCTATCTGCGCCCGGATCAGTCCCGCATCCCCCCCAAATCGCATGGCGGCATCAATCGCTTGCTCGTAGCTGGCACCCGGACTGGCACCTCCGCTGATTGGTTCCCTATCCGTCGTGCACGGCGGATAGATGTTGCCATTCTCATCCTGCAGTTGCTTCGATGCCAGATCCACGACCTTCTCCGCCATCTTGCGGAACCCCGTCAGCTTCCCGCCGGCAATGGTAATCAGACCGGAATCCGACAGGATGATCTCATCCTTGCGCGATACTTCGGATGGACTTTTGCCTTCTTCCCATAATAGCGGGCGCAGGCCGGACCAGCCTGTCTCCACATCCCGCTTCTTCAGCCGGACGCTCGGGAAGGCGGCATTGACCGCATCCACCAAATAGTTCATATCCTCATCGGTAATGCCCGGCTCTTCAAGCCCGCCTTTGTACACGGTATCGGTCGTGCCGATATAGGTCTTGCCGCCGCGGGGGATGACAAAAATCATTCGTCCTCCCGGAACATCGAAGTACGCTGCTTGCCGGATCGGCAGCTTTTTGTAATCGACGACCAGATGGACACCTTTTGTCAGAAGCAGCTTTTTGCCATGGAGCGAATTATCCCGCTTCCGTACTTCGTCGACCCATGGCCCGGCAGCATTGACAATTTTTTTGGCATAAATTTCGTAACTATTGCCACTCGCCAGATCGAGTACTTTGACACCTGCCACCTTGCCTCTGCGGTAGATGAATTGCTCTACCTTCGCATGATTGGCAATAATCGCGCCTCTGGACCGGGCACTTTTCATCACTTCTACCGTCAGTCGCGCATCGTCGGTCCGATATTCGTAATAGTAGCCCGATCCCTTCAGTCCGTCCGTCTTGAACAATGGCTCCAGCGCCATCGTCTGTTCTCTTTTGTACATTTTACGCCTCTCGCTTCTCTTTACGCCTGCAAGCCAGTCATAAATATACAAGCCTACGGCACTGGCGAGATAGCCGTAAGTCCCCTTCTTGTAGATCGGCAGCAGCATCGGAATCGGGTCGACCAGATGTGGAGCGCTCTTATGCAGCAGCGCCCGCTCGGAGCCTACCTCCCTGACGAGATTGACCTCGCCTTGCTTCAAATAACGAAGACCGCCATGTATCAGCTTTGTTGAACGGCTGCTTGTGCCCGATGCCACATCGTTCATCTCCAGCAGCCCTGTCTTCATCCCCCTGATGCTTGCGTCCCAAGCAATGCCAGCCCCTGTAATGCCTCCTCCGATGATGAGCAGGTCCAGCTCTTCCCCGGCCATTTGCTCCAGATAGCGCTCACGTTCCCTCGCCGAGAATAGGGTTTTCATCGTGCATTCCTCCTTGGTTGCTCCCAGTCCTATTGCAGGAACCGCCGGAAATGCAAAAAACCCTTCTGCAAAGAGTACACGCCAAATTGGCGCTTACTCTGCAAAAGGGTTCTCCATTTTCTCCGACCGCTCTGCTAAGCTATGATTACATCCATTATATGCCGAGACGGACCGGCTGTCTACTCTTATTTCTAGTGAAGGGCTGTTATCCGAACAACATGCCTTTTATGCTAAAAACGCGTGATACCCTCCGATGTAACAACCGACAGAAGCAACGGGCGAAGCTCCGGCTTGGCATTCTCAATCGTATAAGCGCCAAGCACGCGATCGCCTACTTGGTCGGCCGCTTCATTCTTGTTCCGTACATGCAGAATGGCAAGCGTATCGCCTTCCTTCACCTCGTCGCCTACCTTCTTCCGAAGGATTAGACCAACAGCATAATCGATTATGGAATCCTTGGTTTCACGTCCAGCACCCAGCATCATAGCTGCGAGGCCAAGCTGTTCCGCCTCAATAACGCTGACATATCCGGACTGCCGGGCTTGCACTTCAATGGTGTAAGGGGCCTTGGGCAGAAGCTCCGGCTGATCGGCGATGCGGCCATCGCCGCCCTGGGCTTCAATGAATGCCCGGAACTTGGCGAGAGCTTCGCCGCTGGCCAGCTTCCCTCGCAGCAGCTCCTTCGCTTCGTCGAAAGTGGATGCCTTGCCTCCAAGCACGACCATATGTGCCCCAAGCGCCAGGCACAGTTCGGTCAGATCATCCGGCCCTTGGCCCTTCAGCGTAGCCAGCGCTTCCTCTACCTCAAGCGCATTGCCAATCGCGAAGCCAAGCGGCTGATCCATATCGCTGATGACGGCTGCCGTCTGTCTGCCGACTTCCGAGCCAATGGCAACCATTGCATTGGCCAGCTTCTCGGCATCCTCCACCGTCTTCATGAAAGCGCCGCTGCCCGTCTTCACATCCAGCACGATCGCGTCAGCGCCCGCCGCAATTTTCTTGCTCATTACGGAGCTCGCTATGAGGGGAATAGACTCTACTGTGCCTGTAACGTCTCTCAGCGCATACAGCTTCTTGTCGGCAGGGGCCAGATTCCCGCTCTGTCCAATGACAGACAGACCGATATCATTCACCTGTCGGATAAAGTCCTCGCGCGACAGCTCCGTGTGAAAGCCATCAATGGCCTCCAGCTTATCGATTGTACCGCCTGTATGTCCAAGGCCGCGTCCCGACATCTTTGCTACGGGAACGCCGGCAGAGGCTACAAGCGGCCCGATAATCAAAGTCGTCTTGTCTCCAACACCGCCCGTACTGTGCTTATCTACTTTAATGCCGTGAATCGGCGACAAATCCACTTGATCGCCTGAGGAAGCCATAGCCAGCGTCAAAGCCGCCGTCTCGGCAGACGACATCCCGCGGAACAGGACCGCCATTGCCCACGCCGATATCTGATAATCGGGAATCTCGCCGCGGCTGTAGCCTTGGACCAAAAATCCGATTTCTTCAGACGACAGCTCGCCGCCGTCGCGCTTCTTATGGATCACATCAACAACCCGCATGTCTGCTCCCTCCAAATATGAGCAGGCGCAACTACGTCGTACGGGCGAGCAGTCGTTGCTCGGACTGAACCCGAACAATAATCTCGTCCAACGACTGGCTGAGCACCAGCACATCGCGGTGCAGCAAGTTTTTCTCCGTGATTGCCGTCTCAACCATTGCATTGCGCAGCTGCTCCAGTTGCATTAGTAATTGCTTATCCATTGCTCGTCCACTCCATCTTTCTTTGATCATGGACATTATACGACGATTCCCGTTTGGAAAACTGTCACATTGAGTCGAGCTAAATGTTACAATTGTGTTACAAAAACTGTTACATTTTAGAAATTAACGCTGTCACCAGACCCAGGAACTGGGACTTGACACGTTCGATTGTTTCCATTACTTCCTCATGGGACAAGGGCTGATCCAGAATTCCGGACGCCATGTTGCTAATACAGGAAATTCCGACTACTTCAATGCCCGAGTGGCGGGCCGCAATCACCTCGGCAACGGTCGACATTCCGACAGCATCCACACCTAATGTGCGAAGCATGCGGATTTCGGCAGGGGTCTCATATGTCGGACCAAGCAAGCCTGCGTATACGCCTTCCTGAACTTCAATCCCTTGGCTGGCTGCAACCTCCTGCGCAATGGCACGCAGACGCTTGCTGTAGGCTTCCGACATATCAGGGAAGCGAACGCCAAGCGCATTATCGTTGGGACCGATCAGCGGGTTTTTGCCCGTCATGTTCAGATGATCCGAGATCAGCATCAAATTGCCTGAAGCGAAGTTCAGATTGATGCCGCCGGCTGCATTCGTCACAAGCAAGGATTGCACGCCCAGCGCCTTCATGACGCGGACTGGGAATGCCGTCAGTTCAGGACCGTAGCCCTCATACATATGGAAGCGGCCGCGCATCAGCACAACAGAGCGTCCGGAGAGCGATCCAATCAGCAGCTCGCCTGCATGGCCTTCTACGGTCGAGATCGGAAAATGCGGGATGTCCTTATAAGCAATAACCGTCGCGTTTTCGATGTGGTCGCCCAGCACGCCAAGCCCCGAGCCCATAATCAGGCCGATTTCCGGCTTAACCGCTGTTTGTTGTTGTATGTACTCCGCAGCTTCCTTAATGTGCGCCGCAGTCAATTGATTCATGTTTATTCCTCCTAAAAAGTTTTACGAAGTAAAACTTACTTCGTAAGGATTTGCTTAAAGTTTTACGAAGTAAAACTCACTTCGTAAGCATGGACCTAAAATTTTTACGAAGTAAAACTTACTTCGTAAGCATGGACTTAAAGTTTTACGAAGTAAAACTTACTTCGTCTCCAGCAAATTCAAGAAGCTTGTCCCGTTTGGCGGCGCCTGCACACCGAAATTATCGGCGATTGTCGCGCCCAAATCGGAGAACGTCTCCCGAACCGGCAATTCGCCTGTTTTCTTAAAGGCAGGGCTGTACAGCAGCACCGGCACATATTCACGCGTATGATCCGTGCCAGGGTGGGTCGGGTCGTTGCCGTGGTCTGCCGTTACGACGAGCAGATCCTTTTCGCCAATAACCTTCTCAAGCTCAGGTACGGCGCGGTCGAACTCCTCCAGCGCCCTAGCATACCCTTCCGGATCTCTGCGATGTCCATAGAGGGAATCAAAGTCAACCAGATTCGTGAACAGCAATCCGCGGAACGGCTCCTTAAGCCGATCCAGCGTACGCTGGATACCGTCTGCGTTGCTTTTGGTCGAAGTCGCTTCCGATATGCCTTCCCCGTCGAAGATATCATTAATCTTGCCGATGGCAATCGTATCGAAGCCTCCGTCCTTGAGAGCGCTAAGTACGGTCGGCTGAGGCGGCTTCACCGCATAGTCATGGCGATTCGGCGTACGCTTGAAGCTGCCAGGCTCGCCGAGATACGGCCTTGCAATGACACGGCCCACCGTGAAGCGATCGTCCATCGTCAGCTCGCGTGCGATCTCGCAAGCGCGGTAGAGCTCTTCCAGCGGAATAATATCCTCATGTGCTGCGATTTGGAACACGCTATCCGCCGATGTATAAACGATCCATGCGCCAGTCTTCATCTGCTCTTCGCCCAGCTCGTCCAATATTTCCGTTCCGCTTGACGATTTGTTGCCAATCACCTTGCGACCGGTCCGCTCTTCGAACGGTCCAATCAGCTCCGGCGGGAATCCGTCTGGGAACGTCTGGAACGGAACCGTCAGCTTCAGGCCCATAAGCTCCCAGTGACCTGTCATTGTATCTTTCCCTACAGACACTTCCGCCATCTTGCCGAAAATAGCGCCTGATGCACCGCTCTCCGGCTTCCAATCTCCGATGGGAGCAATCCGGTCCAGTCCCCAGCGCCGCAGATGCGGCAGTTCCAGGCTGCTTACACGCTCCGCGATATGTCCAAGCGTATGTGATCCTATATCTCCGAATTGGTCTGCATCGGGCAACTCGCCGATTCCGACACTGTCCAGTACAATAACGGCTATACGTTCAAATTTCATGTTGTATACCTACTTTCTGACTGTGATTTTATGTACGATAGTGAATTTGCGAGAATACCAGCCTTAAGCTCTCGGGTGCGCTCCTGCGTAGGCATCCTTTAGCCTTGTTTTTGCAAGCTGTGTATACTTCAGCGTGGTGGCAATGTCCGCGTGACCAAGCAGCTCTTGAACGGAACGAATATCCGCTCCGTTCTCCAGTAGATGGGCGGCTACGGAATGCCTTAGCGTATGCGGCGTTATCTCTGCTCCTATGCCCGCTTCCTTCGAATATTTTTTAAGCATTTTCCAGAAGCCTTGCCTGGTCATTCGGGTGCCCAAATGATTCAAGAACAATGCCGAATCCGGCTCCCGGCCGGTTAAGAGACATTCACGGCCCAGCTCCAGGTAATCGTTAATGGCATCCTTCGCATGGCTGCCGAACGGAACGATTCTCTCCTTCAAGCCATGGCTGATACACTGTATATACCCCATGTTCATATGGACATGTTCCACATTCAGCGATACAAGCTCTGTTACCCGAATTCCGGTTGCGTAAAGCAGCTCCAACATGGCTTTGTCGCGTTTGCCCGTGGCGGTAGCGGTATTCGGCGTCTCCAGCAGCGCGCTGGTCGTAGCCACGGTCAGGACATGCGGAGGCTTCTTCTCCTGCTTCGGCGATTCCATATGAATCGACGGGTCCGAGACAATAATGCCTCTGAGGGCCAAATAATGAAAGAACGCGCGCACCGATACGATGTGTCGTGAGATCGTAGCCGCCTTACGGCCCTGCTCCTTCAGCAGCATCATATATTTGGACAGGTGATGACGGTGAACATTTGTCCATTCCCCGATTCCTTCATCCTGCACATATCGAATGAACCGATTCAAATCGCGCTCATAGGAGGCGAGTGAGTTGGGAGACAGCTTTCGTTCCAGCTGCAGATGAGACATATAAAGATTCAATTGAGCTTCCAATTGCAACTTCCTTTCGGGGATAATGCCAATACTTCAGGATGGACCTCCATCATGATTCAACATTCGACATAAATAATCCTTCTTTTCTATCGAATATCATGAGGATTAAAGACATTATTCCCCGTACCAGTAAAACCATCTTAGCCGATCCGCCCCATATCCGGCTTCCGGCGACTCCGGGTCCGTGACAAACACCTTGATCGCAGCGCCCTTCGGCTTCTGATAGGGATGGACGGGCGAGATCATATCCATCAGCCACCGGTAACCGCCAGTGGCAAAAAACAGAAGAAAAGCGAAAACAAGCAGAAACCAGATCCGATTGAGCCAACTACGGAATGAAAAAACCATGCCAAGCAGCCTCCTTCTCCTCACACAACCGTAAATAGTCTGTCCCTATCACAGTATGAGACCGCTGCCTGGATTATGTTATCCGCGAGCCGGAGTCATATGGCTCCAGCGAATCGTAAGCAATGCTTTCTAGTGCCTTCATTATAGGCGTATAGGCATAGCTCGTCGATGCCGCTACCGCTTCATTCGTCACCATGCCGGCATACGTATTGACGCCGCGCTGGAGCGGCAAGCTCTTCCTTACCGCCGCTAATCCATTCGTCGCAAGCTCAAGCGCGTACGGCATCGTCACATTGGTAAGTGCAAAGGTTGACGTGCGGGGAACGGCGCCGGGAATGTTCGCGACGGCATAATGCACGACGCCATGCTTCACATAGACCGGGTCCTTATGGGTCGTCGGTCGATCTACGGTGGCAATGGAACCGCCTTGATCAACCGCAACATCCACGATAACAGCACCTTTCTTCATCCGCTCGACCATTGCCTCCGTTACGAGATGCGGCGCTTTGGCTCCTGGAATCAAGACTGCGCCAATGACGAGATCGGCGTGGCTGACCGCCTCCGCGATATGCAACGGGCTAGACATTAATGTACGGATTCTACCCTCGAATAACTCATCTATATAACGCATCCGATCGGCGCTGCGCTCGATCACGACAACATTGGCGCCAAGGCCCAGCGCCATTCTCGCGGCATTGGTTCCGACAATTCCGCCGCCGATCACGACAACCTCAGCAGGAGGAACGCCAGGCACGCCGCCCAGCAGCACGCCTCTGCCGCCATTGAAGGCTTCTAGAAACTGCGCGCCGACCTGAACCGCCATACGTCCTGCTACTTCGCTCATTGGCGTCAGCAGCGGCAGGCTGCCGTTATCAAGCTGAATCGTTTCATATGCAATGCCCGTAACGCCATTATCCACCAGCGCCTTTACCAGCTCCGGAACAGCAGCCAGGTGCAAGTACGTGAACAAAAGCAGTCCTTTTCGAAAATATCCGTATTCCGCAGGGAGCGGCTCCTTCACCTTCATGATCATATCCGCTTCCGCCCATACATCGGATGCAGCACCGCGCATCGTCGCACCTTCCCTGACGTAATCCTCGTCCTCGAAGCCGCTGCCGCCACCCGCTCCAGATTCCACGACAACGGTATGCCCAGCCGCTGTCAGCATTGTGACGCCTGCAGGCGTCAGAGCAACCCGATATTCGCTTTGCTTGATTTCCTTCGGCACTCCAATAATCATCTGCCACGCCTCCTAAGTGGATTGTTACTAAGCGTACCTTATCCAGCATTGGCTTAAATTATGTGTATGCCGACCAGCGCCGAAACGGAATTCCGCCAGTCTCTCCTATGAACGGCAAAACGGCTCAGCTCTCTACATCCGATGGATGGATCGCATAAGCCGTTATAATGGGTTTGAATGATCGTTTTTCTCCCTGCAACGTACGCATACGCCTTGAAAGTCTAGTCTGTGGTCTACTACAAAGAAGCCGTATTCCTGCTCCAGCCTCTCTTCCAGCGGCAGCAGCCAGTCTTCCTTAATCTCCTCCATCGTCCCGCACTGCACGCAGATCAGGTGATGATGGTGATGCTTATTACTATCCGTACGAAGATCGTATCTTGCCACGCCGTCTCCGAAGTTCATCTTCTCCACGACATGCATCTCACTCAGAAGCTCAAGCGTCCGGTATACGGTCGCTAGGCCGATCTCGGGGGCTTTATCCTTCACCAGCATGAACACTTCTTCTGCGCTCAGATGGTCTTCTTCATTCTCCAGCAGCACGCGAACGGTAGCCTCGCGTTGCGGGGTCAGCTTATATCCCTGCGACTGCAATTGTTGTTTGATCTTCTCAATCCGGGCTTCCATGATCTCCCCCCTACCACATGTCCGCGCCTCTTATAGAAGTTGTTCAAAAAATCCACTTTTGATCACGAAGCAGATCAGGACGCCTGCTCGACATCGAATATGGCATTCAGCCGGAACTTCCGGTGCTCACGCAGCTTCCACTTCGCTCCGCTCCTCATTTCCTAGCTTCATCCCATCTTCTGCAGCGTTTTGAAAAAACGCATCATCGGAAGGCATAAGCTCATGTGCTGAAAACCGGACTTTTTGAACACGCACTTATAGGAAACGTTCCCTTCATTATAGGGGTTAAACGCAGAGAAAGTCAAACAAATTGATGTCAAATCATGCCGTTACGAGACGAAAGGTAGGGAGCAGCCCACCCGATCACAGAAGGTGAAATATAAGCCTCCACCAAGGCCGCGCCTGCGAACAGAAGCAGCATAATCATGGCAGTTGACGTCAGCGTGCCCAGCTGAGGCAGAAGCGTTCCCGATTGCTGCAGCAGCCGGTTCTTCACCAAGTAGACGCCGAATGAGATCGAAGCTGCGCTTGTAATCATCATAGCGGGGACAGCAATAGCATTTTGCGGAGCCAATGTAACGAAAGAAAAGAAGATTCCTTTCCATTCATACTGCTGAACGAGAATGCCAATCGAGAAGCCGAGCAGCGCGCCTTTCAAAAAGTTGAGCACCAAAATGCCCGGAATACCGATCACCGTCACGCCGAGCAGCCAAATAAGCAACAGCCATTTCAAATGAAAGAAAAACCGCTCCCAAAATATATCTTCGGCCGTAGCGCCAAGACCGATCTGCATGCTCTGTACATAATGGCCGACTTCCGACGCCAGCTCCTGCTGCTGCTCCAGTGTCAAGGCATTGACAAGCAGCGCACCGAATATGCCTCCTACCGCGAACAAAACGGCAACGAACAAATAGAGATTAAAATGAGCCCTCACGACGCAAAGCCCCCTTGCTTACCGCAGAATGTGTACGAACGATCCTCCGCTCATGGAGGGTTGTCCTTTTCATTCTATGTAAGCAAAGGGGCTCGTATGACGCTATTGCGCTAGATCTTGCCCGTATTCACGTAGAGCTTCCACGCATAGACGGCCAATATCGTCTTGGCATCGCTAATGCGTCCTTCAGCTATATAAGCGTCGGCTTCTTCCATCGTAATCGCCTCTACACGCAGATCCTCATCCTCGTCCAGACGCTGCTCGCCCGCTTCCAGCTGATCTGAGAAGTAGAGATACAGCTTCTCATCTGCGAATCCCGGCGATGTATAGAAGGCGCTGACAAGCTTCAGTTCCTTGGCCCGATAGCCGGTTTCCTCCTCCAGCTCGCGTGCTGCGGCTTCCATCGGGTCTTCACCAGCGTCAAGCTTGCCCGCCGGAATCTCGATCTGGAACTTATCCATCGGCTTCCTGTACTGATCGACGACCAACAGCTTGCCGTCCATCAGGCCCATGACCGCCGAAGCGCCTGGATGCCGCACGATCTCGCGGGTAGCCTCTTTGCCGTCAGGCAAAGCGACCGTATCCACCTGCAAGGAAATGACTCTGCCCTGGAAGATCGGCTTGCTATGTATCGTTTCTTCACGCCAGATTGGCTTGTTATCCCCTGTATCCATCCGGACCCCTCCTGTAGCTGCGCCTGCTTGGCAGGCATAACTTGTCCCGCATACGCATACCTATCCAGTATCAAGCTACCCGATAGGAGCGATGGAAGATGAAACAATATATTGCATCGAATCAATTAAGACTGATCGGCAAGGGCTGGGAGATCCGCCATCATTTAAGGAAGCTCGCTGCTTCTGGGGACGATGTGCTTCTGTCCCGGTTTACGAAGGAGCTGCCTCCCGTTAAGGTGACGCTTGGAGGCTCACGTCGCCCTTGACCAATTACGCAGATTCGGGCTGAGTTATTCGCCAGCTCCGGCTTGCTTAATAATTTCTACAACCAGCTCAGCCGTCTTCGCCAGATCGTCTACTTTGATCTGTTCTTTGGTCGTATGGATATATTCATAGCCCACAGCCAGATTAACCGTTGGCACACCCAAGCCGTTGAAGATATTGGCATCGCTGCCGCCGCCGGAATGGAAGGTCTTAGGCGTAGCACCGATCGCTACAATCGCTTTTTTCGCCAGCTCAACCACTGCATCCCCATCTTGATAGAGGTACGCCGGATAGATAATGTCGCTTTCGAATTCGGCACGAGCTCCGTATTCCTTCGCTGCACTTTCGACCGCTTCCTTCATTGCCGCCAGCTGCGCGTCCAGCTTCGGTTGAACAAGGCTTCTCGCTTCCGCATCCAGCTTCACATAGTCGCATACAATGTTCGTTGCGCCGCCGCCCTCGAATTTACCGATGTTGGCCGTCGTCTCCGAATCGATACGTCCCAGCGGCATGCGGGCAATCGCTTTCGCCGCCACCTGAATCGCGCTAATGCCATCCTCCGGGTTAACGCCAGCATGCGCCGACTTTCCGAACAGCTTAATCGTCACTTTCGCTTGCGTAGGCGCTGCTACAGCAATATCGCCGATTGCGCCGTTGGAATCCAGCGCGTAGCCGAACTTGGCCTCCAGCTTGGAAGCGTCCAGCGCGCGTGCGCCCAGCAGCCCGGATTCTTCGCCTACCGTGATGACGAATTGAATGCGGCCGTGAGGAATCCCTTGCTCCTTCAATACGCGAATCGCTTCGAACATGGCAGCCAGTCCCGCTTTATCATCTGCGCCCAGAATAGTCGTGCCGTCACTGCGAATATAGCCGTCAGCATCCAGCTGCGGCTTAATGCCGTTGCCCGGTGTTACGGTATCCATATGGCTTGTAAAGAAAATCGTAGGCGCATTCGCGTCCCCGCCGTTCGCGGTCTCCAGCATGGCGAACAAGTTGTTCGCTCCATGCCCTGTTTTGGCAGCCGCATCGTCCTCTGTTAGAGTTAAACCTAGCGCCGAAAACTTCTCCTTCAGCACTTTGCTGATTTCCGCCTCATGCTTGGTCTCGCTGTCCACCTGTACAAGCTCCATAAATTCTTGAACCAAACGATCTTTTTTAATCATCCTGTTTCCTCCGTCCATCTCTATCGTTTACAATAGAATATAGTGTAACCTGTTGTTATTTTTATTCAGAAAGGAGAATTGTCTTATGCGTCAGCAAAAAATGATTCGTATCGTCGCCATCGTCGTCGTTGCCGCGCTTGTTGTTACTACTTTATTTGCCGGTGTCGGTTCGCTATTCCTGGGTTAGTGCATTCACGGACAAATGGAGTCCAAATTGCTTCAGGAAGTATGGCAGCAATTCAGCAGCCGCATCCTCCACCGTCAAATCCAATCCCGTCAGATCGTTAAAGGAGGTTACGCCGTATTGCTGAATACCGCATGGCACAATACCGGCGAATCCTTCCGAAGCGATACCTGACTTAATATTGAGCGCAAAGCCATGGCTCGTAATAAAGCCCCTCCGACGACGGGCTTTATTAAATTTCACGCCGATTGCCGCAATCTTCTCATCCTTGACCCATACTCCTGTATATTCCGGCTTACGCCCCGCTTCTATACCATATTTTCCGAGCCAATCGATAATGACCTGCTCCAGGCTTCTCAAATAGGCATGAAGATCCAATCCGATCGCATCCAGATACAGGAGCGGATAACCGACCAATTGACCGGGGCCGTGGTATGTAATATCCCCGCCGCGATCGATCTCGAACAGCGAGATGCCCCTCTCCTTCAGCTCATCCTCATCCAGCAGCAAATGCTCGGGATGGCGGTCGGAACCCATCGTATAAGTAGGCAGATGCTGAAGAAGGAGCAGCGTCTCCAGACGCTCCTCCCGGTCAATCTCCTTCACATATGCCTTTTGCAGCTCCCATGCGTCCGCATAGGGGACTGTTCCGATGTATCCGGCAGCCACCGGTCTGGAATCAGTATGTAGTTCTGTTTCCTTCATGATGGATACCCCTTCTCTTAATACAGTTTGCTGTCGAGCGTGAAGCTTTCCAGATTGTCCTTCACCCGTTGCAGGAATCTGCCGCAGATAACGCCGTCCAGGATACGGTGGTCAAGCGACAAGCACAAATTCGCCATCGACCGCACCGCAATCATATCATTAATGACGACTGGACGTTTCACGATGGATTCGAACGTAAGGATCGCGGCTTGCGGATAGTTGATAATCGGATAAGACAAGATGGAGCCGAACGAGCCCGTATTATTAACAGTGAACGTACCGCCCTGCATATCCGACAGCGTCAGCTTTCCTTCGCGTGTCTTGCGGGCAAGCTCGTCGATTTCCTTCGCCAGTCCAGCGACGTTTTTGTGGTCGGCATTTTTGATCACTGGCGTCAATACCGAATCTTCTGTACCGACGGCAAGAGAGATGTTGATATCGCGCTTTACGATGATTTTGTCCACAGCCCAGGTGGAGTTCATAATCGGATAATCCTTGATTGCATTAACAACGGCTTTCAATAGAAATGCCAAATACGTCAAGTTAATGCCTTCGCGCTTCATGAACTCATCCTTCAGCTTGTTTCGCAGAACGACTAGATTCGTCACGTCAACCTCGATCATCGTCCAGGCATGCGGAATCTCGCTTACGCTCTGTCTCATGTTGCGGGCAATCGTATTGCGGATCGGCGTCACATCAATGAAGGTTTCGCCCCGTCCAGGCGCGCTGTTTTCGATCTCGATCTTCGGTATACGCGGCGTCTCGGACAAATGAATGCCAGAGGAACGCACCTGCGCTTTCGGATCAATGGTGGCAGCGGCGGAAGGTGCCGCTTGCGGACTCGATGACGTATGAGCGCCCGAAGCGACATACGCGAGCACGTCTTTGCGCGTAATGCGCCCGCCAAGTCCCGTTCCGCTCACGTCGCTCAGACGAACGCCATGTTCGGCCGCCAGCTGCTGCACTGCCGGAGAGAACCGATTGCGCATCGGCGCATCCTCATTGGTCGCCATGGCTGCCTGTCCTGCTGCGGTTGCCGCAGGCTGACTAGCTGCCGTCTGTGCCGAAGGCTCGGCGGACTCTCCCGCCGCTTCCGTCTCGATGATGCAGACCGGCGTCCCCACAGGAACCGTCTCTCCGCTGCCGACCAATATTTTAACCAGCTTGCCTGACACTGTGGAAGGAAGCTCCGCATTTACTTTATCGGTTAATATCTCGCAGATAGGCTCGTAGATATCCACCCAATCTCCCGGCTGCTTCAGCCACTTGTCAATCGTGGCGTTCACAAGCGATTCCGCTAGCTGCGGCACGATAATTTCCGTCAAAGTTTTCATTCAACCAGCTCCTAACTGTCCAAGCCTAAAAGGCCCCGCAATCCTTAATATAATGCCAAATTTTTCATTGCTTCTTTGACTTTGTCCTTATTCAGTAGGAAAAACTTCTCACCCGGAGGATTAATCGGCATAGCCGGTACGTCCGGACCGCAAAGGCGCATAATCGGCGCATCCAGCTCATAAAGCAGCTCTTCCGCGATTATCGCAGATACTTCGGCTCCGACACCGCCTGTTTTGTTATCCTCGTGAATAATCAGTACCTTGCCCGTCTTGCGTACTGCTTCCAGAATGGCTTCCTTATCCAGCGGCTGCAGGGTACGCAGATCCAGGATATGAGCGCTAATGCCTTCCTGCTGCAGCTCTTCTGCTGCCTGTTCAACAAATCGCAGCGGCATGCTGTAGCCGATTACTGTAATATCGTCGCCTTCACGCAGCACATTGGCTTTTCCGATCGGTACGATATAATCCTCTTCCGGCACTTCGCCGTTCACAAGCTTGTAGCACTTCTTGTTCTCGAAGAAGATAACAGGATCTTCGTCGCGCACGGCCGCCTTCAGCAGTCCCTTCGCATCATATGGACGGTAAGGCGCAACGATCTTGAGGCCCGGCGTACCGAAAAACACGGATTCCGGACATTGCGAATGATACAAGCCGCCGAATACGCCCCCGCCGATAGGCGCACGGATGACGATCGGACAGGTCCAGTCGTTATTGGAGCGATAACGGATCTTGGCCGCTTCGCTTATGATTTGGTTGGTTGCCGGGAACATGAAGTCCGAATACTGCATCTCTGCGATAGGCTTCATGCCATACATCGCCGCACCAATGGCTACTCCGGCTATGGCCGACTCTGCCAGAGGCGTATCCATGGCGCGCAATTCGCCGAACTGCTCGTGCAAGCCTTTGGTCGTCGTAAAGACGCCGCCTTTCACGCCGACGTCCTCGCCAAGCACGAACACATCCTCATCGCGCTCCATCTCTTCCTTCATCGCAAGCCTGATCGCATCAATATAATCCATGACGGCCATTAGCGCAGCCCCCCTTGCTTGTCATCATTCGCATAGACATGAAGCAGCGTCGACTCCGGCGTCGGGAATAGCGCCTTGTCGCCGTATTCCGTCGCATCGTCAAGTTCCTTGCGTATTGCGGCTTGCATCTCGGCTTCCAGGTCTTCATTCCAAATCCCGCAATCGGTCAAATATTGCTTAAACTGCGGAATGCCGTCCTTCGCCCGATGCTCGTCGACTTCTTCCTTCGTCCGATAAGCCAAATCATTATCCGAGGTGGAATGCGGCGACAAACGGTACATCATCGCTTCGATCAGGGTTGGACCTTCGCCAGCAATGGCGCGCTCACGCGCTTCCTTTACCACGCGGTAGACTTCAAGCGCATCGTTGCCGTCTACCCGGAACCCCGGAAATCCATAGCCGATTGCCCGGTCCGACACCTTGCCGCCCAATTGCTTGTGGACAGGGACGGAGATGGCGTATTGATTGTTTTCGCACATCAAAATAACCGGCAGCTTATGCACGCCCGCGAAGTTGCAGCCTTCATGGAAATCCCCTTGATTGCTGGAACCTTCGCCGAACGTCACAAAGCTGACGAATGATTTCTTCTTCATCTTGCCCGCCAGTGCAATGCCTACCGCATGCGGCACTTGCGTTGTCACTGGACTGGAGCCGGTCACAATGCGCAGCTTCTTATGTCCGAAGTGACCTGGCATTTGGCGACCGCCGCTGTTCGGATCTTCCGCCTTGGCGAATACCGACAGAAGCAGCTCGCGCAGCGTCATTCCTACCGAAAGAACAAATCCGTAATCACGGTAATACGGCAGGAAATAATCCTCCTCGCGATCCAGCGCGTATGCCGCAGCAACCTGTGCGACCTCCTGGCCGATACCCGATACGTGGAAGTTTATTTTTCCTGCACGCTGCAGCAGCAGCATTCTTTCATCAAATTTTCTTGCCTTAACCATTGTCGTATACATATCGATAGCTTGCTCATCGCTTAAACCCAATTCCAAATGGCGAGCCTTTTGACTTGCTGAAGATATTCCGGCCATTCAGGCATTCCTCCTTGTTTGCCAGCTATTATAACCTGGTACTAAGACCTTGTCATACTTATTATAACCGCTTTGCGGGCAAAAAGAAATCCGTCTTCCTTAAAACGCGATTGACTTCCCGTCAACCGCCAGCATCGCTTCCCCTAACGCCTCCGCCAAGGTCGGATGCGGATGCACCATAGCGCCCACTTCCCATGGCGCGGCATTCAGCCAGCCGGCCAGCGATGCTTCCGAAATCAAATCCGTCGCATGCGGCCCAATCATGTGGACGCCCAGAATATCATTTGTTTTGCGGTCGGCGATTACTTTCACAAACCCTTCTGCTTCGCCCAGCACAATCGCTTTACCGATCGCTTGGAACGGTACTTTCCCGATCTTGATCTCATGCCCTCTCGTGCGCGCTCCGTCTTCCGTCAATCCGTATGACGCAATCTCCGGACTGGAGTAGATGCATCTTGGGATCCAATGATCCGCTAACGAATGCGGCTTCCCTCCGCAAATATGGTCAATCGCATTCAGCCCTTCATGGGATGCTGCATGCGCTAACTGCACGCCTCCGATCACATCGCCAATGGCATAGATATGCGGCTCTGTCGTCTGGCCGAATTCATTCACCTCGATAAAGCCGTCTTTCGTCCGGATATCGGTATTCTCAAGTCCGATTCCTTCAACATTCGCGATACGGCCTACGGAAAGGAGCAGCTTATTCGCCGTCAACTCAACATCGCCATCATGAGTCGATGCTTTAATAGAGATGCTTCCATCTTCCGCTGCGAAACTCGATGTATCCAGCTGAACGCTGGTTAAGACGCGCACGCCACGGCGGCGCAGCGCCCTTGTAAGCTCCCCCGACACTTCCGCGTCTTCGCCCGGCAGCAGTCTTGCGCCAGCTTCTACAAGCGTCACGCTTACGCCAAAGTCCTGCAGCATGGACGCCCATTCGACGCCGATTACGCCGCCACCAACGATTAGAATCGACTCCGGCAGCGCATCCAGCTGCAAGGCGTCGTCGCTTGTCAGAATACGGTCGCCGTCAGGCGTCAAACCTGGTAGAGAACGAGGACGGGAGCCCGTCGCAATAATGAGGTTGGTCGAGACTACAGACTCCATCTCTCCATCCGCCAGCTCGACAGCAAGCGAACCGCTCTTCGGAGAGAAGATCGATGGGCCGATCACTCGTCCTTTGCCGCGAAGGATCTCAATCCCATGCTTTTTCATAAGCCCTTGCAGGCCGCGAAATAGCTGGTCGACTGTTGCCGATTTACGAGTCTGCACCTTCCCGAAGTCAAGCGATACCGCTCCTTCGGCTACATCGATGCCATACTGCTCCGATCCCAGCAACGTCCGGTATACCTCTGCGCTCCTCAGCAACGATTTGCTTGGAATGCATCCCTTATGTAAACAAGTGCCGCCCAGCTTGTCCATCTCGATGATGGCTACTTTCTTCCCAGCTTGCGCGGCACGTATCGCCGCTGTATATCCGCCTGGTCCGCCTCCCAGTACGGCAACATCTACTGTTATCGCCATTCCTGTCCCTCCATTAATGTCGTTCTATTATATGCCTGCCCCACTCTAGTATTCATGATAAGCAGGCGATGTCTGGTAGTTCCGCAGTACCATTGTACCCCTTTTTTCCGTTCATTTCACTGACTTGCAGTAAAATAGACACCGTGCGCAGAAAAAGGTATGATAGATACAACGATAAATTCACGACCGTACATAAGCAAGGAGATATCGATCGTATGAAATTAGTTCTTGTACGCTTTATTGCTGTTATTATGCTGGTTATTCCCGGCATTCTGGCCTGTTTCGGATTTCTGAAGATGAAGGATTCGCTGTTTTTCTACTTCTCCGATTTCGGTAACGAAGCTGTTACACCAAGCTTCGATTGGCTTACCTTTCTGCTCGGCCTCGTCATGTTCGCAGCCGGAGCAGGCTTTATCGGCGGCTGGATCTTCTTCCGCGACCGCAAACGCAATTATGTAGCTCCTCGATTCAAACAGAAGCGCCCTCGTCCGCCCAAGCCACAGGCTTAGCGTCGATGGCGCTTCTTTATTTTACAATGCGATGACGATCGCGTCCAATCTTTACATTTTTACAGAGCTCCATTGATTCATTCGTAACGATAGGAGCATACAATGGGTACATCGAGCAAGAAAGCGAGGTGAACCCACTTGAACATCGTATTCGACGTCCTGGTAGATGGCAAGAAGCAAGAGACATTGCGCCCGAATAAGCAGAAACTGCAAGACATCCGAGCTTTCGTAAAAGCGGAAGCAGCTAATCTGATTTCCAAATACGGACGCAACGTTTACTTAAATCGCAGATTTGAATATTAATTCAATCTGCGATTTTTTTATGGGCTGAGCACAAGGACCTTTTGGTTGGAACATACCTGATTTCTCCCATTTGCTTTTGCCTTGTACAGCGCTTCGTCTGCTTGCTCCATCAATTGCTCCCTGTTCGTATACGGGAAGGTTGCAACTCCGATGGATACCGATACATGAAGGCTTGTCCCGTCCGTCAGCTCAAATGAATGCTTGTTCACAGCCTGACGCATCTTCTCCGCAATGCCAAGCGCATGCTCATGCGGTGTATCATACAGTATGACGGAAAACTCCTCCCCGCCATTGCGGGATACTGTATCAAACGCCCTTGCAGTTTCCTTTAATATAAAGCCCATTTGTTTCAACACCACATCACCATTCACATGGCCATACGTATCGTTAACCTTCTTGAAAAAATCAATATCAATCAGCGCAATTGAGAGACATTCGCCCTTGGCCGCTGCAGTATGAAGCAAGGACTGAAATTTGGCGTCGAAGCTACGATTGTTGCTGAGTCCTGTCAAAAAGTCTACGGTTGCTTCCTTTTCGTTCCGTTTGAATTGCACATTCGCTTTATTGAGGAAATCGACCAGATAAGCTGTCAGCAAGCCGCCAATGGACATCATCACGACATAGGACACAATCGGGATAACGGATTGCTCTCCGACATTTATCATAAAGACGAGAGCCGTATACAAATTGCATATCAGGATGGAATACAGCCACTTTTTTCGGTATGAATAAGCTTGATAACATATTGCACCCACTGTGAGTGCAATGAGAATCGTATTGCTTGCCGCAATCACTGTGGATATGGTGACCTCGCCGAAAGCGAACAGCCGCATAGCCAGAATCATAATGGCTGCAACCAATGAAGAATAGACGCCTCCATACATGGCGGCAATAATGATGGCCAGCTGACGGAAATCCAGCAGCGTACCATTCATATGAACCGTGAAGCTCATCAAGAGAATACCGAGCAGTCCAGCCGCAACGCCAACCTTCCATATCATCATGGAAGAGAGTTTCTCCCCCAATTCAACTTTTTTCAATATTAGCTGGTTTGTAAAGAAGAGATAGGCCGTCACAATGGCTAAGTTAGCTACGAGGTCTTCGATGGTATCTACCAGTGTCAAATCTGCCTTCACCTTTCTGCGTATGAGATATCTGTACGATTATAGCACAGATTCCTAAAAAGGTAGCGCAATCGGATTTCCGGTCTAAAATGATAGATTCATCCCATAAGTTACATACAACAATGTAGAGACTTTAGCACAAAAAAAGCCACTTCTGCATTGGTTAAGAGCAACCAATCCATAAGTGGCTTTTTTTCTTATTCGGTGTTCATGAGTAATGAAACATTACTCAATCTTCATTCTTTCACGAAACTTTATGCTCAATTCTCAGCTTGTCGGCAACCATCGCGATGAATTCGCTATTTGTTGGTTTCGACTTGCTGATGTTGATCGTGTAGCCAAACAGGTGACTAATGGAGTCAATGTTACCGCGTGTCCAGGCCACTTCGATCGCATGGCGGATTGCGCGTTCAACGCGGGAAGGCGTTGTTTTGAATTTTTCGGCGATAGCCGGATATAGCGTTTTCGTAATGGCGCCAAGAATCTCAATATTGTTGTATACCATCGTAATGGCCTCACGCAAATATTGATATCCTTTAATGTGTGCAGGTACGCCGATTTCATGAATAATGCTCGTAATGTTCGCATCCAGGTTTTTGCCTTTGCCAAGCGGCACAACATTCGACTTAATTGTAGAAGATCCAGTGCTGTAGTTAGCAGATGTCGAGAATGCTGTATTGCTAACGAGTTGGCGAATACGATTTGCAAGGATATCCATATCAAACGGCTTCAGTATGTAGTAAGAAGCGCCCAATTGAACGGCCTTTTGCGTGATGTTTTCTTGGCCGAACGCTGTCAGCATAATGATTTTCGGCATGGGGGACAAATTCATTTCTCTCAATCGTTCAAGTACACCTAAGCCATCCAAGTGCGGCATTATAATATCAAGAATAAGAATATCCGGCACGTTCCTGGATTGTTCCAGGTGACGAATAACCTCTTCTCCATTATACGCGACGCCACTTACATGCATATCACTTTGTTCGGATATGTATTCCGATAACAAGTTGGTGAACTCCCTGTTGTCATCTGCTAACAATACTTCGATCTTATGCAAAGTCTAATCCTCCCTTAAATGATATTTATGTGTTGGTCCATTCGCTGTCTGAGTTTAAGTTTTCGACATCCAGAATAGAATTCCTTCTGTCGAAAATCTTTTTTCTTTATTTTTTTATTAGAGTTCGATATAATTAATAATTTATTGCATGAAACGAACAATTTCGGGATCCTTCGACACATACTTGTCGAATTGGGATAAGAAGAAACGTCTTCCGCGAACTTCCATTCGCAGAAGACGTTTTATCACATTAAGCCGATTTATCGTCAAAGCTTCCTGAAGACTTCATCAGAACGCCTGCGTCTTGCAGCATCCACTCAATGAAACATCCGTAACCGGATGACGGATCATTAACGAATACATGTGTTACTGCACCAACCAGCTTCCCGTCTTGAATAATGGGACTGCCGGACATCCCTTGCACGATTCCGCCTGTCTTACTCAGAAGACGCTTGTCCGTAATCTTGATGACCATCCCTTTGGTTGCCGGACCGGCTTGCTTGGATACATGCATGATTTCGATGTTGAACCTCTCCACTTTCTGTCCGTTGACCACAGTCAAAATTTGAGCAGGTCCTTCCTTGACATCTTCAGCGAATGCGACTGGCAATGCCTTACCGCTGTAGCTGTGGGTAGGAGCTTCATTCATCTTGCCGAATATGCCGAATGGCGTATTCCGTTCGATATTGCCTAGAACCCTGCTTTCCTTCACAAAATGAGCTCTCTTCTCGCCGGGTTCACCAGTCTGGCTCTTATTGATGGATGTTACGCTGGACTGCAGGATTTGTCCTTCTCCAACTTCAATCGGTGTTTGAGTGTCCATATCCGTTATCACATGTCCCAGCGCACCATATACGCCTTGATCAGGAGCATAAAAGGTGAGGGTGCCTACGCCCGCAGCAGAATCGCGTATATACAGCCCCAAGCGCCACGCTTTATCGTCTTCATCATAGACGGGACTCAGCTTCGTACGATTAAGCTGTCCTCCGCGCTTGTACGTTACCTCAAGCGGTTGCTTCAGGGCGCCGTACCGCTCACATAGCATACCCACTTTGTGGACTTCGTTCACAGGCGTTCCGTTAATGCTCATGATCAAATCGCCCAGCTTCAATCCGGCGGCTTCACCGGGAGACTGCTTCGCCCCATTGCGGTCCAACACTTGATGATGGCCTACGACGAGAATACCGGCCGATTTGACTTTCACACCAATTGTCTGTCCGCCGGGTATAACGCGAAGATCAGGCACTACATGAACTTTAATCGTTTTGAAAGGAATTTTACCAAATAATTTCACCTTCATGTTGGTCTGACCGCTTTGGCTAGGTTGCAGTGATAGCGGCTCGCTTAACTTAACGGATGTAGAATGTCTGGACATGCCGTTAACTTGAAGCATCTGGGGATCGACCGTGACCTCCGCATGAACGGGAACTCCAACTTGCAGTCGTTTCATTTGGCCAGAGAATAAACGAAGTTCATTCGGAAATGCGGCGAATTGTTGAAACGGGGTGGAGAAACCGATCAGGCAGACGAAGGACACGAGGATCAACCCTAACCATCGTTTCCGAGGATTGGAGTTCAATGATTTCACGCTCCCTGTCATTCCATCGCATGACGATAAAGGTTATGTCGCCATTGGCGTACCTTTAAGTTACCCTGCACCCCAGCTTTTATGTCCGCAAAAACATTCCCTGAAACCCTTCCTTTACGCCCCCTTCAAAGTATGAGCCAAATCAAGCATTTCCTGTGCATGATGTCTTGTTTTTTCCGTAACTTCCACGCCGCCCAGCATACGCGCCAGCTCGCCGATACGCTCTTGATGAAGCAGCTCCGCCACCGATGTGGAGGTGCGATTATGCTGAATTTGCTTGCGTATTTCGTAATGGTGATCCGACATGCAAGCCACTTGCGGCAAGTGAGTAATCGAGAACACTTGGCATTTTGCCGCGAGTGCAGACATCTTCTCAGCGATCGCTTGCGCAGCACGTCCGCTTACGCCGGTATCGACCTCGTCAAACACAAGCGTTGGAATTTGATCAATCTCAGCAAAGATGCTCTTAAGCGCCAGCATGATACGCGACATCTCGCCGCCTGAAGCAATCTTGTTCAGAGGCTTTAACGGCTCCCCCGGGTTCGTCGTCAGCATGAAGACCGCTTCATCCATCCCTGTGGCGTTCAGCTTCACCCGATCGTCTTCAACACCGTCAGCTGAACGATCCAATTTCACCTGGAATTTCGCCGCAGGCATTTGAAGCTGTTTCAACTCGCCCTCAATCGCATAGGAGAGTCTCTCCGCTGCATGTTGTCGCAATTGAGACAGTTCTTTGGCAAGCTTGACCGCTTGGGTAACAAGTACTTGCTCTTGTTTTTTTAGTTCCTCAAGCAATTCATCACGATTTTCAATTTTGTCGCGCTCAATAATCGTTTGCTCCAGATAAGCCAATATATCTGGTATAGTCTCACCGTATTTGCGTTTTAATCCGTTAATCATATCCAGCCGATCTTCAATCATCGCAAGCGCTTCAGGATCGGATTCAATACCGTCCCGATAATCCCTAAGCTGGAATGCGGCGTCCTCCGCCTGGTAAAAGGCCGATTGAAGCTGCTCAATCAATGGATTAAGAACGGCCGGATCATAGCTTTGAATATCGCTTAGCTTCGTAATAGCCCGGCTAAGCACATCTAGTCCCTTGCCTCCATAGACGAGCGAATATGCTTCGGATACGGCATCCATTCGTTTCTCAGCATACTGCAGCTTGCGGCGATCTTCCTCCAAGGTTTCATCCTCGGAAGGCTTTAAGTTCGAACTGGAAATTTCTTCAATCTGGAATCGGTACAAATCTAGCATTTGCACATTTTGCCGCGAATGGTCCTCTACTTCACGCAATGCATGACGGACACCCACTAATTCGCGATAGACCGTTCCATATTGAGCTTTACGGTCAAGAAGGAGGTCCCCGCCGAACAAATCAAGCCATTCCAGATGCTTGTCCGTACGAAGCAAGGATTGATGCTCATGCTGACCGTGAATATTGACGAGATGTTCACCAATGTCCCGAAGCATCGTAATGGTCACCAATTGTCCATTGACCCGGCTGCTGCTTTTCCCATGGGATGACAGCTCCCTGCGGATAACCAGCATCTCTTGCGGATCGTATTGTACGCCCAGTTGCTGCAATTGCTTCCACACAGGGTGCTGCGGGGAAAGATCGAACATGGCTTCCATCTCTGCCTTGTCGCAGCCGTATCTCACCATATCTGCAGAGCCCCGTCCGCCCACAATCAAGCTGAGCGCATCAATCAGAATAGACTTTCCGGCGCCCGTCTCGCCTGTCAGCACATGGAATCCATGATGAAAAGCAACATGAACCTCTTCAATTACAGCCAAATTCTTAATCGATAACTCACGCAGCATGGTTGATATCCTCCCTGTATGGTTTCTTCCTTGTTAGTTCATAACAGCAAGCAGCTGTTCCACAATAGATGCGCTTTGTTCCTTGGTGCGGCAAATAATCAAGATCGTATCATCACCGCAGATCGTGCCCATGACTTCAGGCCATTCCATATTGTCAATCAGGCCGCCAATTGCGTTCGCTGTTCCCGGCAGGCACTTTAACACCACCAAATTGTCTGTATAATCGATGTGCGTAAAGTGATCCAGCATAGCCCGCTTCAGCTTATGCACCGGATTCTGGCGCTGCTGCTCCATCGGCATCGAATATTTGTACCGACCCTCGCTCAGCGGCACCTTAACCAGCATCAATTCCTTTATATCTCTGGACACAGTCGCTTGCGTAACCTGCATGCCGGATGTCCGTAGCGCTTCTACAAGCTCTTCCTGCGTCTCAATTTCTCCACTCGTAATAATTTCCCTGATTTTGAATTGCCGCATACTCTTCATATGTAAGCATCCTCCGTCAATGTTAGTCGGCTATATCGAATGCAACTTTTCGTATTACGTTTTCTTTGGGATCCACATACAGCACGCCTGCGCAATCGGGCAGCAGCAGTGCATAGATCAGCAGTCTGTCCCTAAGCCCGCTCGCTGTCCAATCCATCGGCATACGCTCACGGGCCGTCTTCACGATATAAGTCAGATGATCCGACTCCGCAATATAATCGATGTAGATTCTTGTTCCCTTTCCAAGGGGCGCATCATCCAGCTCCACTGGAATCGGGATCACATGCTTGCCGGATACAACCCGGTAACCGTTCCGCTCCAGAAGCTGCACATGCTCGTCATCATCAGCAATTGCCCCGCCTTTGCCAAGCTTGACCTTATTCATGGTAGCCGGAGCGTGCAGCCAGCGGTAGAATGCCCCGTATAGCCAGATCGCTACCAGCACTCCCGCTATAGCCATAATCAGCCAATCGCCATACTTGTCCATCGTCGCCATACACCTCTTTGCATCGGTATCCATTAAGCGAACGTTTGTTTGTATTAGTGTATCAAATAACAGGCATTCCTGTAAAGCAAAAAGATGCCCAAGCAGTTGACAACTGATCGGCATCCTTCCTGGCTGCATGTTATTTATTTGTTGATCTTGAAGGTATCGTTCGCTTCTTTGACTATACTTCTTAGCCTGTCCGTATCCGGAGCTTCACCATCCGGTACACCGTTCCAAATCCAGTACGCCAAAAACTCGATGTTGCCTTCTCCCCCCGTTATCGGGGAGAACGTCAAGTCCTGCAGCTTGTACCCGATGGAAGCGGCATGATCAAGCACCGTCTCCAATACATCCAGATGAACGCCGGCGTCCCGTACAACGCCAGATTTGCCCACCTTCTCCCGGCCAGCTTCGAATTGCGGCTTGATCAGGGCAACAATACCTGCTCCCTCCGAGATCAATGTCGCAAGCGTTGGCAAAATCAGCTTCAACGATATAAAGGATACATCAATGCTCGCGAAGGTAGGAGAAGGACCTTCAAGCTGTTCCTGCTGCAAATAGCGGAAGTTCGTCTTCTCCATCACTTTGACCTGTTCATGGCTTCTAAGCGACCAGTCCAGTTGATTAGTCCCCACATCAATGGCATACACATAGGAAGCGCCGTGCTGCAACGCGCAATCGGTGAATCCGCCAGTGGAAGCACCAATGTCGAGCATGACACGATCCTTCATATCCAATTGAAAGCAGCGTATCGCCTTCTCCAGCTTTAGCCCGCCGCGGCTGACATAAGGATGGATTGCTCCCTTTACCTTAATGTCAGCCATCCTCGGAACCTTCATGCCGCTCTTATCGACGGGCTCATTGTCCACAAGAACCAGGCCCGCCATAAGTGCTTTCTTAGCTTTCTCTCTGCTGTCATAAAAGCCCCGCTCAACAAGCAAGACATCTATTCGTTCTTTCCCAGTGTTCGTCATAACTCTCCCTAGTTAACCCTTAAGTCTGTCCGGTTACCCGTTTAATTCTGCGCGGAAGCATGGAACGCAGCTCTGCTGCGACATGCTCGGCTGTAAGTCCGACTTCCTCCCGCTGTTGTTGGATGGAGCCGTGTTCAACAAAAATATCCGGAATGCCGATGATTTTGACCGGAACGTCGTAGATACCGTGCAACGAATAGAACTCCAGCACGGAGCTTCCAAAGCCGCCTTGCTGAGAGCCTTCCTCCAGAACAAGCAGACGCTTGCCGGATTCTGCGAAGGACAGCAGCATGCGCTCATCGAGAGGCTTAATGAATCTGGCATTGACAACGCCTGCGTTAATCCCTTCGCGCTTCAGCAGTTCTGCTGCTTGCTCCGCTACCTCGATCATAGGGCCAAGCGCCAAAATCTCGAATGCGTCGCCTTCACGCAGCGACTCCCAGGTTCCGATCGGAATCGGCGCCGGATCCGCATCAAGCGGAACTCCGATGCCGCTAATGCGCGGATACCGGATTGCGATTGGCCCTTCGTCATACAGAATGGCCGTCTTCATCATCCGTCTAAGCTCGTTCTCATCCTTCGGCATCATAATGACCAGATTAGGCACATGACGCAAGAATGCAATATCGTACACACCATGATGAGTCTCGCCGTCCGCTCCTACAAAGCCTGCGCGGTCGATTGCAAAAACAACATTCAGGTTTTGGCGGCAAATATCATGAACCACCTGGTCATACGCACGCTGCAGGAACGTCGAGTAGACAGCATACACAGGCTTTAAGCCTTCCATAGCCATTGCGGCGGATAATGTCGCTGCATGCTGCTCCGCGATGCCTACATCAATCATCCGTTTCGGGAATTTCTCTGCGAACTCCATCAGACCAGAGCCGCCCGGCATCGCAGGTGTAATGGCTACGACCCGCTCATCCTCGCTCGCAAGCTGGATCAGCATATCGCCGAACACCTTGGTATACATCGGAGGACCAACAGCTTTCACCATCTGGCCGGATTCAATCTTGTACGGCGAAGCGCCATGCCACTTGTGCGAATCCGCCTCAGCCGGCTTATAGCCCTTGCCTTTAACCGTCAGCACATGGACAAGCACCGGCCCAGGCATGGAATCCGCTTGCTTCATAATCTCCATGAGTCCATGAAGATCATGACCGTCCACCGGTCCCAGATAAGTCAGACCGAATTGCTCGAACAAAATACCGCTGACGAGCAAATACTTCAAGCTATCCTTGAATCGCTCGGCTGTCTTCGCCAGCTTGCCGCCTATCGCCGGTATTTTGTTCAGCAGCATTTGAAGCTCGTCCTTGGCCTTCTGATAATGGCGGTCGGTACGGATTTTGCCCAAATAATGATGAAGCGCGCCTACGTTAGGAGCAATCGACATTTCATTGTCGTTCAAAATAACCATCATATTGCGTTTCTCATGACCGATATGGTTAAGCGCCTCAAGCGCCATACCGCCCGTCAATGCGCCGTCGCCGATGACAGCTACGACACGATTGGTACCGCCTCTCAGGTCACGGCCAAGCGCCATGCCCATCGCCGCAGACAACGAAGTGCTGCTATGTCCGGCTTCCCATACGTCATGCTCGCTCTCCGAGCGCTTGACAAAGCCGCAAAGACCCTTGTACTTGCGGAGCGTGTCGAATTGATCCTTACGGCCGGTAATAATCTTGTGAACGTAAGACTGGTGCCCAACGTCGAATATGAATTTATCATCTGGACTATTGAATAAATAATGCATAGCCAGAGTCAGCTCTACGACACCCAGATTCGGCGCCAGGTGACCCCCGGTAACGGAAAGCTTCTCAATTAGAAATTGCCTGATTTCCTCGGCAAGCTGTTCCAATTGAGCAACTGTCAAAGCCTTCAAATCTTGAGGTCCGTTAATATGATCCAGCAGCACGTTGCTTTCCTCGCTTTCGAAAACAGCAGTTAAGCCGTCCTATGAACGTCTACATTTTACTTATTATAACATACGTCCGAGTTTATTCCCAAACTTTCGCCATTTTTCCCGGTATCAGTGATCCCGCTGCACCAGATAATCGGCAATTTGGAGCAATCTGGATGGGTTGGACAGACCTGCTCTCATCACCGCGGATTTCGCTTCCTCGGTTAGACGGTCTACAAGTGCCTTGCTCTCTTCCATGCCAACGAGATAAGGATACGTCACTTTTTGCTGGGTGACATCGCTATTCGTCTTTTTGCCAAGCTTGCTTTCATCGCCGATCAGATCCAATATATCATCTTGAATTTGGAAGGCGAGCCCAATATTGCGGGCATATAGAGTCAACAGTTCCAATTGAGACTCCGTAGCGCCCCCGATGCGAGCTCCGGATTTGACCGAAAAGACGACCAAATCGCTCGTTTTATGCAAATGAATGTATTCTAGTTCCTTCACAGTTGTCAGCCCCTGCTCACCCAGCATATCAGCCACTTGCCCGCCGACCATGCCGGAAGCGCCGGCCAACAAAGAAAGGTCCTCTACGATCGCAAGCGCTACATCGAGCGGCGCGCCTAGGCGAACGGACTGTGGAATGAGGCTGAACGCGTGCGTGAGTAGCGCGTCGCCAGCCAGTATCGCCATAGCTTCGCCGAACACTTTGTGGTTTGTCAGCTTGCCTCGGCGATAATCATCGTTGTCCATAGCAGGCAGATCGTCATGAATAAGCGAATATGTATGTATATATTCGACCGCGCAAGCGACCGGACGCGCTGCCAGGCGTGCGTCAGGCGAGCCATGAATCGCTTCGGCAGCCGTCATCACAAGTGCAGGCCGAATACGCTTGCCGCCCGCTTCAAGGGAATACATCATAGCCTCGCGAAGCGTTGCGGGAATATCCCACTCCCGTGGAAGAGAAGCTTGCAGAGCAGTCTCCACCTCAGATGCGCATTCCTTCAAATATTCTCGGATATCAACGCTAACGTTCAAGTTTATTCCCCTTTGTCTTCGTTTGCCGCTACAAACGTTTTTTTCTGGAAGCCTTGCTCGGACTCGACAAGAAGCTCGATCTTGCTTTCTACTTGTTCAAGCTTGCCGCCGCATAGCTGCGACAGCCTCATGCCTTCCTGAAACAAATCAATGGCTGTCTCCAGCGGAACGTCGCCGCTCTCAAGCTTAGCCACGATACCTTCCAAACGCACCATAGCTTCCTCGAAGCTTAGCTCTTCCTGTTTCTCAGCTTTCACTTCTCTCGCCTCCTTCAACCGATTCAACACGGCATACTAATCGGCCATTCATTAGCCTCACCTGCACCGCATCGCCGCTTTTTGTCTCGTTGACCGACTTAATCAGCCGTCCTGAATCGCTGTCGTAGACCAAGCTATAGCCTCTTGCCATTACTTTCAGAGGGCTTAAGGCATCAAGCTGACCCATAGCGCCATTCAGCCGCAGTCTGTGTTCCTTCAGCATCGAGGCCACTGACATCTCCAGTCCTCGTGTTACAATCGCAAGCCGCTTGGCCGATTGCTGCACAGTTGCTCCCGGATGCCGAGCAGACAATCTCGCTTGAAGATGAGACAATCTGGCGTCTTCCTTGGACAGTCTCTTATACATTCGCTGCTCGAGCTGCTCCTTCATCCGATCTAGCCGCTGAGCTTGATCCAGCATATACCGGCGGGGATGCAGGAAGAAAGGAGAGCGTCTGATGCGGGCAAGCCGTTCTTTCTCCGTGCTAATCGATCTCTGCATCGCACCAATGAGTCGCTGACTCATGCGTTCCCGCTGTTGCTTAAGCTCTGCAATATGCGGTACGGCAAGTTCGGCTGCGGCAGTCGGAGTCGCTGCCCGCATATCCGCTACAAAGTCGGCAATCGTAAAGTCAGTCTCATGTCCGACGGCGCTAATGACCGGAATTGCCGAAGCGGCAATAGCTCTGGCTACTGACTCTTCATTGAAAGCCCATAGCTCTTCCAATGAGCCTCCGCCGCGACCAACAATTAATACGTCGCAATCACCAAAACGATTCATTGCTTCAATTGCGCCGACAATCGAAGGGGCTGCTCCCTTACCTTGAACCAGGACGGGATATACATACACCGGTATAAACGGATACCTTCGCTGAATGGTCGTAATAATATCTCTCACCGCAGCGCCCGTAGGAGAAGTAATAACACCTATCGCCTTGGGATAGACGGGCAGTTCCCGCTTACGGGAACTGGAAAACAAGCCTTCGCTCTCCAGCTTGCCCTTCAATTGCTCGAAGGCCAGATATAAGCTGCCGATACCGTCAGGCTGCATCGCCATCACATAAAATTGATAGTTGCCGTCCCGTTCGTAGACGGAAATATTGCCGCGCGCCATCACTTTGGCGCCTTCCTTCGGTTTGAACGGAAGACGCACGTTATGAGAGGCGAACATGACACACTTTAAACGGCTGTCGCTATCCTTTAACGTGAAGTACATATGCCCGCTGGAATGGTGGGTGAAGTTCGAAATCTCGCCGCGAAGCCAGACATCGCCAAGCACCAGATCCGTCTCCAGCTTCATCCGAATATATTTATTGATCTCTTTGATGGAATAAACTTTGGGTTCTTTCCCCATTGTCTACACCTCGATTCCGTTAGCCCTTTTTGCAGCGGTAATGGTATTTTTCATTAGCATTGTAATCGTCATCGGACCTACACCGCCCGGAACCGGCGTAATAAAGCCTGCAGTATCCAGACAGTCATTATAGTCCACGTCTCCTGCAAGCTTGCCGTCTGGCAGACGATTGATTCCTACATCGATCACAACAGCGCCCGGCTTCACGTAACGGCTGTCAATCGCCTTCGCCTTGCCGATGGCAACCACCAGGATATCGGCTTGCTTCGCCAGCTCTTCCATGTTCGCCGTTCTGGAGTGACAGATCGTTACCGTAGCGTTCTCGCGCAGCAGCAGCATAGCTACCGGCTTGCCTACAATATTGCTGCGGCCAATGACAACGGCGTGTTTGCCTGAGAGGTCGACTCCGCTGCGCTTGATCAGTTCAATAACGCCTGCAGGCGTACAAGGAAGCAAGCTATCGTCGCCAATGGTCAAATTGCCAACGCTCTCCGGATGGAATCCGTCTACGTCCTTCTCCACGCTGATCGCGTCGATGATCGCTTTTTCATTGATATGTTTGGGAAGAGGCAATTGCACCAGAATGCCATTAATCGACGCTTGTTCGTTCAAACGGTCAATCAGACTCAAAAGTTCAGCTTCCGAAGCATCTGCCGCGAGGCGATGCACCTCGGAATAGATGCCAAGCTGCTGGCAAGCCTTTTCTTTGGACCCGACATAAACCATGGATGCCGGGTCATCTCCTACGAGTACGACCGCAAGTCCGGGAATGACATTATTATTTTTCAGAGCCGCAACTTCATCTACCATCTCTATCCGCATTTGGTCTGAAACTTTTTTACCTTCAATAATTTGAGCGCTCATGCTTGTAATCGTCCCCTTCATCTTTATCGTGTCTGATAGAATGAATTACCGAATGCCGCAGGCCTCTCCCATCTCTAAGCCTTCAACTGACTATGCCTTGAGCTCATCGATTTCTTGCAGCAGCTTGCCCAGAACACCGTTGACAAACTTACCCGATTCATCGGTGCCAAAATGCTTGGCAAGCTCAATAGCCTCGTTAATAGCCGCTTTTGGCGGCACATCGCTGCGGAATACCATCTCGTAACAAGCGAGGCGCAATACTTGACGGTCAACTCTGGACAGTCTGTCCACTTGCCAGCCCGTCAGAAATTGCTGTAGCATGCCATCGATTGCTTGTTTTCTTTCCAATACGCCATGCACCAGCTCGCGTGCGAAATCGTCCGTGCTTCTCGCTTCCTTCGGGTCCGCACCAAGCTCATTATCTTCGCGGAGCTCTTCCATCAACATATCGACCGCCTCAGCCGCCGTCACTTCATTCATTTCCATCTGATATAAACTCGAAATCGCAATTTCCCTAGCCAGCCTACGTTTCATGTGACCTCCACATCCGTTCATGCCAAAATATAGTTTGCAATGAGAAAACCTCTATCGAGGCCATTCATGATGAGCGACCGCGTTTAGAGGTGGATTTTATCGCCAAATAGAATTTATATATCCGCTAACCTCGGATAACTTACAACAAATTCTATTGTGGTAAAAAAACTATGATCTCCTCCCTGCCCCGAATTAGCGGCTGTCCGAAATCCGGAATACGGAGGAGACCACAGATTTAACGAAACGGGCGGAATCGCTCAAGCAGCGCGTACCATAATCGCTGCCAAGGAACAACCGGACCGTCTGATAGCTCTTTCTGTTTGCCAAACCAATAACCGACAAATACAAGAAGCGCTACAAAAAGCATATCCCAAAAGCCGAAAGCTAAATAGACAATACCGAAAAACAAACCGACTGCCGCGCCGATCAAACGTTTCCAGTAGATTCCCCAAAAATCCCTCCACATCGGTACGTCACCTCTATTCTACGCGGCTCTTGAATGTATTCGCCTGAATAACGTTAGCGACAAACACTGCGACATTAATGACCGGTATTCCCGTAATGTCTTCAATATGCGTTTTGACCGCACGTTGAATATCCTCCGTCAATGTCGGAATGGAATGCTCGCCGTCTACAACAGCTCTAAGCACAATCTCCAGTCCCGCATCCGAAGCGCGTACGCGCGCACGCAAATCCTTGACACCGCGCTGCTTAGAAGCTGCTTTCAGCGACAGGTTTTCAATGGTCTCGATCGAAATGCGGATATCGCCGAATTCCGTTCTCTGATCAATGGATTGTGAGGAAGCAGTTCCTCTTGCCAACGAGACGAAAAAGAAGCGCAGGCTGAGCACAAAGAGAATAACGCCAATTACGCCAACGGTGATGGAGACGGAATCATACCGATAGAAGTCGGTAAGCATATCAGATAACAATTCACGTGAAATCCAGCCAAAGGCCAAGCTCGCCATAAATACCGACACGGCTCCGATGACGATGCTGTATAAAAACAATAGTAGCTTGTCCACAACTTTTATCAAGTCAGCCATACCTCCCGGGGGACCGAATGAAAACCCCCTTGTGCCGAGCGGCATGCCCAATCACGAGGGGGTTGTACGAATTAAAGCTTGTTATTCATCTTTATTTGACGCGCAGCTGGGAATCGTCGTCCTCCAGCTTCTCTGCCGGCTTGAAATAAACGTCATGAATATGAACGTTCACTTCCACGACATGAAGTCCTGTCATCATCTCGATGGAGCGCTTCACATTTTGTTGAATCTGGGAAGCAATCTCCGGAATCTTGTTTCCGTATTGAATAATGATGGAAACATCAACAGCCGCTTCTCTCTGGCCTACTTCGACTTTAACGCCTTTTGACAAGTTTTTGCGACCCAACAGCTCCGCAATACCGCCTGCGAACCCGCCGCTCATCCCTGCCACACCTTCGACTTCAACCGTCGCCAGACCAGCAATAACCTCAATTACTTCAGGTGCAATCTGAATCGTACCGATGTCTGTTTTCTCAAATTCAGCTATCGTACTCATGTTCGTTGTACACCTCCCTAATGTTGCGTAGCTTAGCCCATGACCAAGCTGTGTTCCGCATCTTATTTCTATACTATAACATTCAGCCTGATTTATGACAAACGATTTGGACTTGTTTTACTCGACGCCCACAACCGCTGCCGGAGCGTTAATATCATGCTCCTCCAGGAACTTGATATCGAAGTCGCCCTTCACAAATGTAGGATGATTGAGCAGCTTCAAATGGAACGGAATCGTCGTCCGGATGCCCTCGATCGCAAATTCGGACAACGCCCTCTTCATGCGGGCAATAGCCTCCTCACGCGTCGAGCCCCACACAATCAGCTTAGCGATCATGGAGTCGTAATGCGGAGAAATCGTGTAGCCCGGATATACCGCACTGTCTACCCGAACACCCGCACCGCCAGGCGGCAAGTAGAACGGAATGTTCCCTGCCGAAGGCATGAAGTTACGCTCGGAATCCTCGGCATTGATCCGGCATTCGATAGCCCAACCATTAATGCTCAGGTCTTCCTGGCGGAACGAAAGCGGATTGCCTTCCGCCACGCTGATCATTTCTTTGATCAGGTCGACGTTCGTTATCATCTCCGTAACAGGATGCTCAACCTGAATGCGTGTATTCATCTCCATAAAGTAGAAGTTGCCGTCAGGGCTTAACAAGAACTCCAGCGTGCCTGCACCCGAATATTGCACCGCAAGCGCAGCACGTACCGCCGCTTGACCCATTGCGTCGCGCAGCTCAGGAGAAAGAATAGGACACGGCGCCTCTTCGACCAGCTTCTGGCGTCTGCGCTGCACGGAGCAATCCCGCTCGAACAGATGCACGGCATTGCCATGCTTGTCCGCCATAATCTGAATCTCGACATGCTTCATCCCGGTCAAATATTTCTCCAGATATACGCCAGCGTTGCCGAATGCCTTCTGGGCTTCCTGCTGAGCCGTTGTAATCTGGCTAATAAGCGTATCTTCGTCTTCGGCAATACGAATGCCTTTGCCTCCGCCGCCTGCAGTTGCCTTAATAATGACCGGATAACCGATCTCGCGGGCAACCTGAATTGCCTCGTCCATGCTTTCAATCAAGCCGTCGGAACCAGGGATGATTGGCACATTCGCTGTCTTCATCGTCAGCTTGGCAACAGCCTTGTCACCCATCTTGCTGATCGCTTCAGGCGAAGGACCGATAAATGTAATATTGCACGACTCGCAAATTTCCGCAAAGTCGGCATTCTCGGCCAAAAAGCCGTAGCCGGGATGAATCGCGTCGCATTCTGTAATCGTTGCGACACTCATAATGTTCGTTAAGTTTAAATAGCTATCCTTCGATGGAGTAGGGCCGATGCAATAAGCCTCATCCGCAAGGCGGACATGAAGCGAGTCGCGGTCCGACTCCGAATATACCGCCACCGTGCTGATCCCCAGCTCCCGGCAAGCGCGAATGATCCGTACCGCGATTTCTCCGCGGTTCGCGATTAATATTTTTTGGAATTTCACGTAGGAACCCCTTTCAGACGTCAGTTACCCAAACCGGGCTTTCGTTAGTCCGCTTTCACCAGGAACAGCGGCTGGCCGTACTCCACCAACTGACCGTTGGAAACCAGAACTTCCACGATCTCGCCATTCACTTCGGCTTCCAGTTCATTCATCAGCTTCATCGCTTCCAGAATACATACGACCGACTTCTCATGGACGCGGTCGCCTGTTTTCACAAATATATCCGCATCTGGAGACGGCGCACTGTAGAACGTGCCGACCATTGGCGATACGATTTGGTGAAGATCCGCAGCAGGCGCCTTGGCAGGTGCGGATTCCGCAGCGGCCGGTTGAACGCTAGGTTGAACGGCTGGCTGGGACGGAACTACCGCTACAGCAGGCTGTGAATATGTATGCGTAATTGGAGCCGCTTGCACATTCACCACTTCAGTTTTGCCTGGTTTACGGATGTGCAGACGCGCGCCTTCGTTTTCAATTTCTAGCTCCTGAACGGATGTTTGATCGACCAGCTTGATCAATTCTTTAATCTCGCTCAACTTGAACATGAACGTAATCACTCCTCTTCTTCACATAACGTTTAGTATTATACCATAAAAAGGCGTGAACACGAATCATTTTTTGGACAAGGTTAAATTACGGCATTCTGATCGAAAAAACTCCGTTCACCTTCGGCTATAGCCAAAGGCGAACGGAGCTTGCTGCCTGGCTGCCGTACCGAATGTTAGGGCTCCGGCACATATTGCACGGATACTTGGTTCGGGCTGACTTCCATAACAGTCATCACTTGGTCGATAATGCTGGCAGCTTCCTTCTTCTCCAGCTTTTCGCTGGTGACGACAACCTTGTAACGGTCATTCTCTTGCGAGACTAAGGCGATCTCATATTGCTTCATCAGCTCCGATTCTAGCGCTGTAATGCGTGAGTTCTTCTCTTCAAGCTGAGCAAGCTCGGTTGCCGCAACTGCCGAATCTTCCGAGCTAATGTTGCTCACATCTGCAAGCACGGTCATAATGCGGTTTTCTTCTTGGCTGTATTGCTGCTCTCTCTTCGCCAGCAAATCGCTGAAGATGCTGCCTTGGGCATAGCCTTCGCGTTCGATTTGCTCCAGAATTTTTTTGTTGGCCAAGCTGATGCCGTCCGAGTCGCCTTGCTGAACCTCATCCACTACAAACTGGCCTTTGTCTCCTCCGGCCACTTCCGTTACATTCTCGCCCGGCTTCTCCGACGACAGCTTATCGGCATCATTCAGATCCTGCGTGAACAAGTAGTAAGCGGACAGCACAACCATCAAGCTAAGCATGGACACAAGCCAAATCGTTTGTCTTTTGGTATTCATTAATGATTCCTCCTAAAAAGTTTTGTGGTTATATTCAGCGGCTAGCTGAATGGAACAAAAACTTGCTTCGTAAGCATCAACTAAGTTTTGTGGTTATATTCAGCGGCTAGCTGAATGGAGCAAAACTTGCTTCGTAAGCATCAACTAAGTGTGTTAATATTCAGCGACTATTACTTGCCCGTGTGTTAATATTCAGCGACTATTACTTGCCCTATTGCTTACTCGGCACAACCGAGATTCGGTTAACCGGAACGCTAAGCCCTTTTTCAACTGCGCTCGTTATGAGGCGTCTGACCGTTGCGTTTTCCGCCCCTTTGGCTACGATTAGAACACCTCGTATTCGGGGATTGATCGTTTTCGTAATGATGGGTTTTTGCTCACCGGATACTTCATACAAAACGACTTGACCATCCTTGCTGATCGACGTAATATGCCTCACCCCCCCGTTCCGATCATTCTCATCGGTAATCGACTGACTCTCGTTCTTGTGCCTCTCGACGACAATCTCTTCCGTCGAATCAACGGTAACCATCACATCAATAGATCCGACCCCAACAATCTTCTCCAGTATTTCTTTGAGACGAGTCTCCAGCGTACCTTCGACTAATTCAAAGGGAGAGCCCGGAGCAGCGTTGCGGTTCCAAGCTTCCGAAGCTTCTGGCGGAGGGTTCGGATCCTGGGCGGAAGGCGCTACATCCTTAAAGGGCAAAAATGAATTAAACAGCATCAGCGCAGCCCCGATTCCGCCAATGATAAGCAAGATCCTCAGCGTACGAACCCGCTTCGGCCCGCCTGGCCCGCCGCCTACCGCCGATTCCAAGCCTTCCAGCCATTTTGCCATTTCGACTCCCTCCCCTCCAGCTTTTTTCACTTGGCTGCTGATTCTCCGCTTGCCCTGATTCGGACATCGATTTTTTCAGCCCGGACTCCCCAGCCTCGCGTCAATACACCCTGCACAGCCGTCATTTCCTTCTTGTTAGGCGAGATAAAATCGTTTTTCTCAGTTGAGCCCGCGTTGCCATTCTTCACGTTGTCTCCTACCGTAATATCTACTGGCGCAACTGCTTCAATCTGAATCGGCTTCTGCCCCTTCTCATGCTCTGGACCCTCGTTACCGGCGCTACCCTTCAACGTGACCTTGACCGCTGAGATCTCCGGCGCTTCATTTTGTTTTTGCCGATCGCTCCAAGCTAAGGTGACGACTACTCGCTCGACCACTGCTCCCGTTTCGCTTGAGATGGCTTCCCCCATCGCTTCTTCCAGATTCGCTGCCGTCAGACGAGCAGCTTCTTCATGCCGTTTGGTCTGTATATCGTCCGCGCGGCGCTGAATGTCCTCCAGACTTGGCATCTGCACTTGCTTGCTCATGGATCTTTCATTCCAAAGCTCCATTCCGGCGTCCAGCCTATTCGTCATATCTGTCTGCAGCAGCCGCAAAATAGGCGAAAGAATAGTCAGCAAGATAAACAATCCGACGACGAGCCTGGCATACCGTTGCATCGATTTATTAGGAAGCAGCAGCTCTACAAGAACGGCCAGCAAGATGACGGCAATAATATCCCTCAGCCAGTCGCTCAACCAACCGATCACATTAAGCTCACCTCCTAAAAGATTTGCGGAGCAAATCTCACTTCGTAAGCATCGACTATGCGTAAATAAAACTTGCTCCGCTCTATCTCACCATAAGCGTTGCATTGCCGGCAGTCAGGATGATCGTCACCGCGAGGAAAAACATCAGGCTGACCGCTGCCAATGCGGCGAATACGAAAATCATCGTTTTGCCGATCGTCTGCAAGCAGTTGACGATAGGAGAATCGCCGAGCGGCTGCATCACGGCGGCCGATACGTTGTAGATGAGCGCTAGCGTTAAGATTTTCAGAGCCGGGAATGCGCTCAGGAACAACAGGATGATGACGCCTGCGAGTCCAATTGCGTTTTTTGCCAGCATTGAAGCAGAGATGACCGTATCCGCGGCATCGGAGAACATTCGGCCTACGACAGGAACGAAGTTGCCCGTTACGAACTTGGCTGCCCGCAGCGTGACGCCATCCGTTACAGCGCCGGTCGCCCCTTGAACGGAAATGACACCGAGAAAGATCGTCACCAGGACGCCAAGTGAACCGACTGCAACGTTTCGAAGCAGATTCGCCAGCTGGGTGACCTTGAATTTCTCCGTCAACGCGCTTGCGATATGCAGCACCGCGGAGAAAAACAACAACGGGAATACGAAGCTGTAGATAACCGTCCCCACGATATGAATCATAAAGATAATGAGAGGATGCAGGACCGATACCGTAACGACGCTTCCCATCGATGCCAGCAGTGTCAGCAGGAGCGGAACCATGGCCAGCATGAAGGCAATCATGCTTTCTATCGCATCCCTGGCATACCCGATTGCGACATGAAAGCTGTTAACCGCGATGATGACCAGCACCATGTAGGTGACGGAATAGGCCACCTTGCTGATGGAGTTTCGCTCGAATGCATTCTGCAATGTTTCCAGCACCATGCTGAATACTGTCAGCAGCACGATCGTAACCAGCAGCTTGCCATTGTACAGCACTTCATGCCAGAGGTATCGGAGCAGCCCTTTCAGCACATCGGTCAGCTTCAGCCCTCCGCCTGACAGCAGCATCTCGCTGAAGCTCGGAACCTTCTGGTCCGGGAAAAAGCCCCCATATTGCTCACGGAGCTTGTTCCAATAATCCTCGACAGGCTCTGTCTCCATAAGGCCCGCTTGTTCCTTCATCATTTCGTTGACGTCCGTTCCTGCGGGTTGCGGAGCTGCCGCGTAGCTGCCCTCCGCATTCACGCCGACCGGCAGGATCGACATGAAGAGCAGAAACAGCCATACGAGCAGTTGCAGTTTTGCGGCTCCGCCGGCACGCGCTTGCACCATCATGATCCGCTCCCCGCCGGCAGCAATCCCATTACGGTCTCGACGATGACGCTTATAATCGGGATGGCCATGACGAGAATAAATACTTTGCCGGCAAATTCTATTTTGGACGCGATGCTTTCCTGCCCTGCGTCCCGTACAATCTGGGCCCCGAATTCGGCAATATAGGCAATTCCGATAATCTTCAGAACCGTTTTCACATAAATCGAAGGAATACCAGAGCGGTTCCCCAGATCCTCAAGCACCTTGATTACCGCTTCTATCTTGCCGATTACATACAGGAAGATAAACAATCCCGTAAATGCCGCCAGAAGGAAAGCGAACATCGGCTTCTGCTCTTTGACAACCAGGATCAGCACGGTCGCCATCAGACCGAGGCCGACGATTTGTATCATTTCCACCGCGTTCACCTACTGGAACAGAAAAATCGTTTTGATTTCCTGGAACAAGTCATTCAGCAGCCGTACAACCATAAACAATACGACGACGAATCCGATTACGGTTACCCAATGCGCCATGTCTTCCTTCCCCATCTGCTTCAAAACGGAATGAATCATTGCAATAATGATGCCGATTCCAGCGATTTGAAATATGGCGCTGACATCCATGTTCATAAGTAGCGCACCCTCTTACACCATCAAAATGATGATCAGCACAGCGAGCAATGCTCCGAGACTTTTCCACATCTTTTCATAACGCCCTTGATCGTCTCTTGCCGCGTCCTCTTCTGACTTCAGTTGCAGCAGCGCAAGCCGCAAGTGCTTCATCTGATCTTCCTTGTCACTGATGCCAAGCGTTGATCCAAGCCGGAGCATGACCGCTTTTTCGCTAGCCCTCATCGAGGTTTCAATCCAGCATGCCTGTATGGACCTCTCCCAGCATTCCTGAAAGGACAAGCCTTCTTCTCCGTTCAGTTGCTCGGATGCGTTCCGAAACAGCGCGGCAATCGGCGCCGCAGAAGCTTCCGCCGTCCGCTCCAGCGCTTCTGGCAGGGGCGTATGACCGTAACCAATCTCGGTCTCCAGACGCTGCAGAGCATGAGCGAGCTGTCTCAGCTGCCTGGGCCGTTCCGCGAACTTCGCGGCTTGCTGAAAACCGATTAGTGTGCCGGCTACCAGGATTAGCACTGCGCCAATCAGCTTGATCATTGCTCCCTCCGGAAGGCCCCGGCCCCAGCCAGATTCATAACGGAAGGCTGTTCCCTGCTCTTGGCGCTGGAGGCTTGCTGCAACACACCCGCACTTATAATGCGGTGCATAATACCGTCCAGCGAGCGCTTCAGCTCTACGATATGGGCGAATGCCCCTTCCTGAATAAGCCTATACAACTCTGGTCTTCCTTTGGCATCCTGCACATCGAAGGCATGGGCGGTTGCGACGACGCTTACTCCTGCGTGGCTGGCCTCCCGGATCGCATCGATATCCTCAGGCCGTCCGATCTCATCGACGATCAGCACCTCAGGCGACATGGACCTCAGCAGCATCATCATGCCTTCCGCCTTCGGACATGCATCCATAACATCCGTTCGCGGGCCAACGTCGAAAGTCGGTATGCCTCTGACGCAAGCGGCGATTTCGGATCGTTCATCTACGATCCCTACTTTCTTGCCCGCGATAGCATCTCTCTCGATTCCTGTCTGGCTGCCGTAGCTAAGGGTTCTCGCGATATCCCGGATTAGCGTCGTTTTGCCTTGCTGCGGCGGTGCCAATATGAGCGTGGACCCTACGGTACCGCGTACCTTATCGATGAGCTTGGGCAATAGATGTGCAGCTGCGCCAATAACCTCTCTCGCAATCCGGATGTTGAAACCGCCAATATCCCGAATGCCGCGGACGCTGCCGCCATCGAGGATCGTGCGGCCGGCTAGTCCGATTCGATGTCCGCCCGATACGGTAATGTAGCCTCTTCTCAGTTCTTCTTCCATAGCATAGAGCGAATAATTCGTGATGCGCTCCAGAAGCTTGCGGCATTGCTCAGCCGTAGGTTTTAAGGAACCATCTGATTGAAGCTTCAAACTCCCGTCGCTCCCCACAAACCGATATCCCCCGCGATAGGAGATCTCAAGCGGACGATTCTCCCGTATGCGTATTTCCTCAAGCGATCCTTTTACGTCCGCCGGCAAACCATCCAGCAGCTTTTTTAGTTCCAGCGGCAACAAATGGGATACATGGGACAGCATGCTTCCTTCACTCCCCAATGTTTGTCTTATGTCGTTACATGTGTATGCTTGTCTGCTGGAATTATGAACGGATTTGCTAGATTCGCACTCTACTATTTTTTTAATATGCCAATCATCAGGCAGATAACGCCGACGGCTACCCACACAAACTTGGACGCCGACAGCTTGTCGGACAACCCGACAAGGCCGATGGTGGTCGTTGCGATCAGAATAATCGGGCCGACAAACGCGAGCGATGAATTTACGACAAGCGCTTTGTCGATCTGATTCATCCTGAGCATGATTAACGCTGCGCATATCTCGATACTGCCGGACAACAGGCGCAGCATCGCCATACTTAGAACGATTTTGTTAAGCAATGGATTGGACCTCCTTTCGTTCCATGCGCTTTTTGTATGTATATGCATGCTTGTCTCCAATTCATGCCGGGCACCTGCCCAGCGCCATCCGCATATAGTGGTTGGAAGATCAATCAAGCGAGGAGAACTGAGAACATGAAGAGTGCTGTACTGGACAACTGGCATCAGCTCTTAAGAGACCCTAGCGGCTGCAGAAGCGCGGACCGGCGACAAGGGCTTGGCAAAACCATGGTGATCGACAAAGGAATGGGCTTGAACGCCTTCACCGATTTCATTCAGACAGCGGGGCCATTCGTCGACATCGTCAAGCTTGGATTCGGAACCGCCGTCCTGTATGATCAGAACCTATTGCGCAAGAAGCTGAAGCTTGCTTCCGATTCCAATCTGATCATGATGCCCGGCGGCACGCTGCTGGAAGTTGCCGTCCAGCAAGGAACGGCCATGCCGTTTCTCGACAGAATCTGCTCGCTTGGCTTTACCGGTGTCGAAATATCCGATGGCACCATCGAACTGGACCGTATTCGCCGAACTTCGCTGATCAAGGAATGCATCAGACGAGGACTGTTCGTCGTCACCGAATACGGGAAGAAAGCGGCAGGCTCCGAGATTGATTCGGAGGAGCTTGCATTTACCGCCCACTGCGACTGGGAAGCCGGAGCAGAGATGGTGGCGGTTGAAGCCAGAGAATCGGGCGTCAACATCGGTCTCTTTGATGAGCATGGACATTGCAAGGAAAGCGTTCTTGAGGATGTGCTCGGCAAGGTCGACCACGCCGGGCGCTTAATGTGGGAGGCACCTCTGAAGAGCCAGCAAGCAGAGCTTCTGCTGCAATTCGGCGCTGGGGTTCATCTGGGCAACGTCGCTCCCGCTGAAGCGTTGTCGCTGGAAGCGATGCGCCGCGGATTGCGCGCGGACACCTTCGAATTCGGACAGCGGTCTGCCGATCCCGATTATATGATTTAAGGAGTGGAGAATAGATTATGCACGTCCAGGTAATATCCAGCGTGAACGAGGCCTGCTCTGCGAACTTTCATCACAAAACAGCCTTCGTCATCGATGTATTGAGAGCCACAAGCACGATCGTTACCGCTTTATCTGCAGGTGCCTCCAGCATCGTGCCAGCCGAGACGGTGATGGATGCCCGGTCCCTTCAGCGGCCGGAGGACTTGATGGGCGGAGAGCGCTTTTGCCGTAAAATTGCGGGCTTTGATCTCGGAAATTCGCCAAAAGAGTATCATGCGGATGCCGTGCGTGGACGCAGAATTATATTGACAACGACAAATGGCACAAGAGCCATTCATAAGTCTACTAAAGCGGAGAACATCATAGCCGCATCCTTGCTGAATGCGGCAGCCGCAGCGAAATATGCTCTTCATCTGCAAAGAGATATTGTCATACTATGCGCAGGCAGCCATGATGAATTTGCGATCGAAGACGGACTGTGCGCAGGTCTGCTCATCGAGGAACTGATGAAGCTAAGAGGCGGGAATATGGAGCTGGATGACTTCGGACTCGCGATGCATGCCTTATACCGGGATCGAGCTGCGGACATTCTGGAGACGCTGCTGCAAGGACAATCTGGCAAGAGACTGCTCAAGCTGGGATTAAGAGATGATATCGAGGCATGCGCCCGCGTGAATGTACTGGACGCCGTACCCTGTCTCTCAGGAGATCGCCTCGTCCTGCGCGACTAGTCATAACGGAGCGAGCCCGTCCATATAATGAGGTAGGCTGCTCCGACGGAGCGCCGCTTTGGACAGGATAGGAGCTCATTGCCATGGTTGGTGAACTGATTCTCGTCATTCTTATTCTAATAGGCGTTATTGGCCGCTCTCCCATCATTGCGACCGCGGCTTGCTTGCTGCTTGCGATCAAGCTTGTTCATCTGGAGAGATTCCTGCCCGCGATTGAGCGGCGAGGGCTTGAGCTTGGACTGCTGTTCCTGACGCTGAGCGTACTCGTTCCTTTTGCAGCCGAACGAATCCAATTCAAGGATTTCACTGCGGTACTTACCTCATGGCCCGGCATTCTCGCTTTGACTGGCGGAGCGCTTGCTACCTTTATTAATAGCAGGGGCCTGGATCTTCTGAAGATGGACCCGCAGATTGTCGTAGGTCTCGTGCTGGGATCGATTGTCGGCATCATATTGTTAAGAGGCATACCCGTCGGGCCGTTGATGGCAGCTGGCATAACAGCTATCTTATATAAAGTGTTCAAGCTGTTCGGGGGCTCCCCGTGAGCCGCCGTTTGCTTGTTCAGACAAAAGAGGGTGCCCCGCACAGGGACACCCTCTTATTCTTGTTCAAGTAAGATGTGAATAAGTCCGATTAACGACGCTCAGATGGACCGCCGACATAAGCTTGCTCGGTCGTATCTAGTCCATACGCCGTATGGAGCGCACGCACCACTTCATTAAGCGTCTCTGACGCAATCACACAGGAGCATTTGATCTCGGACGTGCTTACCATCTTGATGCTTACGCCAAGCGTTGAAATCGCCGAGAACATTTTAGCCGCTACACCAGGGTTGCTGACCATGCCCGCTCCGACGATCGAGACTTTCACAAGGCCGGATTCCGAAGTTGTCTCGCGATACGGCACAAGGGAACGCACGCCTTCAATCACTTCAATCGCTTTCTCTCTGTCGTCTCCCGACAGGGTGAACGAGAAGTCGGCTTTGCCGTCCTGGACACCGCTCTGAACGATAATATCTACGTCGATGCCGTTATTGGCAAGCGCGCCGAATACATTAGCCAGAACGCCCGGCACATCCTCCACGCCCATAATACTAATTCTAGCCACGTTTTTATCAAAAGCGATTCCGCGCACGACCACGCCTTGTTCCATGACCGCATCCTCCTTCACACTTGTACCTTCATTCTGCGTGAAGCTTGAACGTACAACCAGCTTCACATTGTAATGCTTCGCATATTCAACGGCGCGTGGATGCAATACCGCCGCACCCAAATTGGCCAGTTCCAGCATTTCGTCATACGAAATTTCATTCAGCTTGCGTGCGTTTTTCACGACACGGGGATCAGTCGAATAGACGCCGTCCACATCCGTGTAGATTTCGCATACATCCGCTTTGACGGCTGCGGCAAGCGCTACAGCTGTAGTATCGGAACCGCCGCGTCCGAGCGTTGTAATCTCGCCGTCTTCACTCATGCCCTGGAATCCGGCAACAACCGCTACATTCCCCGCTTCAAGCGCTTTAAAAATCCGGCTTGGCTCAATGTCGGTAATTTTAGCTTTTCCGTGAATCTCGTCCGTCTTCATCCCCGCTTGCCAGCCGGTAAACGACATAGCCTTCCCGCCTATCTGATGAATCGTCATCGACAGCAAGGCGATCGAAATCTGTTCACCGACCGTCATTAGCATATCCATCTCGCGATGGGGCGGATTGGGGTTCAGTCCCTTCGACTGATCAATCAAATCGTCTGTCGTATCACCCATGGCAGACACGACGACAACGATATCATTGCCTTCTTGCTGCCTTTCCACTATACGTTTTGCTACACGCTGCATTCTCTCCGGCGTACCCACGGAGCTGCCGCCAAACTTCATCACGATCAAAGACAAAGCTGTTTCACTCCCAACCTTGACATCTACATACAAGTTCATATTATATCACAGGAGACCTGCCCATGGGTATAGCTCCGCATAAAAACATTTCCGCCCTACCGCGTTATCGCAGAATAGCGCCCCCATACCTGGATCATGACTGTATGGTGCAAAAAAAGCCGCCCCAAGTCGCAATGCGACCTTGGAGACGGCTTGTTATGCCTTCGGCGTAAGATTACGCTCTGGAGATGTATTTGCCTTCGCGCGTATCGATCAGAAGCACATCGCCTTCGTTGATGAACAATGGAACTTGTACTGTAAGTCCTGTCTCAACCGTTGCGTTTTTCGTAGCGCCTTGAGCGGTGTTGCCTTTTACGCCCGGCTCTGTCTCTGTTACTTTCAGATCTACGCTGTTCGGCATTTGGATACCGAGGATTTCGCCTTGGTAGCTCGAGATGTTAACCGTCATGTTTTCTTTCAGGAAGTTAAGCTCCCACTCGAGCTGTTTCTTGTCCAGGTTGAACTGGTCGAACGTCTCGTTGTCCATGAACGTATATTCGGAACCGGAGTTGTACAGATATTGAACCGCTCTGTTCTCGATTATGGCGCGGCCGATTGTCTCGCCTGCACGGAATGTTTTCTCAACAACGTTGCCGTTGCGAAGATTTTTCAGCTTGGAACGTACGAATGCAGCGCCTTTGCCCGGTTTTACGTGTTGGAAGTCCAGGACGGTGAAGATATCGTTGTCTACTTGCACAGTCAAACCTGTCTTAAAATCGTTTACTGAAATCATTGCTGATTCCCTCCTGAATGAATAGTTCCTATCCCAGGCAGATGAGCTCCTTCGGAGATGAGGTTAATATTTTAATACCGGATTCCGTAATGACGATATCATCCTCGATGCGTACGCCGCCAAAGCCTGGGACGTAGATGCCGGGTTCCACCGTAACGGTCATGCCGGGGGTTAAAATCGTATCGCTTAGACGGGATAGTCTTGGCGCTTCGTGAACTTCCATGCCAAGCCCGTGTCCTGTACCATGCCCGAAGTGATCGCCGTAGCCATGCTTCGTAATGATATCGCGGCAGAGCGCGTCCGCTTCCTTGCCGGTCATGCCGGGACGGATATTCGCAAGCGCGTGCAGCTGAGCTTCCAGCACGATGTTGTAGATTTCTTTATGTTTGTCGTTCGGATTGCCGATGACAACCGTCCGGGTCAAGTCAGAGCAATACCCGTTGTAGTAAGCGCCAAAGTCGAGCTTCACGAATTCGTCCGTGCCGATGATGCGGTCGCTTGCCACGCCGTGCGGCAATGCAGAGCGCTCTCCGGAAGCAACGATGGTATCAAAGGATGAACTTGTTGCACCGTTGCTGCGCATAAAGACTTCCATCTCAAGCGCGACATCGGACTCCCTGATCCCGGTCGCCAGAACGCCAAGAATATGCTTGAACGTCCGATCTGCCAGATCCGCCGCATCCTGCATCACTTGCAGCTCCGCATCGTCCTTGATCATGCGCAGCTTCTCGACCAGCGCTGCAGCGGGCTTCAACTGGATGGTATTCAGCGTCTTGCCCCACTGGAGATATTCTCCGTAGCTCACATGCTCCTGCTCGAATCCGAGCGAGCTGATGCCGTCTTTCTCCAGAATCCCTCGAATATCATCAATCGGGCTTGTTCCATGCTCGATGACCTGGAATCCTTGAACCTGCTTCGCTGCCTGCTCGCGGTAGCGGAAATCTGTCAGGAAATAGTTATCCCCGGAAGTAATGAGTACAAAACCTGCCGAACCTGTAAAACCGCTTATGTAGCGTCTGTTATGTGGGCTTGCGATCAACAGTGCATCCAGGCCGTTCTCTTCCAGCAGCTTGCGCAGCCGCTCTACTCTTTTTGTCGTCATATCGCTCTCCCTCTCATTCCTCGCTGCTCTCGCTTCGAAGTTTGCGCACCAGCGCGTCCAGAGCCATCAGATACCCCGATGCTCCGAAACCCGCGATCTGCCCGAGGGCGATCGGAGCTACAACGGACACATGCCGGAACGCTTCTCTCTTATGAATGTTGGATAGATGCACTTCCACGATCGGCACCGAAATTGCGCTAAGCGCATCCCGGATCGCATAACTGTAATGAGTCCAAGCACCCGGATTAATAATGATGCCGTCCTCTTTCCCGTATGCGCTATGTATGCGGTCGATCATGTCGCCTTCATGATTGGTTTGGAAGCATGAGACCTGGACGCCAAGCTCATCTCCCTTGCTCTTGACCTGCGCCTCGATCGCGGATAGCGATTCATTGCCGTATACGCCAGGCTCGCGTATGCCAAGCATATTCAAGTTAGGACCATTAAGCACTGCGATTCTGAGCATGCCTGCACCTCCTGGGCGAACGATTGGTCAATCTCGTCGAAGATCACAAGACATTTTACCACAAATGTCCGCCCCTTGAGAAGTAACAACTCAGTTCTTTGCTCCCATCGGCTCGCGCGACACCTCGTCGGTAAATTCAAAGGCGATGGAATAGCCGATAAATACGCCCCATAGGGTCGATATGCATAGCTCTGTATAGATGGTGTTCCAGCCAATCTGCGTAAGCCATCCCATGAGCCCGATCAGCGGTCCGATGCCGGCGAACAAGACTACCCATACGGCGAGTCCATAGAAGATGCCCGGCCATGGTCCTTTCAGCCTGCCGAGCACAACTTTATAGAGAAGCGCCATCACAATCGAGAATACGATGTAAGCGGCAATACCGACAACATAGCCCCAAGCGGATTTCAAGAAAGAATGCCGGAAGAACGGTTCCAGCATATAGCCCGGAAGCAATGTCGTAAATCTCATCTCGTAGCACATCCACCGAAGGACGCCGAAAAATAATCCGGCAAAGAAACCAAGCTGAATGGAGTACAGCCATGGATTGGTCCGGTGGTGTTCATCCTTGTTCCTTCTAAGATGATCATGTGCATTGGCCATAGTGATCGCTCCTTTGCGCTTGTGTATAGCAAACCTTGTGCCGCTATTTTCTAGTATGCGACAAAGATTGGACCTGTAACCGCTGCACTTCGATCGCTCAGGGCATACTGCAAGGCTTAGCGACTCGCAATTAGACGTCAGATCAAGTACAATAGAAACAAGACTATTTTAGAAGAAATATCGAGGAAGGTGACACGCTTTTGTCTCAGGACCCACGTAATATTTATGGCGGACAAGCCGTCATTGAGGGCGTCATGTTCCAGGGCAAGCACGTGAATGTGACAGCCGTAAGACGCAAGAACGATGAAATCGTTTTTTACGAAGTACCCAGAACGACACAGCGATGGCTGACTCCTTTCAAGAAAATACCGTTCCTGCGCGGCGTCATCGGCATTGTCGAATCCAGCGCCAAGGGTTCCCAGCATTTGAACTTCTCGATGGAAGCCTATGCGGAGGATGAGACAGAGGAAGACGCGAAGAACGGCAAGCCTGTTGAGAAAGCCCCGCCCAAGGAAGAAAAGAAAAGCGGTCTGAGCGCCGGCATGATCGTCAGCGTTGCGGTCGCAGGCGTCCTGTCCTTTATCGCAGGCAAGGTCCTCTTCACGGGGGTGCCAGCGGCACTGGAAGAATTATTGTTCAGCGGGTTATTCGAAAGCTCCATCGGTCATAATTTATTAGAGGGACTTATCAAAATTATTTTATTACTGGCATACCTGTACTTTATATCCATGACTCCGCTTATTAAGCGCCTGTTCCAATACCACGGAGCAGAGCATAAGGTCATCAGCGCTTATGAAGCGGGCGAAGAACTGACAATACCCAATGTGCAGAAGTACAGCAGGCTGCATTACCGCTGCGGCTCCAGCTTTATGGTGTTCACGATTATCGTGGGTGTCGTGATCTACTCGCTGCCGATTTTTGTATGGCAAGGACTATGGGACCGCATTATTATCCGTCTTGCGTTGCTGCCTCTCGTTCTTGGCGTTTCTTATGAAGTGCTAAGATTAACAAACGCTGTACGCGAAGTACCTTTCCTGCGTTTCCTCGGCTACCCTGGCCTATGGCTGCAGCTGTTGACAACAAAAGAACCGAAAGACGAGCAGGTTGCCGTATCGATCGCTTCCTTCAACCGGATGCGCGAGCTGGACCAGCAAATGTCTAAATCTTAATAAAGGCGTGATGAGGATGTACAATCGTGGAAAAAGATGGAGCCCCGGCGCCATAATCATATTTGCTCTACTGGCAATCGGCATTGTCGTGGGCTTTGCGAGATTCGCGCTCTCCCTGATTTTGCCCATTGTCATCCTTGGCGGCATCTTTCTGCTCTACAAATACCCCCCGGCCTTCCTAAGCGGCCGGCGCGGCGGTAGCCAATCGCGAACGCATGTGACGCATAACCGAACTTCGGCTAAGCCAAAGCGTGATCGTCCGCGTTCGAAGACTGTCCCTTTCCGAGTAATCGAAGGCGGCAAGGATGACGACGACATGCCGAAATATCATTAATTGAATGTTTGATACAACAAAAGGTCAGCGGAACAAATTCCGCTGACCTTTTGTGTTATGTATCTTATTCTGTATCCAATTGGGAACGCAAAGCTCTCAAATCTGCCAGCCTGGATTCATCCCTGCGGAAATATTCCACCAGCGTCTCGATGCAAGTAATAGAATCCCAGCTCAGATGATGCTCAATACCTTCCACATCTTTATAGATATTATCGTCCTGCACACCGATAATCGTCAAAAATGATTCCAGCAGCTGATGACGGTCAACCAGCCGTTTCCCCATCTTTTTCCCTTTGTTGGTGAGGACCAGACCGCGGTACTTCTCGTATATGAGATAATTGTCCTTATCCAGCTTCTGAATCATCTTCGTTACGGAAGACGGATGGACCTCCAGCCCTTCGGCTATATCCGATACACGCGCGTAGCCCTTCTCATCGATGAGCTTATAGATTCGTTCCAAGTAGTCTTCCATGCTCGGAGTCGGCACCCAAGAACCTCCTTACCTTGCTTCATTACCCAATTGCTCGGCTTTACTCTATGTATCATACACTGTTCGATAGATCATCTGCAACCCGTCCGACAAATTTGGACGGCAATCTCAGCAGTTGGTGATCTTACCTGTTTACCCGGACCCTATATACGGAATCCTAGCTGATATCGAAATGATTCTTACGTTATTCAAACTACTCGATTTCTAATCAGGAGGCTTCTTCATGTCCCAACAAACATTATCCCGTCCTCCCCGAGTTGACCGAACGACTCTGTCCTTCGTGCCGGAGCTTGTTTATTTTGAACCGGCAGCGCTGGATTATCCCAAGGGCAAGCGAATATTTGAATGGGTAAAAAAAGAAGGCATTCCTTACCGTATGACCACTTCGCATAACCGTATCACCAACCTGCCCGGCGATTCCGAGCTGGAGCAATATAAAATCGCCAAGCGGACGCTCGTGGTTGGCCTTCGCAAGACGCTTAAATTCGATACATCCAAGCCTTCTGCCGAATATGCGATTCCAATCGCAACAGGCTGTATGGCTCACTGCCATTATTGCTATCTGCAGACGACGCTTGGCGCAAAGCCTTATATCCGCGTATACGTCAATATCGAAGACATTCTGGATGCAGCACAAGGCTATATCGACGAACGCGCTCCCGAAATTACGCGCTTTGAGGCTGCCTGTACATCCGATCCAGTCGGCCTGGAGCCCATAACGGGCAGCCTTCGTGAGCTCATCGAATATATGGGGCAGCAGCCGCTGGCCAGACTGCGCTTTGTCACCAAGTTTCATCATGTGGATTCCCTGCTGGACGCCAACCATAACGGCCATACGCGCATCCGTTTCAGTGTGAACAGCAAATACGTCATCAAACACTTCGAGCCGTCCACCTCCCGCTTCGAGCAGCGGATTGAGGCCGCTGCGAAGGCCGCCAAGGCGGGTTACCCGATCGGTTTCATCATTGCCCCGATTATATGGCATGACGGCTGGGAGGAAGGCTATGGGGAGCTGCTGGCAGCGCTGGATGCTGCTTTGCCTCAAGACGTCAGAGGCGACCTGACGTTCGAGCTGATCCAGCACCGATTCACGAAGACGGCGAAAGGCGTAATCGAAAAGCGTTACCCCAAAACCAAGCTCGAAATGGATATCGAAAAGCGCAAATACAAGTGGGGCCGCTGGGGACAGGGCAAATACGTCTACCCCGATGAACAAGCAGACGCGCTCCGCTTATTCATATCGGAGCGCGTCTTTGAACATTTTCCGGATTCCAAAATCGAATACTTTACCTAAATATTAAAACTTCAATATTAAAACTTCAAAAATTCCGGTGTAATTTGGTTGAGCCAAATGGTGATTTTGGTCATTTGATCCGTGAACAGCAGTACGCCCATCAGAATCATAACGCCGCCGCCGATCTTCATGACAATGCTGGAATACTTCAGAATCCAGCGAGCCGTGCCTAGGAAAAAGGCAAGAATAAAGAACGGAATAGCGAAGCCTAATGCATAGGCCGAGGTTAGGCCGAACCATGTGCCTGGCTCCGCTGCAGCCAACCCCAGAATAGCGGTCAACGCAGGTCCGATGCATGGCGACCAGCCTGCCGAGAAACCGATGCCGAAAATAAACGAGCTGAGGTAATTGACCTTCTTAGGCATCAGGTTCATTCTGCGTTCCTTCATTAGCAGCTTTGGCTGGAAGATGCCCATCAAGAACAGGCCCATCAATATGATCAGTATGGCGGATAATTGACGTATCAGTACGTTGTACTCGCTGAAGAACTCGCTGAATACATTCGTTCCGTATCCCAGCGTATAATAAACCGTGCAAAAACCGAGTACAAAAAACAGCGTATGCGTCATCATGAGCATACGTTTTTTGTTCGTGAGCTGAGCATCCTTCAATTCCGATACAGAGATGCCGGTTATGTACGACAGGTATGACGGATAAAGCGGCAAGCAGCATGGCGAAATAAACGAAGCGAAGCCCGCTCCGAACGCCAGCCAAATATTAATGTCTGACAAGATATGCACCTCTTTCGCGATACCTATTGGCTGATGCTAACCGCCAAGTCTCAGGGTGCGCCGGAACATAAGCAGCACAAGCAGAATCGCAATCAGAAGCAATACGACCGTTCCGCCTGGCGCCAGATTCCACACGCCTGCAATCATCAACCCCCCGATTACGGCCAACTCGCCGATCAGGACGACGGTTACGATGCTCTGCTTGAAGCTGCGGGCGATAATAAGGCTGCATGCAGCCGGGATCGTCAGCAAGGCAGATACAAGCAGTGCGCCTACGATCTTGATCGCTACGCTAATGACTAGTGCGGTAAGCACGCTAATCATAACATTATAGAATCGCACGGGCAAGCCGCTTACCGCTGCCGCCTCTTCGTCGAAGGACAGAAGGAACAACTCCTTCGCCTGCAAGCCGACAACAAGCAATACGACAAGCGTAACGCCCCCAATCGTATATAGATCCGTTCCATCCAGCGTATAGATGCTTCCGAACAGGTAGCTGTTCACATCCATGAAGCTGCGCCCCATTGTGAACAACAAAGAAGCCAGCGCGATCCCGCCTGACATAATAATGGCGAGCGACAGCTCCGCATAGGTCTTATAGGCTTTGCGGAGCTTCTCTATCGCGAAGGATGCGGCAATGGCGAATACAAGTCCCGCTGCAATGGGATAGACGCCGATAATATAGCCCAGCGCTACCCCCGCAATTGCCACATGGGACAAGGTATCCCCTATCATTGAGAGTCTCCTCAAAACAAGAAACAGTCCCATAAGCGGGGCGGTTATGCCGATTAACACGCCGCCAATGAGCGCCCTCTGAAAAAACTCGCTAGTTACGATCTCCAATGCCAACAACCTCTCTCCCGCTTTCCAATTGCTCCCGAAGCCCTCGCAAGCTATGCGCCAGGTTATGCTCTACGCAGTCTTGCGTATCATGCGAATGCCGGATATAAAAATTTAGTTTGCCCGATTTGGACGCCGGCTCTTGTCCCAGATAAGCCCGGATCATCTCCATGTCATGCGATACCATCAGAAACGTCATATTATGATGCTGATGCATATGCTTGATCATATGAAAGAAGCTTTGCTGCGTCTCGGCATCAATGCCTACCGTTGGTTCGTCCAGAATGAGCAGCGAGGGATTATTAATGAGCGCCCTTGCCAAAAATACGCGCTGCTGCTGCCCGCCGGACAATTGCCCGATCCGCTTCTCGGCCAGATCAGATATGCCCATCGCCTCAAGCGCATCCGCCGCCTTGACGTGGTCTGCTTTGCCGATCGGTCGGAACAAGCGCTTGCGTCCATACAGCCCGGACATCACGACTTCACGCACCGTTGCGGGAAACTGGGGATTAAGTGAATTTTTTTGCGGCACATAGCCAATCCGGTCCCAATCCTTGAATTTCTCCACAGGCACACCGAACAACCGGATTTGTCCCTCAGTGGGCCGAAGCAAACCGACGATCATCCGCAGAAGGGTTGTTTTGCCAGCTCCGTTCGTACCGATAAGTCCGATGAAATCCCGTTCCTTGACGCTGAACGATACATCCGTCATAACCGACTTATGCTGATAGGAGAACGACACGCCGTCTACGCCGACCACTTCGCGATGACAGCCTTGCGAACTCTCGTTTTTTTCGTTTGATAGAAGCATAGTACCTCTCCTTAGCGCAAAAAGGGAGCCATCCGGGCTCCGTTTTCGCCAACCTTAATTTATTCTATTGTAATGCCTTCGTCAAGTTTTGCAAATTGCTTTCCATTAGCGTCAGATAAGTCGCTCCGCTCTTCTCTTGTTCCTTCGTCAGACCTTCCAGCGGATTGAGCACCATCGTCTCCACACCAGCCTCGCTCGCCAGCGTCTTCGCCAAGCGATCCGACACCAATTCCTCGAAGAAGATATACTTGACGCCATTCTCCTTCACAAACTTTGCAATCTTCAGAATGTCCTGCGCCCGCGGCTCCGCATCCGGGCTAAGGCCCATGATTGCTGTCTGCGTAAGTCCATAGTCTCTCGCCAAATATCCGAATGCCTGATGCGATACGACCAGATTCTTCTGTGGTGCTTTCTCCAGCACCTCTGTGTACTTCTGGTCCAGTTGAACCAGCTCGTTCTTCAACGTTTCAAAACGTTCATTATAGTAGTCCTCATGTACAGGGTCCGTCTCAATCAAGCTGGTCTTCACGTTCTCAGCTAGTATAATAGACGATTTCGGGCTTACCCATGTATGGGGATCGATATCATGCGAATGTGAATGTCCTTCTTCTGCATCATGATCATGGTCATCGCTGTCATGGTCGTGATCATGGTCATCACCGTCATGATCGTGGTCATGACCCTCACCGCTAATTAACGCAATACCGGCGCTCATTTCCTTCGTCACGACCTTGCTGTCCTTCGAAAGGCCTTTCTGAAACTGATCAATCCACAATTCAAGTCCTGCTCCGTGATACAGCAGCAGCTGCGCATTCGACGCTGTGCTCAGATCCTTGCTCTTCGGAGTCCAGTCATGCGGCTCTACACCAGCTGCAATCAAATTCACGACCTCTACATGCTCCCCGCCAATCTCGCTTGCCAAATAATAGAGGGGATAGAAGCTGGTCACGACCTTCAGCTTGGGCTGAGTGGCTTCTCCCCCGTTGCCAGTATCATTGCTTGCAGTCTGAGAGGGCTCCGCCGACGGACTTGCCCCTTGATTGCTAGAATTGCCATTCCCGCATGCGCTCATTACAAGTACGACCGACATCAATACTACGAACATATTCAACCATTTACCGCGTTTACTTTTCAGCATGTGTATACTCTCCGATTCTCTTTATAGTAATCGTTATGATTACGTTTAATATTATACGTCCGCCTATTTACTCTGTCAACCAACTTTTCGAATGCCAGCACCAATCAGCTGCTTACTTACAAGCCATACGCCAAAAAAAGCCGTTCCATACCTCCTATTCAGGAAGCGGAACGACTTTTTCAAATTCTGTAAGCTGTTATTTCACAACGGCGCCGTTCGGCATGCCATCCGGCACTGTCGCAAGCGTTAACTGATCGTCATGAGAAGCAGCCAGAATCATGCCTTGCGACATCTCCCCGCGCAGCTTAACGGGCTTCAAGTTCGTGACGCAGATAACCTTGCGCCCGACAAGCTCCTCTGGCTTATAATACTTGGCAATGCCCGATACGACTTGGCGCTGCTCATAACCAAGATCCAGCTGGAGCTTCAGAAGTTTATCCGCCTTCGGCACCGGCTCCGCAGCCAGTACCTGGGCTACGCGAAGTTCTACTTTGGCGAAATCGTCGATGCCGATCTCTTCCTTATCAGAGGGCTCCGGTCCGTCGCTGCTGGCAGGCGCTGCTGCCGGCGCTTCCGTCTGGCTCGCCGCAGGTGTGCCTCCACTCATTGATGAAGCGATGAATGCTGCCTCTTCCTCCGTCTCCAGACGCGGGAAGATCGGCGTACCTTTGCTGACCGTCGTGCCGCCCGGAGTTCTTCCGAACGTGCGCATGCTGTCCCATGAGGTCAGCTCGCCTTCCGCAAGGCCCAACTGGCGCCACATTTCACGAGGCGCATGAGTCAGGAACGGCTGCAGCATGATGGAGATGAGGCGCAGCGACTCTGCAAGATGATGCATAACGGAAGCCAGCTCCGCAGATTTGGCTTCATCCTTCGCCAACGCCCACGGCTGTGTCTCATCAATATATTTGTTCGTTCTGCTGACGAATTGCCATAACGACGTCAGTGCCACGGAGAATTCCATACGCTCCATCGCATTTTCCACCGACGTAATCGTTTCACCGGCAAGCTGCTGCAAGCTGGAATCAAACGGTGTAACCGGTCCTGCGAACGGAGGGATATTGCCCTCAAAATATTTGCCGATCATCGCCACCGTTCGGTTAAGCAAATTGCCGAGATCATTGGCCAAATCGAAATTAATGCGCTCGACGAAGTTCTCCGGTGTGAATGCGCCGTCAGAGCCGAATGGCACTTCACGCAGCAGGTAATAACGAAGCGCATCCAGACCGTAGCGGTCGATCAATACAACGGGATCAACGACTGTACCTTTGGACTTCGACATTTTGCCTTCCTTCGTCAGAAGCCAGCCATGCGCAAACACTTTCTTCGGCAGCGGCAATCCAAGCGCCATCAGCATGATCGGCCAATAGATTGTATGGAAGCGGACGATTTCCTTGCCGACCAGATGAACGTCAGCCGGCCAGAATTGATTGTACTTCGCGTCCTTTCCTTCCTCGCCGTAGCCAAGCGCGGTAATATAGTTGGACAAAGCGTCGATCCATACATAAATGACATGCTTAGGATCACCAGGCACCTTAATGCCCCAATCGAAGGTTGTGCGGGAAACCGCCAAATCCTCCAGGCCAGGCTTGATAAAGTTGTTGATCATCTCGTTCTTGCGGGATTCCGGCTGAATGAAGTCCGGATTGTCCTCATAGTGCTTCAGCAAGCGGTCTGCGTATTTGCTCATCCGGAAGAAATAGCTTTCTTCCTTCACCAGCTCCACCGGTCTGCCGCAATCTGGACAATTGCCGTTCACAAGCTGACGCTCAAGGAAAAACGATTCGCAAGGTGTACAATACCAGCCTTCATATTCGCCCTTGTAGATGTCATCCTGCTCCAGCAGCTGCTTGAAGATGCGTTCGACAACAACCTTATGGCGATCCTCCGTCGTGCGGATGAAATCATCATTCGAAATTTCCAGCTTCGACCACAATTCCTTGATGCCGACAACAATGTCGTCCACGAACTGCTGTGGCGTCTTGTCCTTCTCCTTCGCCTTGCGCTCGATTTTCTGACCATGCTCGTCCGTCCCGGTCAAGTACCATACATGATATCCGCGAAGACGCTTGTAACGGGCCATTGCGTCACCGGCAACTGTCGTATAGGCATGGCCGATGTGCAGCTTGTCGCTCGGGTAATAAATCGGTGTCGTAATGTAAAATGATTTTTTGTCAGACATCTTCCTATTCCTCCTGCCGCCTTCTGGCGATTGTTCTGGAAAAAACGCAAAAAACTCCCGTCCAACATGGGACGAGAGTTCATACTCACGTGGTACCACCCAAATTCCGGCTGCGCATCTTTCCCTTGCCACACAACCCAATCAAGGTTGGTGCAAGGCCGCACTGCCGCTTCGTAGGCCGTCTGCCGACGGCATGCCCTTAACGCGGACGTTACGCCGCTCCCTTACCGGACTGATCATTCTCCGGCTCGAAAGCAGTGCCTCCCGGACCATCTTCCAGCTTCGCTCCTTGCCGGCTTGCACCATGACGCCCGGCTCTCTGCATAGGACTGCTCCGCTGTACTCATCCATTCATTGGCATGAAGCTATTTTATAAAATATACCCAATCTGCTCCCCGCCTGTCAAGGCGGCATGCATCCAGCCATGGATTACTTTCCGCTCCGGTCCGCGGAAGCTGGAAGCTTCTCTGGAACCGGATCGAATCCTCCCGGATGGAAGGGGTGGCATCTGCCGATCCGCTTAGCCGCCAGCCAAGCACCCTTCGCCGCTCCATGCACTTCGATCGCTTCCAGCGCATAGGCGGAGCATGTGGGGTAGAACCGGCAGCTCGGCGGCTTTAACGGCGAAATATACTTACGGTAGACATGAATAGGCGCTTGCAGCGTTCGCCTCATGAATCGCCGCTCCGGCTTCATGCCTCGCTAGCCGCCGCTTCTTCCTGCTCGCATGATTTGCAATATCCGAACACCTCGAATTTATGCTTCACCACGCGGAAGTCCTGAGGAACTGCGGTCTGCTCCATCGGACAGAAAGTAATGGGATACGTATGCCCGCATTGGAGGCAAATCAAATGATGATGATGATGCTCTTCCCTGCAATGCAGCTTGAACTTCACACCTTCCTCGAACACAACCTGCTCCAGCACGCCAAGCTCCTCCATAACGCGCAGGTTTCGGTAGACGGTATCAAAGCTGAGACCGGAATAGGTTTTCCCCATATATTCATAGACATCTTTTGGCGATAGGTAACCAGGCGTATCTGCGAACAGCTTGGCCAGCGTCTTTCGCTGATCCGTTACCCGCAGCCCACGGCTCGACATTCGCCCGACGATTTCTTCCATTGTATGCATAGCCGAACCTCCGAATTTGAAAGTTTCTATCTTCCATAATGCCGAAAAAAAGAGCTCTCGTCAATGAGAGCCCCTTATCCGTTCACCTTCATATTGATTACAAAGCTGGCGCACATCGCAATAAACGTCAAGATGCTGACCACGCCCATAACCGCCCGCCGGCGTTTCAGCGTCCCGATTCGGTCTGCTCCCGCTCCCTGCAATTGGCCCTGGGTAACAAACCGATGCATAAATAAAAACACGATAATAGATGCCACAAATAACATATTTGTGATAAACCAAACTGCAGTCCAGTACAAGTCCATACCCCCGGTTCTTCGTCTTAAGCTTCGCCGGCTCTAGGCATACCATCGATTCAATACGTACATGAATACGCTGAAGCTGACGATTGCACCCGCAAAACAAAACCATCCGTACTTGAACCTTTGCTGGAACATGCGCAGAATGCCCAAGCTAAGAAGACCGAATACAAGCAATATAAAGACGACTCCCAATATAAATAGCGAAGGAGACACGCTGCTTACATCAACTAATGACACGTCGACACTCCCTTTGCGAGACAATATGTATATTCCAATAAGTTATTATAAGGGAAAGCTTGTCCGTTAGCCAGCAGCAAGAGGGGGGAAAAACGAACTTTTTCGTGACAAAATAAGTAACGCAGGCTCCCAGCAGAGCCGACTTCCGCTCCCGTTCACCTGCGCCGCTATGGCCAATAGATGGAATGCTCATGATAGGTTCGGCTCATCGGCCGCTTCCGCAGCTTCACATGCAAGGTTCCGCCCTTTACTGCAGCCTGGCAGATCCTCGGCTTGACAAGCTTCGGCAGCTTTATGATTTCATGCTTCCCGCCGGGCAGTCCGTCAATGCGCAGCGCATCCTCCTTCACCCTGAGTCGCAGCAAGTCTTTGTCACATCCAGGTGGCAGCTTGAACTTGACGCCAATATATAGCTTCGATTCCGTAGTCTGCGCTGCCTTCGTACCCGTCATATGTCCCGCAACATCCGGAAGCGCCTTCGTCATCATCCTTCTCACGAACTTCTCGACCCAATCGGGCTCGCGGAGCACCTCGAATCCCCGGGGCAGCTGTTGTCCTTCCATCCAGCGCTCCAGATCATCCCAGTTCGATGCCATAGGGTATTCCTCCTTCCCCATTCCCTATACCATATGCCATCGCCTGGCAGCAGGATACTTGATCCCCATTCACCTCTGGGCGAATGCCGTCATAAGATACGATATCCAAGAAAATTTGCGGGGAGTGAAGCTCATGCCAGCTGTTGTCGGATTTGTCAAAATCGTAAGCGTCGGTTCTGCTTCCATCGTCCAGTTCGGAGATACATTGCAAGTCACACCATCCAGCAATACGAAGACCTATGCCGGTTCAGGCTCCTTCTTGACAGGCAGCCTAACCAATTCCAACAATGCCGTCAGCTCTACCAATTCCATTGACCCCGATATTCAGGACAATACCAATGTGCCGAACGGAGCGAATCTGGTATGAGCTGGACGATAAACCAGACGATCACGATTCACCAGATTCGGGTAGACAGTGTATCCAACAGTTCCGTTCTGCAGATCGGAAGCGCGGGAGCGATTCGCTCCCTCTCTCAGCTGTACAATACAGGCGGATTCACAGGTCCGGCCCCCATGCTGGAGGAGAATCCGCTGTCCTTCGTGCCGCTTCCCAATCCGGCTTAACTTTGAAGCCCGCCGCAAGATGAGAGGAGATGGATCGGATGAAAGATGAAAGCCAGCTGTCTCCGTGGCAGGCATGGTCCTTCGAGGTGATGAAGAAGCTGAAGTCTCAGCAGGAGCGGATTGAAAGGCTGGAATGTACAGTTGACGATCTGTGTAACCAACTGAAGAAGCTTGAATCCAAGCCAGCTTACACCATCGAGAACATCCAATACCACTTCGATCAGCTCAAGGTCGAGAAGCTGGAAGGGACGCTGAACATCGGCATGTCTTTACCCGATACCGACGCTTTCGGGAAGGAAGAAGGCAACGGAAACAACGGCGGCAATGGGAGCAATGGCGGTTCCGGCAATATTGATCAATTTTCCGTCGGTCAAGGCAGCGGCAACGTCTTTCCGTCAGCCGGTCCTGCTATCACGCCGCCACCCGAGTCTTACAATACGATCTATCGTCGGTTAACCCGATATCTCGATACCGAAGCTCACCAGATCCTGCAAAAGCATGAGAAGGAGCTGGATTTGCCGCTTGATCCCTATCATCGGCGGATTATTCTGGAGGATGTCCGGAAGCAGATGCCTACGCGCATTCAATTTTATTGGCAGATGCAGACGAAGGACAGCACCGATACGGCTGGATTATATCCCGATCTCATCGCAGATCGCGTTTTTGACAAGACCAAGCGCGATGCAGAGACCGCTATTGACGCCTATATGAGAAGCTTGAAAGCGGGCAATCCAATGAACGGAGGCGCTTAACCATGCTGCATTTTCATGTAACGAATCATTCGTTGGCTGTCGGACAGATTGACGTGCTTGGCATATCCAGTTCTTCTATGTTCCAGGTAGGCGATACCGATTGTGTAGCGCTGTATTCCATGTTCGATACTCCGCCCGAATCGGTCGTTGTCGGACCGCTGGCTCCGCTTCCCGAGCCTGAAGGCGCGCGGGAAGCGATCGGTGAATCCAATGTCCATGCGTCATAGCGAAGGAGCCAGCTGTATACATCATCCAACTCGTTCGTCACAGATCGGTGCGATCTGCATCATCAGCGCTTCATCCTCCACCGCCGTCCAGTTCGGCGACCGGCGCCGAACGGATGCGCGGCTGATGGCGCTTGCCGTGCAGCGGAAGGAGGATCACGCGAGGTCCGGGGATGTATACTTCGAATCCTACCGTATTTTCTCAAGGCCCGATCCCATCCTGGTCGATCCCGCTTTCGATAAGGGGCGTGTCATACGAATGAGCCGCACCAACTGTGATCCCTGTATCAGCGTTGGCTTCATCCGCATTATCGCTGCAGGCAATTCCTCCAGCATCCATATCGGGAACGGCCATTGCGTAACCGGCAATTCCCGCATCAAGCACATCCGGCAATATCCGAAGGAAGGCATCGCAGAGTCCGGCATCTCAAACCAACAGCAACCGGCCATGGCATCGCCATAGCCGGTTGCTTCATGTTCCGCCCCTTTAACGGGAGAGCTTGCGATACTTCTCTGTATACTTGCACACGCTTTGCACGAGGGTCGCATGGGACCAGGTGAGCGGTGCGACAGATAACGGCGTACCGTCATAAGGATTTAGCTGTTCCGGCAGCATGCCGCTTGAGAGCGCATGGCTCGCGACCCACTCCAGCGTCCTCCGCGGCTCCTCCAGCTCCTCCAGCGAACTTGCGGCATCAATCTCGAAGTTGGCAACCCAGAGCGTGCATATGATCCACGGATTGCCCGGCACCTTCTCAATATCGCCTGATTGCTGGAAATAATAGTCGTTCGTATACCGGGCGATCCCCCCTACTTCCGTCTTCACACGCAGGTCGTGCTTGATTGCCTTCATTGTCTGGGCAACACGGTAATCATCCACAGGCAGCACGCCGAACTCGAATACGCCGAACAAGCTGCTCTCCAGCGTCATATCTTTGACCCAGCGGTTATCCTTCTGGATCAATCCGCGTGCGAACCTTCCCGTCTCCTCATCCCACAGATGGGTCAGAATGCCGTGCTTGATCGTCTGGGCCGTACTCTTGTAATGATCGCTCCGCTCATAATCGCCGAATAAGTCGGTGAAGAATGACGCCGCCATCAGTCCGCCATAGACAGAGGCAGCCGTATAGGTCCAGATGCCATACCGCTCCTCCCACAGATCGTAGCTCGGCCTCGGCAGTGACAGCGAATGCTCGATATATTCGCTCAGGAAGGAGGCCGACTTGCGGATCAGGCTGCTGTAGAGCGACTGGGGAAGCTCAATGACGCCGTTGCGGGAGTAGTCCTTCCAGAGCGCGAACAGGACAAGCGCCGTCTCGTCTTCCTGAATCGGAATCCGCTTGCTGCCTTGAACGATGTAAGGATGCCAGCTGGAGCCTACCGTTCCGTCCGGATTGTACTTGTGGTACAAGTAGCCGTCAGGCGCCAGCGCTGTGGCGCAGAAGTGGAAGAATGGGGCGATTACGCTCTGATAGCCGGCCATCGACATCGCATCCGCAATTAACGCCCCGTCCCTTGGCCACATATAACTGTAATGGTCGCGGTTGTACTGAAGGATGTCCGTATCATTGGCCGCAAGAATGGCCCCTCTTTCATCCACCTGCGTACGGACTAGCAGCAGGCTTTGCTTGAACATCTTCACCACTTGGGACGGGAGGTCGCCGAACTCCGTCTCGGCTCGTCTCAGCCAATGATTCCAGTACACCACCATCCGGCTTAGCAGCTTCTCGGGATGATTCTCCTGCACATAGTGGTCAAGCTCTTTCACTTCCTCCAGATTCCGGCCAATCGACATCCAGTAATAGAACGTTTTCTCCGAATGTCCTTCCACACGCGAGCGGAAGCTGATTGTGCTGTCCACCGAGCCCTGCGCAATCGTATTGCCCATCAGCACGCCGTCCTCCGCATCGCGCCATGTGCCCTCCGCCGACTGAAACCGCTTGATGCCGGTCGAATATTGCATCATACCCCCCTCGTCGGAGAAGCCGTTGAACATGAAGTAGTTGGAACGCTTATAGTGATAAAGGGTATGGTTATCAGGGTAATAGACAGCGGTATCTCCTACCTCCGAACCTTCAATCATGAGATCCTGGTGGAAGAACAGCCGCACTTCCCTGGCTTCATCACGCTTATTGCGTACCAATACGCGCTTGATATAGATGCATTCCCGCTGATGAATGCCGTCGTTCATATGGAGCTCTACGCCAAGCCCCTCATTCCTGGCGGTAATATTCGTCACGAGCGATTCTTCGATATAATCCAGATCAAAACGCCATTCCGGCTCATCCAGCCACGAAAACACGCCTTCCACCCAAATGCCAAGACGGCAGTAATGTCCTCCGACATGGTTAAGCTGACCTACATAGGGATAATAGATGTCGCGAATGAAGCAATGCTGGTCCAAATTCAGAAGCAGCTTTCCGTTGCCGATTACAAGATGACGGGCCATGGTTCGTTCTCCTTTCGCTCAGTCAACAATCGCGCATACAGATTGATATAAGCCTTTGCGGAGCTGTCCCAGCTGTAATCCATGCGCTCCCCGTTGTCCACAATGCGCTTCCAGACCCCTTCCTGACGGTACAGCGCCAGCGCCCTCCTGGCTGTATACAAAAAGTCATGCGCATTATAATTGGCAAAGCTGAAGCCATTGCCTTCACCAGTATATTCATTGTAAGCCTGGACGGTATCCCTGAGCCCGCCCGTTTCCCTTACGATAGGAACGGAACGGTACCTCAGCGCAATCAATTGGCTCAGTCCGCATGGCTCAAACTTCGATGGCATCGCATAAAGATCGGAGCCCGCATAGATGCGCCGGGCCATTCGATCGCTGTAGCCATGCCAGAATACCGCTTTGTCCGGATGCTTGCGAGCTGTTTCTCTGAACAGCTCTTCGTAGCTCCATTCACCGGAGCCGAGCACCACCAGTTGCACCTCCTCCTGAAGCAGCTCGTCTAGCGTAGCTGCGATCAGATCGAAGCCCTTCTGCTCCACCAGCCTCGATACGATGCCAATAAGCGGTGTATCCGCCGATGCTGGCAGGCCCAGCTCGAGTTGGAGATCCACTTTGTTCTTGCGTTTGCGTGACAGAGAGCTCCGATAGGGCGTATGCAAGACCGAATCGTTCATAGGATCGAACAACTCTACATCAATGCCGTTAACAATACCCGTCAAATCACCGCTTCGATGGCGAAGCAGCTCCTCCAGCCCTTCGCCGTAGTAGGCGGTCTGGATTTCCGAGGCGTACGATTCGCTAACGGTCGTCAAGAGATCGCTGTAGACTAAGCCGCCTTTCATGCAGCTGGCCGCCCCGTGAAATTCTAGACTCTCCGCCGCGAACATATCATCTCCGGCCCCCGTCAGCTCCTTCATCAGCTCAATGCCGAATAAGCCTTGATACTTCAAATTATGAATCGTGAACACCGATTTCACATAAGCCCATGCAGGATCAAAGGCATATCTCGTGCGCAGCAGAAACGGAATAAGTCCCGTTTGCCAGTCATGGCCGTGCACGATATGCGGTTTGAAATCCATATAGCGGGCAGCTTCCATCACGGCAAAGCAAAAAAATACGAACCGTTCCGCATCGTCGCCATAACCATAGAGTCCTCTGCGTCTGAAGTAATATTCGTTGTCGATCAGATAATAGACAACCCCGTCAATGACGGCGGTCAGCAGACCGCAATATTGATTTCGCCAGCCAAAGGATACCTGGAAAGAGGCAACAAACGTAAATTCAGACAAGTATCGCTCCGGTATTTCTTCGTACTTCGGCATTATGACTCTGACATCCAGACCTCTTTTGTTAAGCGCTTTGGGCAGCGCGCCGGCCACGTCCGCCAAACCTCCGGTCTTGGCAAGCGGCACCGCCTCCGATGTTGCGATCAGCACATTCATCCGAATGAACGCCTCCTATCCGGTCAGCAGGGGCTTATCGCAGCACGTCAGCTCCAAGCCCGCCGCAGCCGTGCTATATCACCCGTTTTTTCCCTGCCAAAAACGGTGTGCCTTCCGTACCTCGCAAATCGCGATTTTCTTCTACCAGCACGTCTTTGTCCAAGATACAGTTCGTCACAAAGCTGTTCACTCCGATTCGTCCGTTCTGCATAATTATGCTGTCCTTGATGAGCGCGCCCTTCTCCACATGCACGCCTCGGAACAAGATGCTGTTCAGGACAGTACCTTCGATCCTGCAGCCGTTGGCAATGAGCGAATTGGATACGCGGGAGCCCGACGAGTAACGGGCAGGCGGCTCATCCTTGACCTTCGTATAGATGGGGCCTGGCTGGTTGAACAGCTCCTTCCACACCTTCGGCTGCAGCAGCGACATGCTGTGATCATAATAACTGGATAGCGTATTGACTACGCCCAGATAACCTTCGTACATATAGCCATGCACCTTCAATTGGCCTAGCCGCGAGAAGATCGCATGCCGCACCAGATGGTCCTGGCCCTCTGCTAGTGAAGTCTCGACCAGCTCCATAAGCATCTCCTTGCGCATGACGTACATCTCCATCGAGACGATATCGCTGAGCATGCGTCCATAATGATCCTGGATGGACGTAATCCGTCCATCCTCCGCCATCTTCACCTTGCGCGCTTTGCCCGGAGACGGCTGGGTCTCCCGCTTGCATACCACGGTAATATCGGCTTCTTGCTCCAAATGATGGCTGATGACCGCTTCAAAGTCTACGTTACACACCATATGGCTGCGCGTAATGACGACGTATTCCCACGAGGACCGCTCGAAGTAATCCCGGTGCTGGTAGAAGTGGTACAGGTCTCCCCTGCTAATTTCCTGAATATCGTCCGTTGCCGGCGGAAGGATGAACAGCCCGCTTTGACGATGCTGCAGATCCCAATGCTTGCCCGAGCCCAGATGGTCCATCAGCGACCGGAATTTGGTATGAGCGAATACCGCCACTTGGCTAATGCCGGAATTGACCATGCTGGAGAGGGCAAAGTCAATCAGCCGGTATCTGGCTCCGAACGGAACGGTAGCCAGGCATCGGCTCTGCGTCAGCCGCTCCAGCTCGTCTGTCTCATGGATCAGATTAATAACGCCAAGCACCTTATGCTTCATGACGGCTCCACCTCCAGCAGCTCGTGATCGGCAGCGACATATTGATCGACCGCCACAATTGTAATCGCATCATCCATGGGATCGCCGATCGTGACTCCTGCTTGTATAACGGCGCCCTCGCCGATAATGGCCCGATGAATCCGAGCCCCTTCTCCGATGCGGACATTGGGCATAATGACAGATTCCGAGATGTAGCTGCTCTTCTCCGCGTGCACCCCGAAGAACAACACCGAACGGTCCACTGTCCCTTCCAGTATGCAGCCTTCCGTGACGAACGAAGAGGTTACTTGTGCAGACTCGGTTGTTAATTGCGCGGGCATATTCGGGTTAACCGAGTAGATCCGCCACTTGGGATCGTAGAGGCATAGCTCCGGCTCATCGGCGATCAGGTCCATATTGGCCTCCCACAACGATTCGATCGTCCCGACATCCTTCCAATACCCTTTGTATGAATAGCAATGCAGGCGAAGTCCGTCCCGCATCATGGCCGGTATGACATCCTTGCCGAAGTCATGGCTGGAGACGCGGCTCGCCTCGTCATAGATCAAATATTTCTGGAGCAGCTTCCAGGAGAAAATATAGACGCCCATAGACGCGATATTGCTGGTCGGATGTTTTGGCTTCTCTTCGAAAGCCGTGATCCGGTCCTCATCATCGACATGCATCACGCCGAATCGGCTGGCCTCCTTCCAGTCCACGGCTATTCCCGCTATCGTGACATCCGCTCCGCATCGCTTATGATGCTGAAGCATCAGCTCATAATCCATTTTATAAATGTGATCGCCCGAAATGACGAGCACATACTCCGGATTGTACCGCTCTATAAAGGCCATGTTCTGATAGATGGCATTGGCTGTGCCTTTATACCACACCCCGCCCTTTTGCTTCATGTACGGCGGCAGGATGGTCATTCCCCCATCTCTGCGGTCCAGTCCCCACGGACTGCCAATGCCGAGATACCGGTTCAGCTCAAGCGGCTGGTACTGGGTAAGTACTCCGACGGTGTCAATGCCTGAATGGGCGCAATTACTAAGCGTAAAATCAATAATGCGGTATTTGCCGCCAAAATAGACAGCAGGCTTGGCCAAATCTTTGGTCAACACCCCCAGCCTCTTACCTTCGCCTCCTGCTAGCAGCATAGCGATCATTTCCTTACGGCCCATGGACACCAACTCCTTTGGTTATAATGTGTCCCCCGTGCGAGGTGCAAGCAGCATGAAGGTATAGGGGGGAAGATGAATCGAGATGCTCTGGTCTTGGCCATGCCAGCTGACGTCCTCCGTGCAATAGCCGTTCGGCTGTGCCGACGCAGCGGCGCCTGACAGGATTCCTCCGCTATGAATCCGAATTTCATACTCGCCCGGATCGGGTACGCCGATACGGTAATCGCGATAATCGCGGTTAGAGAAATTGGCAATAATAACAGAGAAGCTCGATCGGCCGCGACGGATAAAGGATATGACAGATTGCTGCGCATTATGAACGTCGATCCACTGGAATCCTTCCGGTTCCGCATCCTTCTCCCACAGTGAGGGAAGGGAGCGGTACTCATTATTAAGGGCTCGCACATAGCCGAGCATGTCTCTGTGGCTGTCATAACCGAGCACCATCCAGTCCAGCATATCGCCGTCCTTCCACTCGTCGAATTGTCCCCATTCACCTCCCATGAAGAGTAATTTTTTACCCGGGTGGGTCATCCAGTAGCCGTAGAACAGCCGAAGCTGAGCAAATTTCTCTTCGTAGCTGCCAGGCATCTTGTTCAGGAGCGAGCGCTTGCCATGGACCACTTCATCATGCGAGAGCGGCAAAACATAATTTTCGGAAAAGGCATAACATAAGGAGAATGTAATGAGATGGTGATGATGCGGTCTATCATTCGGGTGGAGCGACATATAGCGAAGCATGTCATTCATCCAGCCCATATTCCATTTGAAGTTAAAGCCGAGTCCCCCTTGATAGGTCGGGGAGGTTACGGCAGGCCATGCGGAGGAATCTTCCGCCAGCATCAAAGCGTCGGGGTAGTAGTGAAATACCATCTCGTTCAATCGTTTGAGGAAGCGAAGAGCATCTAGGTTGTCTCTTCCGCCAAATTCGTTGTAGGTGTGCATGTGAGGCGGCTTATCCATATGCAAATTCAGCATATTGGCGACTGCGTCAACACGCAGGCCGTCGATGTGGTAAAGGTCCATCCAGAAGAGTGCACTCGAGATCAGGAAGCTGATCACTTCCCGGCGTGAGAAATCAAAGGCAAGCGTGCCCCATAACGGCAGCTCCGCCCGGTTCGTATCATAACCTTCGTATAGTGGCGACCCGTCGAACAGGCGCAAGCCATGATCGTCCTTGCAGAAGTGTCCGGGCACCCAGTCCAGGATGACGCCCAGGCTATGCTGGTGGCAGGCATCCACGAAGCGCATCAAGCCCTTGGGGCTGCCGTAGCGGCTCGTCGCGCTGTAGAAGCCCGTAACTTGATAGCCCCAGGATTGATCGAGCGGATGCTCAGCGAGCGGCATCAGCTCGATATGGGTATAGCCTAGCTCCGCGACATAAGGAACCAGCTCATCAGCCAGCTCCTCGTATGTATAAAAAACTTCTTTCCCTTTAATCTTCCACGAGCCCGCATGAGCTTCATAGATCAGAAGCGGGCTGGCGTATGGCGTATGGCGGCTCTTATGCAGATTCCATTCACGGTCATTCCAGTCGAAGCCCCCAAGAGACGTTACGACGGAGGCTGTCCCCGGCCGCCTCTCGGAGCTGAAGGCATACGGATCGGCTTTCCTGATTGGTGTGCCGTCTTCGGTGACCAATTCGTATTTGTACAGTGCTCCCTCCGTCAAATGAGGGATGAACAGCATATGCACGCCCGTAGTGCCGATTCGGCGCATGACGTGACCGCTCCCGTCCCAGCCATTAAAGCTGCCGATGACCCTTGCTTCTCTAGCGCTGGGAGCCCATACCGCAAACCGGACGCCGGCTATGCCGGACGCTTCCGCAAGATGCGCTCCCATAAACCGGTAGCTGTGATAAGACGATCCGTGGTTGAACAAATAGACGTCTTCTTCGGACAAGCCGACAAGCGCCGCTTCTGCCATGCGCAGCTTCACCTCCGCTGGAAAAAGGATTTACGCTCATTATACATGCTGTCGTGAAAATAAAACAGTCTGTTTTCATAAAAACTAACCAAAAAGAGAAGGTATATGTCACAATACCTCACTTTTCGACGTAATTTTAATGAAATCTTTACATTACACCAAATTCATTACCCGTTGGATGTAGTAGTGTTTCGAGCAATATCCTTTCGAAACGGCTTCTTCATCACAATTGACCCACTTGCATTCGATAGATTTCTTCACACGTCGGGGTCTAACCATGTTAGGGTCCCCATGTCTTAACATACGTTGATGATGCATGGCGCAAAGCCCCTTCGCTTTTACCGGCTTCATGCAATCTTCAATGCTGCAGCTATTCACTCGATGTTCCTCCCTGTTGTATGCAATGCTAGTCATGCGACATCGCTGCTTAGCGGCTCGAAATTAATATTAGCGGGAAATGTGTACAGAATAAAGCTGACTGTAGTCCCATTTCAAGGGATAAAGACAACCCAAAACACCTCATGCTATCCGTAAGCCCCATTTCGGCGCTGAAGTTTAAATAATTAAACATAATGTAACTCTGTTGGTTGTGTCTGCCTGTGCCGACCTTGTGAACCGATAGGCGGTATCATATACTTTAATTCAATTATATACGAGAAACTGGTAAATAGAGGGGGGTCATTTTTGTCTGTTCATCAACAACTGTTTCATTTATTGAACCAACCGATGCTCATCTTGAAGGAACATGACGGAATTGTTCAGGTGGTAGATGCCAATGAAGCGTTTATGAAGCTGACCGGATACCCTCTGCCCCATCTGCAGGCGACGAAGAGCCAGTATTTGAAAAGCCAATACGGCATTGATTTGCAGAAACGCATCGTAAAGCGCGAAATCTTGATGCAGACTAAACGCAAAAACGAATTAGCTGTCCGGATCGAGCAGATCCCGCTTCCCGCGCAGACGGATGATCCTTGGATCCGGGCCTTCCTCATCTTTGAGGACTTGACTGCGTACAAGTGGATTGACCGTCAGCTCGACAAAGGCAAGGTACTCATCAGCGGAGTTGTCGACAAGCATCTGCATATCCGGTTTCTGCGCGACAATATGGCGCCGCTCCTGTTCGAGCCGGACACCACAATGGAGGATGAGACCCTTCTGCAATTCATCGCCGAGAATGAACGCCCGCGCATGATGGAGATCCTCCAGGAAACCTCCCGGCTGCAAAAGGAACAAAACGTAACCATTCATACAAGCAAATTAAGCGGAATCGAGCTGGAGCTGGAGCTGACTTATTATCCTGTTTTGGACAGCTTCGGTCATTGCAGCGAGCTGGCCTTTGTCGTATGGGACCTCCGTCCTGCCAACGATCAAGCTGTCGATTCCGCCACGAAGCTGAAAATATGGATGGCCAAGCGCGATATGTCGGCGGGTCACCTCGCTGCATCCACCGGCATTTCCTTGCAGACGATCTCCAAGCTGAGGAACGGAAAAATCGAAAAGCCCCAGAGGCTCACAGCAGAGCTGATCGCCTCGGAGCTTCGTGTGGATGTCCATCACATATGGCCTTCCATTCGCAAGTAACGCCTGAACTACGCCTTCAGAAACGGAGTAAGCTGTCCTGTGTAGCAGAGATGCAGCTCATGCATAGCGCGAGTGCATGCTGTATAGAACAACTTCCTCTCACTTTCCCGCGAATAGACTTGTTGCGATGCGTCGCTAATAATGACGCCGTCGAACTCTACGCCTTTTGCCAAATAAGAAGGAATAATGACATTTCCTTTCTCGAAGGTTACCGTTTCTTTTTCGATCAGTCGAAGCCCTGGGTAGACCGGCGCCATTTGCTCGCTGATTCGCTTAGCCTCCTCAGCCGTCTTGCAAATGATAGCAACGGACTCATACCCCGCTTTCTCCAGCAGCCGCAGCCGCTCGGCGATTACAGCCGGTAATGCTTCCTGAGAAGCGGCTTGCGTGAATGTCGGCTCCACTCCGTTCCGGTTGAAAGGCTCAATGCGTTCGCCGCCTTCGATGATGCGGCTGGCAAACTCCACGATTTGCCTGGTTGACCGGTAGCTGCGATACAAGGTAATACGCTCGGTCTCCCCTTGCTCGAACAAAGCGCTTATCGTATGGAATATTTCACCCGTACCCGAATGGGCGAAGATCGATTGATTAAAGTCTCCAAGCAACGTGAATTTGCTGTTTGGGAACAACCGTTTTAAATACCGGTACTGGAACTCCGAGTAGTCCTGGGCCTCATCGATGAACAGATGTCTCACTGTCGTATGCGTGCGGAAGCCTTCCAATTTTTCTTTCAAATAAGAATAGGGGGTTGCATCCTCGTAAGGCATAATCCCAGCCTCCAGCCGCTCCAGCGTAATCGCGCTTATACGGCTCCATTCACCGGAGAGGCTATTTCCCTTCACTGCCGCTGCATTAGGGCGGTAGAGCGCCTTATAGATGGCTGGAACGTCGAGGAACGCGCCTTGCTTCACACGGCGACGCAGCTTTTTGAACTTCTCCTGGACCATTTTGGCCGCCAAGTAATTGCGCTCGGAGTCAAAATCATCATAAGAATGCTCGGTAAATTTATTTTTTCCCCTTAGCTCTTGATAAGCCAGGGCATAGCTTTCATTGTCAAGCAGCTCAATCGCTTCATCTACCCATTTCTTCTTCTGCTCCAGCTTGGCAAGACTCGTTAATTCCTTAAGCAGCCAGATGCTTAGAGATCGAAGCCGGTTCGGGATCGAGATCGTGCGATCCATTTCGTAAAACTTCTCTGCCATCGCTTTGCCTCTAATGAGCGTATGCCCCCGGAAGACGATAGACTTAAATACAAGGCCAGATTCGCCAAGCTGCGCTACATACCGGTCCATCAGCTCCATATAGTCCGCTTTCGACTTCAGCCCAATTCCGTCCAAGCGTGCGCGGTAATCCTTATCGGTCATCGCCGTAAGCGTATATTCCATTTGGGTGAACGGATCTTCCAGGGTGAAATCTCTGCCGATCCGATGCTCCAGGTATTGCTGGTAAGTTGTCTGATTCATATTTTTCTCGCCAAGCTCTGGCAATACCGTCGATACATAGCTATTGAACATCGGATTGGGCGAGAACAGCACAATTTGGTCTGCGCTAAGCACACCCCTATATCGGTACAGCAAATACGCAACACGCTGCAGCGCTGCGGATGTTTTCCCGCTGCCCGCCGCACCCTGCACAATAAGCAGTCTTGCGCGCTCGTTGCGGATGATCGCGTTCTGCTCCTGTTGAATCGTGGCCACAATCGTCTTCATGGCTGCATCGGAGCCACTGCCCAGCACCTCTTGCAGCAGCTCATCGCCAATCGTGACGCCAGTATCGAACATGCTTCGAATGACGCCGCCCCGTATCATATATTGCCGCTTCAGCGTCATCTCGCCGCGTATGGTGCCGGCTGGCGTCTCATAAGAGACCGGCCCTGGCCCATAATCGTAATAGACGCTGGATACTGGCGCCCGCCAGTCGTAGATCAAATATTCCTCGCCAGAATCATCCAGCAACGATCCTACGCCCAGATAAATCACATCCGGCTTTGCTCCCGGATCAGCTTCATCGATAAGATCAATGCGGCCGAAGTAAGGGGATGTCTTAAGCCGCTCCAGCGTAGCCAGCTGTTCCGTCATATGACGATGGCTTCTCTCCCGCTCCGACAGCAGTTCAGCCTGCTGCTTCATGCTGGCATACGTTTCCGCTGTCTCGGCTGAGTCCTCAAAATTCACCGTGACATCATCCCAGAAATCGCGCCGGATGTCGACAATCTCACCCCGGATGCCGCCGGTTTTTTCCTTTAATGTCTCTATTCTATCTCGAATCAATCCTGTCAGGTTGTCTACGCGAGCTTGTTCTTCATTGTGGTCATTTTCGATATTCGACATAGGAACCTCCTCTAGGCAAAAATCCGATATCATCCAGCATTACCTTGCCGCGCTCGCTTTGAAAGCGGAACTGGATTCCGCTAATTTCTTGCGGCGTAAGCGGCTCGCTGTCTTCATCCGTTTCTTCATCCGACGAACCAAAAAGCTCGATAGGGATAATAAAGGTCTGATAGACGGCTTCTACCGGATTTCGATACTTGTTGTTTTTAACTCTGTCCTCCAGAAATCCCATCTTCAAAAAAGAAGTGTATGCGGGCTCCGGCACGCTCATGAATTGTTCAAGCTCAACCGACAGCACTTCACCGGAGTCGGTCGTCAGCACAATCTCGATGCTTGGCAGCGGCGGAAGCTCTGCTTCTCCATCTATTGCGGGAGATTCATCGCGATCCTGCGCTGCATCACCGGCATCCTCGGGCAATCCCTCTTTTTCTTTCTCCTCCGATACCAGATCCCATTCCAGATTAGACAGGGAGAACACGAGGCTGCCTTCCTCCACCTTCTCCAGCTCATGGACTGCGGCTAATGACAGCTCCAGCTCATAGATGGCCCCCGGCTCTTCCCATTGCAGCGACATGCCCGACGTCCCCTTCGTATTGCCATCCCGGTCTTTAGGCTTCTCCTTCTCTCCGGCTACCATCCCTTCGTATGCGGTCTGGCCGATAAACCGGTTAAACGCATCGTAGTGGACGAACCGAACAAAATCAGCCCCTTCATAGCGGCTCACATAATCGGTTTGCGGAAGCCACTGAAGGCCGGACCGATAATCCTGGAATAAAGCTTTATACTCCACGCGGTCATGCAACGTTGCCTCCAGAAAGGCGGAAATAAATACTTTGGCAATCTCCCGCTGGTCCTCCGGATTCATCAGGTTTTCCTGGTTGAGCAGCAACCCTCCCGGCAATCGCTCGTCCATCGTTCCCCAATCGGTGTTGAACTGGCTGTGATTGGCATGAGAGAGATACAGCTGAGCCTTGAAACGATCCGATTCTCCGCTGAATGTAACGCGGCTATATTGCCGCTCGCCATAGAAGTTGTTCACATCGGCATCCATGGCTCCTTGGATCGTAAAATAGTTCGTATCGCGCAGCTGAGCCGATTTATCGTCTACACGCTTGTCCGTCGGCGCAATCGCGACCACAGACTGAATATGAATATCGCGGATGCTGTTCAAGGACTCATCCTCTGCGAACCAGCGCTCTGAATCAGCCGCAATCGCGACAGCTTGGCCGCCGCGTGAATGGCCAATCAGACCGATCTTGTCCCAGTCGACCTTGCCAGCAAACGGCGTTTCCTTGTCAGCTGCCAAGGTCTGAATTTGCTGGAGATGCTTCAGCAGCAGCCAGCCGCGAATTTTCATATCGTCATTGGGCAGGCTTGACCATACCGAATAGTTCATATAATTGGCGTCTACCGATACGGCGATCATCCCCCGGCTGGCCAGCAGCTCGCCCAGGTAGGCGTACCCGCCGTCGGAGAAGTACTCCATCAGATGATTGCCATGCACAATAAGGACAAGCGGAAAAGTCCCCTCTCCCACAGGCATCCATACCCGGCCGTTCAGAGGAAGATTATGCTCATCGAATCCCCAAAACCAGGTCTTGAGCTTAGACCAGCTTGTTATATAATCGGAAGCATCGATTGACCCCGTCACGACCTCGACATTCTTGCCGAACACATCGCGATGCTTGTCTTGCCCGCTTCCATAGTTAAAGGATTGGACGCTGTATTTGCCAGCCTCGGCGGGATTCTCCGCATCGATTAGCGCTGGCTCTACAGAAGGATCCATGCGGTCCTGCGAAGCCGCCTCGACGCGTTCCGGCTGCTTGGCCGGAGCGGGCCAGCCCGAATAGAACGGCACGGATGCAATCAGCATGGCAAATGCGATAGTCAACGCAGCCTTGGCGGTACGCGGAACCTTCAGGTTCAGCACAAAACCGAACAACAGTCCGACGATCAACGCAGCTATTGCATATGCGGCGCCAAACAAAATAGAAATCATCGTGCCCAGTTCAGTGAAAAAAAGAACGACTGCGCTCTGAGCACCTGTGTACAGCACATATGCCGTCAGCTTTCGAGGAAGCGGCACATACAGGTAGCTCAGAAGCGACGACACTACATAACCGAGCAGCGCCATGAGCATTGCATTGGCCGCCAGGAATAGCAACAGATCGATCCACACCCCTAAACCGGTCGGCATGCCAAGAACAGCAAGTGACATGGATACGGAGCTGAACAGCATACATATACCGCCGGCAAATCGGGTAACAAAGCCTTCACGCTTCAGCCGCTGGGCATGGCGGCTCTTGAACCAGCTCGCTGCTTTGCGCGTGCGCGAACGCGGCTCTGTTATAGGGTCCATGCGTTCCCCTTCACTGAAAGCCAATATCGCCCAAATTGATTCTCAATGTGAACCGGCACGTCAAAAAACGTACCCATTCCCTCCGAAGTCATCAGGTTTTCTGTTGTGTCCGATGCGTAGACCTGACCTTTTTTCAACAGCAGCGTCTTCGTAAAGCACGGCAATATCTCTTCCACATGATGGGTAACATAGATAAGCGTAGGCGCATCATCTTGCTTCGCAATGGCGTCAATCATGGACAACAGGCTTTCCCTCGCAAATATATCCAGACCCGTGCATGGCTCGTCCAGAATAAGCAGCTTCGGAGAATTCATCAGCGCCCTGGCAATCAGCACACGCTGGCGCTCGCCTTGAGACAAGGTATCATAAGTGCGTGCTGTAAAGGATGAGCAGCCTAAGGAATCCATCAGCGAGCGAGCGCGCTCTATATCCTCCTCCTCCAGCTTATCGTATACGCCGATGGTGGAGAACTTGCCGCTTAGTACGATATCCAGGGCTGTTTGGCTGCCATACAGCCTCTGCTGCAGCGATGTGCTTACCCAACCGATGCTTTTGCGCAGCTCGCGCAGATCGTATTCACCAAAGGTATGACCCATGACGCTGATTTTGCCGCTGGTAGGCCATATGTACCCGTTTATCATATTTAAAAGTGTCGTTTTACCAGAGCCGTTCAGTCCCAGCAGGCAACAATGCTCACGCTCGCCCACTTGCCAGCTCACATTATTCAGGATCATGTCGTCACCGCGTTCCCATGTCACATGGGATATATCGATTATCATCGTTTTTCCCCTCCCGCTTCTCTTTCTCGCAATCATGGATATCTATTCTATCAATATCATACACCGAATACCAGCTGGCGTAAAAGATAGGCCCCCCCGATACCGGAGGAGCCTTGCATCATCTTTATGATGGCTACGTTAAAGCATAATAAAAGGGAACGATGACCAAATTAAGCACGACTGCGATCAGACCTAGCGTCATGGACCAAGCGCCAAGCGCTTTTGCCCCTTGACGATACGCGATAAAACCAAGCACGGCAGATGTCACGCCCATCAGCACCGGCCAGATAAACCAGGACGCAATAGCGAATACAAGCGATACCCAGCCAAGCGCATAACCATTGGATTCCGTTACGGCATCCTCACCGTCACGCTCGTGACGGCTTGCGATACGCTCGGTATGCGTCACCGGCATACCGTAAGCGAAATCGGCGCCCATCTCTTCATTGACATTCGCCATTTGATTGGGCTGTCCGCTGTTGGTTGGCGCGAAGTTAGCTTCCGTTTCCTTCTCGGAAGACCTGCGGTATTCCACTTCATTGTCTCTGTTCCGATCCATCCCAATCACTCCTTTGGCTTAAAGGTGTGGCAGCACGTAGCAGCGGATTCCGTCGCTTGGTCTTGATGGAACAGACCTAATTCATCACCGGCAAATTCCACTTGGAACGAGCCTTTGGCATGCTGGTCGATATCGATCATAATTTCTCTTGCGCCGCAATTATTGCCTTCTTCCCAGAAGCTGCAATTGGCAACGCTGCAAGATACGCCCTTCGGCATAAAAAATCACCTCCGCTACACATTGTTCCTCGTGCGGAAGTGATTCATTCTGCCTTATTTTGAGCCTTGCATACGGCGCTGGGTCATATAGTCGCTTTCATAATACGCCAGGTCGTCGCGGAGCTCTTCGAACACCTTCGATACCCCCAGCACGATATTGCGCGCTTCTCGTATCGGCTTGAATCTGAAGCGGATGGCGTCCTGGCCGGTGTAGGCGTAACGGCCGTCTTCCGAATAACATTCATTTTTAGGATAGAAGAACGCATTGACACATTGGTGGTACGCTTCATACAGCGCACGCTCGCCAAATTCCATATCGAAATTAGGTCTTCTGAGCAGAACACCCAGTTTTTCTACCGAAACTTCAGAATATACGAGCAAATGACGAAGGTCAGCAAGCAATCCTTTATAGAAGATCGTGGCATCTTCTCCGCCGTCTTCGCCTGTCAGCTGGGGTAAGGAGTAGTCATTGAGAAACGGTTCCAGCTGCGCAACCGCTCCTTTTAATTTTTCGCGTGTGGATTCAGCTAGCGCTTTAACATTTGTCGATGGCATGGTGGTAGATCCCCTTTCCTAATTCCAAGCAAAAAAACTATATCAACACACATAGTACCACAAATTCCAAGGAAACGGTACTGGCGTTTCACGAAATGGCCGCATAATTTGATCCCTTCATTCGGAATCTAAGAAGGACATGAATTGAACCACTTTGAACACATTGGAATATGGAGGATGCAGCATGCGAAAATCTTGGATAGCCGCCTTTACACTTATAGCGTTAGCGGCGCTGCTTATTCCCGCAGCGCCATTCTATGCCCCTCCGAAAGAACAGGAGGAGCCATCCCAGCCCGCCCCGCTCTCCGTTCATCATGAGCAGAAGCACAAGCTGGCCGCCTTGCAGAACGACATGAACGCAACGGCTCTGCTTGTTGCAACGGAGACCGCTAAGGACTTCCGTAATATTATGAACGCAGGCGGCGAATCCGAAGCGAAAGCTCTCCAGGCGATGGACAGCCTGCTGAAGGAGCACTCCCACATCGGATACCTGGATTGGATCTCCGCTGGCAAATCACATCACAAGGGACAACTGCCGCCAAGCAAGAGCAACGAATCCCATTCTTATGCGCAAGAAGCCAGCTCTCACGTTGCGAAAGGCGCAACCTATGAATCGCCTCCGTTCGAAGGCAAAGACGGAAGCCGTTATATCGTGTTAGGTGTGCCTGATGAGCAGCATCCTGGAACCGGCGTAGTCGGCATCGTCAAACAGGATATTATCAAGCAGGTGGAAATGCATCAGAAACGGAATTTGCGGCTCATTCCTTATCCAGCGGAAGGCAACTACCGGATCGAATCCGTGAAGCCCAACTCGACAGTCGATACCACCGTACGCACAGGCGAGGATAACGGCAATGCGAGTCATTATCATATCCGCGATGTCGTCGTTCATTTCAACCGCGACTTGACCGAGGCGGATATGAATCGTATTCGCAAAGACATCAATTTTGAATCCATGCAGCAGATTGGCGATACTTTCGTATTCCGTTCCAAGTCGCTGGAGACCAAAGCGCTCATGCAATATTTTAAGCAGAAATGGAACCCGCATTACACGGAGCCTCATTATCTGTACTTGACGAATGAAAATGCCGGAGCTGCGGCCGACCCGATCATTCCGAATGATGCGCTCTACTCCAAATATCAATGGAATTTGCCTTCCATTGAAACGGAGAAGGGCTGGAACGTCTCCAAGGGCGATGAAGGCGTCATTATCGCCGTCCTTGATACAGGGGTCCAAAGCAGTCACCCCGATCTACAAGGCAAGCTCCTCAGCGGCACGAACATCGTCGATAAAAACAAGGCACCGGACGACGACGTCGGTCACGGCACACATGTCGCCGGCATTATCGGGGCATCCGTCAATAATGGCGAAGGGGTAGCTGGAATTTCCTGGTACAACAAAATTATGCCGGTCAAGGTGCTGGACAGCAGCGGCGCTGGCTCCACTTATTCAGTCGCGCAAGGCATTATCTGGGCGGTTGACAATGGCGCCAAAGTCATCAACATGAGCCTAGGCAACTATGCCCAAGCCGATTTCCTGCATGATGCGATCAAATACGCCTATGAACGTGATGTCGTTCTGATTGCGGCGAGCGGCAACGATAATACCGAGCGGCCTGGATATCCGGCAGCTTATCCGGAAGTATTCGCCGTAGCTGCGACCAATAATAATAAAGAGAAAGCTTCCTTCTCCAATTACGGCGATTATATTGACGTTGCGGCGCCAGGCGACAGCATCGCAAGCACGTATCCCGGCAGCCAATACGCCGCATTGTCCGGCACATCCATGGCCAGTCCGCATGTTGCTGCGCTGGCGGGCTTGATCCGATCCGCTAATCCGTCGCTGTCCAATCAAGAAGTGATGGAAATTATGCGAACATCGGCCCGCGATCTGGGCACAAGCGGCAAGGACATCTACTTCGGATATGGCGAGATCGATATTGTGAAGGCACTGAATGCTGCGACCAGCTATGGCGGTACATTGCAGACGTATCCCAAGCAAGTGAAACGCCGCCTTGACTCTATCCTCAAATAGAAAAACAGTAAACGCAAAGAGGCCGTCTGTCATCCGACAGACGGCCTCTTATACATGGTTATGAATGTTAGAATTCCGTGCGGAAAGCTTGCCGTAAGCCGGGTTCTGTACTTCTAGTGGTATGAACGGGAACGACCCTCCCACTGTGAAGCGACAATCATCTATCTAGGCCATACATTGCTGCATGGCTCCAGCAACCAACCCGGACGCGCCTCGGGCTAAGGCTGCAGCCTCGAAAGCTGCCGCGTCCTCTCGGTCTTGCTCCAGATGGGGTTTACCAGGAACGCAGTCACCTGCGCTCCTCGTGGTCTCTTACACCACGGTTCCATCCTTGCCTGTGCATGCCTTGCGGCAGCCATCGGCGGTCCATTTCTGTGGCACTATCCTTCAGCTCGCGCTGACTGGACGTTATCCAGCATCCTGCCCTGTGGAGCCCGGACTTTCCTCTCGCAGCCAAGCTGCCAGCGATTGTCTGTCAAACTTTCCGATGCACGATTTAGTATACAAGGTTTGAGGCGAAAGCTCAACCCTGATTTATTGCCAGTTCAGGGTCACACAAAGGTGAATGGTTCTGTTGCAAGCTTAGAGGCTGCAGTTACCGTATCCGATTTGCTATCCTTCAGCTTGGCATTTAGCCATTCCGCCACTTTTTCCTTCATCACTTTCTCGATATTGTGGCCGGCATCGATGATCGTCATGCCTGCAGCAAGCGCATCATGGGCCGTATGGTAATCAATATCTCCTGTTACTAATACATCTGCTCCGGCAAAAATGGCGTGCCTGACGTAGCGAGCACCCGATCCGCCAAGGACTGCTGCCTTGCGGATGGGATGATCAGCTGGACCGACAATACGCAGCATCGGAACTTCAAATGCCGCCTTAAGCCGCAGCGCAAGCTCGCCAAGCGTCGTCGGTTCTTCCAGCTTGCCTGCACGGCCTAGACCAAATGATCGGCCCCTCAGATCAACCGGATACAGATCATAAGCTACTTCCTCATACGGATGTGCCTTCAGCATAGCGCTAACCGTCTTGCGATGAATGCTGTACGGGACAATAATTTCAATACGCACTTCATCTACGCGCTCCAGCTTGCCTTCGCTTCCGATGAATGGCTGCGTATCCTCGCCTGGTTTGAACGTTCCGGTTCCTTTGATATTGAAGCTGCAGTTGCCATAATTGCCGATCTCTCCTGCTCCGGTACGCCATATCGCTTCCAGCACTGCCTCATGATGGCTCTCCGGCACAAAGACAACCAGCTTATACAGCTTATCCGTATGAATTTCTTCCAGACAAGCGCGTCCATCTGCTTGAATACCGATCTGATCAGCCAGCCAGTCGTTGACACCGCCGTCTGCCACATCCAGATTCGTGTGGGAAATATATACGGTAATATCATTTTTGATCAGCTTCTCATATAGCTTGCCAGCAGGCGTGGATGTATCCAGCTTCGCGAGCGGGCGATAGATAATGGCATGATGCGCAATAATGAGATTAGCGCCTTCGGCAATTGCCTCCTCGACCACTTCATCGGTCACATCAAGCGCAACCAGCACTTTATTGACCGTCTTGTTCAGCGTACCCAGCTGCAAGCCGATCTTGTCATTCTCAACCGCGTAATGCTTGGGAGCCAGCTGCTCCATATACTGTACTATTGTAGCTCCGTTGGCAAACATCCCAGCACCTCCTCGATCCGTCTAATATCTCGCTCGAATTGTGTTTTCTTCAAAGCGGATTCCGGAAGCTCCGAACCGCTTAACTGTCTGCATATCCGCTCCAGCTTCTCGATCTCAAGCCTCCACTTCTCGATTAAGACCGCAGTTGGCTTGCGAAGCAAATGAGGACCCATACGCACCAAAAGTCCCTTCAGCTCTCCTCTATCCCAATCAAGCGGCAAAAAAGAACCGTCATATAGCTCCTCATTGGATGCTGCCGCATGATCCGCACGTCTGGCATGCAATACCTCATAGATCTTCCCGTCTTCCTCCAGGATCGACTCCTCGCACAGCATCCAGCCTTTCCCGAGAAGCCACAGCCGCACCTCGTCTTCTCCGACGTTCGGCTGCAGCACCAGCTCCGTGACGCCTTGCAGCTTGCCCGCCTGATCGCCTGCTTCCAATATCATGCTCATCAAGCTGCCACCCATGCCTGCGATCGTGACACTGTCGGCTTCACCGCCGCTTAGCACCGACAGGCCATCTCCCTTGCGAACCTCAAGGCGCTGCTGCAAGCCCGCATCGGCTGCGCCTTTTCTAGCAGCCTGATACGGTCCTTCGTTAAGCTCACCAGCAATCGCTGTCGGGACTTTCCCGCTTTGCAGCAAATAAATCGGAAGAAGAGCATGATCGGAACCAATATCCGCTACTCGATTGCCTGGCGTAATATAGTCTGCAATTCGCTGCAGACGATTTGATAATTTAATCATTATGCTACCCACACCATCCATTGCTTGCGCAAGGCGAAGAGGAGTCCTCCGCCGATTGCGATTTTAATAAGAAGCTGCACTTGCAGCCAAGCTGAATTATGTACAACAACGAGCGTATACAGCTCAGGCATAAACCATGCCAGCGCGCAAGTCACGAACAATATGGCGGATACCGGCTTTGTCCATCGGTGGAAGAACCAGCAGCTCCAGCCAAACAGAATAGCAAGCGGCAGCCAATAGAGCTGAACCTCGTACCATGCCGGATCTTGCGTGAAACGGGAAAGCAGCCAACCATAGACAAGCAGAGCAGTCAGCCAGCCGCACAAATGCAGACCGTGTATCCGGGCTTTGATGCCGTATATGATCCAAAACAGCGCACTAAGCGATGCCATCCCCATCTTCCAGCCCCAATGCATGAGGCCATGCAGATCAAGAATATGCAAGCCGCCTCCCAGCATCGTTAGCATGCCGATGCTCGTCAGCGTCAAGCCAACCGCTTCGTGACGCGCCCGGAATCGGTTCCCTATCCATAGAAAAGCAGCTACAACGCCAATTACTACGCCAATTTGCATTGCGGGATGAAAACGGCTAAAATAAAGCACAACGAAGGAAATTAAGGTAAAAGCACCAAATGTAAGCAACCATTGCTTGCCGGTCGCCTTCTGAACGGCTGCGATGGCTTTCCCTACTGCATGTGTGGAAGGCTTTGCCCTCGGTTCTTCTTCGGGGTCCGCATACAGGTTCAGCAGAAAATCGCAGTATTGATCTGGAAGAAGCTTGCTTCTTCGCCAATGATCAATTTCCCTTACAATGATTTGCCTGCGTTCTTGATTCATTTCGTCGGCTTCCTCTCCGTCTGAATACGTCGCTCATTGGAAAAAAGACCTCGCTGCTTTGAGCAGAAAGGTCATAAGAACTACTTTATTCTAGGAAATCTTTTAATCGTTTGCTCCGGCTTGGATGGCGAAGCTTGCGAAGCGCCTTGGCTTCGATCTGCCTAATCCGCTCGCGCGTTACACCGAATACCTTGCCGACTTCCTCCAGCGTTCTGGTACGTCCATCGTCAAGCCCAAAGCGAAGGCGAAGCACATTCTCTTCACGCTCCGTCAGCGTATCCAGCACATCCTCCAGTTGCTCCTTCAGAAGCTCGTACGCAGCCGCGTCGGCTGGAGCGAGCGCTTCCTGATCCTCGATAAAATCGCCCAGATGCGAATCGTCCTCTTCACCAATCGGTGTCTCAAGGGATACCGGCTCTTGCGCAATTTTCATAATTTCCCGTACTTTTTCCGTGCTAAGCTCCATCTCAACCGCAATTTCTTCCGGTGTCGGTTCGCGCCCCAGCTCTTGAAGCAGCTGACGGGAAACGCGAATGAGCTTATTAATGGTCTCCACCATATGAACAGGGATACGAATCGTACGTGCTTGGTCCGCAATTGCACGAGTAATCGCCTGTCTGATCCACCATGTCGCGTACGTACTGAATTTGAAACCTTTTTGGTGGTCGAATTTCTCGACAGCCTTGATCAGGCCCATGTTCCCTTCCTGGATGAGGTCAAGGAACAGCATACCTCTGCCTACATAACGCTTGGCGATGCTGACAACCAGACGCAGGTTCGCCTCAGCCAGTCTGCGTTTCGCTTCTTCGTCGCCATTCTCGATCCGAATAGCCAGCTCGATCTCATCGTCGGCGGATAAGAGCGGGACACGGCCAATTTCCTTCAGGTACATCCGTACCGGATCGTTGATTTTGATGCCCGGCGGAAGAGCCAGATCGTCATCGAAGTTGAAGTCGTCTCCTCCTTCGCGCTCCCCTTCCTCATTGTTCACCCGAAGCGGATTTTCCTCTTCATTCTCATTCAATACTTCAATGCCCAAGTCGTCCAGCTGCTCGAAAAACTCGTCAATCTGTTCTGGGTCTTGATCAAAGGGAGACAACTTCTCCATAATTTCTTTATACGTTAAGGAGGATCTCTTCTTGCCAATTTCAATCAGCTGATCCTTGACATGATCCAGCCTTTGTTCGGTATCTAATTCAGTATGTTGATCGTTCGCCATTTCCGACTCCCTCCTCCCTAGAACCAATCATGAAGTCAACCTTTAAGCTGTCTCTCTAGGGTTATAATCTCAAGACCTAATCGCGCTGCCCTCATGGTGTCGCCAGCGCGCTCGGCGCGCACCATTTCTTCCTTCTTGCCTTCAATCTCACGAAGCCTCGGAACCTTCAGCACCGTATCGATATAAGCATCCATTACGTTTTCGTCGAAAGGAAAGTCACTATCCATCATTAAGATGGAGGAAGCCGTCTCCTCTAGACGATCATCATGCAATGACTCGATAAACCGGGCGGCATCCGGCTCGTATCCGCCTGCATAATAAGCGTATAAATAAGCAGCAAGCGCTGCGTGATCCTCTACATTAAAGGAATCGCCAATCCGTTCATGTACGGCTCCAGCCACATCGCGATCCCGCATCATGACATGCAGCAATCTCCGCTCCGCGTACGTGTATGCCGGCAGAAGCTTAGGCGCCCTAGACGTACGGCGCTTTTCATTCCTACCATTATTCCACGAATTGTCGTTATTATCCCCGAGGGGTTTCTTTTTTTGCTGTTCCATCCGGATGCTGTGGCAATCCTGCTTCAGCGCGTCCAGCGAAATATCGAACTCCCGGGACAATTCCTTCAAATACACTTCGCGTTCCGTAGAGGAGTCAAGTCCGGCCACGATTTCTACCGCTTCCATCAGATAGTTTTTACGACCCTCTTCTTTTAGCAGTATATGGTTTTTCCTTGAATATATAAGCTTAAATTTTGTAACGGAGACGGGCTCGTCCACGATTTCCCGCATATACGCTTCCGGTCCGTATTCACCTATATACTCATCTGGATCCTTGCCTTTCGGCAATATTGCGATCTCTACCTTCAGCCCAGCCGCCTCAAGCATCGGAATAGACTTGTATGCGGCCGCTTGTCCAGCGTCGTCGCCATCGTAGCAAAGCAAAACCTCCTCGGCATGTCGCCTCAATATGGAGCAATGCTCTTCCGTTAATGCCGTACCCATCGTCGCAACGCCGTTCTTGACACCGGCGTTCCATGACTTGATGACGTCCATGTAGCCCTCGAACACAACAACTTGCTTGCTCTTCCGAATAGCCGGTTTCGCATAATGCAGGTTGTAAAGCGTTCTGCTTTTCGTGAACAGCATCGTTTCGGGTGAATTGAGATACTTCGGCGAACCGTCGTTAATGATACGTGCAGCAAAAGCCGTTGCTTTGCCGTTGCCATCCCATACCGGAAACATAATTCGTCCGCGGAATCGGTCAACATAACCGCTGCCGTCATTTTTCGCCGATAACAAACCGCCCTTCTCCATAAGCGCCGGGTCGAAGCCTCTGCCCGTCAAAAACCGGGTAAGCACATCCCACTCGTCAGGCGCAAAGCCGATCATAAAATGATCAATGAGCCGATCCGACATGCTTCGCTCCCGCAAATATTGCTTGGCCCGGTCTCCCTGCTTCGTATTGTTCAGCAGGTAATGATAAAATTTGATGGCCAGCTCATGTGCTTCTACGATTTTTTGCCGATTCGGATCCTGGGCTTGCGCTTTGCCGCTCTCAGAAATCCAGGTAACGGGAATGTCCGCTTCCTCCGCAAGTATCCGGACCGCCTCGGGGAACGAGTAACCCTCGATCTCCTCGACGAACCGTATGACATTGCCGCTCTTGCCGCAGCCGTAGCAATGGAAAATCTGCAACTCCGGCGTAACGGTGAATGAAGGGGTTTTCTCCGAATGAAACGGACATAACCCCTTCATGTATTTGCCCTGCTTCGTAAGATGAACGTATTTCCCGACCGTTTCTACGATGTCATGACGCTTGCGAACCGCGTCTATAACTTCTTCCGGTATTTTACCGTATGTCATCGTTCATCACACCTTCATCCAGCAAGAGAACGCTATAGACTTTAGTAGGTCCTAAATAATATTCGCTAAACGTCATGGTTCTCCTGCTCGATTTTCAAAAGTTTTGTCATCTTTTGTTGAAACGCATCTCGATCGTCTTGCGTCATCGCGCGAGGCCCCTTTGTACGGCCCCCGCCGCGCCGCCACTTTGCGCTTTCATGTCTGCGCTCCATCAAATAGTCAATATTGGCGTCCGTATACTGCTCCCCTCGAGACGACAGGACAACGGCGCCCTTGCCCAGCACCATGCAGGCAAGTCCAAAGTCCTGAGTCACCACAATATCCCCGGCCGAGACGTGGTTAACGATATACAGATCGACGGATTGACTGCTCCGATCGACCTGTACAACCCTCACGCCTTCGCCCGGCTCCATACGATGGTCGTATGAAGCGACCATCCATACGGGAACGCCATATTCTCTTGCCGCAGCGACGATTTCCGTTTTCACCGGACAAGCGTCGGCATCTACCACAATAGTCGGTTTTTTGCTCATTAGGATCATCACCGCTCGATCTGCATACTGCATCTGCCACTATATCTATTATATACGGCGGCTTCGGGAAAAAATCCTGCTCGCGCAGCCATCAATGGCTTCGGACATATTCCATGATGAGACTAGCCGTCTCTTCAACTGCCCGATGCGAGACATCAATGACGAAACAATCCAGCTTGCTCATGATGTCCTCGGCGTACCGCAGCTCTTTCTCGATCCGGTCTGTCGTAGCGTATGCAGCTGTATTAGGCAAACCCAGCGCCTTCAGACGCTCCTTCCGAATGACGTTCAAGTAGGAAGTATTGATCGTAAGTCCAATAATCTTTTGCTTCGGAATCTTGAACAACTCATCTGGAGGCTTCAGCTCCGGTACAAGCGGCACATTCGCCACCTTATACTTCTGATGGGCCAAATACATGGACAATGGCGTCTTCGACGTCCGGGAAACACCAACCAATACGATATCAGCCTTCAGCACGCCGGAGGTATCTCTTGCATCATCATATTTGACTGCGAATTCGACAGCTTCGACCTTGCGGAAGTAATCGGCGTCCAGCACATGATTAAGTCCCGGCTCTTGTCTGGACTTGCGTCCCGTCTTCTGCTCCAGTGTCTCAATGAAGGGACCGAGCAAATCAATGGCAGCAATGCCGCTGTCTTCCGCAAGCCGCTTCATGCCTTCACGGAGATGCGGCATGACCAGCGTGTACAGGACGATTGCCTGCGCGAGCTTCGCTTGCTCCGTAATTCGCTGCAAGGCGGATTCGTCCGTGATGAAAGGGGTTCTTCGAATCTCCGCATGGATCGGATGGAATTGCGCGATTGCGGCGCGAACGACCAGCTCGCCGGTGTCGCCTGCCGCATCGGATACAACATAGACAATCACTTCCGGCCTATGGCTTGCTTCCGTCATCTTCCCTCATCCTTTCCTTTGGCATTAAGAAGAGCTTGTATTACCAAACCAGCTTCGAGAAATCTGCGACTTGCGCGATATCGTCTGCGATGCTCTTCAGCGTCGCCAGTCGGTTGTCGCGAACCTTCTCGTCTTGTGCCATAACCATTACACTATCGAAGTAAGCTTGAATCGCAGGCTTCAGTGAAGACAAGGATTGAAGCGCTTCTTCCATATTTCGTTCCGCGATGGCTGCCTGGCAGGCATCACGCTGTGCAAGCCATGCCTCGTACAGGCTGCCCTCCGCGCTCTCCGCGAATAATGATGGCTCAACCTTATCCGTTGTTGCTTTAGATGCAAGATTGCTAACCCGGTTGAACTGCTCTACAACCAGCTTAAATTCCGCTCTCGACTCTTCCGCCGTAGATGCCGCTACTGCCGAAGCGCGATTCGACGTCTGAACCAGATCATCGAAGCCTGCCGCCATGACCGCATCAACAACATCGTAACGATAACTTTGTTCGGACAGCCAGTTTTTCACCCGAAGCGCAAAGAAGTCGTTCAATTCTTTACGTACGTCGGCCTCGGAACGTTTCAATCCTCTTTCTTTATGCACATTCAGCGCAATATCGTACAGCTCCGTAAGCTGAAGCTTGAAATCGAAAGCAAGCAAAATATGAACGATGCCTGCCGCTTGTCTGCGCAATGCATAAGGGTCCTGAGAACCCGTCGGTATAATACCGATAGAGAAACAACCGACGATCGTATCGATTTTGTCCGCCAGACTGACGATGGCGCCTGTTACTTCGGAAGGAACCGCATCTCCGGAAAATCTTGGCTGATAATGCTCGTTAATCGCCTTGGCTACTTGCTCGCTCTCGCCTAGCTTGCGCGCGTAGTCCTCGCCCATGATGCCTTGCAGCTCAGGGAACTCGTAAACCATTTGCGACACTAGGTCAAACTTGCATACTGATGCCGCACGGGATACTTGCGAAGCTGCTTCTTGCCCGATGGCAAGCTTGCTTGCGATCGTCTCAGAGACGGCTGTAATCCGGCGCACCTTATCGGCAACTGTACCCAGCTCTTCATGATAGACGATGGACTCCAGCTTGCTGTTCGCACGCTCGATCGTCAGCTTATGGTCTTCCTCATAGAAGAATTTCGCATCGGACAGCCTGGCGCGAAGAACCTTCTCGTTGCCTTTGGCAACCAGCTCGATAGAGCGAAGATCACCGTTGCGCACCGTGACGAAGTAAGGAAGCAGCTTGCCCTGCTCATCCAGCACCGGGAAGTAACGCTGATGCTCTCGCATGGAGGTAATTAGAACTTCCTGCGGGATATGAAGGAACGAAGGATCAAACGAGCCGTATAGCGCATTCGGATACTCGACGAGGAACAATACCTCTTCCAGCAAATCCTCCTTAACGGCAATTGTCCAGCCCTTCTCTGCTTTAAGCTCATCCAGCTGCTTCAGAATAAGCGCCTCACGCTCTTTCACATCGACGATGACATGCTGCTCGCGCAGCGCTTCACGGTATTGTCCGGGTTCCCGGACTACAGCGTCAACACCCAGGAAGCGGTGGCCGCGCGAGATGTTACCGGTCGGCACGCCTGTAATTTCAAACGGAATAACATCCCCTCCGAACAAAGCGACCATCCAGCGAATCGGACGAACGAAACGAAGCTCGTAGCTGCCCCAACGCATGTTTTTCGGAAAGGACATGGACGTAATCAGATGGCTTAAGCCTTCAGGCAGCAAACCAGCCGTCTCGGCTCCGATGCTGCTTTTTCTCGCATAGACGTACTCAACGCCAGCCAGCTCCTGAAAGTAGAACTGCTCGGGCTCTACGCCCTGGCTTCTGGCGAAGCCAAGCGCAGCTTTGCTCCAGTTGCCCGCTTCGTCTTGTGCGATTTTACGGGAAGGGCCTTTTGCTTCTTCATTGCTGTCCGCCTGCTTCTCCGCAACGTCCTTCACCAGCACGGCAAGCCTTCTAGGTGTTGCAAAGGCCTCGACCTCACCATGCGGGATACGGGAATCTGCAAGCCACTTCTCCGTCTTATCCTTTAGTTGGTTCATAGCCGCCCGCACAAAACGCGCCGGCACCTCTTCCAATCCGATTTCCAGCAACAGATCCTTTGCCATCCTATTCCGCTCCTTTCTTCAGCAACGGGAAGCCAAGACGCTCGCGTTCTTCCAGATACGTAGCCGCACACGCTCTGGCCAAGTTGCGAACTCTCGTAATATAACCCGTTCTTTCCGTAACGCTGATTGCGCCGCGCGCATCCAGCAAATTGAACGTATGCGAGCATTTCAGCACATAGTCATATGCTGGGAACACCAGATGATGCTCCATCGTTTTTTTGGCTTCCTCTTCGTACATGTTGAACAAAGTGAATAGCATAGCTGTATCCGACGTCTCGAACGTATACTTCGAATGCTCGTACTCCGGCTGCCGGAATACGTCGCCGTAGGTTACGCCATCCACCCATTCCAGATCGAATACATTTTCTTTCTCTTGGATATAGGAAGCAAGACGCTCCATGCCGTACGTAATTTCGACCGCAACCGGATTGGCGTCAATGCCGCCTACTTGCTGGAAGTACGTAAATTGCGTAATCTCCATGCCATCCAGCCATACTTCCCAGCCAAGGCCCCAAGCGCCAAGCGTCGGGGATTCCCAGTTGTCTTCGACAAAACGGATATCGTGATCCTTAGCGTCAATGCCCAGACGCTTAAGGCTCTCCAGATACAGCTCCTGAATATTGTCTGGTGAAGGCTTGAGAATAACCTGGAATTGATGATGCTGATACAGACGGTTTGGATTTTCGCCGTAACGTCCGTCTGCAGGACGACGTGAAGGCTCCACATAAGCCACATTCCATGGCTCAGGGCCGATCGATCGCAAGAAGGTCATCGGATTCATCGTACCCGCGCCTTTCTCTACGTCGTATGGCTGGACCAAAATGCAATTCTGTTCCGCCCAAAACTGCTGCAGCGTCAAAATCATACCTTGAAAATTCATTCGGCTCGACTCCTTTTTCGTTTTTTGTCCAATCAGGACTCTGAGCAACTTATGTATTGGCAGCGGCATGCAAAAAACTCCCGGCCTCTACGTCTGCTCACAGACGTAGGGACGAGAGTTGTCATTCCCGCGGTTCCACCCTACTTGGCTATCTTGCTATTACAAGACAACCCGCCTTAGTTCGATCGGACTCCGGAGCGCCTTTCATCATGAATGTCCAACCGGGCTTCCACTCTCCCCGGCTCGCTGAGCATGTCGACTATTCAAGATTACTTTCTCCATCATTGTCCGCTATTCATAATTTACTATTGTATTCATCTCGGTTGCAAAAGTCAAACTAATTTATCAAGCTGATCAAGGAAATTACGAGATTTTAGCTGCAAGCCAAGCTGAATATCCATCAGCTGGCGCATAACATGCTTTAACTCCAGCTTCGTCTCCGGCTTTACCGCGATGGAGCCCAGTCTGCGCATGTCCAGCTTATTGAACAATCTGAGCAGCTTGTACGCTCCTTCGCTCAACATTGAAGCTGATGGATCGCGATTGCCGCATCTTCCGCACAGAATGCCCCCGCCTTGCGCTGACAAGCGAAAAGGACCTACCCGATTTCCGCATGATATGCATTCCTCCATCTCTGGCGCATAGCCGGCCAGTGTCAATATTCTCATCTCATACAAATGAGTCACAATCTGCGGATCTTTCCCGGCATCCATAGCGGACAGGAATGCCTTCAATTGCTCAAAATGAAAACCCGTGGGCTCATCATCCTGAATAATACGATCTGTCATCTCTGCCGCATAAGATGCGTATGCGGAGAGATCCAATTGCATACGCAAATCATGGTGAGATTCAATGATCTCACCATGATTAAGCGTTCCGAGGCCCTGGCTTCGAAAATATTGGTATTCGCCGTATGTGAAGGGCTGTGCCAGCGAAGAATGCCGGCTCTTCACTTTTTTGGCGCCGCGGACAAGAACGCCCGCTTTCCCGTTTGTTTTCGTCAGCAAAGTGACAATCTTATTGCTTTCCCCATAATCCATGCTGCGAATGACGATTCCTTCTACCCGATAAAGCATCCCTTCGTCTCCCCCATGAAACGAGCCCTAACAGGCCGCCTAGGCTGCCCTAGTCTTACTCCAATTCTTCTCCCGCCAGCTCTTCATCCAAGCCCTCTGCAGCGCTTGGATGGGCGGATAATCCGTGCTGATCCATTTCCTTATAAAGCATGAAGGATTCGACATCCCCGGTCAACGTAAAATACTTCCACGAAAAATCTCGCATACGTATTCATCCCTTTCGCCTCGGAAATGCTGCTGCTCCAGACATTATAGGATGTGACAGTTCGGGGTCCCGTATCCTTAGCAAAAAACGTCAGTCGTGACGGAAGCCAAGGTCCTTGAGCACTCGATCCTGATTCCGCCAGTCCTTCTTCACTTTCACCCATAGCTCCAGGAAGGTGCGGGAACCAAGCAGCGCTTCAATATCCCTCCGCGCTTGCTTGCCCACTTCTTTCAGGAAGTCGCCGCGCTTCCCGATAATGATCCCCTTCTGAGAATCGCGCTCCACGAAGATGACTGCTCCGATGTAGACAACGCCATTCTCCTGGACTTTCATATCTTCAATCGTGACCGCAATGGAATGCGGAATCTCTTCACGAGACATATGAAGAATCTTCTCCCGGATAAGCTCAGCGCAGACGAATTGCTCCGGGTGGTCCGTAATTTGATCGGCTGGATAGTATTGCGGGCCTTCTGGCAAGTAACGGCTGATCTGCTCCAACAGCGTGTTTACGTTATTGCCGTTCAATGCCGAGATTGGCACAACTTCCGCAAATTCGTACAGCTCGTTATACTGCGCAATCATAGGCAGCAGCTTTTCGGGCTCTATCTTATCGATTTTGTTCATGACCAGAAATACCGGGGTATTTACTTTTTTGAGCTGCTCGATAATGAAACGGTCGCCGCCGCCGATTCCTTCGGATACATCAACCAGGAATAGCGCCGCCTCTACTTCCTTCAGGGCGCTCTCCGCAGTCTTCATCATATAATTGCCCAGCTTGGACTGCGGCTTATGAATACCTGGCGTATCCAGAAATACGATTTGCGTATCCTCTGTCGTATAGACGCCATGAATTTTGTTCCGTGTGGTTTGCGGCTTATCCGACATGATCGCTATCTTCTGCCCGATCAAATGGTTCATAAGTGTCGACTTGCCTACGTTGGGTCTTCCGATTATGGCTACGAAGCCGGAGCGAAATTTGTTTCCGCCTTTAGTGTTACTGGTAGATTGATTCATTGATCTAGTTGTTCCTCCTTATGAAGCGATGCGGGCGTGAAAGCCCCTGGCAATAATTCCGATACAGTCGCGATCGACCAGTCGCCTTTTGTATTCCCCATAATAACCGGCATATCAGGCGGGCAGAGCTCCACCAATACTTGGCGGCAAATGCCGCATGGCGAGATTGGTCCTTCTGTTGCCCCAATAACAGCAATAGCCTTGAACGTACCTGCTTGCTTCCCATCGGCAATAGCCCGAAACAGAGCGGTACGCTCAGCGCAGTTCGTGGGACCATATGCGGCATTCTCGACGTTGCAGCCCTCGTGCACATGACCGTCTGCATCCAGCAATGCTGCGCCAACTTGAAATCTCGAATAAGGCACATAAGCGCGCCGCATTACTTCCTCGGCGGCGCGCATGAGCGTTGTATAGGATTGAGATAGCCCTGTATATTCCATATGTTACAAATCTCCTTCCCTACGAAGCGAATAACAGCCGCCACAAGGGCGGCCCCATAATGATGACACCAATAGCAATTGCGCCGATTGTCCCCGCAAGCACTGCGCCTGCCGCTGTATCTTTGGCTGCCTTGGCAACGGGATGACGCTCCGGGCTTGCCAGATCCACTGCTTGCTCGATGGCTGTATTAACCAGCTCCAGGCTAATGACCAAAGCTATTGCGAACAGGATAAGCACCCACTCAACAGCCGATAATGACAGCAGCCATCCAAGTCCAATGACTAGGACGGCAGCTATACAATGAATTTGCATATGACGCTGCGTACGGATGGCGAAGCTGATTCCGGAAATCGCGATTCCTACGCTTCTCAAGAATTTGACCATTATCTGGTCAAGCCCGCCTTCTGAAGAACGGCCTCCTGCTTGGCAGTCATAACCGCTTCGGACTCCTCATCCTGATGATCATAGCCAATAAGGTGCAGAAATCCATGAACGAACAAAAATCCGACCTCTCTCTTAAGTGAATGACCGTAATCCTCGCTTTGGGCAACCGCACGCTCCACGGAAATAATAATATCGCCTAACATGCCCGATATAGGGTCCGGCTCATCCTCGCTTTCCACTTCAAAGATGATATCCAGCTCGTCCGTACCTTCATCCTGCATCGCAAAGGACAATACATCCGTCGGTCGGTCAATTCCTCTATAATCGCGATTGAGAGCATGAATGCCCTCATCATCGATAAACGTTAACGTCACTTCGCCTTCCGACATCCCTTCGGCTTCTCCTGCGAGCTGCAGCAGCTCAGTCAGGAGGCCGATCCATTCTTCCGGTATATCGATCTTATCTTGCTCGTTGCTGTAATCCAATTGCAAGCTCATGCTAACTTGTCCGCTCCTTCGCCTTCACGTCATCCGGATATTCGATCCGGGAGTGGAAGATCCCGATAATGCTTTCCTTCAACGAATGTGCGACCTTGTCCAATTCTTTCATAGTCAAATCGCATTCATTATATTGATTGTCATCCAATCGGCTTTTAATAATTTTGTTAATCATCGCTTCTACATGCTCCACTGTTGGATTGCGCAAACTGCGGACCGCCGCCTCAATGCAATCCGCGATGCCGACAATAGCAGCTTCCTTGGATTGCGCCTTGGGACCCGGATAACGGAAGTCATTTTCCGTAAAGTTAGGCTCGATGCCCTGCTCCTCCGCTTGCTTAAGCGCCTTGTGGTAGAAGTACTTCAATGACGTTGTCCCATGATGCTGCTCGGCAATATCCCGAATCGGCTTCGGTATATTATGCGCCTTCAGCATTTCCGATCCGTCTTTGGCATGAGCAACGATAATTGATTTGCTTAGCTTAGGGTCGATCGTATCATGCGGATTCTCGATATTGGTCTGATTCTCGATGAAGTAGTTCGGTCTCTTCGTCTTGCCGATGTCATGATAATAGGAGCCGACTCGGCACAGCAGACCGTCCGCCCCGATCGACTCGGCCGCCGCTTCCGCCAAATTGCCTACCATGACGCTGTGATGATACGTGCCAGGCGTCTCCGTCAGCAGCTTGCGCAGCAGCGGATGGTTAGGGTTCGACAGCTCCACCAGCTTCAGCGCGGACAGGATGCCGAACGCAACCTCGAAGAACGGCATAAGGCCGATGACAAGGACGGCTGTCAGCAACCCGCTTGCAAACGCAAAGGACAGCGAGTAGATAAACGGTATCCGGTCCAGTTGTTCAGACATCAGCAGGATAGCTGCTACAGCGCATGATCCAAATAAGCTGACCATAATCCCGGCTTTCAGAATAGCTGATCGTTGGCTTGCCCGATGGATAGCGAATACAGCTGCTAGAGATACGACCATAATAAAAAATCCGAATCTGAAATCGAACAGCTGGCTGGAATGCGTATTCAGGATCACGCTGCCCATTATCGCAAAGATGAACGAACCAATAATCGCTAAATGCATGTCCAGCAGTAACGTGATCAGCATCGCACCCAGCGCGGCTGGCGCCAAATATCCTACATATGAGGCATTATCCGTCTGCGTAAAACCGATAATCTGAATCGTAATCGTATTGATCAGATAAATCAACCATAACATAAGCAGCTGAGCGTTACCGTAACGCGGCTTCAACCCATTGATGCTGCCCGATTGATAAAGATAGACGTAAATAACAATAATGAACATCAGGGAAAGCATAAGCAAGCCCATTTGAGGCCAATAATGCTTCTTATCCTGCAGCAAATTCGAATCCGATAACAGCTTGTACAGCTCCGGTGTAATCGTCTGACCCCGTTTGACGAATATATCGCCTTCCTTGATCACGACTGGCGGCGTATTCTGCTTCGCTAATACCCGCGCCTCTTCCGTCGCTTCCTTATCGAGAAATTTGTTCGGCATAATCGCAAACCGCGCCAACTCTTGCACAATTTCCCTTGCGGTCCGGTTAGAGAGGGAGCTCGCATTGACCAGCTCCGCCACCTGTGTCCGTGCCGTTTCCGCTTCCCTTAATTGCTCGGTCATCAGCTTCTTGACGATATTCATGGCTACGATACGCATCTCGATCAGCTGCTCGCTCGTCAGCTGCGGCATCTTGTAGAACGTTTCTTCCGGAATGACATACTTCTGTTCCTTCGCTACGGTAGACATTTCCTCCAGAAGCGTATCGGAATATGTACCTTTGCCCTTATTCAGCTTGACGAACGTATCGATATGCTCGTTATAGCGGCCTGGTATTTCTCCGCGATATATTTCGATCTTATTCTGATTCGTGACCTGATCGTCCATATTGAGCTGCTCGATGCGGTACAAAATCTGCTCGACCAGCGCTTCGTTTTTCAGGACGACGATAGGATACACATCCTCGATCCGGTTGGCCGCCTCTTCCTCAGCCTGACGGGTAGCTTTATCGTCCCTGATCTGGAAAGGAGCCTTGATGTCCTTCTCGCTGACTGAACCTTCCGCTATATCATACGTCTCCGGTATGACATGCGGCGCAAGACTAATATAGAATAGCAGCACGAACATGGCCATGAGCGTCCATCTTACAGCAGGACTTTGTCTCCAGCCTTGCAGCCTGGCTGATTTTACGGTGGCCTGCTTGCTTGTCCCGTTCTGGTTCATGCGGCTATCCATCCTCTCTAGGCTTTATTCTCGGCATGCACATCATACGCCATAATAATCTTCTGAACGAGGGAGTGACGCACAACATCGTTTTCGGTGAAATAAATAAGCCCGATCTCTTCGATCCCCTTCAGGATACGCTGCGCTTCAATGAGGCCCGACGTCTTGCCCCTTGGCAAGTCGATCTGCGTCACGTCGCCCGTAATGACCATCTTGGAGCCAAAGCCCAGACGTGTAAGGAACATCTTCATCTGCTCAGGCGTCGTATTCTGCGCCTCATCCAGAATGATAAAGGAGTCATCCAGCGTTCTGCCGCGCATATACGCCAGCGGAGCGATCTCGATCAGGCCGCGTTCCATTGCCTTGACCGTCTGATCTGGTCCAAGCACATCATGGAGCGCATCATAGAGCGGTCTCAAGTAAGGGTCTACCTTCTCTTGCAGATCACCTGGCAAAAAGCCCAGATTCTCACCCGCTTCCACAGCGGGACGCGTCAACACAATACGCTTGACGGAGCCTTCCTTCAATGCGGCAACAGCCAGTACGACAGCCAGATAGGTTTTGCCTGTGCCTGCCGGGCCTATGCCGAACACAATATCTTTTTTCCTTATCGTCTTTACGTAGTGACGCTGTCCAATTGTCTTGACCATGATCTTTTTGCCGCGGAAGGTCGTTGCTACTTCTTTCTTGAAGAGATCCAGCAGTTCCTCCGCTTGCATGGTGCGAGCCAGCTCCAGCGCATAAGCGATATCACGTTCCGTCGGGTTATAGCCGCCGCGAACGAGCTGCAGCAGCACGCGGAACAATTGCTCCAGTGATTCTGTTTCCTTCACGGGGCCAGTAATGACAATCTCGGCTTCGCGCGTGGCGATCGTCGATTCGACGCTTTCTTGCACAAATCGCAAAAACTTATCCTGAGGCCCGAAAACAGCTAAGCCTTCAGCAGCATTCTCGAGCGGAACTTTTACTGTAGTCGATTCATTTTGCAACAATACTCAGTCTCCCTGCATCTGGACTAATGGCATTTCTGTGACCAATGACTGCTCTACTTCAAAAAGAACTTTCATATAAACTTTACCATTGTCAGCCTCTTCATGCAAAACAATTTCATCGACGATGACGGCATCCCGGCCTGCTTTTTCGATGACATCCGCTTTGGCTTGCAGCAATCCGACGCTTTTCGCTTCCTCCACGGTAAGCGTCCGCTCCTGCAGCTCCGTCTCCATGACCGTTTCTTTCATTCGGCCGATCGGCAGAGACCATTTTCTCCAGGAAATGCGTTCCTCATGCGTAATCGTCTCCGAATGCTCGTACTCGCCCCCTCCGAATCCGCTCACCTGAAGCCCTCTGGAACCCAGTACCGCATACCACTTCGACTTTTTCTCGCCTGTGTATACCTTCACCTGCTGGACAAGAGGCGCCTCCACCTTAAATTCGTACCAGACCAGGCCGCGTACGATTCCTTTGGCGACCACCACCTTGGAATTCGTCTCGGAGCCGATCAAGCCGGAGATGAGGGTCTGTCCCTTTTTGACGCGCGTATTTTTCTTCACGACCGCTTTGCCCGCTTCCGCAATAATCTGCGTCACGACACCATCTGCGGTAGCCACCAAATGGCGGGGATTTTGAAGCAACGGCGTTTCAGGCAGCGTCATCTCGACAACCTGAATGCGAACCTTCGTCCCTTTTTTCTCCACGCCGACCCAGGTTGTGCCTGGCAGCGAGTTGACCAGCTTCTTGGAGATGATGTCCGCATCCTGCAGCCTGAAGGACCATTGCATCGGGTAAAGTCCTTCCTGCTTGGCTGCTTGCAGCACCTGCTCGTCCGTCAGCTTCACATTGCCCTCGACCTCTACGTTCCATACGAGCGAGGAGAGCATAAAGATCATCGCAAAAAACAAAACGATGCCGACGGAGAACCAGATTCGCTTCTCGGCTTTCACAAGCCAGAAGGGCAGACCTATGCGTTTCGTGACATGGGCCCGGCAGCCTGTCTCTTTTAAATACGGACGAAGACGAAAAAAGTCGCCAACTGATAGTTCAAATTGCAGCTTACCTTTGCTTGTCCAACGAATGGCGGACAGGCCAAGCCCGCCTGCCATCGCCTTGTTCACGAGCTCCTCAGGCTTGCCGCCCCTCGTCTCTACCACAACGACACCCTTCAACCATAATACCCCTTTTTCCCTCACAACGTTCTCCCCCTATTCATTATGGAAGCAACTGTATATTAGTAATCACGCCTTCGATGAATACTTCTTCCGTCCATATTGTCCGAATGACCAGCGAGCTGCCGGTTACCTCCAGCTCTCCCTTGCTCAAAGCCAGTCTCAGGCGGTCGCTGGAAAAGTGGACGACGCCACGATGATTTTCGATATAGAGCTGCCTGTCGCCAATCATGGTAAGCCGGGGAAGGTCATATACGACATCTTGAGGCATATCAAGCAGTTCGGCCGTCAGCTTATGAAATTTCCGTTTCAGATGTCGCATGGATTGAATGAGCCCCTCCTCAAAGGTTTGCTGGAAGCAAACCTAGCTTCGTAAGCAATAGCTTAGGTTTTCGGAGAAAACCTGGCATCGTAAGCATGAGCTTAGGTTTTCGGAGAAAACCTGGCATCGTAAGCATGAGCTTAGGTTTTCGGAGAAAACCTGGCATCGTAAGCATGAGCTTAGGTTTGCTGAAGGCAAACCTAACGACATAGCGTCGAAAACATAGCTATGACGTTATAGATGTGCTATACCAAAATATGCTCGGTGCAGGCTAATTATGTGATTACTGATGAAAAACGGGGGATTGGCGGATTGAAGCAAAGGCAATAAAAAAAGACCCTCAATCCCATAGAATGGAACGAAGGTCTTATTCAGCTTATGATCGGCGATACGGTCGCTTGCCCTTAGGCGGTCCAAGCACCTCCGACCAGATAAATGCATTGCGAAGATCCTCCTTCGCAAGCCCTTTGGTTGGACTGGCAATCATCCCGCCATCGGGATTAGAAGCTCTTCTAGGGGCAGATGACGGACGAGTCTGGCGCGTCGGCGCAGATGCCCTATACTGCACGGCAGGCCGATTGTCGGCAGACTGTTGGGCACGGGGGAATGCATCTACCTCCTGCTCCTCCGTTTTCGCCTGCGTGCGGTAAACCGTGTCAGAACGCTCCTGAAGCACTGGGCGATTCTGTTGCAACACCGGCCGCGCTTGCTGCTCCGGAGTCCGCTCTTGCGGACCGTCATTTCGCGGTTCCCCGCCGAAGTCCGGCATTCCCCCTGGAGGTTTGCCTTTCTTCCCGGAGTTGCTGAACAATCTGGCTACAAAAAATAATGCAATCAAAATGAAATAAAAGTTTTTGGTCAAAAACTCAATGATATCCACGTTGCTTCACCTCCATAAGACAGCTCGCCATTGATAAGGCTAAGCTCTCGGCAGCTTTAACGTCCGTCTTCCCCATCGGTCAGACCATCCGCTTCGCCAATGGAAGATCTCATTTTTGTATCCGCTTCGATGTTTTTCAAGTTCATGTAGTCCATGACGCCAAGCTTGCCGCTTCTGAGCGCTTCTGCCATGGCAAGCGGAACCTGGGACTCAGACTCAACAACTCTTGCTTCCATCTCCACGACCTTGGCTTTGTTCTCCTGCTCCTGCGCAACGGCCATTGCTCTGCGTTCCTCAGCTTTCGCCTGAGCGATTTTTTTATCGGCTTCGGCTTGTTCCGTTTGCAAGTGGGCGCCAATGTTTTTGCCTACATCCACGTCCGCGATATCGATAGACAGGATTTCAAATGCCGTACCTGCATCAAGGCCTTTACCTAGCACGGTACGCGAGATTAGATCAGGATTTTCCAATACATCTTTATGGGAATTCGACGAGCCGACCGTTGTAACGATACCTTCGCCTACGCGGGCAATGATCGTTTCTTCGCCGGCGCCGCCGACGAGTCGATCGATGTTGGCACGAACCGTTACACGCGCTTTAACTTTTACTTCAATACCGTCTTTTGCAACAGCTGCAACAGTAGGCGTCTCAATCACACGCGGGTTAACGCTCATTTGTACGGCTTGCAAGACATCACGGCCTGCAAGATCAATAGCTGCCGCACGCTCGAATTGCAGTGGAATGTTGGCACGTTGCGCTGCGATTAGCGCATTGACGACCCGGTCGACGTTACCGCCTGCAAGAAAGTGACTTTCCAACTGATTAATGTTTAGTCCGAGGCCAGCTTTGGTCGCTTTAATAAGCGGGTTGACAATTCGGCTCGGAACGACCCGGCGCAATCTCATGGCAACCAGCGTAATAATGCTAATGCGTACACCGGACGCGAGTGCGGATATCCAGAGCATGAATGGGAAAAAGCTCAGGAATACCGAAAGCAAAATAATGACCAATACGGCGATAATCAAAAACGATACAACAGGATCCAAATCAGCGAACATATCGATAACCTCCATTTCCCCCTACTAGCAGGGGACCATTATATTTCATGCTTAACTTCTTTCACAACAACCCATGTTCCTTCGGCCTTGGTTACTACAACCGGTTTGCCCGAATCGATAAATTCTCCCGTCGTCACGACGTCGACACGTCTATCTCCGATTTGTGCGGTCCCCGAAGGGCGCAGCGTTGTCAGGGCTATTCCATGCTTTCCTACTAGTGAATTCTGGACATCCGCTGACAAATAACCTTCTTCCGTACCCAATTTGTCTCTCAGTATAAATTTGTTCCAGACGCCCCGGCCTTTATTGGTTCTCGCGAATAAAGCTACGATGACCGCAGCCGCTGCAACCGCAACGCCGAGTGAAATAAATCCGGTCTTCGGATTTGGCGCCGACATCACGACTGCAGCTATAAGCGATGCGCTGCCAAGCAGTCCCAGGATGCCGAAGCTTGGTACAAATAACTCAATCACCATTAAGATGATACCTATGATGAACAGAGCCATTGATTCCATGCCCGCCAGTCCCGATACATAGGAGCCGAAGAAAAAGAGACCGAAGCATAGCAATCCTATGATGCCCGGAGCGCCGAAGCCAGGTACTAACAGCTCAATTGCAATGCCTGCAATACCGAGAATAAGCAAAATCGTCGATACGACGGGACTAATCAGGAAGCGTGCCACTTCCTCCGCTACGGAAGGATTGATTTCGATCATCGCACGATTGTCCAGCCCCAGCCATTTGACGACATCCTCCACACTATTGGCCGTAAGCTCGGAATATCCCACCTTCTCCGCTTCGGAAGCGGACAGGGACAATATTTCTCCAGGCTTCTTCTCCCGGCCAATCGTATCTGTCATATCAACGGCAACAGACTTGTCCACCATGGCCGCAGCGATATTGGGGTCTCTGCCATGCAGCTTCGCTGCTTCCGTCATCTGTCCCACCCAGAACGATATCGTCTTGGGATCTTCCATGAGCGTCCCGCTTCCGTCTACGACGGCAGCTGCTCCGATTGTACTGCCCGGCTGCATCGCAATATGATTGGCATTCAGCGCGATATACGTTCCTGCCGATACCGCCTTGGCCTCCACGAATGCGGTAGTCGGAATCGGACTGGTGCGAATCAGCTCTCCGATATCGCTTGCACTGTCGACGCGGCCGCCAAGCGTATTCACGACAAGCACAATATGCTCAGCCTTCGCTTCCTGTGCCTCCTTGAAGGCTCTCTCTAGGAAGGAAAGCAGTCCCTGCTCCACCGTCTGCTTCACAGGCACGATGACGACAGCCGTTCCGGCATCGCCCTGTGAAGTGGTCTCCTGGGATGAAGCAAGCGCAGCGGGAAGCATGACTGACGTTAACGAAATGGTAAGTACAGCTATAAGCATCAAAGGAAGCAGAAGCGTCTTTGTATGCAGCCATATTCGTCGTTGTTTTACCATTGGCGTCCTCCTTTTTTCGAGATAGTATTCCCTGTATTACGTAACAATGTTCGATTTGTTTCAACAATTAGAAAAAAACACCCCAATAAAGGGGTGTTTTGTGTCCGCATCGTATGCTATTGCAGAAATTGCATAACTGCTTGATTTACTAGTTTACCGTCTGCGCGTCCCTTTGTCTTAGGCATGAGGGCGCCCATCACTTTCCCCATATCGGCTTTGGAAGAAGCACCGAGTTCATGGATGGTCTGCCTTACTATCTCTTGAATCTCTTCTTCAGTCAGCTGCTCGGGAAGGTATTGACTAATAATTTCAATTTCTGCTGCAAGACCTGTTACCAGATCATCACGGCCGGCTTTTTTAAATTCTTGGAGGGAATCTTTACGGATTTTGATTTCACGACTCAATATATCAAGCACTTCATTATCTTCCAGGGGTCGCTTTAAATCAATCTCCAAGTTTTTCACTGCCGCACGCATCATACGAATTGTGGTCAGCTTGAACTTGTCCTGACTCTTCATGGCTTGCTTCATATCGTCGGTCAATCGTTCGCTCAGGTTCATTATGCAAGGCTCCTCCTAAAACTTTCTCTTACGCGCAGCCTCGGACTTTTTCTTGCGCTTTACACTTGGCTTTTCATAATGCTTGCGTTTTTTCACCTCAGCGAGCACACCGTCTTTAGCGATGGAACGTTTAAAGCGGCGAAGCGCAGCATCAATAGTTTCGTTTTTGCGAACTTTAGTTTCAGACACCAGTTTTCCCTCCCTCCGAAACAGACCGTCCAGAGCTATAACACGGTTTATCAAACTTCATTATAAAGTAAACTAAAACCCAGTGTCAACTTCCGTTAGGTTGCAATTAATGCGCCAAGCTTCTTACCGCCCAGCAAGTGGATATGCAGGTGGTAGACGACTTGCCCGCCATCGCTGTTCACGTTGTTAATCAGGCGGTAGCCCGCCTCCGCAATGCCTTGCTCCTTGGCGATTTGCCTGGCAACGGCAAACAGCTCTCCGATCAATTCGTTATCCTCATCCGCGACATCGTTCATCGTCGGAATATGTTTTTTCGGGATAATCAATATATGTACGGGAGCCGCCGGCTGAATATCCTGGAACGCCAGCACACGGTCGTTTTCGAACACTTTTGTCGACGGGATGGAACCTTCAACGATTTTACAGAAAATGCAGTCCATTTTTCTTCTACCTCCTCACCATTTCCTACCTACTATCATACAAAAAAAATGAGCGCTAGTCCAATGCAAGAACGCCGAACATGGGCAAGCCCATGTTCGGCGCAAATCGTACGGATATTTACTAGATAAAAAACGGCAATAAAGAAAGAGCAAGCAAGCCCCCAAGCGGAAATCCTCTGCGGTAAAAGCGCCTGCGAGGGTAGAATCCGCCGTAGCCGTAACCGCCATAAGGGAAAAACGCTCTTTCGTCCCCCGGACAGAATGGAACCGCCAGATACACGTTTTCCTCATCTACGCTTTCCACGATTCCGTCATGATATTGGCCGTCGTTAGTTTGAATCACCACATAGCGGTTAAGATGTTTCTCGCAAACATTTTTGTTATGTGTCAAATGTTGATTGACGTTGCTCATTGTCATCAGCCTCCGTTACAACATCCTATGCAGCGGTAGGCGAATGGCTACTAAGCAGGCCATTAGATTTTTTTAAGACCCGGCGTAGTCCTTAAGCGCCTTCTGAAGCTCTGAGGCAATATCAATCCAATCATGGCCGCCCGTCAGACGGACCATTGAGTTGCGGTCGCCCTCCATCGCATAGTGGAACGCGGACATCAGCTCGGTGAGGTTCACAAAGGACGACTGTGCTTCGCTCACTGCTGCACGCTCGGCTTCTGACAATGCTCCGCTGCCCGCCCCAATGCCCTGCAGCATCGCCTTTAGCTTCTCCTCATAGGCATCGTAAGTCTCGGAAGCATGACTGTATGCCGCGGAATCAATTTCAGCCGCTTGCGCCATCAGAACGGCCAATCCCGCCTGCTCTCGGTCCACGCTGATGTTGAAATACTTGGCTGCCAGTCGGGCCAATCCCGGCTCTGTGTCTGCGCGCTGCTGGATCTCCTCCATGTACGCACTCCAATGGGCAAGCTGCTCCTGCCCCTCTTTAAACCCATGGAAGATCATTTCTCCGGTACGTACGATATCGCCCCGCGTATGCTCGATGTGTTTGGTATAAAGCAAGATGTTGCCCATTAAGCTAAAGACGAGTAAGACGAGCGTGATGGGCAGCGCCCAAGAGCGCTTGCCGTTTTGTTGCTGTTCCAAGCTTCTCCCTCCCGAATTAACGTTGACAGCTTTCGGTCCGTATTACAGCTTGATTACCGTGGAGCCGTCAAAGAAATAAACATATTTTTCGTCAACCTTTCGCTTCAGCACCGCCTCGATCGCCTCGGCATACAATTCCAGCTGGAAGCGATGCCGTTCCGCTGCCCGCTCCCAATCCTTCCTATAGACACGATCCGTCTTGTAATCAAGCAGCGTAATGCCGTCTTCGTCTTCGAACAGGCAGTCAATCACGCCTTGAATCAGAATCGGCTCGTCGTCCAGTTCGCTGTCATGCTTGCCATAAACCCGGCTGGCGGGGAACATGCAGCTGAACGGAACTTCCCTTCTGACCCAGTCCGCCCGAACGAGACGCTGGCCAAGCTCGCTCTCATAGAAACCAAGGATCGTATCTGCATCGATCACTTCCGCCTGCTTCACGGTCAGCAGCCGCTTCGCCACCATCGCCGCGAGCGTCGCCTCGATGACGCTCTTGTCCACCGTGCCTGCCGCCGGGACATGCTGCATGAGCAAATGATGAACGGAGCCTTTCTCCGCCGCAGTCAACGACTTCTCCTCCATAAAGGAAGGCCTGCGCAGACGCAGCGTATAGCCCCCTGCACCGTCTCTCTCGTCTCCTGGCATGCGATTAGCCTCTTGCATGCTTGAGACTTCCTGGGCCGCTTCAAGCGTCTCAGCGTCCTCCAGAGGCTCTGCATGCAGCCTTTTCATTTCCGTAACGGAGGTTTTTGCCGCTATGCCTTGCGACACCTGATGCGGATAGGTCCATTCCATGCGAGCACGAAGCTCTGTGTCAACTTCCGTATCCTCAATGAGCGCAAGCGATTCAATCGCCTCCATGCGCAGCTGATTGATTCCAGGCTCCTCTGCAAGCTCTTCCTCCAGAGTAGCCGCAGCTTCGATGCCAAGCAGGACAGCAGGCACAATCCCGCTTTCCCATTGATCGATACCGATCGATACAGTCCGGGCCGCCAGCTCAGCCGGACTCCCTTCCGTCTCAGCCGCCAGCTTCCGCACCACAAGCGGACCTACCCAATCCAGATAAGACCGCGCCGAAGCGACATGATAGTCCGTAACTTGTCCCGACTCATCCAAAGCGGATAACCAGCGATTCATCGCTTTGACCGAATCGGATACCGTTCCGACCAGAAACATTTTCTCCTTCGGTCTGGTCAGCGCTACGTAAAGAATCCGCATCTCTTCCGCCAGAAGCTCCATCTTCAGCTTCTTTCTGATGGCCAGAAACGGCAGGGTAGGATAGCTGATCCGCAGCTCAGGATCGACGTAGCGGGGACCAAAGCCCAGCTCCTTGTGCTTCAGAAACGATGTTCGCGTATCCTGCTGATTGAAGAGCTTACCCATACCCGCGACAAAAACTACCGGAAACTCCAGGCCTTTGCTCTTATGAATCGACATGATGCGGACAACGTCCTCGCCTTCGCTTGCTGCGCGAGCGGTTCCCAGATCGCCGCCGCTCTCCCGCATCCGCTCGATAAACCGGAGGAAACGGAACAGTCCGCGGAAGGACGTCGATTCATACTGCCTGGCACGGTCGTGAAGCGCCCTTAGATTCGCCTGCCTTTGCGTACCGCCCGGCAGCCCGCCGACAAAATCATAATAGCCGGTATCGCGGTAAATGCGCCAAAGCAGGTCTGCCAGCGATCCTTGCCTCGCCTCCGATCTCCACCCTTCCAGTCGCTCCAGAAATCTCGCAAGCTTCAGTCTGGCGCTCTCCGGCATGCTTTCGCTGCCCGCCGCATGCAATAGCGCGTCGTAGTAGCTGGAATTGACGGATTGGATGCGGATACGTGCCAATTCCTCGGCCGTCATGGAGAACACCGGAGAACGAAGCGTCGCCGCCAGCGGAATATCCTGATGCGGGTTGTCAATGACGCGCAGAATCGACAGCATCGTCTCCACTTCCGTCGCTTCGAAGTATCCGCTGCTCAGCTCCGCGTAGGCTGGAATTCCTTTAGCCTGCAGTTCCTCGATCAGAATCGGAGACCACTGCTTCGTCGCCCGCAGCAAAATGACGACATCTCTCCACTCCATCGGTCGGTAGCTGCCGCTTTTCCCGTCATAGACCTGGTACCCGCTGCCCACCAGCTCACTGAGCTGTCCGGCGATCCATCTTGCTTCTAGCTGGGCGACATTCAGCTCTGCCAGTTCCTCTGCCCGCTGCAACGCGTCCTCTTGTTCTTCGCCAAATGATTCGTCTTCCCCCAAAATCCCCTCATCGGCTACGCCCGATCCGCGGTCCAGCACAGCGAATTGAACATTGCAACTGCCTGGCTTCTCCGGTTCAGGGTATGCGGCTCCTGCGACAAGCTCCGCTCTGTCATCGTAGTCCATCTCGGCGACGTTCTCTCTCATGATGCCGCGAAATACCCCATTTACACCGTCGACCACTTCACGTCGGCTCCGGAAGTTACGTGCGAGATCGATTCTTTGCCCTGAGGAACTTGCGGAATCATGCTGCTCTTGTAAATTGGATTGCGTGCGATAGGCTTTGTATTTGGCCAGAAATAGATTGGGCTCCGCCAGACGGAATCGATAAATACTCTGCTTCACATCTCCTACCATGAAGCGGTTGCCGCTGCCGGGACGTTCGATTAAGGAAACGATCGCTTCCTGCACCATATTGGTGTCCTGGTATTCGTCCAGCAGAATTTCGTCGAACATCTGCTGATAGTCCAGAGCCGCGACGGACGGCACGATTTGCTCTGGAGTGGAAGTCGCATCTCGAAGAATGCGCAGGCAATAATGCTCCAGGTCGCCGAAATCAAGAAGGCCCTTCGCCCGCTTCGCAGATTCGTACCTTCTGCCGAAATCTATGACCAGATCGGAGAGCGTGCGCATGAGTGGTGCCAACGCCACAAGCTCCTCCAGAAACTGCTCTGCATCGCGACCGAATAGTTCATTCGCAAGTCCGCTCACCAGCTTCTTTGCATTTTCCCGCAGCTCTTTCGTCTGCTCCTGAAGCGACTTGTCGTAATCATCGCCACGCACCGCTTTCAGCTTCCCGAACGCCGCCGCCCTGAACGGAGCCGCCCAGTAGCGCCAGCCGGTTGTCTGCACCGTGTCACGGAGCCCCTGCACCATGAGCAAATCTTCCTCCAGCGCACCAGCGTATGGAGCAGGACCGGCAGGTCGATTCGCCAGCTCCAGCGCTTGCCGCAGCTGGGCAATCGCGCCATCGAGACCAAGCAAGGCGTCTTCTTTCAAGCTGACAATCCAATCGCTTGCTTCCAGTTCAACCAGGGATTCAGCCTCGAAGGCGCCAGCAGTCTGGGATAGCCACAGCTCGGGCCAGGGATGGCTTTGGGCGAAGTCATACAGACCCTGTACAAGCTGATACAGCGGCTCATCTCCGCGCTCTCCTCCGTAACGGTCCGCCAGTGTCAGAAAGTCGCCGCTGCCCTCCGCTTCACCGCTGTACCGATGCTCGAACAGCTCGTCCAGGACGTCAAGACGCATCAGCTCACTTTCGGTTTCATTCGCAATCCGAAAGCCGGGATCAAGTCCGATAAGCGGATAATAACGACGAATGACATCCAGACAGAAGGAGTGGAGCGTTGTAATGGAGGCGCGGCCCATTAATGCCAGCTGCCTTCGGAGATGCTCGTTCTCAGGGTCCGCTGCCAGCCGCTTCTCCAGCGCCTGGCGTATACGGTCCTTCATCTCTGCGGCAGCCGCTTTCGTAAAGGTAGCGACCAGCAGCCGGTCGACGTCCGTGCTGAGCGATATTTTGCGAATAATGCGCTCCACGAGCACCGCTGTTTTGCCGGAGCCCGCCGCAGCTGCGACCAGCACATTCCTACCGCCCGTCACAATGGCTTCCCACTGGTCATCCGTCCATGTGCTATCCGCCGGCTTCGGCGCGCGCTGCATAGTCATCGTCTTACCCCCCCTCAAGCTGGCGCCAAGCGTCCTCTCTGGACGATTTCGTCAGTTTTTTGTAGTCATTGCCTTGGAATAGCGGATCGAATTGGCAGACAGCCTTATAATCGCAAAACTGGCATGGCGATTTCGCCCCCAGGCGGTATGGCTCAATCGAGACGTCACCCTCCATAATCGTTCCGCCAATTCGGCTGATCATGCCACGGACAGACCGCCTCAACGTCGTCCATTGATCAGGCGTCACAACGGATGAGCTGCTATAGAAGCTGCCGTCCCGCTTCAGCGCAACCGGAAGCAAATCCGAATAACCGGCATCCAGTTCTCCGTCCATCAGCCTGGCTACCTCGGCGTCAGCCGTTAACAGCCCTTTTGTTTTATAGCGCTTCAAGATCTGATTCGGCACTTCCTCGGCTGACAAGCTGTTCGATAAGGCGAGCAAGGGGTTATGCACATGAAAGTACAAGACACCTGCTGGAGACGCAGGCTGGCCTAACCAGCCCTCGGCATGCGTAATCAATACATCCAGATAGGTAAGCATTTGCAGTGACAGGCCGTGCACGACTTCCTCCAGCTTAAGCGCCGTGGCGCTGGACTTATAATCCAGCACGCGCAGAAGCAGCCCCTCTTCCGTCTCCGCGGCATCGACGCGGTCAATCCGGCCGACAACCTCCATCTCCGTTCCATCCGGCAGGGGCAGCACCAGGGAAGGCAACGTGCCCCCAGGACCGAAGTCCAGTTCCGTAGCGACCGGCTGGAAGTGAGCCCGCTTCGCATGCTCGCCGAGAATAACCGCGGCCTGAGCTACAATTTCCTTCAGCTTGCGGGCGATGAATTGGAATCTGCCGCTGCTCAGCAGAATCTGGGATTGCAGCTTGGGCGCAATCTCATCCACCGTCTTTGCAGCCGCAAGCTTTACATCTTCCCGGGTAAGCCTGCCCCAATTGCCGCCAAGCGAGCTTGCCAGCTTGCTGAGCGCAGCGTGGAACAGCTGACCAACATCAGGCGCCTCCAGCCGATACAGCTTCCGCTCCCGAAGCTTGAGGCCATGGATGGCAAAGTGCTGGAACGGACAAGAGACGAATCGCTCCATTCGAGAGACGCTAACGGTCATCCGCTCGCCATACAATTCCCTCGCCAAGGTTACCGGCAAGCTGCTCTCCCGGTTATGATAGGTCAGCGATCCGGATAAGAGCTGCAGCTTCGGCTGCCACTCCGGCCGTGCGACATACCAGTTGTACATATCCCACCAGAACGGCGCGATCCTTCCGCCTTGCTGCCAGCTTCTAAGCGCGGCAATCAGATGGGTCAAGGTGCGGCCGGGATGCTGCACATATTCTTTCTGCTCCTCAGCAGGCATGCTCTCAGACGGCTCTGTCCCGATTCCGCGCGTCGGCAAGCCGGGGAATAAGCTCCGAATATTCCGGATGATCTCGGAAGGCAGCAGGCTTTTGCCCTCTTCATCAGCCTCGGCCCAGCTAATCCATAGCAAGTCGCTAGGCGTAGTCAGAGCGTTATAGATCATAAATCTCTCATCCAGCAGCCTTCTGCGCACGCTAGGCGCCATCTCCATGCCTTCCGCCACAAGCGTATCGCGCTCAGCCTCGGTCAAGATGCCGTCCTCATTAACTCGCATAGGCATAATGCCATCATTGGCTCCCAGCACGTAACAAGCCCGTATCCGCCCTGACCGGGTCCGGTCCATGGAGCCGACCAGCACCTGGTCAAGCGCAGGCGGCACGGCTGCCAGCTTCAAGCTGTCAAGCCCTGCCTCGACCATGCCGGCGAACAGCTCCGGAGATACCTTCTCGTCTCCCGCCAGTTCAACAAGCTGATCAAGCAGGACCATCACGCTGTCCCACAGCTGTCTGTGAGCCCGTCCGCGCTGGGCATTGCCACGCTCCATATCCTCACGGCTCCAGCGCTCCAGGCGGTCTGCCGCATCACAGTGTTCCAGCAGCTTGTACAACGCCTCACACATCTCCCGTATGCTTGAAGCTTTGCGAATCTCCTCCTCGAATCTCTTCAGCAGAGGAATGATAGCGTCTCTCGCAGCTGTCGCAATATCGAACTCCTGTTGCGCCTTGGCCGACACCTTCGTCTCCATCTCATCTTCTTCCTCGAGCGAGAGAGACGCTATTGGCTTCCAGCTCCTTGCGTCCAGCCACTTCCATCCGTCAATCCCCGCGGCCAACACATAATTTTCCAGTCTGTCGAACCAGTCTCGTGGCAAGCTTCCGTCCATCGGGAACAGCATCTCGGTCTTGACGCAGCGGAATACAGCATCGTAATGCCATCCGTTTAACACCGTTTCCAGCGCGGAACGAATAAATTCCACCAGCGGATGGTGATGGGCCTGTTCCTTCTGATCGACAAAATGAGGGATGCCGTAATCGTCCAATATGAGCGACAAATAATCGGCATAATCGTCCGAATTGCGGGTAAGAATAGCAATTTCTCTCCAGCGCAAGCCTTGGTTTCGCGCGCGTGACCTGATATCGCGGGCTACCGCCTCGACCTCCGCTCTTCTGCCCGAAGCAGACAAGAGCCTGATCCCGTCGCCAGCGGGAGTGCTCTGGCGGCCGCTTAGCATGGGCACCCGCTTGTCGTAATGCTTCTCCAGGTGAGCCAGCAAGGGACTTTCGCTGTAGCGATGCGGAATGCTGCCTCCTCCATTCATATCCAATACCGGAAGGACCTCGATGTCATGGGCTTCCGCCAGCTCCATCAGCCTGATACACGTCTCCGCTGCAGGATGAAACAGATCAAGCTCATGCGGCCGCTCGCCGGCGCCGTAATGGCGGTCCAGCGTAAGCGTGACATTCACTTGCTTGGCATGCTTCATCAAGGTACCAAGCGCTTCGTACTCCGTTGGCGTAAATCCGTGGAAGCCGTCCACCCACAGGCAAGCATCCTTCATGGAGGGAGCTTCAGAATAGCTGTGCGACAAATAAGCCAAATAGTCCTCAGCGTCCACATAGCGGCCGGCAAGACTGGCTTCCATCTCTTCATAAATCAACGACAGATCATGCAGCTTGCGGTCCAGAAGACCCTCTTGACGCTCTTCGCCGCTCAGGCCGGCATCCAGCTTGCGCAAGCCTTCCGCATCTACACCGTAGCGCTTCCACTCTGTGAGAAGCTCGGACAGCCTCTCGATGAACCCCGCTTGCTCAGCACCGCTCTGGTAGAGCTGCAGCCTGGAGGATAGACGATGAACGATTTTATACAGGAGCATTGATTTCCCCGTATCGCCGATCGGCACGAGAGCCGTGCCGCCTGTTTCTTGCATGACCCGGAAAGCAAGCCTTCGGAAGCTTAACGCTTGGGCTCTGAGCGAACCCCGCAATTCTCCGCTGCGAAGCAAGGTATATTCGCTCTGGAACGTCGCTTGCTCGGGAACGAGCATAATGAGCGGAGGGCCATCAGGCTCTCCACGCAGCTGCTCTCTTATCTCATCCTGACAATAGGTTGTCTTGCCGGTACCGGCTCGTCCAATAATCAGTCTTAGCGGCATATGCTCTCCTCCCTTGTCTTCCCGAGCCTGCGGCTCGTTCTACTTCGCAGCCGATCTGCTTCTCACTTCGAAAATCGCAAATTTCAAATAATGACCTTCATCAACGCCAAGCAGCTGAGGATGATCTTTCCCCGCAGCTCTCCATTCGACGAGGCGCAGAATCTTGCCTGCATCAATCGCCGCTTCGTGAATCGTCTCCAGGAACAAGTCCGGGCGCATGTGATACGAGCAGCTTGCCGTCACCAGATAGCCCCCCTCATTCACAAGCTTCAATCCTTGCAGATTAATATCCTTATATCCTCTGCAAGCACCGGCTACCGCATTTCTTGTCTTGGCGAAGGCAGGCGGGTCCAGAATAACGACATCCCATGTGCGGGCGGTCTGCTCCAGCTTCTTCGATGTGTCGACGCCGCCTGACGCACGCAGCTTCCGCTCCTCCAGTCCTTTCGCCTGCTCTCTCAAATATTGAAATGCATCCGCTACGACGAACTCTACGCGATCAGTGAATCCGTTTCTCTCCACATTGCGCTTCGCAGTATCAATCGCATGCTGCGATACATCCAGACAAGTTACCTTTTTGGCTCCGTATTGGCAGGCATGAAGCGTGAAGCTGCCTGTATGGGCAAAACACTCCAGAACCGTCGCGCCATCCCAATAAGGGAATGATACGGTCTTGCCATTCGCATTCACAGGCACAAGAGCATCTCCGCCGCTCGGATCTTCCGCAAGCTTGATGCCGCTTCTGGCGCCCCAGCCCTTCATAAGCGGCGCAATGGAAGCCCGGTTCTCTCTCTGATCGAAGAAATAACCGGTTTTCTGTCCTTCCACGATATCGACCTCAAGCTTCAAGCCGTTCTCTTGGATCTCGATAATAGGCGGGCATTCTCCGTACAAGACACCCTTCCGCTCTTCCAGACCTTCCAGGCCGCGAACGCTAACATCGCTTCGTTCATAGATCCCCTTGGGATCAAACACCTCAACAAGCGCAGTAATGAGCGCCTCTCGAACGGCATCCATCCCCAGCGTCAACAACTGGACCACAAGCACTTCGCCGAAGCGATCAACGATGAGGCCAGGCAGCTGATCCGCTTCTCCGTATACAAGCCGGCAATCGCGATCCGCCACGAACCGCTCACGATGCTCCTTGCATCGTTGCAGCTTCTCGACGAAAAAAGCTTGATCCATCACTTCAAGCGGATCATAAGAGACGATTCGCACCGTAATCTGGGAACGGGGATTCCAATAGCCCGTAGCCAAGTACCGACCCTGATGGTTCACAACATGAACCAGGCCGCCAGCTTGGGCCTCCCCTTCCAGCTTGTCAATCTCGCTTGCGAACACCCAAGGATGGCCTTGCTCGATTCTTTTTTTACGCGCCTTGTTCAGCACGATTCTAGCTTGCTCTTTCACCGTTCAGTCGTCCTCTCTATGTATAAGGCTTGTCATGCCTGTCTCGCTTGCGGCATAACCATAACTATATCAATTCTCAGCATGCAGAAGGAGAGCCTGGACATGATTCAATCCATTGTCGTACCTGTGCTGCTCGGTTTTGCCGTCTTTATGTGCGGCATGAAGCTGATGGAGCTTGCCCTGCACCGGCTTGCAGGCCCCTATCTCTCTCAAGCGCTGCAGCGTACGACCAAAACACCGCTGCACGGTCTTGCAGTTGGTACCGTATCGACCGCGTTTTTACAGAGCAGCACCGCCGTCACTGTCATCTCTATTGGCCTCGTAAACGCCGGACTTCTCTCATTCCCGCGTACGCTAGGCATAATTCTGGGAACCAACATCGGCACTTGTCTAACAACGGAGCTGATCGGTCTCAATATTCAGTCGTTGTCTACCCCGCTGCTGACGGCTTCCATTGCTGTATGGCTCCTCACTGCGCTATTAGGCGAAGTGAGAATTTGGCCGCGGCTTGGCAATCCGCGCTGGCTGGAGCCGGTTCGTTCTGCCGCTGTCGCAGTATGCGGATTCGGGCTGCTGCTGGCCGGCTTAACGCTTATGCAGACGATCGGACCGGCTGTTCAAGAAAGCGCCATGTTCGACTGGTTCATCGATAAAGCCGCCACCGGCGTATGGTGGGGACTGGCAGCCGGAGCCATATTGACCGCCGCTATTCATAGCAGCGCCGCCGTCATCGGGCTCGTGATGGGTTTCGTCACCATCGGCGCCATGCCGCCGGAGCTGGGCGTTGCCCTTGTACTTGGAGCCAATATCGGTACATGCGTAACCGCACTGCTCGCCTCCATCGGCGGCTCCAGATCCGGACAATACGTTGCTTATGCCCATACGATTCTGAACATTGGCGGAGCGCTTCTGTTCCTGCCGCTTATCAGCGAGCTGACCGCTGTATCCGACTGGCTGTCTCATTCTCCAGCCTCGCAAATTGCCCATGCCCAAACGATCTTCAACATCGCTTGCTCCGTGCTGGCACTTCCGCTGTGCTATATGAGGGCATGGCGTCGTCTCGATACGATTGAGCTTCATTAACCGGGTAGCTCAGCGGATCAATGGACGGACAATCCAAGAAGCTGCAGTGCGCCTGCCACAATCCGGTGATTGTTGTCATAGCCGGATTGCTTTTGGCGGCGCCATGCTTCCATCGGCTCGAACCAATCGACGCCGCGAATTTCCTCCACCTGCGCCTGATGCTTGCCGCCAACTGCTTCGACAAGATAATAATGAACTTCTTTGTTCACCGTACCGTATTCGGCATGCTCGTACTGGTATTTGATTTGGTCGATCGGGGCGACGATTTTGCCTTCCAGCCCGGTTTCTTCGGCAATCTCCCGGAGAGCGGTCTGCTCTACCGTCTCGCCTGCTTCCATCTTGCCCTTCGGAAGCGACACTTTGCCGTAACGGTCCTGAATGAGCTGTATTTGGAGCAGTCCTTGCTCATTGTGGCGGAACACGACTCCACCCGCTGAAATTTCCAACATGTCTATTCCCCCTAGCAACATTTACGCATTAGTATATGCAGCAAAGGATTCCTTCATCTTTTCACCCTCTAACGTAAAAAGAATAGGGAATCCCGCTATAATCTCATCGTTAAGCTCGCAGCGCCTCTGGACGCTCATAGACAAAGGATTCCGTCTCCTGCTCCTGAGAAGTCAGTCTGGAATCCAATACGCGCAAGAACTGGCCGCGGCACTCATTCACTCCCGCTTCCGTTATTTTCACGCGGCATAGCTGTCCGATCATCTCCTCCGTACCGTCGAAGATGACTTGCAGGTAATTGTCTGTATAGCCCATGACAAGACCTTCGCCAGGCGCGCCTTTGTATTCGCGCTCCGGAATCACGTCCAGGACAGTGCCGACATATTGCTGCGCATACTCCAGCTGCATCTTCTCGGACAGATCGATCAGTTTGTGGACGCGCTCGTTTTTAACTTCTTCATCCACCTGGTCGTCCATGCGTGCTGCTGGCGTACCTGTTCTCTTGGAGTAAGGGAAGACATGCATCTCTGCGAATTTCAGCTCCTCCATGAAACGGAAGCCCTCTTCGAACATCTCATCCGTCTCGCCCGGGAATCCGACAATGACGTCCGTCGTAATGGCAACGCCCGGCATCGCCTCATGCAGGCGCTTAATCTTCTCGGCGAATTGCTCCGTTGTATATTTCCGGCGCATCCGCTTAAGCACGGAATTCTCTCCTGCTTGAAGCGGAATATGCAGATGACGGCACATTTTGCTGGAACGGTTCAGCACTTCAATCATGGCGTCGTCAATCTGGCTCGCTTCGATCGAGCTGATTCGAATACGCTCCAAACCCTCGATTTTGTCCAGATCCCATAGCAAGCTCGTCAAATTGTAATTTTCCATATCGTCGCCGTATCCGCCGGTATGAATGCCCGTCAGAACGATCTCCTTATAGCCCGCAGCCACAAGCGCCTTCGCTTGCTCAAGCACGCTCTGCGGCTCACGGCTGCGCGACAGGCCGCGCGACCACGGAATGATGCAGAACGTACAGAAGTTGTTGCAGCCTTCTTGAATTTTCAGGAAGGCACGCGTGCGTTCCGCAAAATCCGGCACATCCAGCTCCTCGAAGCTGCGTGTCTTCATAATATTGCGCACGGCATTGACCGGCTTGCGGTCATCCTGAATTTGCTTCACGAACGTCATAATCTTGTCCCGGTCTTGCGTGCCAATGACAAGATCGACACCCTCAATAGCCATAATTTCTGCAGGAGATGTCTGCGCGTAGCAGCCTGTTACCGCAATAATTGCGTCTGGATTGCGTCTGATCGCTCTTCGGATAATTTGACGGCTCTTTTTGTCTCCTGTATTCGTAACGGTGCATGTATTGATCAAATAGACGTCCGCCGTGGTCGTCTCAAAATCAACCTGCTCGTATCCCTCATTTTTGAATAACTGCCAAATCGCTTCCGTATCGTAGAAGTTTACTTTGCAGCCCAGTGTATAAAACGCGACTGTTGGCATAGTGGTCACGCTCCTCCCATTTCTCCAGATTCATATAGCAGGCAGGTCAAGCCAACCAGCCCCGCTGTCTCCGTCCTTAATATTCGCTTGCCCAGTCCGGCCAATCTTGCCCCAGCCGCCTGCGCCTCCTCCGCTTCGCGCTCTGTGAAGCCGCCTTCGGAACCGACGATCAGCAGGATCGAAGGCTCCTTTCCGCTTGCGGATTCCGTTTCCTCTTCACACTCCCGCTTCCATGCCCGGACAACGTCTCCAATGCCCTGCCCATGCGCGCGATCACCTTCCCGCTCATAGCAAAACAGAGCCAGATCGTATTCCGGGATGCCAGCAAGCAGCTTCTTCCAGCTTGCAAGCGGCAGGATAGACGGAATGCGGTGACGATGCGACTGCTCCGCAGCTTCCTTCGCGATCTTGCTCCAGCGCTCCAGCCGCTTCGCTTCCTTCTTGGCATCGTACTGGACGATCATCCGCTCCGATTCGAACGGAAGGAACGCAACCGCTCCAATCTCCGTCCCTTTCTGAATCACCAGCTCCATCTTGTCGCCCTTAGGCAAGCTCTGGGCGATCGTGACTGCCCATGCCGGCTCGCTGTCCGGAGCAAGCAGCTCCAGCACTTCCGCTTTCACTTCCTGGGGAGTTGCCTCGCGCACAACCGCAAGAGCCGAACGGCCGGAGCCGTCGCATGCGATCAATTGGTCATCCGCCTTCATGCGCATAACGCGCGCTGCATGATGGGCGTCCTCGCCCGTTATCGTAATGACGCCGTCCCTGAACTGCTCCGGCGCTACAAAATATCGTTGCATAGACGTAAATCCATCCTTCATCTTAGCATGTTTTGACCACTGAAATCCATTGCAATGTCATACCAATTAAGCGGCGAGAAGATGCCGTCAAAGAAATTAATGAGTCCTAAGAAAATCGGCCCTTGCAGGCTCAAAATCGGATCGAGCGTCACCGCGCGCAGCGGCGGAATGAAAACAAACAGCAAAAAGATAATCATCGCCCAATGAATATTTTGTTCGATCTTGTAACGAATGCGCAGCGGCAGCAATTCGGCTACAATGCGGTAGCCGTCTAGCGGAGGCAGCGGGATAAAGTTAAAGACGAACAAAAGCAAGTTAATAATAATTAAATACCAAAAGAAATGGACAAGCGCCATATATACGCCATGCGAAGCGGAATACAGCAGACCTGTTTCATGCAAAATGTAGAAAATCAACATCCCGACAAAGGCCATCAGCAAATTGCTGAGCGGACCAACGGCCGAGACGATGATGCTCATTAAGCGGCGATTCTTGAACTTGCTTGTGTTGACGGGCACCGGCTTGGCCCAGCCGAAACCGGCCACCAGAAGCAGGATAGAGCCAAACAAATCCAGATGCACCATGGGGTTAAGCGTTACTCTGCCTTCCTTGTAGGCCGTATCGTCCCCGAATTTGTATGCACTGTAAGCATGTGCGAACTCATGAACTGTAAATACGAGCATAAGCACGATCACTATAAACGGTAGGTCTTCAAGGGGAAACCATAAAAATCGCTCCATTTATCCCTCCTGCGGTTTTTCCGCAACAAAGGCAATCCAGTCCTCGTCGCGGCGTTTTTCGACGATGCGGAAGCCGGAAGCGATCAAGCCTTCCTCCACATCCGTCTCTTTATTTTTGTACACTCCAGAAGCAATATAGATTCCGCCCGGCTTCAGCGATTGATAGACATCGTCGATGAAGAGCAGGATAATCTCGGCCAGTATGTTGGCTACGACCAGATCGACCGGTACAGTCACGCGCAACCCGCTGGCTCCATCGGAAGCAGCTTCGCCGGCTTTCAGTACGCCAAGCAAATCGCTAAGCTTGACTTCCACTTGATCGGACAAGCTGTTCAGACGTACGTTTTCTGTCGCACTGGATACCGCAACCGGGTCCAGATCAAGTGCAAGCACACCCTTCACACCTAAACGGCATGCTCCAATTGCGAGAATGCCGGAGCCAGTTCCGACATCGATCATTTCTTCGCCGCCCTTGACGACGGATTCCAGCGTCTGCAAGCATAGCGCGGTCGTCGGATGCGTGCCCGTACCGAAAGCCATGCCGGGATCAAGCTCGATAATCCGTTCTCCTTCTCCGGCCTCGTACTCTTCCCAAGTAGGCTTGATTGTCAACGTATCCGATACCCGAAGCGGCTTGAAGTATTGCTTCCAAGCCGTAGCCCAGTCCTCATCGTCCACTTCAATGGCTTCATATGTCACAACGCCTGTATCAATATCGAATTCTTTCAGTTCCTCAACCCTTGGCTTAAGAGCATCAATCAGTTCAACTGTATCTGTTCCTTCAGGAAAATATCCTTTAATTACGGCCTGGCCTTCCGGAATATCGTTAAGCGGCAGCTCGTACCATTGTCCGAGGGACGTGTCGCGCGGCTTGTTCAAAGTGCCGGACTCCTCGATCGATACGCCTCCCGCTCCCATTTCATGCAAGAAGTTAGAGATCATCTCCGTCGCTTCTTCAGTTGTACCTATTGTGATTTCATGCCATTTCATATGTAATGCCTCCCAAATATCAAAAATGCCTATCCTCTATTGTACACCAATCTCAGGGCGATGCACAAAAAAATGACGCAAAAAGCGGTCTGCTTCTTGCGTCATTTCTCCATTTAGTCAATCTTGCTGCCCTGACGTTATGCTCCCGCCAACTTGTTCGATCAACCTTATTGCACGGTCCGCCAACGTATCCTCGATCGTTGCGGTAAGGCGCCTTTGCGCATACAGGCCGTCTACGTCGACAACACGAAGCGCCTGCAGCTTATGTAACGCCTCCATGGCAGACTGCTCGTCTTGGAACGATGCATGAATTTCTACAGTTGACATGTTTATAGCTCCTGCGCCCGCTCGTCCGCTTCCTTCGCACGCTGCTGGGCCTTACGGTCCGCTTCGTCGGCAAGCTCCTCCGAGAATTCCACATCTTCGTTTTTACCGGTAGGCAGCTGGCCGAAATTCACATTTTCCAGCTCATTATGTTCATTTGTCATGCTGAATCACTCCTTCTCATCCATTATGCGATTTCGTTTTTCACCGCTTTAGCATGCGTGGCCGGAAGTGAATCTATGCACAAAAAAACGTTCCGCGCTATTCGCCGCGGAACGCCTTTTTCATTTTATCAAAAATCGACTCATGATGTTCGCCTTGCTCGCTAGTCGATTCACCGGACAATCCGGCAAACTGACGAAGCAACTCCTTCTGATCATCGGTCAGACTAGTAGGCGTTACAATCGTTACCTTGACGTGCTGATCGCCCGTCCCATAACCCCTAAGCTTCGGCACGCCTTTGCCCTTAAGCCTGAAGTACGTACCCGTCTGAGTGCCGGCAGGAATCTTCAGCTTCACCTTCTCTGTCAGCGTAGGAATCTCGATCTCATCACCCAACGCAGCTTGAACGAACGTCAGCGGCACTTCGCAATAAATATCATCGCCCTCGCGCTCGAAGAACTCATGGGACTTCACACGAAGCACAATGTACAGATCGCCCGCTGGTCCGCCTCTGAGGCCGCCTTCACCTTCGCCGGACATGCGGATTTGCGCACCGTCATCCACACCAGCAGGAATGTTGACTTTAATACGCCGTTGCTTTTTGACTTTCCCTGCGCCATGACAAGTTCCGCATTTGTCGCGGATAATGCGTCCCGTACCGGAACAATTCGTACACGCCCGGCGGTTGACCATCCTGCCGAATGGCGTATTTTGCACAACCTCTTGTTGTCCGCTTCCCCGACAAGTCGAGCATGTCTCAGGTTTCGTGCCTGGTTTGGCGCCGGAGCCGTGACAAGTATCGCAAGATTCCGTTCTCGGAATCGTAATCTCTGTTTCCTTGCCGAAGACGGCTTCCTTGAATTCCACCGTCATCGTATATTGAAGATCGTTGCCGCGCTGCGGCGCATTCGGATCGCGGCGCCCGCCGCCTCCGCCAAAGAACATATCGAAGATATCGCCGAAGCCGCCAAAATCCGCGCCGCCTGCTCCACCCATACCTTGGTTCGGATCGACATGTCCATACTGGTCATAGGTCGACCGTTTGCCGTCGTCGCTCAGCACGTCGTACGCTTCCTTCACTTCCTTGAACTTCGTTTCTGCATCATCCGCCTTGTTCACATCGGGATGATATTGCCTGGCAAGCTTGCGGTATGATTTCTTAATATCTTCCGCGGAGGCATCCTTGCCGACACCCAGCACTTCATAATAATCGCGTTTGTTAGCCATCCGATCTCACCCCCGCTACCATTTGTTGTATTGACGCACGAAAGGAGGTCAAAGACAGGGCAAGCCCCTCTTTGACCCCTCGCCAGTTGTTCTTACTTCTTGTTATCGTCGACAACTTCGTAGTCTGCGTCAACTACATTGTCCTTGCCTCTTGTACCCGCTGCATCGCCTTCAGGCGCGCCTTGATCTGCGCCTGCTTCTTGAGAAGCTTGCTCATACAGCTTAACAGACAGCTGTTGTACGATTTCCGTCAGCTCGGCAGTAGCCGCATTGATTTGCTCCAGATCTTCCGTGGCAAGCGCTGCTGTTACTTTTTCTTTCGCCGCGTTCGCTTTTTCGATCTCGGAAGCATCCACTTTGTCGCCAAGGTCCTTCAACGTTTTATCCGTGGAGTACACGAGTTGATCCGCCGCGTTTTTCGCTTCAACCAGCTCTTTGCGCTTGCGGTCATCTTCCGCATTCAGCTCGGCGTCCTTCATCATTTGTTCGATATCAGCTTCGCTCAAGCCGCCTGAAGATGTGATTGTGATTTTTTGGCTCTTGCCAGTGCCCTTATCCAACGCAGATACGTTAACGATACCGTTCGCATCAATATCGAATGTGACTTCGATTTGAGGCACGCCGCGCGGTGCTGGCGGAATATCGCTGAGTGTGAAGCGACCAAGCGTTTTGTTGCCTGCCGCCATGGAGCGCTCGCCTTGCAAGACGTGAATCTCAACACCTGGCTGATTGTCAGCATAAGTGGAGAACACTTGCGATTTGCTTGTCGGAATGGTCGTATTGCGGTCGATCATCTTCGTGAACACACCGCCTGCTGTCTCGATTCCGAGCGATAGAGGCGTTACATCAAGGAGAACGACATCCTTCACATCACCAGTCAATACGCCAGCTTGAACAGCTGCGCCAAGGGCAACCACTTCATCAGGGTTAACGCCTTTATGCGGATCTTTGCCTGTAAGTTTCTTCACGGCTTCTTGTACAGCTGGAATACGAGTCGAACCGCCTACAAGTACGATTCTATCGATGTCATTTGCAGTCATGCCGGCATCGCTCAAAGCCTGACGAGTCGGGCCCAGCGTGCGCTCTACGAGAGCCGCGGACAATTCTTCGAATTTTGCACGAGTCAGGTTCATCTCCAAGTGCTGAGGCACCCCGTCAACCATCGTGATGAACGGCAAAGAAATAGTAGAAGTCATAACGCCGGAAAGCTCTTTTTTCGCTTTCTCAGCCGCATCTTTTAGACGCTGTACAGCTGCTTTGTCTTTGGAAAGGTCGATGCCTTGATCTTTCTTGAATTCAGCTGCCAGGTAATCAATGATGACTTGGTCGAAGTCGTCGCCACCCAGCTTGTTGTCGCCGCTAGTCGCTTTTACTTCGAAGAAGCCGTCGCCCAGTTCCAGAATGGACACGTCGAATGTGCCGCCGCCAAGGTCATAGACAAGAATCGTTTGGTCTTCGGATTTCTCCATACCATATGCAAGCGCTGCAGCAGTTGGTTCGTTGACGATACGCAGAACTTCAAGACCAGCGATTTTGCCCGCATCTTTTGTCGCTTGGCGTTGGCTGTCGTTGAAGTAAGCCGGAACCGTAATAACGGCTTGTGTAACCGTCTGACCCAAATAGGCTTCAGCGTCAGCTTTCAGCTTTTGCAGTACAATTGCCGAAATTTCTTGCGGCGTAAATTCTTTATCGTCGATTTTCTCCTTATGGTTGGTACCCATATGGCGTTTGATCGAGATGATTGTGCGATCTGGATTCGTGATCGCTTGGCGTTTTGCCGTCTCGCCGACAACACGCTCTCCGTCTTTCTTGAAGCCGACAACGGACGGCGTCGTACGGTTGCCTTCCGGATTTGGAATAACAACTGCTTCGCCGCCTTCCATAACGGCTACGCAAGAGTTCGTAGTACCCAGGTCAATACCGATAACTTTGCTCATGGTTTATCCTCCTAAAAAGTTTGTGATTTTATAAACGAATATTTCGTTTATTGAAGCAAACTTGCTTCGTAAGCATCATCTAAAGTTTTGTGATTGGAGCCGCGATTAGCGGGTTAAAGCAAAACTTGCTTCGTAAGCATTAACTTAAAGTTTTGATTCTTCATCTATAGCGTCGCAGCTCGTTAGCCGCTAACTTTAACCATCGCAGGACGAAGCACTTTCTCCTTGAGCATATAGCCCTTCTGTACTTCTTCTACGACGATGCCTTCTCCATACTCATCGCTTTCCACCTGCATAATCGCTTGGTGGAATTCCGGATTGAACGGTTCGCCTACCGCATTAATCGGCTTCAAACCTTCCGAATCCAGCGTTTGGCTAAGCTGGCGGAATATCATATCCACGCCTTTAGCTAACGATTCATAATCACTATTGGCGCTGGATGCGGCAATCGCGCGTTCGAAGTTATCTACAACCGGAAGCAGTTGCTCGATCAGCTTCATAGATGCGTATTGTGCCAGTTCTTCTTTTTCTTTCATTGTGCGGCGGCGGAAGTTGTCAAAGTCCGCTTGTACGCGTAAGTAACGCTGTTGCGATTCCTCGGCTTGCTTCTCCAGTTCAGCGTAACGCGGGTCCTCTGTCCCCTCTGTGTTCGCTTCTTCCGTCTGAGCGCTTTCCTCGGCCCCATTCTGAGCTTCAACAGCCTCGTCTAATACGGTATCCGTTGTTTCGTTATGTGTTTCTTTTGCACTCATTTGTTTCACCTCCTCATAAAATTGCCTTCTTGCAGCAAAGAAAATCCACTAAGCAATTCCATGGATCTTATCTATACCACCGGCTAAGCAAGACGCTCATATCTTTGGATATTAAGTCAAGCATGCTTATCACTTTGCCATACTCCATTCGTGTGGGGCCCAAGATGCCGATTGTACCAAGCGATTCCCCATCAATGGAATACGTTGCCGTAATCAAGCTGCAATCGCTGATTGCCTTATGGTCATTTTCTGTTCCGATCCTCACTTGTATTCCGGAAGGGAGAGAAGAGAACATTTTCATAATGGTGGGCGTCTCATCCAGCAAATCCAGGATCGTCTTCACCTTGTCGACATCCTTGAATTCGGGCTGAGTCAGCATATTCGTCGCGCCGCTCATGAATACGCGCTGCTCGTCATCGTTCTGAAGCGCGCTGTCCAGCACGCTAATCAAGCTTTCATAATGATCGACATGACGCTCCAGCTCCTGACCGACCTCGCTATACAGCTTCGCCTTGAGACGAACAAGCGGTACGCCGACCAGCTTTGTATTCAGAATGTTGACGACCTTCTGCATATCGTCCATATTCAGCTCCGGCGGAACCGTTATGGTACGATTCTCCACATGGCCTGTATTGGTTACGATAATTGCAACTGCAGACGACGCATTAAGCGGAACTAGCCCAAAATGCTTCAAAGACGTATGGAACAGCTCCGGTCCGAGCAGGATCGACGTATAGTTGGTCAAGCTCGACAGGACAGTCGCTGCTTGCTGAATGACCTGCTCCATCTGGCTCATTTTCTCTGTGACGAATGACCGCACAAAGCCAAGATCATCTTCCTTCATTTCCTTAAGCTGAATCAAATGATCAACATAATAGCGATAGCCTTTGGTGGAAGGCACTCGACCTGCGGACGTATGGGGCTGCTCCAGGAAACCCAGCTCCTCCAGGTCCGCCATTTCATTCCGGATTGTAGCCGGACTGAACGCGACGTCGCCACGCTTGGATATGCTTCGCGAACCAACAGGTTCAGCCGAACGAATATAATCATCTACGATGGCATGCAATATCATACGTTGTCGATCCGTAAGCATTCCAATTCCTCCCCGTTTGTAATCCACTATCCCTCTGTTGACCCATCGTTAGCACTCAACTCCAATGAGTGCTAATCACTAATACAAAAATACCAAACCAGCTTTGTCATTGTCAAGTCGGTTCGGTATTTTTCAGCTAACATTTTCATTTGAACTTTATTTTTTATAGAATCGATTATTCAATCATTCCATGATTTCAGTACGTTTACGCCAATTCCCTGAGTACAGCAATCTCGTCGCATGCATGCTGTTTCGGGCAGTTCACGCAATCTCTCCAAACCTTCTCCGGAAAAATTTCTTTCTCCACAATCTGAAATCCGTTCCGCTCGAAGAAAGGCACGGCATACGTCAGCGCCATTACTTTCGTAATGCCTTGTTCTTTGGCTTGCTCCAGCAGCTTATCGACCAGCTTGCTGCCGATACCAAGGCTCTTGTATCCATCCGTAATGCCTAGCGACCGAATCTCCACCAAGTTGTCGCCAAGCTTGGTAAGCGCCCCGCATCCGACAACCTCTTTGCCTATTTCAGCTACGACGAATGTATCTACTAAATGGGCCAGAACTTCGCGTGATCGAGGCAGCATAACACCCTTGTCGGCATAACCCTGAATTAATTGATATAACGTCTCCACATCATCCGTCGTTGCTGTCCTGCATAACACTTCCACTGCTTGCATAACTGCCTCCACCCCCGCATGTTCCCGATTCCATGTTCGTTTTGAATATGAATAAATATACATCAAAACGTATTAATACACAAGCGGAATTTATCCCTCTACGGTAATAAAGGCGCCGAACACTTCATTGCCCAGTAGAACACCCTGATCAGTCAGTCGATACACGGTATCGCCATCCGTCTCCAGTCGTTCCAGCAGCTTGCTGCCAAGCAGTTTATGGATGATTGAACCAAAGCGTTCCTCTAGCTTGTGTCCCGGGAATTGCTCTGCAAACTTGGACGTCTTAACCCCTTCAAGCAGCCTTAAGCCAACCATCATAAAGTCTTCCATCGCTTCAGCTTCCGGAATATCATACACCTCAAGCCGCGGCAATCGTTCGCGGTTAGCCTCAATATAAGGCTGTACGCCCTTCAAATTGACATGTCGTGTTCCCCGGGCGTAGCCATGGGCTCCAGCGCCAAGCCCGTAATAAGGCTCATTGCGCCAGTACGTGGAATTATGCCGGCTCTCGTAACCCGGCTTGGCAAAGTTGCTGATCTCGTAATGGCGGTAGCCGTTTTCCTTCAGCTTCTTCATTAATAGAAGAAACATGTTGAACTCCTCTTCCTCAGGAGGCAGCGGGAGCTCGTTACGCTCATACAGCTTATGGAACAGCGTGTTCTCTTCCACCTTCAGGCTGTACAGCGAATAGTGTGGCAAACCAAGCGCCATCGCACGGTCTACACTGTCGGACAGATGCTCCAGCGTCTGTCCCGGCAAGCCGAACATGAGGTCGATCGACAAATTATCGAACCCGGCTTTGCGCGCATTGTCCAAGCTAAGATAAACATCGTCCACATTATGGATTCTGCCGATCCGCTCCAGCAACCCATTGTCAAAGGATTGGACCCCAAAGCTGATCCTGTTCACACCGCCGCTGCGCATCGCCTGAAGCTTTTCGAGATCCGTTGTACCCGGATTGGCCTCCATCGTCACTTCTGCATCATCCGCTATAGGGAAATGCTTGAACACCGCTTGCAAAAACCGCTCCATCTGCGGAGGAGTCAATACGGTCGGCGTGCCTCCGCCTACGAACACCGTCTCAATGCGCTCCGGCGGAAGCGAAGCTACCGTTCGCTTCATCTCCTCCTCCAGCGCATCCAGGTATTGATCGACAGGCTGTCCCTTCAGAATATAAGAGGTAAAATCGCAATAATGACATTTGTTCGTACAGAAAGGAATGTGTATATAAAGCGCCTTCGGAGCCGCTTGCAATCTGTTCATCCTGCTCTCTCCTTCCTTCTACAAAAAACGAAGGAGAGCGTTCGCTCTCCCCCGTGAACGTATTTAACGTATCGTTTAATCTTCGTCGATTTTCAGAACCGCCATAAATGCTTCTTGCGGAACCTCGACGCTGCCTACCTGCTTCATCCGCTTCTTGCCTTCCTTCTGCTTCTCAAGCAGCTTGCGCTTCCGGCTGATATCGCCGCCATAACACTTGGCAAGAACGTTTTTGCGCATCGCCTTGACGGTTTCGCGCGCGATAACCTTGGTGCCAATGGATGCCTGTACCGGCACCTCGAACATCTGGCGCGGAATAAGCTCCTTCATCTTCTCACAAATAAGCCGTCCGCGATGATAAGCCTTATCCCGGTGAACGATAACCGACAAGGCATCGACTTGCTCGCTGTTCAGCATGATGTCCATCTTCACGAGGCTCGACTTGCGGTAACCCGACAGCTCATAGTCGAATGAAGCATAACCTTTTGTTCTGGACTTTAATTGGTCGAAGAAGTCATATACGATCTCCGACAGCGGCATATCGTACGTAATCGTGACACGGTTCGCATCCAGATACTCCATATTGATGAAGTCGCCGCGTTTGCCTTGGCAAAGCTCCATGATTGTGCCTACATAATCGTTCGGGACGATGATGGAAGCCTTTACGTACGGCTCCTCCACATAATCCAGCTTGCCCGATTCCGGGTAGTTGGACGGGTTATCGATATCCATCGTATCGCCGTTCGTCAACGTAACTTTATAGATAACGCTTGGCGCGGTAGTGATGAGCGGGATATTGAACTCACGCTCGATGCGTTCCTGAATAATCTCCATATGCAGCAGTCCGAGGAATCCGCAGCGGAATCCGAAGCCGAGTGCCGTGGACGACTCCGGCTCGTAACGGAGTGATGCGTCATTCAGCTCCAGCTTCTCAAGCGCATCCCTAAGGTCATTGTAGTCCTGCGTCTCAATCGGATAGAGACCGCAGTAAACCATCGGATTGATCCGGCGATAGCCTGGAAGCGGTTCAGGCGCCGGACGCTTGGCATCGGTCACCGTATCGCCTACGCGTGTATCCTTCACGTTCTTGATGCCTGCGACGACAAAACCAACGTCCCCAACGGACAGTTCGTCTACAATTGTCATGCTCGGCTTGAACACGCCTACCTCGATGACATCGAACTCTGCCCCCGTCGCCATAAATCTGATCTTCTTACCTGCGCGGATGTGCCCGTCAACGACGCGGACATAGACAATTACGCCTTTGTATGCATCATAGTGAGAATCGAATATAAGTGCCTTCAAAGGCTGATCCGGATCGCCGTTAGGTGCGGGCACCTTTGTTACGACTTGCTCCAATATTTCTTTAATGCCGATACCGGCTTTGGCCGAAGCGTGTACCGCATCGCTTGCGTCCAGTCCAATCACATCTTCGATTTCTTGCTTCACCCGATCCGGCTCGGCGCTCGGAAGGTCGATCTTGTTAATGACGGGCAGCACTTCGAGATTATTGTCGAGCGCCAGATATACGTTGGCCAGCGTCTGGGCTTCAATCCCTTGCGCTGCGTCAACTACGAGAAGCGCACCTTCGCATGCAGCCATGCTTCGTGACACTTCGTATGTAAAGTCGACATGCCCAGGCGTGTCAATCAGATTGAGCAAATATTCCTCGCCATCGTCAGCACGGTAGCTGAGACGAACCGCCTGAAGCTTAATCGTAATGCCACGTTCACGCTCCAGATCCATCTTGTCCAGAACCTGCGCCTGCATTTCTCTGGAGCTTAATGCTCCGGTAAATTCCAATATCCGGTCCGCAAGCGTTGACTTGCCATGGTCAATATGAGCGATAATGGAAAAATTTCTTATTTTCTTCTGCCGGTCACGAACGTCAGTCATGCTTGAGCCCCCACACATTCCAATAATTCCAATCATTCCTCCTATTATACCAGTTCGAAGGAATGTCAGCAATGAAGGTTTAGTTCATCCAGCCGTCGAACAGACCCACAACAAAGCGAATGCCCTTGCTGGATGCTGATTGCAGCAGACCGGATGTCGAATCGGCAAGCTTGTTGACAGCCGGCTGGCCATTCTCGCTTGGCATGCCCGGCAAGCGTGTTCCCTCTCCATCATAACCGTTGCCGTATGCGATACGCCGGATTTCTTCAAGCTCCCGCTCCAGCTCAGCAATTCGCTTGTCCGTCTCCGTTACATATTCAGCCGTGCCGGATCCGACTGTATACTCCTCGCCGTCGATCGGGCCGTAGATGCGCTCAATCCCCGTATTCGACATCTCAAGTCCGAACATGACCAGCAACGCAATCGCGCCTCCGATCGCAAGCCACTTCCAAGCGTTACCTTTCATGGCCGTCTACTCCTTTCCCGATACTTTCTCCGCATCCCAATAGATCGATGAGATCACTTCCGCCAAAGCATCTGCTGTCCGGTAGCATTCCTCAAGCGTATTCTCGATTCCGCCGATTTCGATCAGTGCGCTTTCAGGAGCCAACGATTGGTTATACTCCGCATTACCCGTAGTTTTCCCCCATATTCCCCTAGAAATACCGGGATACTTTTTCTCGAGTGCATTATGAATCTTGGTTGCAAAAGCTTCGTTTTCTTTCCAATTCGGATTTTTATTACCGATGACAAAATAAACTTGCGCATAGCTTGTTCCTTCAATCTCCGTTGTCGTATATTTGCGTTTTTGCGAGTCCCGGTGAAGATCGAAGAACAGCTTGAGATCGCTGCTGCTGGCCATCGCTTCTTTCACCGTTTTTTTGGAATATTTGTAGCTGTAAGCATAATTAAAGCCTTTGACGGTTGAAGGATAATCCGTATCGGAGTGCAGAGCGCCTATGCCTTCCTCCTCCAGCTTCTCTGCCAGCCGCTTTCCTACCAGTGTTATGTTTTTCGTCGTGGAGCTGACGTCCTTCGTGTCCTTCCCCAGCTCCGGCAGCCATGATTCGCGATTATGGGTGTGGTAGATAAAGGCTACTTTGCTTTTGCCGGTATCAGGCTTGTCCGATGGAGCCGGCGGCGTTGGATCAGGCGACTGCTCCGGTTCTGGCGAAGGCTCTTCCTCAGGTCCTTCTGTCGCTAGAGGCGGTTCGTCGTCTTCATGAGCGCCGCTTGCAGGATCGATAATAGGAAGATGATCCTGCGGACCATTGTTCGTATCGGTCCCTACTCCCCTCCGAATGAGGAAGGAATCATTATGCATACCGGGCAGCTCCGCAGAAAGAATACCTGACGGATCGTTCGGATTAATGCTCGTCAGCGTGCGCATCAGGAAGGTGCTGATCTCCCTGTTCGTGAATGAGTCCGATTCCAGGCCGCTATGGAATGCAGGCATCTCCATCTCCATCATATCCCCGAAAAAACCGCTCGAAACCGCAGCTGAGAATCCTTTCATCGAATGGATAGGCGAGCTCGTCGATTGCTGATGAAGAATACCCGCTGCACCTAACACAATAAAAAAAATCATGGAGCTCAATGATAAAAAGGAGAAGGCTCTCCCCGTGACAAGCAGATGCTTCATTTTTGTGTGATCACCCATTTGATTCAGCCACTCTGGTTTGCGATTCATCATTTTGTGTACCTCCTATTATCCGCTGACGCGATAGTTATGCCGCTCTAATCTACTATCAATCTATGAGACAAGCAGGATTCATAGAACCAATAGATTTCTATGCTGCTAGTTCATAGAATCTTCACAGGAGATTCCGCCTTATAATTCCAGCATAAAAAAACGAAGCGGATGCTTCATTCGCATCCGCTTCGCTCCGACAACCCTAATATCACACCTGGACGAACAACGTTAATGGGTGTATGCAGCTACATTATCCGTATCCACAGCATCATGCAGCGATGCGTTAAGTCCGCTTGCAATAATGTTGGCGATATCCTCGATGAATTGATCCACTTCCTTCGGCGTGACCAGCAGATCGTGACCGATCGGGCTCAGCACCTCCCGAACAAGCTGAAGCCGCTCGTGCTCGTCCATCTGGTTCATGAGACCAAAAATTTGATTCGTATCGCCCTTCTGATTCTCCAGATGCGACTTCATCATTTCGAACGTATTGTTTACAATCGTTGAAGCATAGACGACAGTCGGCACCCCGATTGCGATGACAGGCACGCCTAATATGTCACGGGTGAGCCCTTTACGCTTGTTCCCGATGCCCGAGCCGGGATGAATGCCGGTGTCGGCAATCTGGATGGTCGTATTGACGCGTTCAATGGCTTTCGAGGCCAGCGCGTCAATCGCAATGATCAGATCAGGCTTTGATCGGTCGACAATGCCCTGCACAATCTCGCTTGACTCTATGCCAGTAATGCCTAGCACGCCCGGCGCAACTGCGCTGACAGAGCGATAGCCTGGCGCAACCTGATCCGGCATTAATTCGAAGAAATGCCTGGTGACCATCACATTCTCGACAACCAGCGGCCCAAGGGCGTCAGGCGTTACATTCCAATTGCCCAGACCAACAATTAGTACACGGGAGTCTTTGGAGATATTCAGCCGCTGCAGGAACGTCTCGAAGTGCTTGGCAAATTGCGTTGCCACCCGATCTTGCAGCTTGGTATCGCCCTCTCGCAATCCTGGTACCTCAAGGGTAATGTATTGCCCGATCATCTTGCCGATCGCTTGCGAGCCCTGCTCATTCTGCACATGCAGCGTCGTAATCGTGATGCCGTCATCCTCCGTCGTATCGGAATGAATGCCCGGGATCGGTCCGGAACCCGGAAGCTCTGCCATCTCCTTGGCTTCCAGCGCCAAATCAGTTCTTACATTGAATTTCTGCAAATCAAGATCTTTCTCCACAGCCACGATTCTCCCTTCATATGTACAATCTCCCGTTATTGTTCGCAGCTGGCGTAATTTCATACTTGTATTGCATAGTGCAACTCCTTGTTCCGCCCCATGTTCGGCATATTGGTTACTATTGCTTTTTGGGCAGTCGCATGATAATATATTTTAAGTTGTGTTGTAGTTCTGCACAGAACCATGTAGGAGGTGAAATCCATGCCAAACATTAAATCCGCGATTAAACGCGTAAAAACAAGCGAGAAACGTCGCGCTTTGAACGCATCCCAAAAATCCGCACTTCGTTCGGCCGTTAAAACTGCTGACCAAGCGATCGCTGGCACTGATGTAGATGCTGCTAAAGCGGCTCTGATCACAGCTTCGAAAAAATTGGACAAAGCAGTAACGAAAGGCCTGATCCATAAAAATGCGGCTTCCCGCAAAAAATCCCGTCTTGCTAAACGCCTGAACGCATTGTCCGCTCAAGCGTAAGCTCATTCAACAAGACAACAATAGGCTTCGCCTTCTCTTAGAGGGCGAAGCCTTTTTGCATGTCCATTCTGTTAGTTGACTGTCCTCTCGATTGGTTACGTCACTCCCCTTACAGATTCGGAGGGGCTCGAACCTAAGCCCCTTTATCCGCGCTTAAGGACAGCAGGTACATCTCCAGACCGAACGTCTTGTCAATGGTCCCTGTCTTCATGCCGTAATCCAGATCAGCCAAGGATGACAGCAAGCGTCCGAGCGTAGCTGTTTTGAATTTGCGGCTCTTCTCGGCTGCAAGCTTGACCGCATAAGGATGCAGGCCCAATTGACCGGCCATCTGCTGCGGAGAATAATGATGCTGCTCAAGCTCCTTAATCTGCAGCATGATGCGCAGCTGCCTGGCGATTAAGGCCGCGATCTTGATCGGCTCCTCCCGGCGAATAAGCAGCTGGCGGTACAGCTCAAGCGCTTTGCCGATCCGCAGCTCTGCAATGGCATCTACCAGTGCGAACACATCCTCTTCCACCGTAGCCGCAGTAAGCATAGCGGCTGTCTCTCTTTCGATAACGCCGCCCTCACCGGCATGCAGACAGAGCTTGTCCACTTCTTGGGCAAGCTGTCCCATATTGACGCCGACCCGGGATAGAAGCAGCTCCGCCGCTCCTTCCGTCAATTGGCGATGCTGCTCCGACGCCCTGCGTATCATCCAGCGCATCAGCTCCGGCGTATCCAGCTCGGGGAAGGCGATCAGCGCTTTGCGGTCCTTTAGCGCCTTGACCAGCTTGCGTCTTTCATCAAGCTTATCCGCATATACGGCAAAAACGATAACGCTAGTCTCAAGCGGGAACTCGATATAACGCAGCAACGACTCCGGACGATGCTCCAGCTTCGCATTTTCCTTGCCTCCGGCTGCCATAACCGACGCATCTCGCACAAGCACCAGCTTTCGCTCCAGGAAGAACGGCGGAGACTCCGCCTCAATAACGGCTTCCTCCAGTGGCGTCTCTGACGTATCGTACTTCATGACGCCCATTTCTCTCTCGTCGTTTTGGAACATCGCATTGGTCAGAGCTCCAATGAATTGCTCCATCCGGTATCGGTCCTTGCCGTATAGCACATAAACCGGCTTGAACTTGCCGGACTTGATTTCTTTGACGGCTTCCTTTACATCCATGCGTTTGCTCCCCCACTTCAATGATGTAATGAACGGCAACAAAGGGATGAGCCATCGATTGGCCATCCCTTTGTCTTTATATTAACACCCGCCGGCAGCTCCATGGCACTGCCTAAGCGAATGGTCTAACGACGTCACGGTAACGTCGCAGACTGAATTCTTGCTCTATCATACGGCAGATCACGGCCGGATGTGCGCGAATCCACCAATTAATGCGTTGCTTTTTTTTCCTTCCATTTCGAAGCCTCAATGACGTATTTCTCAGCAGCTCCCCGATCCAATTGCACCTCATACGTAAGCTGGCTGCTGTCATCGGACCATACGATCCCGGTATGCTGTCCGTTCTTGCGGGATGTCTGCATTACCGTCTTGTTGTCATCTGCCGACACTATTGAAATGGCATGCTGATCCAGCAGTGCTACATAGCGACCGTCCGGCGAAGGGAACGCGTTGGCAGCGACAATGCCCAGACCAGGATGATCTTCCTTCTGAACGTCGGATTCGCCGGGAGCTTCTATTGGAGTACCAGATTGGTCGACAACTTCCGTCTTGTCCGCCACGATGCCTTTTCCGGTAACAGTGACATCCGTTCCCCGGACGCTCACGTCGCCGCCAGCTTCAGGATTGTGATCCCCCTCGGCAGCCAGCCCTTGTGCCGATTCTTTTTCATTGGCTCTGAATTCAATTTCAGACTGTCCTGATATCGTATCTGTCTGCCTGAACAAATTCGCAGTTGCTCCCTCCGAATCCGCAGGCATATCCGCCGAATAGGACAATTTGCCTCCAGCATTGTCGTTGATCGCAGCAGGATCGTTCAAGATAAAAAATCCGGCCACTACACCTGCTGCGACGACACTCCCAATAGCGCTCCAAGTGGTCCAGCGTCTCTTGCGCGGCATGCGGCGCGGCTCAGCAGCGACTCTCGCTGGTGTGACGGATGCCGGTTCTGCGAGAGACGGAGCGCTGGCGACAAGACAATCAAGCTTCTCCAGCTCGGGCAGAATCGCATCCACGAGGCTGTAGCTTGGGGTTACCTTGGGCAAGGCAGTGAGATCTGCAGATAACTGCTTCATCCGCTCGAACATGGCTGCACAGTCCGGACATTGTCTTGTATGGTTCATCAAGACCTCCAGTTCGGCGTCGCTGAGATCGTCATCTAGCTGTCTTTGCATGAGTTCCATCACCTCTTGACAATTCATCCCCGGACACCACCTTTCTGATAATCATGGAGTAAAGATTGCAGCTGTTGCCTAGCCCTGAACAAGTAAGACTTTACCGTATTAAGCGGCAGGTCAAGCGAATCCGCAATTTCGTTATACGAGAAATCCTGCAAGTAGCGAAGCACGACAACCGTACGGTGATGCTCCGGGAGCTTGTCGATGGCACTTCGAATATCCTGAAGGGCATACGCGGACAGCACCTCGTCCTCCACGTTCTGCTTCTCCCGGAATACCATCTCATGCTCATCGATAGATACCGTAGGCTTGCTTCTTCTAAACTTGTCAATGCATATGTTGGTTACAATGCGCTGTATCCATGTCTTGAACTGCGCCTTCTCTTCATAAGAGCCGATCTTCGTATAGATGCGGATTAATGCCTCTTGCGATGCATCCATCGCGTCTTGCTCGTTATTTAATATATAATAGGCTGTCCGATAAACATGGGTTTCAATCTCACGCAACAGAGTAATTAAAGCGTCTCGATCTCCCGATTGGGCGGCTTTAATAAGGCCGGGCTCAACCACGAAGGATCCTCCTCTCTTGCAACCTTACTGACGGACGGGTTGCGTTAAATGTTGCAGGTCGTTAAAACGATTTTTTTATTTTTTTAATAAAAATCATGGATTTATATCATTTTGTCTTTTTTTGTGGAAATGTGCAATCAGAGCCCCTTCTCTTAATAAAATAGAGAACTCCACATTAAAGAATACCAAATTAATAGATATCCGTATAGCTATTCATTTTTGGAACGCCGATATCCCCTTGCTGCTTACCCGGAATCTCGCTTCCCCGCCGGTATCTGTCCTCCATAATACAACTCCCGCCGCTTCCAGACGTCCCAGCACATCTGGATGAGGATGGCCGTATGTATTGGTGGCGCCCACTGAAGCCACCGCACCGGACGGACGCCAGTATGACAGCCATTCGTTGCCCGTGGAATGTCGGCTGCCATGATGGGCAACCTTCATCATATCGATTGGCTCTTCGGGTACAAGAATCCGTTCTCTCGTCATTCGGACGATCGCACTCTCCGTCCGGGTAGAGATGTCGCCTGTAAACAGGAACCGGCTGTCATAAAGCTGTATGGCAACAACGAGGCTAAGTTCATTCTGATCTTTTATTACGGGAATGTCAGACATGCGTTCCGCTGGCCATAATACGTCCAGACGAGTCTCTTTGTCCAGCGACCAACTCTCGCCCGCTATCGGAGCGTACAGCGGAATATCGGCTCGAAGCGCCGCTTCCATTAACCGGCTTGAATCTTCCGATGATCTCAGAGTGCCGTTCCACCATATTCGGGTGACGGGAATCTCCTTAATGACCGCTATCAACCCTTTTATATGATCCGTGTCCATATGCGAGAGAATCAACAAATCAATGCGATGAACCCCTCGGTCTCTTAGTAAAGGAACAAGTACCTTGCTTCCGACCTCAAACGGATCGCTGCGATTCCTCCACTCATCACCAGGCTTGCGGAACGAAAGCGCTCCGCCTCCGTCGACGAGAATATGCTTGCCGCTTGCGGTACGAATAAGCGCGGCATCTCCCTGTCCAACGTCCAGAAAGCTGACTGTCGCCGTCCGGTCGAACGCATCGGGCATATAAGCATAGACAAGGAGCAGCATCGCAACAAACGCATGAATGATCAGCGGCTTATACACGCTGAGACGGTTGTGTGTTTTCATAATTGTAGAGTCACTAAGATGAGATTTTACACCTCCGAAATGCTTAGTTTCCTCCACCTGTATAGGGGCCGTCTCCTCACTGTGTTCCGGATCCGCTGCCGAAAGTCGCCCTTGCTCCACGCTCGCATCCCCTCTGCCCAGCCTTCGAAAAGCCACTCCCATCAGCAATAACCAGACTACCACCCACCATAAAGGCGGTGTTCCCCATACCTGCCTGAATAGGGCTTGATCGGCCAGCCATTCAATAATGGCAAATGATCCATCGTTGGCAATGACGGATACATTCGCGATTAACTTGGCGCCCCAGGGCCATAGCATCGACAATACTAGCGCAGCCGCCCCTGCCGGCATCACGACCATGCTAATGAATGGAACAAGCACAAAGTTCGCCAGCAGAGACAGCAGATTGAACTGGTTAAAGTAATAGATGGTAACCGGGAAGGATACCAATTGGGCGACCACCGTGACCGCAATCAGATCCAATACCCAGCCTCCCCGCCGCCATCTCGGCAGGGCGCGCCTGAATGGCGGCACTCCGATAATGAGGCCCAAGGTAACGATAAAGGACAGCTGGAAGCTGACATCATTGAGAAAATACGGATTGAAGAGCAGCAGGACGACTGCTGCCGCCGCGATCAAATGCAAGCCGTCCTTCAGCTTGCCCATCCGGGCAGCAACAAGGCCAAGCATAGCCATTAGTCCCGCTCTCAGCACCGAAGGCGACGCTCCCGTCAGCAGCACATAGAAGGGGACGGCCGTCATCAAGATGAGCAAGATGCGCTCGCGCGGCTGACGCAGCATCTTGAGTATGCTAGTCAAGGCGTACATGAACACGCCGACATGCAGGCCCGATATTGCCAATATATGCGTCAAGCCGAGCCGCGCGAATTGATTGAATTGCTCGGGGTCGAGGTCCTCGCGGATGCCGAGGACGAGCCCCTTCATGTAACCGGCTTGCTCTGCCGGATACAGGAAGTCCAGCCGCGCGCCCAGCCAAGCGCGCGCGGCGTCGACGCGGCCATATATGGCGGCCGCGGAGAGGGCTTCGGCCGCTGGAGCCTCTACGGCGAGGGCGGCTGCGCCTTTGCTCTTCAGCAGCCAGTGGATGCCCTGGCTGCTGAGATAGCGGCGATAGTCGAAGCCGCCGCTATTGGTTGCCGTCGCCGGCTGCGACAGCTCGCCGTCGATGCGCACTTGATCGCCGCGCTGCCAAGCCGCGGCGATCGCTTGCTCCGGCTGCGCTGCGAGCTGGAGCTGAACCATAAGCCGCTCGCCGCGCATAACGAGCGGCTCTTCATCTGCCACTTGGATGGCCGCAGCCTCCAAGCGGAATTGCGCACGGTCTCCATCCACCTCAACCGCAGAAATGATTGTGCCGCTTACGCGGACGCTGTAGGCTGCTCTTGGTCCATCCGACTCAGCAACCGCCAGCAGCTCCTGCAGCTCCGTCACATTGCGTGAATCCGCCCACAGCCGCTCGCCAGCAGCCACACAAAATCCGAGTAGACAAATGATCGCCAGCCCTTTGCTCGCCTGCCTGCCAAGTACAGCGGCAACCGCCAGCAGGAACGCCGCCCCTCCCGCATACAGCGTGCCGCGCCAGCCGAGTCCGGCAGCTGCGCAGCTGCCAAGCACAAAAGTTAAAGAAAACCATACAAGCGGCCTTCTATTCATAGCCATCCCTTCACGAACCCCCCTGCGCCGAAAATAAAAAAAAGAACCTCCAGCCGCATGACTTCATGCGATTGGAGGTTCCTCCTCACGATACATCTTCCTATGAAGGCTTGCAGCTAAGCTGCATCCGTCGTACCGCTTATTGCGTTACTTCCATTCCTGCTTGGGCTGGCGGCGTATAATTCTCCACCTGCCGGAACGCGATGCCCTGCTGAGCCATTAACGCATACACCTTTTCACTATCCTTCGGATAACCGCGATGATAGACGATTTCTTCTACACCGCTGTTCGCCAGCATATTGGCACATGTCCAGCACGGCTGGTCGGTGACATAGACGACAGAGCCTTCGCGATCCGCCCTGTCCGTGAAGAGCAGCAAATTCTGCTCTGCATGAATGGTACGAATGCAGCGCTGCTTGCGCACGACCTGCTCGGCTCCGTTCACCACGTTCACCTCGACCTCTTCCGAGATCATACAGCCTGCTTCCAAACAATCATGCGCGCCCATCGGGGCTCCGTTGTACGCCGTTCCGAGCAGCTTCTTTCCTTGCACAAGCACCGCTCCGACATGCCTGCGCGGACAACGCGAACGCGTCGATACCATATAAGCGATATCCATGAAATAAGTGTCCCAATCCTTGCGGATGGCATCATTTGTTGCTGAGGTCATCGTTTCCTCCCCGTCTCTGGCTGTTATCGTATTCTCAGATGATACGGACATGCCCGCTTCGTTCTTTTCTAGTGATTCTATTGTAATCCTAAGTCAGCACCGATGCCAGTCCCAAGCGGTATTACCCTTGTTGGCTTGCCGCAATCGCCTGCTCCAGATCTCCCAAGATATCGCGAATGCCTTCCGTGCCGACCGACAGACGAACCATGCCTGGAGCCACACCGGCTGCCACTTGCTCATCAGCCGACAGCTGCTGATGAGTCGTGCTTGCAGGATGGATAATGAGAGACTTGGAATCGCCCACGTTCGCCAAGTGCGAGAACAGCTTAACAGCGTTGATCAGCTTTTTGCCCGCTTCCACGCCGCCTTTAATGCTGAAGGTCAGGATTGCGCCGCTTCCATCCGGCAAATATTTTTGGGCCAGCTCATACGACGCATGGCTCTTCAGGCCAGGGTAATTGACCCATTCCACCGCTTCATGCGCTTCCAAAAACTCGGCAACCGCAAGCGCGTTCGAGCTATGGCGCTCCATGCGCAAGTGCAGGGTCTCCAAACCTTGCAGCAGCAAGAAGGAGTTGAATGGCGACAATGCCGCCCCCATGTCACGCAGTAACTGAACGCGTGCTTTGATAATATAAGCGATAGGTCCTACCGCATCCGTGTAGACTACGCCATGATAGCTTGGGTCAGGCTCCGTAAGTCCAGGGAATCTGCCGCTCGCCTTCCAGTCAAATTTGCCGCCATCAACGATGACACCGCCAATGGAAGTGCCGTGACCGCCGATGAATTTGGTTGCCGAATGAACGACGATATCTGCGCCGTGCTCAATCGGACGGCACAGGTAAGGGCTTGGGAATGTGTTGTCGACGATGAAAGGCACGCCATTCTCATGAGCAATAGCGGCTACAGCTTCCAGATCGATAACATCGCCCTTCGGATTGCCGATGGTTTCTGCGAATACAGCTTTGGTCTTGTCCGTGATAGCGTTGCGGAAGTTCTCCGGATTCGACGGATCAACGAATTTCACCGTAATGCCCAGCTTCGGCAGCGTGGTAGAGAACAGGTTGTAGGTACCGCCGTACAGGCTGGTTGCTGATACAATCTCATCACCGGAACCCGCAATATTCAGAATGGCGTAGGTAATAGCCGCTTGGCCGGAAGCTACCGCAAGTGCTGCAGGCGCTCCTTCCAGCTCCGCTACGCGTTTCTCGAGCACATCGGATGTAGGGTTCATGATGCGGGTATAGATATTGCCGAATTCCTGCAGCGAGAACAGGTTAGCCGCATGATCCGTATCTTTGAATCCGTACGAAGTCGTCTGGTAGATCGGTACGGCGCGTGATAGCGTCGTAGGGTCGATGGTTTGGCCTCCGTGGACGGATAGCGTTTCTAGCGAGAATTTTCTTTCCTCTGTCATCTTTAAAATCCTCCTCGATTGTTTTCGAAATCTAGTAAAATATGACTGTATCGTTTCCATTCTCTCACATTCATGGACGGGCGACAACGCTTTCTTTGATCCCGGCCAAAAGCTTCTCCCCAATCCCCTTTACGCGGATCAGATCATCTACGCTTGCAAACGTTCCGTTCCGTTCCCGATCCTCTGTAATCGCCTGCGCCTTGGACGGTCCAATCCCCTTCAGTTCCACCAGTTCTCCCGCCGACGCGCGGTTCAAATCCAGCCTGCCAATCTCATCCCTGCTCGTCATGACAGGTACTGGCCCTTGGGACGGCGCCATCTCGGATACCTGATGATCCGGCTCCTTCGCCCCGACTTCCAGACTGACCGCTCCTACTCCTTCTCCTTCTCCTTCTCCTTCTCCTTCTCCTTCTGGCTGCTTCTGCGACTGCTCTATATGTACGGATGAATCCGCTGAATCTCCTGGATTGCCGTTCCCGTTCAAGGTATCGAGGGTGACCTGAACCGCTTCATTAAGTGACACCCACTCTCCTTCAGACTTTGGCGCGCCGTCCATCAAGCCTGCCGCGATAAGCAGCAAAGCCCCCGCCACGCAGGCAGCCGCCACAAGCCTGTTCATCCGTCTTGCTTCCCGTCCCATCATTCTAATCGACATCGCAATTTCTCCTTTCGGCAATTAATATGGTAATTGATGACATAAGGAACAAGTCTTGCGGAATAGAATACAAGAACATACATTACGCGTAATCGGTATAGGAGGGCTTAGTATGAATGTAGGATTTATCGGAACGGGCTCGATGGGAACGTTGCTAATTGAAGCGTTTGTCGCTTCCGGGGCCCTGGCGCCCGCAGAGATCGCCATCAGCAATCGCACGTATGCCAAAGCGCAGGCGATAGCGGACCGGTATCCCGGCATCAGAGCCGAATATACGAACGCGGAGACGGCTCGCGGCAGCGACATTGTCTTCCTGTGCGTCAAGCCGCATGAATTCATCCATGTCGTCCAAGACATCAAGCCGCTCATCCGGCCCGAACAGATCATCGTGTCCATTACCAGCCCGGTTCTCGTCTCCCATCTAGAGGGAGAGCTGGACTGTAAAGTAGCTAAGATCATCCCAAGCATTACCAATTTGGTGTGGAGCGGAGCCTCTCTATGCATCTACGGCGAAACCATGGGCGAAAAGGATAAAAAGCGTCTGGAGTCGTTGTTCTCCCATATTAGTGAACCGCTGCGCATCGAAGAGGATTACACGCGCATTGTCTCCGACCTGTCCAGCTGCGGTCCGGCATTCATGGCCTTTTTGCTGCAGCAATTTATCGATGCCGCCGTAGAGGAGACGGGCATTCCACGCAGCGTTGCCCTGCAGGTTGCGGGCAATATGCTGCTCGGCACCGGGCTGCTGCTGACCGAAGGGCGCATGACCCCGGAAGAAATTCAGGAACGCGTCGCAGTCCCCGGCGGCATCACAGCGAAGGCGCTCCATCTGCTGCGGAGGGAGACGGATGGCATCTTCAACAGCCTTATTCGGACGACGCATGCCAAATTCAATGAAGATCTCGTAAAGGTTTCTACCGCATTTTACGGCGAAGAGGTGAACGGACAATAGCTGTTCTTCAGCTAAAGCCCGCTCACCTCTTTGGGTTGCGAGTTTGATTCGATTAGTTGGCTACAATATTAACTAGCTTGCCTTTGACTGCGACTACCTTGCGAACCGTCTTGCCTGCGATCAGCTCCTGCACTTTCTCCAGACCCTTCGCAAGCGACTCCATGTCTGCTTCGTTCGTATCCGCGGCAATCGATATACGTTCTACGATTTTGCCGTTCACTTGTACAACGATCTCCACTTCCTGATCGACCGTCCATGCTTCCTCATAGGTTGGCCAAGCCGCATAGCTGATCGTTCCTTCCTGACCAAGCTTCTCCCACAGCTCTTCCGCGATATGCGGTGCGATTGGAGACAGCATCTGCACGAACTGCGCCATCGCTTCGCGAGGCAGCACGTCTGTCTTATACGCTTCGTTCACAAAGATCATCAGTTGGCTGATTACGGTATTGAAGCGCAGGTTCTCGTAATCATCCGTAATTTTTTTAATGGAACGATGCCATGTGCGCTTGAATACATCGGTCGTCTCGCCGTCGCCAATCTTGGAGCTGATTGTTCCGTCTTCATTCACGAACAGGCGCCATACACGAGCCAGGAAGCGGTAGGTGCCTTCCACGCCATTCGTATTCCAAGGCTTCGTTGCTTCGAGCGGCCCCATGAACATCTCGTACATCCGCAGGGTATCCGCGCCGAACTCGTTTACGATATCGTCCGGATTGATGACATTGCCGCGCGACTTGGACATCTTCTCATTGTTCATGCCGAGAATCATGCCTTGGTTCACCAGCTTCTGGAACGGCTCCTTCGTATGAACGACGCCCAGATCGTACAGCACCTTATGCCAGAAGCGCGCGTACAGAAGATGCAGCACGGCATGCTCTGCGCCGCCGATGTACAAGTCTACCGGCAGCCATTCCTTCTGCTTCTCCGGCGAGCAAATCTCCTTGTCATTCTTCGGATCGATGAAGCGCAGATAATACCAGCAGCTTCCTGCCCATTGAGGCATCGTATTCGTCTCCCGGCGAGCCTTCATGCCTGTCTCCGGATCAACGGTGTTGACCCATTCGGTCACGTTCGCCAGCGGTGACTCTCCCGTGCCGGAAGGCTTGATTGCATCCACATCTGGCAGCAGCAGCGGCAATTGATCTTCCGGTACCGGCTTCATTGTGCCGTCTTCCAGATGGAGGATCGGAATCGGCTCTCCCCAGTAGCGCTGGCGGCTGAACAGCCAGTCGCGCAAGCGATAGGTTACCTTCGCCTTGCCCTTGCCCGTCTCTTCGAGACGTCCGATGATCGCTTTGATCGCTTCTTCGTTATTCAGTCCGTTCAGGAAATCAGAGTTCACATGCGCACCGTCACCTGCATAGGCTTCCTCGGTTATGTCTCCGCCTGCCACTACCTCGATAATCGGCAGATCGAATTGCTTCGCGAACTCCCAGTCTCTCGCATCGTGGCCCGGAACCGCCATAATGGCGCCCGTACCATAACCCGCAAGCACATAATCGGCAATCCAGATTGGCGTCTTAGCGCCGTTGACCGGATTAATCGCATACGCACCCGTGAAGACGCCCGTCTTGTTCTTCGCCAGATCCGTACGCTCCAGATCGCTCTTGCGGGCTGCCGCTTCCTGATAAGCCTCTACCGCCGCTTTCTGCAGGGCTGTTGTAATCGCGGCAACCAGCTCATGCTCTGGCGCCAGCACGCAATAAGTTGCGCCGAACAGCGTGTCCGGGCGTGTCGTAAAGACAACCAGCGAGCCCTCATGCCCGTCAATGTCGAACGTTACTTCCGCGCCCGTCGACTTGCCGATCCAGTTGCGCTGCATATCCTTAATGCTCTCGGACCAATCCAGCTCTTCCAGATCGTCCAGCAAACGATCTGCGTATTCAGTAATTTTCAGAATCCATTGACGCATCGGCTTGCGGACCACGGGATGACCGCCACGCTCGCTCTTACCATCAATCACTTCTTCATTCGCAAGTACAGTGCCAAGCGCTGGACACCAGTTGACAGGCACTTCTGCTACATAGGCCAGACCGCGCTTGTACAGCTGGATAAAAATCCATTGCGTCCATTTATAATAATCCGGGTCCGTCGTGCTGAATTCGCGATCCCAATCGTAGGAGAAGCCCAGCGATTTGATCTGACGGCGGAAATTGTCAATATTTTTGAACGTAATATCTCTAGGATGCTGGCCAGTGTCCAGAGCATGCTGCTCAGCCGGCAGGCCGAATGCGTCCCACCCCATCGGATGAAGCACATTGTACCCCTTCATTCGCTTATAGCGCGATACGATATCGGTAGCTGTATAACCTTCCGGATGGCCTACATGAAGACCTGCTCCCGAAGGATACGGGAACATATCCAGAGCATAGAACTTCGGCTTCCCTGGTTCTTCCTTTGTTTGGAACGACTTGTTCGCGTCCCAGAATTGCTGCCATTTCGGCTCAATCACAAGCGGATTGTAGCCGTGTCGTTGCTGTTCCTGAGTCATTCGTACTTCCTCCTAATCGTCTTAAAACATAAAAACCTCCCGCCCCCAGCGGATTAACGCTAGGGACGAGAGGATATTCTCCCGTGGTACCACCCTAGTTAGCATCAGGCATGCCCTGCCCTAGCTCACTTGACGTCCCTAACGCGGACGATTCGGAACGACTTGCCTTCAGCTTCCTGAAGGTTGCCCGTTCGGCTCCGAGGCGAGCTTCCCTGCGCACATGGTCCGGCTTCCACCAACCGCCGGCTCTCTAAGCCAATGCAACGCCTGTACTGTTCCTCTTCAACGCCATGATATAAGTCAAACAATTACTACCGATTATATAAGTCCCCGCTCTTGCATGTCAAGCTACATCGGTCTTGCAGCTCAAAATTCGATATCAAGCGGTCTCTCTGGCCAAGCTCCTTCTGTTTGAGACAAACGTCAAGCATGCCATGGCCATAAGCGCACCGTGCATAAGTATTCCTAAGATGGCCGTATAACCGCTCGCAATAAAGCCCAGCATCCACAATCCGAACGGTGGTATCTGAATAAGGAAAATCGCCGCAAGTGCCACAATAAGCAAGCCGTCATTGAGTCCTTCCTTCATCCAGCGGCGAGCAGCCATCAATCCCAGCAGTAAGACCCCGATGACGATGGAGCACATACTCCAGAACCGGACAGTCTCTCGTTCCGAACCCGCTTCTGATCCCAGAAAGTCAGCGGCAAGCCAAGACGTTCCAATGTAAGCCAAACCTGCTGCAATCGATACTGCTCCGGCTAATATGATAATGGTACGTGTCATACTCATAGCTCCTTTACACCGAATGCTTGCATCAAGATACCTGTCAGTATATTCATTCGTCTTCTTCATCCGCCACTGCCTTCATGATCCAATAGGCTACTACACGGAATGCTTCCCGGCGTTCATCTGCGAACTTCATGACTAGCGACTGCTTTCCATGAATCTCCATCTACTTCTATCTTTCTAACGCGTCCAACCTCCTGCAGGTTGCATACCATGTCTCATTTTTTCAATCTGAACTGCTGTCCATCCACCCCTTCTTAGTCCATATAAAAAAGGTCCCCCAAAGGGAACCTCAACATGCAATCTCATTTCGATCTCATCTCGACTGTCTTCATCAGACCTTGCGATCAGCCCCTGCCGATAATCCAGCAAGCCGTATACAACCGAGATACCGATAATAAGCAAGAGCGGCACATTCCAGCTCCCAGTCCAATCATGGATAAGGCTGAATAATAGGGGACCGCTTGCAGCCAGCAGATATCCAACTGCTTGCGCCATACCGGACACAGCTCCGCGGCTTGTTCCGTAGTGCTTGCGCACAGCGCAAATAACATTAACCCAAGACCAAAACCTCCGCCATACTGAGGAACACCCAGGATTGATTGCCCAAAAGCAAAATAAGATACCCCATGATAAACAGACTGGAGGTGAGCATGACGAGCCCCCGTTGGCTCGCTCTTTTGCCTGCCAGTATTGAGGATCGACAGACGGATTTGGTCAATAATCGGTCCAACCGTGCTGATGCGCTTGCGCTCACCTGACTGACTATTGCAGTTAAGCATGCTTTATTTCTTTACACGGTACCAATAGTCATATCGCGTCATGAATCCCAGCTTGTCATATAGTCGATTCGCTGCCGTATTATTTTTCACCACAAGCAGATAGGACATCCTGACGCCCTGTCCCCTCGCCCATCCCAGCAAACCACGAGTCAGCCGCTCGCCATAACCGCGCCCGCGCTCGGTGGCGTCCGTTACGATATCGTATAATCCGGCGTATCCGTCCTCCAGCACGACTAATCCCGCTGCAACCGGAACCTCTCCACGTTTGTACAGACCAAAAGCCCTTCGCAAGGGATGTCCGGCCAGCATGCGCCGTGTCGTTTCCTTTTGGCTGTCGCTGAGACCCTGGAAACGAGCAATGGCATCCAGCCATTCATCCGTCAATTCCGGCCAGCAGTGAAATCCATCCCCCTGTCTGGGTACAGGTAGATCAATGATTGAAGCCGTTTTGACCTGCGTTTGATCAATCCGTTCATACCCAAGCTCCTCCAGTCTCGCGTCCAAATGCGCTGGCTCTGCAAAGGGCGTTATTTTAAAAACAGTCGGCTGACCTTGAGCTCGGTACAGCTCTTCGCAACGGTTGATTTGCTCATCCAGATTGCCGCTGTATCCATAGATGGGCTGAACGGAGTTGGATCGCTTGGTGTAGCCGTCGGCAAAGCGAAGCAGCCAGCCATCGTACAGAACCGTCTTCAGGGCCGGCCAGCCGTTCAGGCTCATTTCCTCTATCCGTTTGTCACTCCGTTCTCTATCTTCCAATATCTCCTTCTCCCCTCTTGCTCGCTTCGCAGGGGGGGATGCGGAATCGCTCCAACTGGTCGTACCGTTTCTCTTTCGTCAGGATCTCGGCCTGCTTATACCCTAACAGATCAAAGTGAGGGTATTCCGCCCGCTTATGTATATACCTTGGGTTCAAACCGTTCTCCCTGCACCAATCGGCCAGCTTGTCCAGATCCCAGCAGCCTACTTTCGTAACGGTTCGTACGTCAGGAAAGCGGTCGTCCAGCCAATAATGAGTCAAAAAGGCGATCTCCCCCCGCGATACGCTCGCCTTCCATGCTTTCATCTCGTCGCGGGTAATGCCGAATGCCATAAAGCCGCTCCTCCTTGCCTGCCGCTAAGCCCATGATCTTTAAACCCATTGAATTACGACAAAATCACCTTAACGCGGCCGACTGCTCCGTCCTGAAGCCTTACTTTAATGCCGTGCGGATGCTGCGGAGAATTGGTCAAGATGTCTTTCACAACGCCTCTGGTCAGCTTTCCGGTCCGCTGATCTTGTTTCAGCACAATATGTACTTCCAGTCCCGGCTTGATCATAGAGCGGTTGGTTCCTGATGTCTGCATGTTCTCATTCCTCTTCGTTGATGATGGCTATAAGCATAGCATATGCATTTGGAAGATGCACATGTTCCCCGCAACTGTTATACTTAGCATCATATGACATGAAATGAGGAACTTATCGCATGGCTAACGCATTCCAAGCACTCGGCGTATCCCGGGAGCTGAACGACTTATTGAAACAGGCTGGCATCAGCGAGCCGACCCCTGTACAGCGGCAGACTATACCGCTGCTTATGAACGGCAAAGATGTGATCGCGCAAGCTCAGACAGGCACAGGCAAGACACTGGCCTTCGCCTTGCCCATTCTGGAGCGGATCAACGTAAATAAAGAGCAGGTTCAAGCGCTAATTCTAACTCCGACACGGGAATTGGCTATTCAAATTACGGCCGAGATGAAGAAGCTGGCCCCGGCCATCGGCGCCAATGTCCTGGCTGCTTACGGCGGACAAGATGTTGATGCCCAAATTCGCAAGCTCCAGCGCGCTCCCCATATTGTGGTCGCGACACCTGGTCGTCTGATTGACCATATGACTCGCGGTACTGTCAGTCTGGGCAAGCTGTCGATGCTGGTGCTGGACGAAGCGGATCAGATGCTGCATATGGGATTCCTTCCCGAGGTAGAGAGCATCATTACGCAGACACCGAGAGCCCGCCAGACAATGCTGTTCTCCGCTACGATGCCGGACGCGATTCGCAGACTCGCTTCCGAATATATGAATGCGCCCGAGGATGTACAGATTCGCAGCGCCAACATTACGCTTGACAGCATCAAGCAGCTTGTCGTGGATACAACCGACCGCGGGAAGCAACGTGCGCTAATCCATCTGCTGGAGCAGCATCGCCCTTATTTGGCCGTTATCTTCTGCAGAACCAAGATTCGCGCCAAGAAGCTGAACGAAGCGTTGCAAGATGTAGGCATCGTATCGGACGAGCTTCACGGCGATTTGACGCAAGCGAAGCGCGAGCAAGTCATGAAGCGATTCCGTGATGCGCGTCTGCAAGTGCTTGTTGCGACGGACGTCGCTGCGCGCGGCCTTGACGTCGAAGGCGTGACGCATGTCTACAATTACGACATGCCGCTTGACGGCGAAAGCTATATTCACCGAATCGGCAGAACCGGCCGCGCCGGACACAATGGGATGGCTGTCACACTCGCTACGCCTTATGACGTTTCCAAATTAGCGGCGATTGAGAAGAGTATCAATGCCCGCCTTGAACATCGCGCGATTGACCAAGAAGGCGAATTGTCGTCTGTTCGCCGAACGGAGCGAAGCAGTGACAAGAACAGCCGAAACAGAGAAGGCAGAAGCAAAGACTCCGGCCGACCGTCAAGCCGAAGCGGCGGACGGGGAAGCGACCGGGACAGACGCGGAAGCGAACAGAACGGACAACGTGAAGGCCGTCGCGGCTCCGTGAAACCGAATCCGCGAGGCGGCAAACCGGCAGCGGCTCAAGCCGACGGCAACCCGTGGACGACAGCAGACGATTCGGGAAGCACGCGCAGCAAACAGCGTGAGGGGGGGAATCGCCGGGAAGGCGGACGTTCCTCTGAACGCGGGTCCAAGCGTTCTGCGCCAACTAGCGGGAAGAGCCCAAGAGGCCAGCAAGCCGGCGGGCGCTCCGGCGGACGCAGCTTCGGACAACAAGGCGGGCAAGGCAAGCCAAATAGCAGTGGTCGTTCTAGCAGTCGCTCCGGCGGCCGCGGCAAACGATAATTCAAAAACCCAGTCCGATGATCATCGGACTGGGTTTCTTGTAATGAGGTTAACCTGCTGAATTCAGCAGGTCGTTCGCGCTCAGCAAATGCGAGACAAGCTCTTCCGGCGTCTCGAACACATAATCGGGCTGGGCTTGCTCAAGCAGCTTGCGCTCGCCCTCTCCCCACAGTGCAGCGCAGCTTGCCATACCAGCAGTTGAAGCCGCCAGAATATCGCTAACCTGATCGCCTATGTAGAGGCAAGTTTCCACGGGAACACCCATCTTCTCTGCGGCCAGCAGCAAAGGGGCTGGCTTCGGCTTATGCTCACCGGTATCCTCTTGACCTACTATGCAGTCAAAAAACGAAAGCAGACCGTTCGCCTCCAGCTCTCTCAGGACATAGGCCTTCCTTTTGGATGAAACGATCCCCATCGGATACCCTGCATCCGACAGCGACTCCAGCATATCCCGCACGCCCCTGTATAACGTGATAGTCGTGCAATTGGCATCGTAATAGCGAACCGCATGTTCGAAGATCTGAGTGCCATACTCCGGGAACAGAATGCCGATTACTTTTGCGACTGGCTTGCCTTTCAGCTGACTCAGCTCTTCCTCAGTCGCTTCCCGCTCCAGGACAGAGCGGAAACCGAACCGTTGCGCTTCCGTCGCAAGCTTCTCGCTATCTTGCAGCGTACCGTCCAAATCGAACAAAATGCACGAAACAGCCCCCATCAAAGGCCCCCTGACTTGGTCTCAACCGTTAATTGACTTGCGGCAATTCAATATCGGCTTCATGGGCTTCGCGAACTTCCAGCTTCGCGCCAAGCGAACGGAAAGAATCCACAATATTCTCATAGCCGCGTTCAAAATGATAGACCCCGGTTATCCGAGTGGTGCCTTCAGCAGCCAATCCTGCGAGCAGCAAGCAGATGCCTGCCCGAATATCGGATGCATGAACCAGGTTACCTCGCAGCGGCATGCCACCCTTGATAAATGCAGAACCGGCGCGAAGCTCGATATCGGCCCCCATCCGTTTCAACTGTTGCACATGTGCGAACCGTTTGGGATAAATTTTGTCTGTCACGATGCTTTTGCCTGGCGCCTGTGCCATAAGCGCAGTCAGCGGCTGTTGCAAATCCGTTGGAAACCCGGGGTACATCCCCGTCCGCACACGAGTCGCCCGCAGTGGACCTTCTCCGTACGCAGTGATCGAATCGCTATTCGTCTCAATCTGGACGCCGATTTCCCTCAGCTTGGCAATCGTCGAGCCCAGATGCTCCGGTATAACATCTTCAACTGTTATCATGCCGCCTGTTACGCCGGCGGCGATGAGGAAAGAACCCGCAATCAGCCGGTCAGGCACCGCCGTGTACGTACAACCGTGCAAATACCGAACGCCTTCAATACGGATCGTGTCCGTACCCGCTCCCGATATACGCGCTCCCATCGCGATGAGCAGCTGAGCGGTATCAACCACCTCTGGGTCCTTCGCCGCATTGCGCAGCACCGTGGAGCCTTTGGCCCGCACCGCTACCAGCATAGCGTTAATCGTAGCTCCAGACGTAATGGTGTCAAAGTAGATATCGGCTCCATTTAATGCACGGGCGCTGGCTTCATAATGCTTTTCATAGAAGGAGAGCTCGGCGCCAAGAGCCTTTAATGCCTTGATGTGCTGATCAATTGGACGATCTCCGAAGTCATCGCCGCCTGGATAGCCGACGGATACGCTTCCGCAACGGCTAATCAAGGCGCCGATGAAATAATAGGCCGTTCTGAATGTCGCCGACTTAACCGGGTCAATCTTGGCATGACGAATGCCCGCGGGATTAATCACTACCGTACCCGCTCCCGTCACTTGCATGGAGATGCCGATCTCAGCTGTAATTTCCCGAATCACCCGGTAATCCGCAATGTCCGGGATATTGTGCAGAATAACTGTCTCGTCCGTTAAGCAGGCTGCTGCCAGCAGAGCCAGCGAGCTGTTTTTGGAGCCTGGTATTTTGACCGAACCGCGCAGTCCGGGAGAGCGTTCCACTTGAATAACGTTCATGAATTTCGTACCTCCGCAATAAGTAGATATAGTCTGAACTGATATGTCGCAATCCCAACTGGCGATTAAAGCTGAACGCCTTCACATGCGATATGATGTATGATAAATAGTAGCTCTTTTATATTTAAAAATAATAAATGGCCCATGGTATCCTTTCAATATTATTCATTTTGTTTCATGATTGTCAATCTATCCTCCCGCTTTTCTTTATGAACTTTTTTTCATACTTGTCCCTGCTGCTTTATGACCCCTGGCTGCCTGTCCCTAGCAGCCCTTCCAAAATACAAAATCTGCTAGACAGCCGTCCAAGCCAAACGATCCGGATTGCATACCATACAGTATACCGATTGTGGGGGAAGCCCCTACCAAGCGCCTGCAGGCCCGCCTATCGGTAACTACAGTCTAGGAGGAATTGGCATGTCCGGTGTGTATGGAGGCTACACGACGACAGGTGTAATCCTGGTTCTGTTTATTCTGCTCGTCATCATTACGAGAGTATTCCTGTAATAAACGAACCTAGCATCTGTTAAGACGAAGGAGCGGATTGTGCCGCAACCAAAAGCTTGCTGCATATCGCACTCTCCATATGTCATAGCATGAAAAAAAGGACGACTCCGCCAGGGCCGAGTCGTCCTTTTTTGCTGTCAAGCTTGTGCGGTTATCCTTGTTGCCAGGCGTATTGCCTTATCGCTGCTGCGACCCCGCCTTCATTATTGGAACCGGCGATCTGATCAGCCGCTTGTTTCACCGATTCCGGAGAATTGCTCATTGCAATGCCGAGTCCGGCATATTCAAGCATCGATATATCATTATAATAATTGCCGATAGCTAATATTTTCTCTCGATCGATGCCTTTCACTTCAGCCAATTGCTTCAATGCAACCCCTTTGCTGGAGCTCGGGCTCTGCACATCGATAAAAAAGTCGCCGCTGCGGATGAATTGCAAACTTGACTTTCTCTTTTCCCAATACGTCTGGGTAAGATCCATTTGCTCTTTCGATCCGAACAGCGTTATCTTCACCATACCATCCGGGAATCGCTCAGCAAAGCTGCCCATAATGGGCTCCACTTGATGATGCTCATACATTTTCATGACTTCTTCGGTTACAGCCTCCACATACATGTCGAATGTTGTGCTCAAGTCAAAATGAATGCGATTCACCCTGCAATAGTCAAGGATCTCCATTAGTTCTCCGCTGTCAATATCATATTGAAACAAAACCTCACGGTCCTCCGATCGAATGGTCGCCGCGCCATTATGGGTGATCAGAATGCCGCTAAGCTCCAGTTCCGCCAGTACCGGGAAAGTTCCCATCGGCCCCCGCCCTGTGCACAGCACGATATCTGCTCCGGCTTGCGCCGCCTCCTGAACCGCTTCCTTGACTTCTTCCAGCAAGTTATGATCATCCGTAAGCAGCGTTCCATCCACATCAAGCGCGATCAAATCATAACCCAGTTTCATCTCATAACCGCTCCCATTCTCTTTTTTGTTCTCTATTTAACGCCTATGACAGTCCATCATTTCTTGCCGCTGCCGCGATGAGCCTTCAACTGTTCAACTTCATCCCCCGACAGCTCCCGGTAATGTCCCTCAGGCAAATATTCATCCAGCATTAAAGTGCCCATGGACACCCGTTTTAAGGTCAGCACCTTTTTGCCCACTGCTTCGAACATTCGTTTGACCTGATGGAACTTGCCCTCCCGGATTGTGAGTCGGATAAGCGAATGGACAGGAGAAGATTGATCTCCCGATGAATCAGCAGTTGATCCCTCCGGACGAGGGGACAGCGAGCGATTCAGCACCTGCAGCTCCGCCGGCAGTGTCACATATCCATCATCCAGCGTAACGCCCTCTTGGAATGCCTTCACATCATCTTCGTTCACATTCCCGAGAACAAGCGCTTCATAAGTCTTGTCCACATGCTTGCGTGGCGAGAGCAGCTCATGTGCAAGCCCTCCGTCATTGGTCAGCAGCAGCAATCCTACTGTGTCCTTATCCAGCCGTCCGACAGGGAACGGATTCAGCAGTCGGTCTTCAGGGGCCAGCAGATCAATGACAGTCCGCTCTCTTCCATCCTCCGTTGCCGAGATGACTCCCTGAGGCTTGTTCAGCATCAAATAGATAACATCCCGGTAGACAACGGTCTCCCCGTCATAGGTGACGGTATGCTCGTCTGGTGTAACAATAAGCCCGCTGTCCTTTACGACCTTCCCGTCAACCGCCACTTTCCCCTGTTTGACCGCCCTCTTGATCTCGCTTCTCGTACCGAAGCCCATATGCGCAAGCAGTTTGTCTATCCGTAATTTCTCTGCCATTCTACAGTTGCCTCCATCCGGCCGACAGCTCGTTCTTCAGCATGCCGCCCATATATTTCACACAGCCGAGCGGATATCCATCCACACAGATCCCATTTGCGCAGCACCGCGTCGTAATACCCCTCTCCTTCCAGCAGATGAGGGCATCATCTTACCGTGCCTTCAATTCTGTCCGCTGCCTCGGCTCCTAGCTCCAGAGCCGCTCGACGCCTCATAGGAAGACATAAAATTGTCATATTCATTCTGAAGCAAATTTTGCATTTTTGCTAGAAACTTTGGCGGTATATTGCCCATTCTGCGCCTTTCCTCCCGCTCAGTCCATTAGGACATCCTGCATGTACAAACCTACTCCGCTTTGGTATATAATAAAAAGTAAGTGAGTCATGAACGACCAGCTATATCATGACCATTACAACGAAAGCGGAGGTTAAAATGATGAAGAAGAAAAAGAAAAAAGTAAGTATGATTTATGTTTACATCGGTATTGTCATCATTCTATTCGGGTCTATCTTTGTCTTAGGCAATCTGGAGAAAGACAATAAGCTTTACGGCATGCCCGCTTCCGAATTAAATCCCGCAACACGCTCGCTTCTGGACAATCCTAACTATCAGAATATCATATTGCCTGCAGAAATGGATAATAAGATTGACAGCAAGGAAGACTTCTTCGTATATGCCTTTTCCTCGACTTGCAAATACTGTCTGAACACGACTCCTCAGATCATGCCTATCGTAAACGATATGGGAATTGAAATGCCGATGTTCAACCTGCTGGAGTTCAACGAATACGGAACGAAGTTGAATGTCGAATCTACGCCAACATTGCTTTATTACAAAGACGGCGTAGAAGTGGACCGGCTGGAAGGCGGTCTTCGCGAGGAAGGCACGACCGTCGGACATACGCTTGATGATTTCAAAGCGTTCTTCACCAAACACGCGGGAGCTGATGCGCAGTGATGAGAAGGAGCGGAGTACAATCTTCCGAGCCTAACGAAGCAGACAACTCAGACCATAACCGAACTGCTAGATCCGTCATGTATGCTTTGCTATTAGGATTTGCCCTGATTACGCTGCTGGCCGCTTGCGGCACCAGCGACGACAAAGGCAAGGCGCATCTTCATGGATCGGAGATGTGGGAGACAACTTCATCCGTCACGACACTGCCCGGTTTTCTGAAAACACATACCAAGCTGACCAAGGACCTCTACTCCGAAGTTCACAGCCACATGCATATGCTGAGCGGCATCCCTTGTTATTGCGGCTGCATGCAAGGAACCGAGTTCGATGAGCCTCATGATTCGCTACTGCGCTGTTATTGGGCGGAGCATCCCGCAGATGACGGCAGCGTAACCTGGACGGATCATAGCACAGGCTGCGGCATCTGCAAGAAAGAGATGGAGGAAGTCATCGCCTTAAGCAAGCAAGGCAAGACGGATGAGGAAATTCTGAAATATATTAACGACAACTATCAACCAAAGAAATCCTCCAGCTAGTGTTGCCAGCCTTCGGCACAGTCATTACTTACGATACCCAAGCGAACAAGAAACCTCCGGCACTGCCGCCCGATGCGGCAGTGCCGGAGGTTTCTTCATGCTGCATGTTTATTCACTGGAGCTGTTCTTCTTCGCCTTTGCGATGGACTGATTGATGTCCCCGGCAAGGCCGGACAACCCGGCGTAATCCTCATGCTCGAACAGCTCATTAAATTTCATTTGGAACTGAGCCGCCTCACGGATGCGATGATAGAAGTACAGGTCTTGAATGCCGTTCAGCACGCGCGAGACGACATTGGACTGCTCCTCGAATTCCGTCTGCGCATCGAGTATCTCCTTGCGGATGCTTGTCATCTCGGTATCCAGCTGGAAGGCGGCTTCTGCCGCTTTCTTAAGCCGGATGCGAACTTCGTCTGGCAAGCTTTCCTTGAATTTATAATGAAGGGAATGCTCGATCGTCGCCCAGAAATTCATCGCGAGTGTCCGTATCTGGATTTCCGCCAGTACGTCCATCGAACCTAGCGCAGTTTGCACCGGGTACTTCACGATCATATGGTAGCTTCGATATCCGCTATCCTTAAAGTTTGTAATATAATCCTTCTCGTATACAAGCTGAAGGTCCTTGCGGTTGCGGATCAATTCCGCCACGCGCCGAATATCATCGACGAACTGGCACATAATTCGAATGCCCGCTATATCTTCAATCCCCGTATCCAGCTGATCCGAGGCGACACCCAGCCGCCTTGCTTTCTCCAAGATGCTCGATACGCGCTTCACCCGTCCCGTCACGAATTCGATCGGGGCGTAAGCTTCCCTTAGCTTCAGCTCCATGCGCATCGTCTTGAATTTAACTTTCAGTTCCTCTACTGCTTGTTCGTAAGGCTGTAAAAATAGACTCCAGTCTCGTCCGTCCATCCGGCCGCCTCCTGTTTCTAACGATGATCTGCGCCCACTGCTTCGGCAATATGACGGTAGCCGTCCTTGCGCAAACATTCTTTCAGTCCGCTTGTCAGCTCGCGCAACACACCCGGACCCTTATAGATTAACGCTGTATAAATCTCTACCAACGAAGCTCCTGCGCGAATTTTATCGTATGCGTCCTGCGCAGTAAAAATGCCGCCGGAACCAATAATGGGCAGCTTCCCATCTGTCTGGCGATAGACGGACCGGATGACTTCCGTGGAGCGCTCCTTTAGCGGCAAGCCACTAAGGCCGCCCGATTCCTTCGCGTTGGCATGAGCCAGCCCTTCACGGGACAACGTCGTATTCGTAGCGATTATGCCTGATACATGGCTCTCCATGATCGTCGCTACGGTATGTTCCAGTTGGTCCTCCGACATATCCGGCGCGATCTTGACGAGTACGCTCTTCGGCTTCTGTCTGCGCGCTCCCGCCTGCGCCGACACCTCGTCCATAACGGCAGCGAGCAGCTTCTTCAGCTCGTCCCCGTGCTGCAAATCTCGCAAGCCCTGCGTATTCGGCGAGCTGATGTTCACCACAAAGAAGTCGCCATAATCATAGAGTGCACGAATACAAGCTTGATAGTCCTCATGCGCAAGCTCGTTCGGCGTCACCTTGTTTTTACCGATATTAACGGCGATTGGAACGCGGTGGATTTTGCGTTTCGCCAGCGATGCCGCCATTGCCGCCGCGCCTTCATTGTTAAAGCCCATCCGATTAATCAAAGCTTCATCCGGCGGAAGCCGGAACAGCCGCGGCAGCTCATTGCCGGATTGTCCTTTGGGCGTCACTGTGCCTACCTCAGCAAAGCCGAAGCCGATGCTGGAGAATCCGTCCGGCGCCTTGCCGTTCTTGTCCAGTCCGGCTGCAAGTCCGATCGGATGAGGGAATTGAAGCCCGAACAGCTCGCATCTCAGCTCAGCAGACTCCGATACGCCATACATGGCGTTCATAATGCCGGTCATGCCGGGAATCTTGCTCCCTGCCGCCATGCCGTCAATAACTAGATGATGGGCCTTCTCCGGGTCCATTTTGAAAAAAATGGGTTTAAGAATCGATGAATAAAGCAAAGCTTTCACTCCGTTCCGCTATGTATGCTCTAACGAACAGTTTATCCCTTTTAGAGCAAAAAGAAAAGAGCCCGCGCAAGGAGGCGCAAGCTTCAATTGGCCAAGTTGTATTGCGGCTTTGGACGAAAACGATTACAATATATGCATATGATAAGACACAGAAATCAGATATAGAAAGGTTGATTTGAAAATGGGCGCACCCAAAAGAAAGCCAGCCACATTGAAAGCAAAACCGAAGGAGGAAGTGAACAAGAAGGCGTTGGTCTGGATCGCCTGCATCGTAGGAGTCGTAGTCGTTGCCATCGCCGCACTTCTTATTCTCACTTCGTAAGCTTTGTTTACGTCAACCATTGATACACTTTGGCGGGATTGGTCTCGTTCTGCTGCGGCTCCAGCTTGAATCTTTCTGCTGGCGGTTTCGCATCTGACGGGAGCGTCCCGTTTTTAATTTTCACCGCTGTTCCAAGAGGCACCATGTCGAACAGCTCCTCAACGTCGGCCGTCTTCATTCGTATGCAACCAAGCGACTCGTCCTTGCCAATGCTGTCCGGTTCATCCGTTCCATGGATGGCGTACAGCGTCCCCGACAAGGTCATGCCTCTGCTTCCGAACATGCCGTCATCCGTACCATTGGGATCTCTTACTTTCTCACTGATGTAGAAATTCCCCTCCGGCGTCCTCTCGCCTCCAAGCCCAACCTCGTAACTACGAACGACCATCTTGTCCTGTACGACGGCAAGCCGGTAGTTGGAGACGTCGATCACAATTTCCAGCGGCTTGCTCCAATCTTGCTGGTAGATGCCGTTAGTGCCGATAGCGTTGCCTGGCTGAGACTCCTTATTGCCGGAGCCTTGCCCGTCACTGCCCTGCTCCGCCTTTCCATTAGATGCCTGCTTATCCTTTAGTTTCGCCAGAACATAAGGGAACCATTCCTTCATGCCTTCGCCTTCTCCAGACAATACATTATGCGGATAAGGCCGGATCAGGTCGTCAAGCTTCTGCGGCCACTTCCCGTACAGGCGGTAATACTGATGAATGCCGCTAGCCAGCGTCCAGTGCATTTCTTGCTCCTCGCGCCATTTCGCGAACAGCTTTTTGACACCGCTAGTATCTCCCGGCTCGCATACGCATGAATCGCGGTCCAGCATGGATAATGCAGCGCGATTGCCGCTTGCTTCCTTGGTTGAGGACAAGAGGAAACGGGAATGACCGTTCCATTGTCTCCAGCCCTCCTTCTCTTCCAGACGCACCGCCAGCGACTGCTTTGGAGCCACTCCGCCAGCAGCCACAATAGCGTTCATGGCATAACCGATCGGTTTGCCCTCCTTCTGAGGCACGAATACGACGCCTAGACCTGGCGCGTTCTTATCTGCCGGAGCGGGCGCAGTATCCTGATGCTCTTTATGCCAGAAAGGATTAAGCGGCAGTAGCAAGGCAATCAATAACAGCGGAATGGCTGCCAATACGATTTTCCAAACCAGCCTCTTTTTCTTCTGCTGCTTGTTCCATTCCTTCAGCTCCTCCAGCTGCTGCTCCGCCAGCGGATGCGTCTCCTGCTCGAAAGCTTCATATATATCGCCTGCTTGAATGAAGCAATAGTTCGCTTTGCTTTCCTTGCCCGCTTGCAAATAATGTTTCCCGAGCAAGTACCATCCCATCTTGTTGTCGGGATGCTGTTTTACGAATTGCTTCAGATAGATAATGTCCTCCAGCTTTTCCATCTATAATCCCTCCGCCTGCTCTTCTCTATCAAGTATATCGGCAGGGGATGCGAAATCATCGATATCAATCTTCCGGCAAGGTGGAAAACGCATCAAAAAAGCCCCCTCGATCCGTCCACGCGGTCTTGAGGGAGCTTGTTGTTAACTTATGATGGCTATATCATTAGCCCGGAGCGTTGAACGGCTCGTCGGCGATTTTGATGGAATCCGTCGGACAACCGTCGCATGCATCTTGCAGGTCGTCGTACATATCTTCAGGAATTTCAGTGTTTCCTGTGTTCCCGTCATTCTGGAAGATGACTTCCGCAATCCCCTCGTCATCGTAATCATAAATATCCGGTGCAGTCGCTCCGCATGCTCCGCACGCGATGCAAGTATCTTTCTCTACCCATGTAAATTTAGCCATGGTCTACATTCCCTCCTTATAATATACGGAATAAATCCGTTCGCTTTCTGTGTGTATGATGCCTTAAAGCGTGGTTCCTCACTCATCAATATATAACAAAGTATCGTCTTTTTGCAAGGACGTGCCCCGAATTCGCTTGTTTCGGATCAGGGTCGACGGATCGTCACCCAGCATGCCCGCAGTCAATACTGCGTCCTCGCCGAATCTGTCGCGAAGAGCGTCCATCGCCTTGGTCAAAGCCTCCTTCCGGGGCTGTTCCTCATAGCTGAACAAATCCAGTTGAACGGCCGTTTCATCTGCCGGAGCCAGGTTTTGCAGCGTGACACCCAGCAGGCGGATCGGGTCTCCAAGCTTCCAATGCCGCTGGAACAGCTTGCGGGCTTCCTTGTTAATCTCCTCCGTCGATTGCGTAGGAGCGCTTATCGTATGGGACCTTGTAATGGTGGACATGTCGGGACGGCGAATGGTAATTTGAACGGTAGAGGCTACTAGCTTCTGGCGTCTAAGCCTTCGGGCCGTCTGATCCGAAAGATTAAGCAGCACGCGAAAAACATCATCCTGCTCCGTCAGATCGCTCGGCAGAGTTGTCGTATGCCCGATGGACTTGCTTTGCTCTCGATTGGGGTTAACAATGGAATGATCGATCCCGTGAGCGGCCGACTTCATCCAGGCGCCCATAACGCCAAATTGCTTGATCAGCAGCGCTTCCTCCGTATTCGCCAGCTGACCGATCGTCCGAATATTCATCTTCGACAGCTTGTCGGCAGTCTTGCCTCCTATGCCGAACAGGGTGCCGCATGGCTTATCCCACAGCATATTCGGGACATCGCGCAAGCGCAGAACGGTCAGTCCCATCGGCTTCTTCATATCCGATGCCATCTTGGCAAGCAGCTTATTAGGCGCAAGCCCGATGGAGCAAGGCAATTGCCATTCCGAGCTGATCCGGCGTTGAAGAGATTCCGCGATTTCCATTGGCGTTCCAAGCAGCTTGGAGCCCGTAATATCCATATAACACTCATCAATCGACACTGGCTCTACGAGCGGCGTGAACTGCCGCGCAATACTCATGAACCCGTGAGAATACTTACGGTATAAATTGAAGTCCGGCTTGATCAGCAGAAGCTCCGGGCATATGCGCATTGCCTGCTTGACAGCCATTCCCGTCTTGATGCCCTTCTTCCTGGCGGCATAGGAGCAGGTTACGATAATTCCTTTGCGCTGCTCCACGCTGCCGGAAACAGCAGTAGGCTTATCCTTATAATATTCCGGCTCTTCCGCTTCATGCACAGAACAATAAAACGCGTTCATATCCAAATGGATAATGACCCGCCCATTGACCGGATAATGATCCTTCACATCGCTCATGGCCCTCAACCTCACCTATAAGTGCGTGTTCAAAAAGTCCGGTTTTCAGCACCGAGAAGATGGGATGAAGCCAGGAAATGAGGAGCGGAGCGTAGTGGAAGCCACGTGAGCACCGTAAGTTCCGGCTGCATGCCATATTCGATGTCGAGTAGATCCCCTTCGTGATCAAAAGTGGACTATTTGAACCACCTCTAAAAAAAGAAAAATGCGTATATCCGTTCCCCTTTCCTCCAGCATATAATTGATATAGAGGTAAGTCAATGCGAAGAACTCCGTGAAAAAAATAACTTTCCCCCTCTACTTTAAATAGATAAAGTGTTATAATAATAAATTATGATTTGTATTGGCTATCAGTGAAGGAGGCGTCATCAGAAATGTCCGCTAACATCTCGATCTTTGACACGACGCTGCGTGACGGAACGCAAGGAGAAGGCATCAGCCTGTCCGCAGACGACAAATTGAAAATTGCCCTAAAGCTAGACGCGCTGGGCGTTCAGTATATTGAAGGCGGGAATCCGGGAAGCAACAGCAAGGATATCGAGTTTTTTCAACGCGTAAAGTCGCTGAACCTGAATGCGCGCATTACCGCTTTCGGCAGCACACGCCGCAAGCATTCGGCTGCAGAGCAGGATGCCAGCTTGCTGCGTATTGTGGAGTCAGGCGTGCCTGCTGCGACGCTGGTCGGCAAGGCATGGGATTTTCACGTGCATACGGCCCTGCAGACGACGCTTGAAGAGAATCTTGCGATGATCTACGATTCCTTCGCGTTCCTGAAGCGGAACGGCATGGAAGCCATGTATGATGCGGAGCATTTCTTCGACGGCTACAAGCATAATCCGGAATATGCACTGGCGGCTCTGCGCAAAGCGCAGGATGCAGGAGCGGACTGGCTCGTGTTGTGCGATACTAATGGCGGTACACTGCCGAGCGAGATTCATGAGATCGTCTCGCGTGTCAGATCGGAGCTTACAGCCTCGATCGGCATCCATACCCATAATGATTGCGAGCTTGCGGTTGCGAATACACTCTCCGCCGTACAAGCGGGCGCACGTCAGGTACAGGGTACCATCAACGGTTATGGCGAGCGCTGCGGAAATGCCAACCTTTGCTCCATCATTCCGAATTTGCAGATCAAGATGGGCTATAACTGCCTTCCGGAAGAGAAGCTGCGCACACTGACAAATACGGCGCGCTATGTAAGTGAGATCGCCAATGTCCATATGCCTGTCGGCCAGGCTTATGTCGGCAATGCGGCGTTCGCACACAAGGGCGGCATCCATGTATCGGCGATTATGAAGGACTCCAAAACCTACGAGCATATCCAGCCTGAGCTGGTTGGCAACAAGCAGCGCATTCTTGTATCGGAGCTCGCCGGTCAGAGTAACATCATCTCCAAAGCCCACGAGCTTGGCCTTGATGTGAATACAAACAATGACAAGACAAAGCAAATCATCGACCAGATCAAAGAACTGGAGCATCAAGGTTACCAATTCGAAGGCGCAGACGCGTCGCTTGAGCTTCTGCTACGCGAAGCCTTCACGGATATGAAGGAAATCTTTACGGTCGAATCGTTCAAAATGCATATGGAAAAGTCTAATGGCGTCATGATCTCCGAGGCGATCGTCAAGATCAACGTGGACGGCCAGCAAGTCTACACGGCAGCCGAAGGCAACGGTCCTGTCAACGCGCTCGACAATGCGCTGCGCAAGGCGCTTGTACAGTTTTACCCGAAAATCGAGCAGATCCATCTGTCCGACTATAAGGTGCGCGTCATTGATGAGAAGGACGCAACGGCGGCCAAGGTACGGGTGTTGGTGGAATCGACAGGACTGGACAATACATGGAGTACGGTGGGCGTCTCCAGCAATGTCATTGAAGCCAGCTGGGAAGCACTGCTCGGCAGTATCCGCTATGCGCTCCTAAGCATGGACAAAGTCGGTCACGGATTGCCAGGTACCCACGAACGGTTAGGCCTGGTCAATCATTAAGCAAGCAAAAAAGCTGTCTCCCGGATGCCTTGCGGCAACCGTAGAGACAGCTTTTTTATATCCATTTCTGAATAAGGCGCTCCCATTCCTCGTACGTAATGACGCCATTGATCCGCTCACGGATGACGCCGTCTGCATCAATCAGGAAGCTTGTCGGGAACGTCGTTACTTTATATTGCTTCGTCACATCACCGGGACGATCCATCAGAATCGGGAACGTAAAGTCATGGTCGTCCACAAACTTACGAGCTGCGCGCTCCTTGTCATACTTGGTGGCGTTCACCCCATACAGAATCATCCGATCCCCGTAATTCTCATGAAGCTTCTGCAAGTCAGGAGCCTCCAATTCGCAAGGTCCGCACCATGACGCCCAGAAGTTAACAAAGATGAGCTTGTCGTTTTTGCCGCCGATCTCAATGGCCTTTTCATCCAGATCAGGCAGCTCGAACGCTTCGGCCACGAAGCCCGCTTTAGGCTTGAAATCGGGAGATGACGAGGCTTCCGATGCATCATCCTGATTATATTGATAAACGGCCAAGCCCGCGAAAAATATAGCGATAATCATTAATGCTGCAACTTTTCTCATGTGGCATCCCTTCGCTTCCAATTCATTCATTGTACACAATTGCCTCCATCGTATCATGCGTCGTATGGAAGCTCAATACAGGGGGCAAATTAGCCATAAAACCGTCACCATTCCTGATTCAACCGGAGGTTAACTATGGCTAGGTCCAAATGGCTGCAATACGCGGCTTTCGTCAGCGTACCGCTTGTGCTCGTGCTTGGCAATTCCATGCTTGTCCCTATCCTGCCGGATATGGCCAAAGCAATGAATATCAGCGAGCTGCAATCCAGCCTCGTTATTACACTATTTTCGGTATCTGCAGGGCTGTTCATACCTATCATCGGTTATTTGTCCGATCGAATGAAGCGCAAGACGGTCATCCTTCCCGCGCTAGCCGTCTACGGTGCTGCCGGCATACTCGCCGGATTTGGAGCGGTGTGGCATTCCTACCCGACACTTGTCGTCGCAAGGATCATCCAGGGCATGGCCGCGGCAGGCACTGCTCCGATCGCTATGGCGCTTGTTGGCGACCTGTATAAGGATGGCGAGGAAAGCGAAGCGCTTGGACTGATCGAAGCTTCGAACGGCTTCGGCAAAGTAATCAGTCCCATTCTCGGCTCACTTCTTGGCCTCTGGTCATGGTATGCTCCATTCTTCGCATTCCCGATCTTCTGCGCCGCTGCCTTTGCCGCTGTGCTATGGCTCATTCAGGAGCCCGATCATAAAGGAAAAAACGTTCCGCTTGGGGAGTATTTGCAAGGGATGGCCAAGATTTTCCGAAGCAATGGCAAATGGCTCATTACGGCTTATTTGGCAGGATCGCTCGGCCTCTTTATCCTGTTCGGCATGCTGTTCTATCTGTCCGACATGATGGAGAAGCCGCCTTTATCCATTGACGGGGTAGCCAAAGGCGGCGTGCTGGCCATTCCATTGCTGGGGCTGGTCATCACTGCATACACAACAGGTCGAGTGATCAAAAAAAATAAAGAGCTGATGCGCAAACTAATGCTGATCGGATTATCCGTCGTCACGGTTTCATTAATAGCCGCTTCCATATGGCATGCCGCATTCATCGCGCTGATCAGCTTCATTACGCTTAGCAGTGTCGGTACGGGGCTGCTGCTTCCTTGTCTTAATACGCTCATTACAGGAGCTGTAGACCAGTCTCATCGCGGCATGGTGACCTCCTTGTACAATAGCTTGCGCTTCCTAGGCGTTGCCGCCGGTCCGCCTCTATTAAGCTGGGCTGCCGACCGATCTGTGACTTGGCTGTTCATCTCCCTTACCATACTAAGCGCTATCGTCCTGTTCGGCGTTGCCCGATTTGTTCGACCCGGCCAACCACAAGCAAAGACCTCTTCTTCACGGTAAGCTCCTCCATCGGTATAATACAATAGAAGAAATCCATGTGACGAATCATTGTAGAACCGAGGTGTTAAGATGTCAAAGCTAACGTATCCTGATGCCAAAATCACGGTCGATGCTTATGAACAGCTGTTGGCGGTATGCGCACGCCCCTATCCCCATGAAGCATGCGGTGTGCTCGCACGCAGCGAAACTTCCGAATCGATCGACATTGTCTTGCCGATTCAGAACGTTCATAAGCAGCCTGAGGTTTCCTTCGCCTTCCATCCCGCCGAGTGGACCCATACGTTTTTTGGCATACAAAAAAACCGACAGCAGCTTGTCGGTTTCTTTCATTCCCATCCTCATTCATTAGCGCTGCCGTCCATTCACGACTATGCCGGCTTTACATCTCATGCAGGCATAACGTATTGGATCGTCTCCTTGCAGGAGACGGGCAGTCCCGTAACCCAGCCTTACCGGATGCGGGGCGGCAGGTTCATGCCGATTCCGTTAGTGCTTGCTTAAATAAGCGTACATATCGCCTAGCGTTACAATATTCCGCTCGACAATGCGCCGCAGATAGACATGCCATAGCTGGGCGGTCATGAGTGAATCCTCCAGAGCATGATGCCTTTCCGTAATGGGAATGCCATGCTTCATCAGCAGGTCGTCCAGGCTGTAGTTTTCCAGGCCGGGCTCCAGCCACTTGGCGATCATCATCGTATCCAGCACGCGATGATTCAAATTCACTTTGGACGTCCGCCACAGTGCCGCATTCAGAAACTGCTTGTCATGCCCGGATGCATGCGCGACAAGCAGCCTCCGTCCGACAAAAGCCATAAAGTTATGCAGCACCTCCATTAGATCAGGCGCCTCTTGTACCATTTCGTTCGTAATGCCCGTCAGCTCTACGATCGCTTTCGGAATTAGCCGCTTTGGGTTGACCAGACTATAGAAGGTTTCTCCCTCTGCCATTTCTCCTCCGCGCACGACAACAGCGCCGAAAGAAATAATTTCGTCGCCGTTGTTCGGATTAAAGCCCGTCGTCTCCAGATCAAATACAACAATCTCAAGCTCTCTTAGCGGAATGTCGAGCATGGATTGCTTGCGCTGCTCCCGATTCACATTACGAATAAAGGCCATTTGCTGCGCATTCGGCGAGCCGAGCATCGATGCGATGGCAGGCTTAACGCCTCCCATCTTATATAAGCTCCACATTCGGCCAACGCCTCTTTGTTCTTTCATCTAAATGCACCGCCTTACTCTTACATAAGCCTGCCCATTGTCCCTTTGTACACCGCTTTTTGCAATCTCTTGCCTTGCCTTAGACTGCTCTTAAGCTCATCTGTCATCTCCCTGGACAATTCGCCCCTTGGCAGCTTGCCGTTATTGGCGTATAACCCGTTCTCCATTTGTTCGGTTGTCATGAGACGAAGCCTGAGAATGAATCGGAAGGCTTGTTCATAGCTCTGGCCGTCTTCACTAGACAGTTCCCCCTCCTCCACCAGCCTCCGAATACGCTCCAGCGTGGATGTCTCTCTAAGATTCGCTTGAATCGCAAGCAGCCGGATGGAATTTACCATAGGGATATAAGCGCCGTACTTGATATCCAGGCTCCCCGCATCCTCGCCGTAACGCTCCTTCAGCAATTGACCGAAGATCCCCACGAGCACCTTGTGCCGCATCGTGTTTTCGGTCATTCTCCGAATAATGACGGGATGATTAAGCGTATCGGTATAGAACATGTCTTTCAGCGCATCCACCAAAGCGGGATCTCCGTACACGCAGCGGCCATCTGCAATAATGAGCAAATACCGTACCACTTCCCATTCCGGCTCCTTGAACCAGCCGTTCAGCTTCTCTCCCCACTCACTAAGCGAATGGCACCATTCCGGATTATCGCTCAGCACCCTCCCTTCGCAAGGAGGATAGCCGACAGCTATTAAGTTTTTGACAATTAGCGAGCATAGTTCCCCAAAATACTGCTTGATCGCTTCTCTATTCGTATTGGAATCCTGATATACGACACCGCTGTCCTGATCGCTGGACAATGTCTGTTCCTTCCGTCCACCGCTGCCGAACAATAGATATGCGTAAGGCACGGGGGGAGACCCTTTCCCCATCCGTGCCATGTCCGCTTCCGAGATTGCAATCGCTCTGTGTATGATGGCATCATGCAACTCGTTCAACTGTTCATTCAATTGTTCTACCGGCCGCGATGGGAGAAGAGCTTCCATCTGCTCGTGCAATTGATCGCGCAAGCAGCGAAGACCGTCAATTCGATCTGCGGAAGCTATCTTCTTGGCGTACTGCGATCGCATCGGATCACTCATGCGCCGCCCTCCCCTTCGGTCAGTCCGCTAGTCCTGTTAGCTTAGCCTTGCATACCTTGACCCGGTTTTTTCAGTTGCTCAGGATAACCATAAGCGCCATGCTCGCTCAGGTCAAGACCGATAATTTCTTGCTCCTCAGTTACACGGAAGCCCATGATCTTTTTCATAACACCCAGCACGATGAAGGAAGTGACGAGTACGAAAGCGCCCGCAAATACGACGGATTCCAACTGTACCCACAGCTGCTTCCAGCTGCCCGTGTCGATCAGGCCGCCTGTGCCGACGCCTACCTTATCAGCTAGCTCTTGCGTTGCAAAGATACCGTTCGCAAGCGTACCCCAGATACCAGCCATACCGTGAACCGACAGTGCATAGATTGGATCGTCGACTTTTAGTTTTTCAAACATTTTCACGCTGTAGAAGACGAGAACACCGGATACCAGACCAATTACGACTGCAGCCCAAGGATCAACGAACGCACAGGATGCCGTGATGGCAACCAGACCGCCAAGCGTACCGTTCAGCATCGCCGTAATGTCAGCTTTGCCTGTCACAGCCCAGGAAATCAGAAGCGCTGCGACGCCGCCTGCGCCTGCGCCGAGCATGGTAGTGAATGCTACGTAAGTAAAGAACCCGTCACCGATAGCAACTGTAGAGCCCGCATTGAAGCCAAACCAGCCTACCCACAGAAGGAGTACGGAAAGAGCCGTAAACACTTGATTATGACCCAAAATCTCATTCGCCGAACCGTCTTTGTTGAACTTGCCGATACGAGGCTTCAGAAGTACCGTAGCCACAAAAGCTGCTACTGCACCAGACAAGTGAACGACCGTGGAGCCGGCAAAGTCTTGGGCGCCGTGATCAGCCAGCCAGCCGCCGCCCCAGATCCAGTGTGCGACTACAGGGTAAATTATAGCGATGTAGAAGAGCGTAAATACGATGTATGAGGATAGTTTGGCGCGTTCTGCGAAGCCGCCCCATGCGATGGATAGGGAGATAGCTGCAAACGCTAGCTGGAACAGGAAGAATACGGCGCTAGGGAAACCTTCCGTAGCCGGATCACCGGAAGTGCCAGGATTGACGAAGAAATCGCCCCAACCGATAAATTTACTAATAGCGCTCTCGGCATTCGCTCCGCCGAAGGCTATCCCGTAGCCAACCGCCCAATAGATCAGGGCCGCAAGGCCTACCGTAAATATGGTTTTGCCGGCAACATGGCCAGCATTCTTCATACGAGTGGAGCCGGCTTCCAGAAGAATGAATCCGCCTTGCATCAATAATACGAGAATAAATGCAAGCATGACCCACAGGGAGTTCAATCCCATGTCAAGCATTGCACCGGACGGATCCGCTGCGAATGCGACAACCGGGAATACGATTGTCATTAATCCTAACGCGAGAAAAGTCTTCTTTACCAATACGACCACTCCTTTAATGTTATGTTACCTAACACATTACGAAAGACTTATTGTCATTATAGTCAGAACAGCTTATTTTGACAATATGCATTTTCGATTTTTGCAAAAAAAATCTAACGTTCGGCAGAAAACCTGACACGAACGTTAGCCTTTTCTCGTAAAACATCTATATAATAGAGGAAACACTTCTCTATCCTTCGCGTTTACGCCCCTTTTTCGGCTAATTGGACAAGGATAAACCCCTTCCCTTTCTAACTGCATGTTGTTCACATGTCAGACGTTTGACTGTATGGTTGCTAAAGGATTATCATTAACTATAATGAAGAACGATCAAAGGCGGTGATAGAATGGATGCTATCCAATTGTATCGGATCGGAGAATTGTCCAGACTTGCCAAGGTCAGCGCAAGAACAATCGATTATTATACCTCGATGGGACTTTTAGAACCTGCAAAACGATCCGACAAAAACTACAGATTATATTCTCACGAAACTTTGCAGCGTCTCGAACGTATTGAGGATATGAAAAAGGACAAATATACGTTAGATGAGATTAAAGCCAGTCTGGATAGCTGGGGCAGAGTTACGCCAGAGGAGCAAATCTCCCTTAAGCTGACGGAGATCCAACAGCATTTGACGAAGCTGGAGCGCGAAGTGAAGGAGCTCGAGCCCGTCATCAAGCAGCTTAAGCCCCGTCAGGCGCATCGTTTTTACTCGACACTCACGCCGCAGACAGCTGCGTGTATCGAAGCTCTGATGCTACTCATGAACAAGAGCTCGCTCATGTAACGGTGTCCTACACCATAAGTTGGAGGAATGAAATGATGATCATCCTGATAATTGCAGCCTTCGCTTTGACGATCTGGGCACAATTCCGCGTCAAGGGAACCTTCAAAAAGTGGGCGCAAGTACCGGCGAACAGCGGCCTTACCGGCTATCAAGCCGCCAGAAGGATGCTGGACAACAACGGTCTGCACGATGTGCCGATCGAACCGGTTCAAGGCGCGTTGACCGACCATTACGATCCGATCCACCGCGTTGTGCGATTGTCGGAACCCGTATATTACGAGAACTCCATCTCGGCTATCTCGGTCGCCTGCCACGAGGTCGGACACGCTATTCAGCATTCCGTGTCTTATCCGTTCCTGGTTGCCCGTCACAAAATTTTCCCTGTCGTGAACTTCGCTTCCGGCGTAGCGCCATTTTTGCTTCTTGCCGGATTCTTGTTTGGCCAATTCAATCTGATCGGCCTCGGAATTATCTTCTTCTCCGTAGCCGTCGCTTTCCAGCTCATTACGCTGCCAGTTGAATTCAACGCAAGCAACAGAGCGCGTGATCTGATGGTTGCCGAAGGCTTCATTACGAACGACGAAGAACGCGGCGTAGCCAAAGTATTGAATTCCGCTGCGCTGACTTATGTAGCGGCTGCCCTCCTCTCTTTGCTGGAGCTAATCCGTTACGTCCTGATTTTTACCCAAAACCGCGATTAACCTTCGCCAAATAGAAAGAGCCCTCTGACGGCCTGTATGCCATCAGAGGGCTCTTCTGCTTACACCCCTTAATTTCCCCCTGTCGATTGCTAATCACGCTTGAAATACCGCAGCAGAAATCCGTGGAACAGCTTTGCTACCAGCGGCAGCTTCTCATTGCTCCGATGGACCAAGCCGATCGTCCTCGTAACGGCAGGCTTCGAGATGCGAACCTTGGCCGGCTGCAGAAGGCCGGATTGATGCAGCGCCAGCTCAGGCAGCAGACTCACTCCCATACCGGCTGCAACCAGTCCCCTGATCGTATCCGTCTCCTCGCCCTCGAAACCGATCTTAGGCTCGAATCCGGCCTCCAGACACGCCTCCCAGACGATAGGCCTAAGTGAATAGCCCTCGCCGAATATTACGAACGTCTCGTCCTTCAGCTGAGCCAGCTCGATCTCTTCTTCGTCCGACAACGAATGACCGGGCGGCAGAATCGCATACAGTTCTTCTGTCAGCAGCACCTCGCCGCATACCTGTTCATTCTCCTTCGGATACGGGGAGATAAACGCAAGATCGATTTCCCCCTTAACGAGATCACGAATAAGCGAAGGGTACATCCCTTGCTTGAACCGAAACTTCACATTCGGGTGGAGCTTGCGGAACGCTGCAACCACTTGCGGAATTAGCGTATTGCCAAGACTATGCGGGAATCCGAGCCTGATCTCACCCTTCTCCGGATCCAGAAACTCATGAACCTCGATAACGGCCCGCTCCAGATCGGACAATATCACTTCGGCTCTCTTCAGAAACAGCGCACCCGCCGGCGTCAATTGCAGATTTCTCCCCTTCTGAACAAACAGCTTGACGCCAAGCTCCTCCTCCAGCTGGTGGATCTGGCGGCTGACTGCCGACTGGGCCACATGAAGCTCTTCAGCAGCTTGCGTAACATGTTCCTTCCGTGCGACCTTAACAAAATAATAAAGCTGTCGAAGTTCCATATGCTTTCGATTCTCTCCCGTAATCAACCTTTATGTTGATCTTAATTATTCGCCATTTATTGGACAAGCGTCTTTCATTGCGATTATAATGATCACGTATCGCATAATCCATTCCAAGGAGGAAGTATAACATGACACAACCACAAGAACGCACAGGCGTTGCCACGTTCAAGGGCAACCCGCTTACATTGATTGGACCTGAACTGAAAGTAGGAGACAAAGCTCCGGACTTCTCCCTTAACAAATCCCTGGTGGAAACTGTTAGCCTGAGCGACTATGCAGGCAAAGTCAAATTGATTTCCGTTGTTCCTTCCATTGACACAGGCGTATGCGACGCTCAAACCCGCCGTTTCAACGAAGCTGCAGCCGCTCTGGGCGACAATGTCGTCGTTCTGACGGTGAGCGTAGACCTTCCGTTCGCACAAGCGCGCTGGTGCGGCGCAGCAGGCGTAGACAAAGTCGTCATGCTGTCCGACTACAAGAACAAGAACTTCGGTGAAGCATACGGCGTCTTTATTAAAGAGTTTGCCTTGGACATGCGCTCCATCTTCGTCATCGACGGCGACAACACGATCCGTTACGTCGAATACTTGCCTGAGATGACTGAGCATCCCAACTACGAGCAAGCGATCGAGGCTGCCAAAGCTCTGGTGTAACATAGAATCGCCAGCCGATGCATTCCATCGGCTGACTGCAAACAAAGCGAGTGAAGGACAACCCTTCCTCGCTTTGTTTATGTATTAGCTATTTACCTTAAAAGCTCCAAGCTTCTTGTCCAAAACACGATAGATTTCCAATATGACGCGATAGTTGGAGCCGAGATCCCCCAAGGAGCCACGGGAAGCGGAATAGACATCAACCGCAGATGTTAGCGGATTCACGCTGATGACTGAAACGGTAATGTCCATCGTACGACCGAACACTGTACGTTTCTCCATCACAATCTCTCCGACGGATTGCACTTCATGTAATACCTTGTAGCCTTGCATCTTCTTCAGAGTAGATAACACTTCTTCCCACGCCTTGTCCTTCGAAAGCTTGTAGAAGTGCGATTTCAGCAATGGATCCTTCGCTTTGTCGCCTGTCTGTTCATGACTGCGCAGCAGCCCGATTAAGGTCCGCTTCAACAACAAGAATCTCCCCCTCTAGCGTCTATATACATTACTTCTAATCATACCATGTTTTCACACACGAAAAAAGAGCTTTCATCGGATTTAACCGACTAATCGCTCTTCATTGTCATAAAAAACCCGCATATGCCGTCCGACCCGCATGTTTCTGAACCCGCTCTCGCAGGTGGGTGTCCGCAGCAATGCTTTTGAGATCCCCTTTTGAGGGCGTGTCAGCTGCAAAGCAATGTAGGTCTCCCGTGAAACAGCCATTGGTTCAAAACAACGAAGAGCCGTTACGAACATCGCAGGATGTATAGCTATTATAGACCTAACTTCATTAAAAGTAAACGCCGATGCCCAATTAATTATTTGGTATTATTGGGATTGTCCTTGAGCAGTTCTTCACGGTTCAGCTCTGCCGCCTCTTCCGCCGCTTCTTCCTCGGACTGCTTCAACTTCTCCGCTTGCTCCTGCAGCTTAATATAGATCAGATTAAAGTTCCAGAATGCGATAAACGCGACTATACTGCCCATAAAGAACGGAATCAGGAAAGTCAGGTGGAACAAGCTGATGTAAATAACGAGGCCGCACATCATAACCGTCGATAAGGAGCGAATCGGCTTGCCAATCGTAATCAGTATCGCATTTTTAACCAATTGAAACGTTTTCATGTGGTAATGCACGAGCATTGAGAAATAATTGAATAAGGAAGCAAAGAGCAAGGCCAGGAATGCCAGGAAAATATAGGACGCAATGGCCATCTGGTCTCTGTAGAAGAAATAGTTGACGACCATCAATACGATCAGAATCGTGTAAATGAACCCGCCTATCATGCTCTGTTTGTAGTTCTCTTTGTAGCCTCGGAAATACGTTTTGAATAACGCGACATCAGCCTCTCCCGTCACCCACTTGCGTGCGACTGTGAACATAGCAGCCGTTGCCGGGAACAATGTGAATGGCGCCACGATACAGGTTAATATGATTGGCAGCATCAGATAAGGCAGCACGCCATTTTCCGTAAGCATTTCTTCCGTAATCCCTTGCGGATATACAAAAACAAACGAAAAAACTAAAAACACAAACGGCAGCGAACAAATAATCCACAATAGATTAATGACCGCCAACCTCATGATCCATTCGGAGATTCGGTAGAATCCCCCCATAAGTCCTCTTGGTTCCATCAGTTCTGCCTCCACAGTAAGTGAGTGTCTTGCCGTTGCTGACCAGGGTCATTGGACCGCCCAAATTTGAAGGTGCTAGGCCCCCGTCTAATCCACTTGGACGTATTTGCATAGGATATTAGTGTTAACCCATTCAGATGATTAAAAGGAGGTTGCTACAATGGGCAACGTTGGTCCTGGTTATGCAGGTGGCTATGGCGGTTTTAATTCCGTAGGTGCCATTCTCGTCTTATTTATCCTTTTGGTTATCATCTCCAAAACAATCCTATGCTACTAAGCACTAAGCCGAGATAAAAAGAACGGGGAAGTCCGGGATGCCCGCAAGGCATCACGGACTTCCCCCGCTTTTTGTCGCGTATTAGTTGTCCTCGGACGAGCTCTTCGGACGACGGTAGTCACTGCGGCCTTCGCTGCTGCGCTTGCTGTAGCTGCTGCTGCCACCGTTGTATCCGCCGCTGCTGCGATTCTCGCCGCCACGGTATCCGCCGCCGCTGCCGCTGCTGCGTCTGTCATCGCGTCCGCGGTATCCGCCGCCACCGCTACCGCTGCTGCGGTTGCCGCCATAAGAGCTTCCGCCGCTGCGGTTGAATGGACGACCGTTGGAACGGATATCCGGTCTGCGTTTTTTCGCGCGAAGCGGCTCTTCTGGAGTCAGTTCGATCTCGATGTTCTTCTTCTCGCCTGTAAGCAACTTAATCGTTGCTGCAAGCAGATGAACGGAATCGTATTGTTCCAGCAATTGAATCGCAATCGCTTTGTACTCGTTGAACTCTTCGTTCTGTACCACTTCAAGCACGCGCTCTGCTGTCACGCGCTGCTTGCCTTCGATCGCTTCCGCCAAGCTAGGCAGAGGCTTGCGGTTCATGCGTTGGCGCGTAATGCGCTCGATGAAATGCAGGTGATCGATCTCGCGAGGCGTTACGAACGACCAAGCTGTACCCTCTTTGCCTGCGCGTCCTGTACGTCCGATACGGTGAACGTAGCTCTCCGGATCTTGCGGCAAGTCAAAGTTGATTACGTGCGTTACGCCCGATACGTCGAGGCCGCGGGCCGCAACGTCTGTCGCAACAAGCACATCAATGCTTCCGTCGCGGAACTTGCGCATGACATTGTCACGCTGATTCTGCGACAGGTCGCCATGAAGGCCGTCAGCCGAATAGCCGCGCTTCTGAAGCGCTTCGCTCAGCTCGTCTACGCGACGCTTCGTACGTCCGAAGATGATCGCAAGCTCTGGAGATTCCATATCCAGCAAGCGGCTGAGTGCTTCGAACTTCTGGCGCTCATGCACTTCAATGTACGATTGCTCAATTGAAGGTGCTGTTATTTGTTTCGGGATTACCGATACATGCTCAGGGTCCTTCAGGAATTGCTGAGCAAGCTTCTGAATGTTGACCGGCATTGTAGCCGAGAACAGCATCGTTTGACGCTCATCAGGAACCAACTTCAGAATGGACTGGATGTCCTCCATAAAGCCCATGTCCAGCATCTCATCCGCTTCGTCGAGAACGACTGTCTGAACGTCTTCCAGACGAATCGTCTTGCGGTTGATGTGGTCAAGCAAACGACCTGGCGTACCAATAATAATTTGCGGGCGTTTCTTCAGCGCGCGAATCTGACGGCCGATCTCTTGGCCACCATAGATTGGCAGCGAGCGCAAGCCTTTGTATCGAGTAAGCTTCCCGATCTCCTCTGCCACCTGAATAGCGAGTTCACGGGTCGGCGTCATAATCAATGCGACAATGCGATCCTCGCTTGTCGGAATTTTGTTAATTAGCGGGATTCCGAACGCCGCTGTTTTTCCCGTACCGGTCTGGGCTTGGCCAATTAAATCTCTGCCTGTCATAGCCACTGGGATGGATTGAGACTGAATCGGTGTCGATTCCTCAAATCCAAGTTCCGTAATTGCTTGCAACACTTTAGGTTCCAAGCCAAATTCAGCAAATGTTTTCAAACTCTTCTCATACTCCTTCTATCTACAGCCTTCTTAAGAATATCCAAACCATTATAGCACAACTTAGAAGATGAATACCAGCCAACGTTGGAAAGCCATACTAATGCAACTACAATTACGGTTTGGAGCGATTGGATTGAATCATTACAAACAGCGCTACTTGCTGGCCTTGCCCATGATGACCCTCGGCTCTCTGCTCGTAGCGACAGGCTTCAATTTGTTTCTCATTCCCCACCAGTTATTAAGCGGCGGTCTATCTGGCATATCCATGATGATCGGCTACATAACGGGCGGAAATATCGGCTGGCTGTATCTGGTGCTGAATTTGCCCGTCTTGATCTGGGGATGGTTCGCGCTGGGCAGACGCTTCGTCTTGTGGAGCATGTATTCCGTCGCCTTGGCTACCTTGTTCCTGCAGCTTATCCCGGTGACTCAAGTTGCCGACGATATTCTGCTTGGCGCTGTATTCGGCGGGATAATTGTCGGCTTCGGAAGCGGGCTGGCTCTCCGGTACGGCGGTTCCTCAGGCGGCTTCGACATTGTTGCTTCGATTGTCACCCGAAGGCGCGATCTGCCCATCGGCATGATCATTTTTTTGCTCAACGGACTGGTCATTGTCATCCTCATCTTGTTTTTGGGGGATTGGGACCTTGCCCTGTACTCGTTGTTCGCCATCTTTACCGCCGGCAAAGTGATCGATCTCATTCACGTCAAGCACTTGAAGGTAACCGCCTTTATCGTCACTACCAGGACCGAAGAAATATTGGCCAAGCTGCTCCCCCACCCGCGCGGCATTACGATCATGCGAACACGCGGAGCTTATTCGTCCAGCGACAAGGATATGCTGATGACCGTTCGAACCAAATTCGAGCTTGCCGAGCTGTGCAAAACCATAACTACGATCGATCCGCACGCATTCATCAACATTGTGGAGACCGCAGGTGTGGTCGGCGACTTTAGAAGGCATGAGTCCAGATGATCTACGCAAGTATGGATTTTCCAGCGATAACTATGTTTTTGAAAATGTTCCTGTTATAATGGTAATATCCCGCAGCTTATCGCGGGCATTCGATTAACAGCATCTTTTTTCGCTGGTCGAAGGCCCCTCAGTTTCATGCCATAGGTTTTCCCCTTGTCGCTTTCTAGTTCATCACAATTAGGATGAAAGGGTGAGGCTAAGATGGATATGGAAACGGTCAAATTGTCACGGATTGTAGAAAGACTTGCCCCGGAGCTCAGTCCTTTTCTTACTTCCCGCGAGCTGGACCTCACAATCGTGCTTAGGGATGGTCTGGAAGTGCTGGAACCCGCTGACGCTATGGAAATTGTGCAGCACAGCATATGCAATGGGCAGAAGCAGACTTTGTTACAATGACAGTTTAGTTCGGGAAGTACGTTTTGAACCCGCAAGCCAGCCGACTCCTGTCTCGGCTGGCTTTTTGTTCGCTTCCGCAACAAAAAAAGTTTACAATCCGTCCGTAAGTGGTAAAAAAGGGGGATGACCGGGACAACTTCTGTGGCTTATACTTTGGTATGAACCGCCTCATTCAGATCAGACCGCAAGGAGAGAGCATAATGGACATAATCGTAACGGCCTTCATGTTATTGTATAGTTTGCTGACAGGATCAGGTGATGACAGCGCCAATGTTCAGAAGCTTGCCGTAGCTTATCTTAATGCCGCGGCAGGAGAAACGATCGTGCAACCGGATTCTTCCGGCTTGCCGGGCGGGAAGCCAAGCAATCCGAATGGCGCCATCGTCAAGAAGGACCCGCAGCCGGATACACCGCCGATCAAAGGCATCTACGTAACCTCGCATAGCGCCGGCGGCTCGCGAATGGAGTCCCTATTGAAGCTGGTCGACGAGACCGATCTGAACAGTATGGTTATTGATATCAAAGACGACAACGGCTATATTACGTACCCGACAACAACGCCAGAGCTTCTCGAAGTCGGCACTGCCAAAAAATTTATCGGCAATATCGAAGAATTGATGACCACACTGAAGACGCATGATATCTATCCGATTGCTAGAATCGTTGTCTTTAAAGATACCGTCCTGTCCGTCAAGCGCCCGGATTTATCCTTCCTGCAGCCTGACGGCACGATCTGGAAGAACGGCCGGGGCGAGAGCTTCGTCAATCCTTATCGTCAGGAAGTATGGGATTACAATATTGCGCTCGCCAAGGAAGCCGCCAAGCTTGGCTTCAAGGAAATCCAATTTGACTACGTCAGATTCCCGGAAGGTTTCGAGAATAGAGCGGATACGCTCTCGTTCAACAAAACGGAACTATCTCGCGTTGATGCCGTGGCCGGTTTCGTGAAATACGCGCGCGAGCAGCTAGAGCCTCTTGGGGTACGCATCTCCATCGATATATTCGGATATGCGGCTTCCGTACCGTCCGCAGAGGGTATCGGCCAGGATTTCGTGAAAATCTCGAACGACGTCCATGTTATCTCGCCAATGATCTATCCGAGCCATTACAGCACCGGATGGTTCAAGCAGAAGGCGCCCGATCTCAGTCCTTACGAAACGATAAAAGGCGCGATGGACGATACGCACGAGAAATTGAAGGAAACCGGTGAGCTGAAGCCGATTATCCGGCCTTGGATACAGGACTTCACGGCAAGCTGGCTGGGCAAAGGCAACTATAAGAAATACGGCAAAGCCGAAGTCGAGGCCCAGATCAAGGCGCTCCACGACTCCGGAGTCACCGAATACTTGCTTTGGAATGCGGGCAACAAATATTCGCCAGGAGTCGATTACAAGTAGACGGATAGGCACAACAATAAGGCGCTCCCGATTGATGATCAATCGGGAGCGCCTTTTGTTATGACTATAGCGAGTATAGCCATACTGGTCTGCTTCTATTACTGCGAGAGGCGAAGCGCCAGATCGTACATATTCATATCGAAAGGTTTCTTCGTGTTTACAACTTCCTCGATGTCTGTCATAACAAGTTCGCCCTTCACAACTCCGCAAGATTTGCCGGAGTTGCCTTCAATCAGCTGTCTCACGGCGAAGTCGCCTAATCTGCTTGCCAAGATTCGGTCAGCAGCCGTCGGCGTGCCTCCGCGCTGAATATGGCCAAGCACCGTTACTCTTGCTTCGATGCCGCTAATTTCGGTAATTTTTTGCGATACTTCCTCGCCCTTAGCCGCACCTTCCGCTACAACGATGATGCTGTGGCGCTTGCCGTTCGCGAAGTTAGTTTTCATACGCTCTGCCACTTCGTTCAGGTCAAATGGCACTTCCGGCACAAGAATCGTCTCAGCACCGCTGGCAAGTCCCGCGTAGAGAGCGATATCGCCGCAATGGCGGCCCATTACTTCTACGATCGAAGACCGCTCATGAGAAGACATCGTATCGCGGATTTTGTTGATCGCATCCACAACGATACTCACTGCAGTATCAAAGCCGATCGTAACATCTGTGAACGGGATATCATTGTCGATCGTTCCTGGCAAAGCCATCGTCTTGATGCCCAGCTTGCTGAGTTTGTTTGCGCCATGGTAGGAACCATCGCCGCCAATCACAACCAGACCTTCAATCCCGCGCGCACGCAAAATATCTGCGCCGCGCTGCTGGCCTTCCGATGTCATAAACTCCTTGCAGCGAGCAGTCTGAAGGATCGTACCGCCTCGCTGAATAATATCACCTACGCTGCGCAAATCCATCGGGCGCAAATCATCGTTCAGCAAGCCCTGATAGCCGCGCTGTACGCCGTATACCTCCAACCCGTGAAACAATGCGCTGCGAACGACAGCGCGAACGGCAGCGTTCATTCCTTGCGAGTCTCCCCCGCTCGTCAATACTGCGATCGATTTAACTGCAGTCATGATTAACTCCTCCACATTTACGTAGTATTAAGCTTGTTGCTTGCGAATCCACATGCTATTGATGAGGAAAAACAGCCGGGTAAGCGGACTGTTCTTCATAAGCTGCTTGGATACGTCCTTCACTTCCGTCTGGTTACGGACCTTCGGATCGGACAGGTAAAGCGCCAGCAGCCCTTCAATAATCAGTTGATGGAAGCGGGACCCGGGGAGCGACTTAACATCCTCCCTTGCCCTGCCTACAATAAGGCCGATTCGCTCGACCATGAGGCTTTTATCCTCGTAATAGTTGCAAAAGTTCAGATCGCCGCCTATGTGGTCTTCTTCTTGATCGATCAAATAATCAAGCATGATATGTAGACCGCATACATGCGGAAAATAAATATGCCGAATGCTCTCGGCGTCTTTCTCGGACAAGCGCTCCTCGCTTGCGGCGAGAAACAGCATAAACATGCCGAGCGTTGAACCGGTAGCCGCAGCAAATTCATTCCACTTAAGATGAGGATACTTATGCTGGTGGAGCTCCCACCAAGCAAGCAATTGAGGCTCGCGCAAATCCTTGCGGATATGCTTGTACACCTGCAAATCGCCGTACAATCCTACCAATTCCTCCACATGAACGCGCACATTCCCGTAGGAAGGCAGCTTCGACACTTGATTCTGACAGGTGCGAACCAAATGATGCAGATAACCTCCGTCATCTCGCTCTTCACGAAGCGCATAATAGTCCTTCAGCTCCGCATCCGGGTTGACGGCATCCAGCATCGATTGATGCAGCAGCCGAAAATCATCTGCGTCCAGAGATGTGCTGCGGTCGCACAGGTTGTCCAAATAATCGCTAATGGTCTGCAGCGCCACAATAAGCGGAATGAGCACATCGCGATATTCCAGATTCGCCGCCGCATACACGCCGCCGCCTTGGCAGTGGAATTTCTTGTCATGCATGCTGCTCAGCGCCTGCGTCCGCAGCTCTTCATTCGGTATGGCTTCGGCGAGCGCCTTCAGCTTGTCAAGTTCGGCTCCAACGCCGGGCAATACGTATTTATACACACGATGCATCAGCTTAATGGGACCTTTGGGCGCTCTTCCGCCCGATAAAGTCGTAAGTCTCACTTCGCACCCCCTTGCGAGAAAGTCAGTCATGAATGCCGGCGCGATTCCAATTCCTGATTCATCCGATACCATATCTGCAAATCGTTGATACGGCTTGCCTGTTCCGCAATCTCGTAGTTGAGCACGCATGAACGCTTGAAATCTTCTTCTTCGTTAAGCTCCGACTGCTTGCCGTTGATCGTACGCTCCAGTTCCATGATCAGATCCGGAATTCGTCCGCGGATCAACTCCCACCTCTCAATCAAATGGGATTGCTCATCTTCGCTGTACTGACCCCATTCCTTCTCTAGCGAAGGCAGGTGTATGCGAAGCCGGTCGTTCCACACAAAATTGTATCCCGCCATTGTAAACCTCCACTCATAAATGTACCATTTTACAGGGTAATAATCCAGCCACAAATGGAAGGGTAACCATGCTATACTGAATGGTAAACGTTTTATAATCAGGGACGGAGTGAAACTGCTGCCATGAACACATCAGACACCGCTGCCAGCGGAATTTCCCCTACAGCCAAAAAAGAAACGCTTGCGCTGCGTGCATTCAGCTTCTCTACCTATTCGACCCAAGCGCTCATCATGTCCTTTATTCCATTATACTTTCTATCACAAGGATTCTCAGAGAGCCAGATTGGCATCATCTATTCATCCGGCCTGTTCGTATCGATTTTCGCCAATATTATTACCGGTCTTGCCAGCGACAAATTCCAGACGATCCGGAAAATCCTGATCGTGCTGCTATTCGGACAGCTTGCGATGATCTCGCTTCTGTTCCCTCTCGAAAACTTCGCTATGGTCTGCGTCGTCATGGCCGCCTTTTATTTCTTTCAGACACCAATGAACCCGTTAAGCGACAGTCTCATCCTGCTCTCCAGCCAGTATACGGGAACGCCTTACGCTTTGATTCGGATTTTTGGCTCACTGGGCTTCGCCCTTAGCGCTTACGGCTTTGGGCTGCTGTTTAAGGGTATCGGCTCGGAATGGACGATATTAGTAGCTCTATGCACCGTGTCTACCTCAATCGTGTTAAGTCTGTTTATCAAAGACTATCGCGGCAGTACGCGGAAAATCGAGTTTTCCGGCTTCTTCAAGCTGCTGCGTCAGCGCAATGTCATGCTGTTCTTTATGCTTATTTTGCTCGTATCGACTGCGCATCGCATGTACGAGAGCTTCCTGGCCGTCACGATGCGCCAGCTGGGCGCTAGCGACTCCCTCATTGGCCTTGCGCTGCTCATCTCGGCCTGCAGCGAGATTCCGATCTTGTTCCTGCTCGGCAAATACGGGCATAAATTCAAGGAGCTCCCGCTCCTGATCTTCGCATCGGTTATGTACGGAGTGCGCATGTGGCTCCTCAGCGAGATCGAGGATCCGCGCTGGATCGTCGCTACGCAGGCGATGCACAGCGTATCATTCGGCGTCTACTTCTCTACGGCGCTGCGCTATATCTCGCAGCTCATTCCGAACGAATTCCGCGCTTCCGGCCAGGCCGTCTACACGGTCATCTGGACCGGCGTCGCCGGCCTCATCAGCGGCGTGCTGGGCGGCCTTGTCTATGAGCAGTTTGGCCGCGTCGCGTTCTACCATATCGCGACAGGCGTCGCGACCGCCGCCGCAGTCGGCTTCCTGCTCTACTTCCTTAGCAAATACGGGAAGGAGTGAGGTTGGCGGGGGGCTTGGTTTGTAGTAGTCGTGTGCCCGTATGAATCCCTTAAAGTGAGGACACTGAGTAGTAGTAACTCTTAGCACTGGCTTGCTTAGGAATAAGTCGGTTTGACCGACTTACTGCTCACTCGGGCGCGCTGCCTCCCTTTTAAGTCGATATGAACGACCTAATCCCTCAGAAACCCGCTTTGCCTTGCTTTTAGTCGGTTTGACCGACTTATTGCTCACTCGGGCGCGTTCCTCCCTTTTAAGTCGATATGAACGACCTAATCCCTCGGAAATCCGCTTTGCCTTGCTTTTAGTCGGTTTGACCGACTTATTCCTGCCTTTTCGAGCGCTGTCACCCTTTTTAGTCGATATGACTATATAGCCCCCTAATCCAGTTGGACACTTTCTCCACTTCAGATACACTAAGAATAGGTGGAGGAGTTATCCATGAAAAGACGGTTTCGGTGTC